>CAYUVF010000063.1:0-23618 GCA_964448045.1 uncultured Rhodothermales bacterium
GTGAACGACCTCACCATCGAGGATCCGGTGGAGTACATCATTCCCGGCGTCCGGCAGATCAAACTCAACGACAAGCTGAAGCTGGAGGACGCGCTGCGCTCGATTCTGCGGCACGATCCCGACGTGGTGATGGTCGGTGAGATGCGTGACCGGCAGACCGCCGAGCTTGCCATCAAGCTGGCCAACACGGGCCACCTCACGTTCTCGACGCTGCACACGAACGATGCGCCGAGCGCCGTGAGCCGGCTCTATAAGATGGGCATCGAGCCGTTCCTGATCGCCTACGCCATCAATCTGATCGTGGCGCAGCGGCTCATCCGGAAGCTCTGCCCCGAGTGCAAGCGCCCCGATCCCGATCCCGATCCGGTGATGCTCCAGCAACTGGGCTTCACGCCGGAAGAGATCGAATCGACGACATTCTACACGGAGGGCAACAACGCCGAGTGCAGCACCTGCAAGGGGCTCAGCTACAAGGGCCGCCGGGCCATCTCCGAGGCGCTTTCCTTCTCGCGGCCCATCCGCCACATGATTGTAGAAGCGGATGGTATGGTCGACGAAGGCTCCATTCGCGAGCAGGCCATGGGCGAGGGCATGCTGACGCTTCGCGATTCGGCCCGTGAGGTCGTCAAGATGGGCGAGACGTCCGTGCGCGAAATGATGCGCGTGGTCGCCTCCGAAGGCAAGACCCTGGCGTAGCCCCGCCGATTACCTGATAGCCACACACCGATTCTGGGAGGATTGGCATGCAACAGACGTTACTGGCACTTTTGGCGCTCATGACCGCTTCGTTTCTCTCTTTCAGTCAGATGCAGGCGATCGTGAAGAGCGAGCGCGAGATGGTACGCTCGGAGTTGGAGGAGATGGCCACCGGCATCGCCATGCAGTCGATGGAGGTGATCCGGGCGCGGGCGTTCGACGATGCGCTGGTGGGCGTGCCCAGCGACAGCACCGTGAGCGTATCGGATTTCACCTCGCCGCCTTTTACGAGCGGCAACGACTGCGAGGCCTTCGGCGGCACCGATGTCTGCGACGATGTGGACGACTATCACGAGATGGTCCCCGCAACGGTGCCCTTCGAGATCCCCGGCGATCAGATCGACTTCCGGGTCGAGGTCGAGGTGCGCTACGTCGACAACCTCATGCAACCGACGAGCAGCAAGACCATCCGCAAGGAAGTGATCATTCGCGTGCGCGATATCCAGCCGGATGGCACGCCGGTGCTGGCCCGCCCCGTGGTGTTCTCGGAGACGCTGGCGTACAACTGATTGCTCCCCGCCCGACGATTGATTCCAGACAGAGAGGGCTGCTATGATTTTTATCTACGACAACCTCACGGCGATGATTATCGCCATGGCGGTGCTGCTGCTCCTGGTGACGATCCAGTTCCGGACGACGCAGGCTAACATTGCGCAGACCTCGCGCAACATCGTCAAAGAGCAGGCGCAGGGCTTTGCCACCTGGGTCGAGGACGACCTGGAGCGGATCGGAGAGAACATCCCGCCCGGAGATGTGACGTTCGAGAATCCGGTCGATTCGGCGGGCGTCACCACCGAGTTTACCTTTTATCGCGACTCCATCGAAAGCACGACGAGCGTCGTGCCGGTGACCACGCGTTACACCGTCCGCAAGGTCGATACGCAGGTGGTGGAAGAGGACACGCTCGATATGTACCAGCTCGAACGGGAGCAGAAGGTAGGGGCAGGTAGCTGGGTGCAGGATGGGCAGAGCATCGGCGCGCTCGGGTACTTTGAGATTGATATGCTCAATCGGAATGCCCAGCCAATCGTGAATCCCAAGTACCAGGTGCAGAACGTCAATCCCGATACCGTGCGGAGCACGCGTGTGCGCTTCTCGGTTGTGGCTCCCTATCAGAGTGAGAAAACCTCGCTCCGGGTAGTGCACTTCGGATCTGTGTTGCTCCTCCGAAACGAGAATTGACGCACCGAGGCGTAAATATATGCTCCATAAATACATACAGTAATGCGTTTGCACCGGTGTGGTGAAACGTAATAGGTAGAGACCTATCAGGCAAGGAGTAGTAATAACGAAACTTGTCAGGTGGGGCTCATGGGGAAATATATTTTACTCATCACGGTGGCGGCGACGGCGAGCATTGCGCTGCTGACACATCAGGCCAACAGCATCGAGCGCGATACCGATTACCGGCAGGCCGAGCGGCAAGAGAAAGTCATTGCTCGGCAGATTGCGCGCAGCGGATACAATATGGTGTTAGCGCGCGCTCGGGTGGAAGAGCGAAACTCGGATGCCGTCGACGAAATCGTCAGCGCCGTGGGCACGGTGCAGGGGCAGTACCAGGGCGGAGCGTATCGGGCCTGGCTCACGCAAATCAGCCCGACGGCCTATCGCGTCACATCCGAAGGCACGTACAACGCCACGACTCATCGTCTCCGGCTTCCGCACGAGCGCAACTTCGTCCCGTCTCCCCCGGAAGTCGATCAGCCCAGTGAGTTGGAGGTCGAGTTCATCGATTCGATGGCGGGCTACTGCTCGGCCATTTTCCTGCAGCGGTTCGTGCCTAAAAACAACAAGGGGCATGGCAATAATGCCGATGGCGACGACAGTGATAACGCGTCGAGCGATGATGAAGAAACCTACGATGACGATGAGTGGGCGAACAAGAAAGATGGGGCTGCGCCCGGCTATAAGGCGATGGACCCCGAATTGATATTCGCTCCAGGCAACAACCGCAACGGTGCTCAGACCATGTTCGAGCAGGTCATCGAACCCGGCACATTGCTGAATTTCGTTCTGGCCGTCGATGCCGATTACACCTGTGAGGAGCGCGGGAATACCGCCATCACCCTCAAGGATAAGTCCTTCGACTACACGCGCATGGCCTTTCAGGGGAATATCAACAAGCTCAGCAAGCTATCGGAAACGCCCTTTGCGCTCACACAGGAGAAGCCCTCGCAACCGGGTACGTGGCGCGTGGCTTTCGAGGATCTCGTCTTCTCCAACGCCGAGCTCTGGGAGGTGAAAGAGAGGGGCTACGAAGGCAATGGATGGATGCTGGACCTCAATGACTACTGGAAGCTGAAGGATTACGGCGACCGGCCCGACTTCAGCGATCAGGTGATTGAGGTGCAGATCGTTCCCGCGGATGATGACGATTCCGATCCGTTCGACGAGGGCGATGACGATGATGGAGACGAGGGAGACGATGATGACATCGGGGACGACGACTGATCGCGTGGGGCGAGCAGAAGTCGAGGAGTACCTGCGCACCCGGCGTGCGTCGGCTCAGAGGAGTCGGTGCACGCTTTTTTTTTCGTTGCGCTTTTGGATGACCCATCTCAGGAGAATAGATACGCTAAGTCGAGTAATATTTATCGATGTGAGTAGATAGTACCCATATAAAACCCTCCAAATCGCCGGTGAGCGCGGCTGGGGGCGATGGCACCTCCTTTGACGCATCCGTTAGCTGCGGACGGGCGGAGGGCCCAACGCTACCAGACGAAATACTATAGTCACGAAACTGGAGGGTCGACATGGGTAAATATATTTTACTCGTTGTGGCCGCTGTCATGGCTGGAAGCAGTATGCTGATGTACCAGTCGCAGAAAACGTCGCTGGACACCGATCAGCGGCAGGCGCAGCGTCAGGAAAAACTTATTGCACGTCAGATCGCTCGCACCGGCTACAATGCGGTGTTAGCCGAGGCGCGCGTTCACGATGATCAAGGAAAGAAAGCAGGTACCGTAGTCGCCGATGTGGGTACGATCACTGGCACCTACCAGAACGGTACGTACGAAGCGTGGCTGGAGAAAATTAGCCCAACGTCGTTCCGCGCGGTCTCGGTGGGGCGCCTCAAGTCATCAATCAGCCGCGTGGGAATGAGCGCAGATTCCATGATCACCCACCGCATCGAAGAGCAGCATCGGAAGAACACGATCCCCGAGGCCAGCCAGCCCAAGGTATCCGCCGACTCCAGCCGGCTCGAAGTCGAGTTCATCGATTCGATGGCGGGCTACTGCTCGGCGATTTTCTTGCAGCGGATGATCCCGAAAACCAACAACGGGCACGGAAACAACTGCGACGGGGTGGACAGCAGCAATCCCGGCAATGCGCCGTTTCAGGATCAGGATTCCGATCCCAACACCGATGATGAGTGTGGTGGAGGGGGCGCGTATCCCGGCCAGCAGAACGGAAATGGAAACGGATCGCAGGGCAATAATAAAGAGAAGTTTATGGCGATGGAGCCCGAACTCGTCTTCGCGCCTGGCAACAACCGGAATGGAGCCGAGTCGAGCTACGACAGGGTCATCGCGCCCGGCACGCGCCTGAACTTCATTCTGGCCGTCGATGCCGATTATTCGTGTGAGGCCCGCGGCGAGAATGTCACCGCCGACGACAACTCGTTTGATTACATTCGTCCCTCGTTCTCGGAGGACGTATCCGAGTTCGGCAAGATCAACGAGGCGCCGTATTCGATGATGCAGGAGAACCCCTCGCAGCCGGGCACGTGGCGTATCGCCTTTGAAGATCTCCACTTCGAAGACGCCCAACTCTGGGATATTAAAAAGAATGGATATCCCAACCACGATAGTGGAAACGCCTGGAGCAACCAGGACAAAACGTACGGTGGAGCGGGCTGGGGCACCGATGGCGACGGGTACGCCCGCTTGAAAGATTACGGTAATGTACCTGACTTTAGCGATCAGGTGATCGAGGTGACAATTATTCCGGTCGAGCCCCCGAGCGACGATCCGCCCACGGATTGAGTCGCGCGAAGAACACACTGGGCATTGGTTGCCGCTTGCAACAAACCGCAGGTCGAGAAATTCGGCCTGCGGTTTGCTTGTTGATAGGGTGCCCGCAACCCTCCTCTCATCAACTTCTCAGTACCGTGGCCGATAAAACGCTCGAAAGCGTCTTGCTCCAGGAGATGGAAGCCAGTAAGGCGCGAAAGCCGCAGGTCGATGCGCCGGCCCGCAAGGCGCCCCCCCTGCCGAAAGTCTGCAAGACGATCATCGAGTCCATTCCGGAGTCAATCGAAGGGCAGGAGCGGCTCCGATTTCTGTCTGAACAGGTGCAATCGCTGCTCAACGAGGATCGCCTCAAACTGGGTAAGGTCGTCGACCACTTTGTCGAGCACATGTTGAAGCTCGATGCCAGCGATATCGACGCCGGCGGAGAGGCGTGCGACGAGCACGTCTGGTACCGTGTCGATGGCGAGAAAACTCGTTGCGAGGCCATGGGCACCTATTCGCCCACCGAGACCGACATCATCTTCCTCAACCTGCTCAACGATTCGCAGATGGACCAGCTCTTCGAGATGGGCGCGGTCGATCTGTCGTACCGGCTCGATATCGACGGGAAGAACGGCCGGCCGCGGCGCTTCCGGGCGACGGTCTATTTCGATTACGACCATGTGGCGCTCAACATGCGCTCGATCACCGATGAGGTGCGCGCGCTCGATTCGCTTGGCTTCCATCCGAAGGTCCAAAAGGGGCTGATGTTCAGGCATGTGCGCGATGGCCTGACGTTGGTGACCGGCGTCACGGGCTCGGGTAAAAGCTCCACGCTCGACGCCATCGTCGATGCCAACAACGAAGACGTACCGGGGCACGTCGTCATCATCGCCCAGCCGATTGAGTACATGCATCAGCCCAAAAAATGCATCGTGCGCCACCGCGAGGTGGGCAAGGATGTTGTCAGCTTTAAGGACGGCATCGTGCAGGCGCTGCGCCAGGACCCCGACATCGTCGTCATCGGGGAGATTCGCGATCCGGAGACGATTAAGTCCGCACTTGAAATCACCGACTCGGGCCACAAGGTCTTCTCCACGTTGCACACCTCCTCGGCCATCGAAACGATCGCCCGTATCGTTGCCGAGATGCCCTCCGACGAGCAGGAGCGCGTCCGCAACCGCCTCGCCGATGTGCTCCGCTGTGTCATCTCGCAGAAGCTTTGCCCAAAAATCGGCGGGGGACGGGTGCTGGCGAAAGAGGTGCTGTGGGTCAACCCCTCGGCGCGCGCGGCCATCAAGAATGACAACGTGGGAGAGATCTACCAGATGATGTGGGAGGGCGGCAATCAGGGGCAGACGACGCTGGAGCAGGACCTCTTCCGGCTGGTGCGCACCCGGCAAATAACACCGGAGACGGCTTACGACTTTGCCAACAACAAACGCCGATTGAAGCGACTCATGCCGAAAGGGTAGCCTGAAGCGGAGCATGAGCGGATGATAGGCCCCGATATGGGCCTCGGCACGAGGTTTGCTCAACATTATGCTGCAGGTCGATACCTGCGCTCGCAACCGTCCCATCGCGTGCCGGATGCCCCGCGTCGCGCGTCATTTCCGAAAGCCAACGTATTATGGCCAAGAAGAACCCCCAGCATGTACTCGGCGTCATGGTGAGCGAGGACGCGCTCCACGCCGTCCTCGTCGCGCGATCGGAGGAAGACACCCGCGTGGAAGCCCATTTCTCCCGTGTCCGCGGGGCCGACTATACCTCCGATGCGGGTTTGCCCGACGATGCCAGCTCGCCCGAGTTCGAAGACGAAGCCACTGGCGACGATTTCACGATCCAGTTTGGCGAGAGCGAAGATGAGAATACCATGTTTCTCGGGTCCGAGTTTGGCGACTTGGACGGCGGCGGGCAGGCCGACCCGGCCGCGGTGGCCTCGCAGGCTAACTTCGAGGTCGAACTCGAAGAGATTCTGAGTGAGGTCGAAGCCCGCGGATACGTCGACCCCGAAGTCGTCTTTTGCACATCGGCTTCGGAGATTGACGAGCTGGAGCTGCGCCTCCCCGCCGAGGAAGGCACCAGCGGCAACGAAGGGCCACTGGGGCGGTCGCTTCCGGTGAAGCGCAAGAAGCTCCTTAGCATGGTCGAGGAGCAGTACGACGGCGTGGCCGACGACGAGCGCGTGGCGTTTGTCCCCATGACCCCCGCCGAGGATGGGCGACAGCGCGTCCTCTCCCTGATCGGCAAAGCCAACGGTCCGGTCTTCCGCACCATGGAGGCCGTTCGGGAAAACAAGTCGAGCATTCAGCCCAAAGTGCGGGGGCTCGATACCGAAATTTCGCTGTATGTAGGCCTTGCTCGCGCGGCGCTTCGAGTGCCGCCGGGATCACTGCAGAAGACGCTCGTCGTCCGCGCCAGCATGACCGATACGCTGGCGCTCTTTATGGACGGCAACACGCTCGAACAGGCCGAAACGCTTCGCTCGCTCACGGCCCGCGACGCCGCCGAAACCATCTGCAGCCGCGTCTTGCTGCTGCAGGATGAGTACGGCATCGGGGATGTGCAGAACGTCCTGCTGATCGGGGCAAAAGGGGAAGAGACCCTCATCGAGGATTTCGAGATGTTCTTCCCCGATGCCAATGTCGAATCGCTGCGGAGTCACCTCCCGCAATCCACCGATGAGGAGCCCCTGACGGGCGATTTCGTTGCGGCGACGGGCGCGGCGCTTCGGGCGATGGATCATCCCGATTATCAGGATGCCTTCTGGGACATCAACCTGTTGCCCAAGTCCCTCCTCAAGCGCGGCTTCAAGATCCCGTTCGGGTGGACCGTGCCGGCGCTCTACGCGCTCATCTTTATCACGGCGCTGGGATTCACCTTCTATTACAGCTACAACGCCAGCACCGTCAACGATCTGCGAGCCGAGTTGCAGCACTACCGCAGCCGCGCCGCCGAAATGGACGAACGCGAGTTGCAGGCCCGTATCGACAGTCTGAACGCCATCACCGAGCGTTACGTCACCGGCCTCGAAGTGCTCGATACGCTCCTCAAAGGCAGCAACAAGTGGAGCAACGCGCTGGCCGATGTCTCACGCCAGACGGCATCAGTCGAGGGCATCTGGGTGGATCAGTGGAATCCGCAGCGCCAGGACCTCTTCATGGTCACCGGCAACGCCACAGCCCGCCATCGCATCGTGAGCCTGGCCGAGCGGCTCGATGGCAACATCAACCGCGTGAGCTTCTCCGAAATCCGCGACTGGCCGGTCTACTCCTTCGAGATGACGGTGCCGCTCGATATGGATCTGCCCGCGGCGGCCAAATATCTCCGCGAAAAGGTGGAGATGACCGCCCAAAACGACACACCGGCCGATGATTCGGCCGAGACGCCTACGTCGACCGTCGCGCTGGATGATCCGCAGCAGTAATCCAACCTATTCGCTCGACGCTTGCGGTGCGCCCTGAGGCGCCGCATCCTACCCTTTGCGATGACCACACGCTGACATGAAAAAGCTGGGATCCAACGAAATTCTCCTGATCGTGGGCTGGCTCCTCGTCGCCGGCACCGGAACGTATCTCACGTTCTTTCAGCAGGCGAGCGAGATCGAGAAGCTGGAGCGCGAGGTGCGCCTGGAAGAGAAAAAGCAGGCCGATCTGTCCGCGCTGCTCTCCGAGATGGCCACGACCAAAGACCGAGCTAACGAGGTCATCACGAAATGGCGTGCCCGTTACAAGGTGTTCCCGAAAACGATCTCTACGCCCGAGATCGTGGGCTATCTGAATGAGCTGACGCAGCGTGGCTTTAAATCGTTCGACATTACCTCGGGTGGGGCGCAGAGCCAACAAAACTACAGTTATCACACCTTCCGCGCCTCGGGCCGCGGCTACTACTCCAGCCTGTACCGCTTCATCTGGGAGCTGGAAAACAGCCGCGAGTTTTACCGCGTCCGCGACCTGCAACTCAGCCATCTCGATCTGCGCACGACGGACAACGAAACCGGGCGCAAGGACATGCAGATCCTCGTTAGCTTTGACATGTCCATCGACGCGTTCTTCGGCGGGCCCGAGGGCATCAGTGCGGATGAGGCCGCTCCGCTGGTTGCCGAGCAAGAGCGCCTGCCCGTCGGCCGCACCGATGAGCAGCTGGCCGTCCCGGCCGATGTCTTGCCCGACGAGCGCCCGGCCACCGATCCGTTCTACCCGATTATCATGGAGTCGCTGCCGCCCAACGAGCGCGGCCTCGTCGATGTAGAGTCGGATAAGTTCGTTTCGATCGTGGGCAATAAAGCGGTCTTCAAGACGAGTGACGGCTACGTGATGCGTGGCAAGGGCGATGATGTGTACCTCGGCCGCATCGTGGAGGTTAACTCGCGTACGGGCGAGGTCATCGCGCGCCTTAACAAGGGCGGTATCATCGATCAGATTGAGCTCAAGCTCGACGGCGCCGATCCGCTCCGGCAAGCCCGTGGCGATCAGCAGCTGACCCCGGTGGAGGAGTCTGACGCCTCCTCGAATCAATAATCTTCTTTCCGACCTAACGTACAGCACCCCATGCGACGATTCTCGACGTATCTATCCATTCCGGTCGGCCTCGTGGTGCTGAGCCTGATGTGGGCCACGCCGGCTCTCGTGCAGGCGCAGGACCGGCCGCCCGAGCGTCAACTCCGCAGCTATATCCCCCCGGATCAGCTTGTCTCCTTCGAGCCCGACACGCCGTTCGACCGGTTCATTGAGCTGGTAAACCCCATTTTTGAGCGTGAAACGGGCAAGGAAATCATCGATCCGGAAGATCGCTCGACGCCAATCGGCGTGTCGATCTCTGGTATGTATTTCTTTGACGCGCTGGAGCTCGTCCTCCGCGTGAACGACCTGACCTACCGGGAAACTGAGCGCTTTTTTGTCGTTGAACCGGCACCACAGGAGGCGCAGACGGGCGTGCCCATGCAAGCGGGTGCTGCCGGCGAGGAGGGCGACGAAGAGCCCCTTCCGGCGAACCTGAACTCGCGCGAGATTCAGATCAACGCGATCCTGTTCAACATTAACCTGACGCGGGCTCGGGAGCTGGGCATTGACTGGAGCCAGTTCATGTCGTCGGCCAGCGGGGGCCAGGGCGGTCAAGGCGGCGGCCAGGGCGGTGGCAATACCGGGGGCGGCACCAGTGGCCAGAACGGGCAGAACGGCCAGGGCGGGACGCAGATTTTTGTCGATACGGAAGACTTTTTCGATCAATTCAGCGACATCATCGAGGGGCCCGACCAGATTGAGCTGGGCGTCTTGGCCCGGTTCTTCCGTGCGCTTGAAGACGAAGGCGCCGGCCAGACCATCGCCAATCCACAGGTGACGGTGCAAAGCGGCCAGCAGGGGCAGATTCAGATCGGGCAAGACGTGCCCGTGCAGACGCGCGACTTCTCCGGCAACACGGTGACGCAGTTCTTCCAAACGGGCATCATCGTCGACGTGACGCCCACGCTCATCACCGAGCCCGTGGCCGATACCTCGGGCGCTCCGCTGCTTGACTTCATTCACCTGAACGTGCGCGTCGAGGACTCCAACAGCAACCCGTCGGCTTCCGGGCCGGTCATCAACCGCAATCAGGCGAATACGCAGGTGCTGCTGCTCGATGGCGAAGCGACTGCCATCGGTGGGTTAACCACGCAGCAGGAGCAGACGTCCCGCCGCGGCATCCCGATCCTGAAGGATCTGCCGCCGTGGTTCTTTGGATTGCGCTACATCTTCGGGCGCGAAACGACTAACGTAGTGGAGCGCGAGCTGCTCATCGTGCTGCAGGCCAACATCGTCGAGCCGTTGCGCGCCCGCGCCGAGCAACCGTACGAGGATAATTTCCTCCGCGAGCGGCGCGAGAAAGCGAACAAAATGCTCGAAAAATTAGGCCCCGAGGCGATCGAGCGGGTCACCTTCCCCGAGCCACGTCAGGAAGAAGAATAGCGCCGATTGACGCCAGCGCAAGATCGACGTCCAGATGGGTGGAGGCGCTCATGAGCGGCCGCGGTGGCAACGCCGGGGCCGCTTTTGATTGAGCGGAACCCGCGCCGGTCCGCCCAATTCACTGCGCCGCACGACCCCTTCCTCACCGATGCGGCTCCCATGCTTCCCGTTTGGCTCACCGATACCGTCACGAGCGATCTCGAACGCGCCCTGCACTACACCCTTCTCTGGGGCTTGCAGGGGGTGGAGCTGCGCACCGTCGGCGGGGTCGAGGACCGCGTGCCCGATGTCAACGTGACGCAGGTGAAGCGGCGGTTGGATGATAGCGAGATGCTGGCCGCCGCCGTCGATCCGGCCATGTTCGAGGGACCGGTGGGCGACCGCGTGTCGTGGCTCAACGAGCTGGCTATGTTTGACGAAACGCTACAGTTCTGCAAGCGGATCGGTTGCCCGCGGGTGGTCGTGTCGTCGTTTGCCGCGACCGAAGCGTTCGCGCTGGAGGCCGCCGCCGATGCGCTCCGCCGCGCGGGAGACGCCGCCGCTGCGTACGGACGTACGATCGCCGTGCTCAACGCCGCCGACATGGCTCGGCCCACCGGCCAGGCGTTGGCCGAACTGCTCGATGCCGTCGACCACGGCTTCGTCCGTGCCGCATGGAGCCCGGCCGAGGCGCTTCGGGCCGGCGAAGATCCGGCCGAGGGGCTGGCCGCGCTGGACGACCGGGTGGCGCTCGTGCGCGCTCGGGACGGGCAACGCGTCGACGGGCGCTGGGAGGAAGCCCCATTCGGCGAGGGCGCAATCGATTGGACCGCGCAATTGCATCAGCTCCATGAGCACGACTTTCAGGGACCCATCAGCCTGGAGATGAACGTCGCTCCGCGCCCCAAGCAGGGCCTCCGTAGCGCAACGCAGCTCATCCGGATGCTCCGGGATCTGTGACCGGCGGGCGACGGAACAGGGGCGAAGATCCATCCGTTGCTTTCGGCTGAGTAGGAATCGTGCTGCTCCGGTCATTCACTCCGCATTACCGCAACCCCTGCCCCGCTATGGCGATCTCGAAGGAGGAAGTTCAGCACATCGCATCGTTGGCGCGCCTGCGCTTCTCCGACGAACAGGAGGAGCAGCTCACCAACGAGATGAGCCGTATCCTCGATTACGTCGATACGCTGAATGAGCTCGATACCACCGGCGTCCCGCCGATGTCGCATGTGCTCGACGTACACAACGTCTTTCGCGAAGACGAGGTCGAGGAGCGCATCGACCGCGAGCAGGCGCTGCAGAACGCTCCCGACGCCGATGGCGAGTATTTCCGCGTGCCCAAGGTGATCGAGTAGCCGCATCACGTAGTCTGGAACCGGCTGGACAGATCGGCGGATCGCGCCGTGGTGGTTCCGGCTGTCTTCTCCCTCCTGCAAATCGCCCGTGAATAGCATGGCGTCGTCGTCTCGAAGTCAGCCTCCCGCATCGCCCGTGAGCGGGTGGAGAGGGAGTTGGGATCGGCTGTCGGATCGGACGCAGCACATCGTCTGCGTGCTTGCGCTGCTGGGCTTGTCGCTGGCCTTCTTTGCGCCCATTCATTTTGGCGGCCAGTCGATCATCGGGGGCGACACCGTGAACTGGCGGTCGATGGCGGAGGCGATGATCGAGTACCGCGCCGAAACGGGTGAAGAGCCGCTGTGGAACCCCAACGCGTTTGGGGGAATGCCGGGCTACATGACCTCGTATCCGGATCAGATTCCGCAGATCGACCAAATTCCTGGCTGGCTCCGCAGCTTCGCGTGGCCCACCTCACACTTCTTTTTTCTGCTCCTCGGCACGTACCTGTTCATCGTCTTGCTGACGCGCAACAAGCTCAGCGGCGTGTTGGCTGCGGCCGGATTCGGCCTGACGACGTATCTGCCCATCATCTTGGCTGCGGGGCACAACACCAAGTTTATCGCGCTGTGCTTCGCGCCCTGGCTCGCGCTGACGTTCGCCTACGTGATGCGCCAGCCGAAGCTGTTGAGCAGCCTGCTTTTTGCTGCCGCGCTGGCGGTCAACTTGCGGGCGGGCCACGTCCAGATCACCTATTACGCTACGTTTTTACTGGGCGTCTGGTGGCTGGTGGAAGGCATCGGCGCCTACCGGGATGGGAAAATCGCGGCCTTCGGCAAGATCACCGGCTGGCTGGCACTCGGGTCGCTGCTCGGGGTGCTGATGGTGGCGCAGCCGTATCTCGTCAATGCCGAGTACAAGCAGTATACGATTCGCGGCACAGCCGTCGAAACGAGCGGCGAAAGTGGGCTGGATCTCGACTATGCGCTGCGCTGGAGCCAAGGACCGGCCGAGCTCCTCACGCTCGCCGTGGCCGATGCGTTTGGTGGCGGCCCGCAGACGTACTGGGGGCCGAAGCCGTTCACCGAGGGGCCGCACTACTTCGGCGGGCTCATCCTGCTGCTGGCTGGGCTGGCGCTTTGGCGCGTGCGGCGGCGTATCGTATGGGCCTTCGGCATCGGCGGACTGCTGATGACGCTCTTTGCGCTGGGGCGCCATCTGGAGTCGCTCAACGGACTCATGTTTCGCTTTTTTCCGCTTTTCGACGCCTTCCGCGCGCCAGAAACATGGCTCAGCATGGTGGCGTTTGCGCTCGCCGCGCTGGGTGGAATCGGCGCGTACTACCTCGCCCGCTCGGAAGACACGAAAGCAGCCGAAAAGCAGAAGACAACGTCCATCTACATCGCCAGCGGAACGGCCGTGGGGCTGATGCTGCTGGTGTGGTTTGTTGGCCCGTCGATGCTCGACTTCGAGAAGCCGGGGGAGCGGCAGCGCGTCGCCCAGCAAGTCGCGCAGCAGAATAACGTGTCGCCCAGCGATCCGCGCGTGCAGCAGGCCGCCGACCGGTATCTGTCGCAGCAGAAATCGGAGCGCCGAGGCGCCTTCACCGGCGATGCGCAACGCACGCTGCTCTTTGTCATCCTCGGTGCCGCGCTGCTGGTGGCGTATCGGCGGAAGCTGATCCCGGCGTGGACGATGCAGGTCGCGCTCATCCTGCTCGTTGTGGTCGATCTATGGGGCGTAGACCGGCGCTATTTCGGTGAGGAAGATTGGTCGGCATCGAACGACATCACTTCGAAAATCGCAACGTACGACTTCGACGAGTTTTTGCGGGGGCGGAAGCGCGAGGCCGGCGGATCGGGGCACTTCCGCGTGCTGTCGCTGGAGCGCGGCAACCCGATGAATAACGCGCGTCCGTCGTATCACTACGAATCGCTCGGCGGCTACCACGGGGCGAAGTTGCAGCGCTATCAGGACTTCATCGATCACATCTTTCGGACGCCAGAAGGGCAGCTCAGCGAGGCAGCGCTGGATCTGATGAACACCCGCTACATCATTGCGCCCCAACAGCTTCCGGGCACCGAGGTCGTCTACCGCGGCGAGCAGACCGGTTACCTCGTCCTCCGTAACCCAGATGCGGCGCCGCGGGCCTTCTTTGTGGGACAGACCGAGGTCGTGACCGATCCGCAGGCGATGTGGCAGCGCCTCCGCAGCCCCGACTTTGACCCGCAGCAGACGGCGCTATTGCCGGAGCCGCTCGGCATCGAGACGACGCCCATCGACTCGGCCAGCACGGCGCGCGTTGAGCTGGAGGAGCACACGCCGCGCACCATCCGCTGGACGGTAGAGACCGATGCGCCGCGTCTGCTCGTAGCGAGCGAGGTCTATTATCCGGCCGGGTGGACTGCCTCCCTGGACGGCAAGGACGTGCCCATCCACCGCGTCGATTACCTGCTGCGGGGCGTCGAAATTCCCGTCGGCGAGCATACGCTCGTGATGCACTTTGAGCCGCAGCGGCACACGCTGAGCGTCTGGATTGCGGGTGCGTCGACCGTCGCTGTCTACGGCGGCATTTTAGCGCTGCTGGGGACGGGCTATGTACGCCGCGATGAGGATGAGCCGGAGGACGAGGAGTTAAAGGAGGACAACGCGTAATGGAGCGCCCAGCCCCCGATTCGCCCCGGCGCGTGCTGGTGGTCGCGTACTATTTCCCGCCCTCGGGCGGGCCCGGCGTGCAGCGCGTGCTGAAATTCGTCAAGTACCTGTCCGATTTCGGCTGGCAGCCCGAGGTGTTGACCGTCGACGCCGGCGCCTACCCCGAAACGGATGTGTCCCTCGCCGAGGATCTGCCACCCGGGGTGCCGGTCCACCGCACGCCTGCGCTCGACCCGTATCGGATGTACGCGCGATTGACCGGCCGCGACGCCGAGGATGCCGTCGCCGTCGGATCGGTGGCCGGGCGGGCCGGGTGGAAAGAGCAAATTGCCCACTGGATTCGCGCTAACGTCTTTCTGCCGGATGCGCGTGTGGGCTGGGTGCCCTTCGCCGTAGCGGAAGGCCGCGCCCGGCTGGAGGACGCCGACTTCGATGCTGTACTGACCTCGGGCCCGCCCCACTCGGTGCATCTGACGGGGCTGCTGCTCCACCGGCTCACGGGCACGCCCTGGGTGACCGATTTTCGCGATCCGTGGACGGATATCAACTACTACCACGAGCTGCCGCACATGGCCCCGGCGCGGTGGATCGACGCCCAGTTGGAGCGGCTCGTGCTGAAGCGCGCGGATGCCGTCACGACGGTGAGTCCCACGTGGTCAGCCCTGCTGGCTGGCAAGGCCAACGGAAAGACTCCCGTCCACGTCATCCACAACGGCTTCGACGGGGCGGATTTTTCCGGCGGCGCGCCCGTTTCCTCCGAGCAGTTCGAGCTAACGTACGTCGGATCGCTCTACGCCTCCCGCAATCCCGAGGTGTTATGGCGGGTGCTGCGGCGGCTCCGCGAGCGCGGGGTGGTGCCGGAGCTCCGGCTGCGGCTCGTCGGCGCCATCGAGCCAGTCGTACAGCAGGCGCTTGGTGAGCACGGATTGGAGTCGATCACCGACGTGGTGTCGTACGTTCCGCACGCCGAGGCCGTCGCGCAGATGCAGCGGGCCGGACTGCTGCTGCTCGTCATCGAGCCGTTCGAGGCGGATCGGGGAATGATCACGGGCAAGCTCTACGAGTATCTTGCGGCGGGGCGCCCTGTGCTGGGTCTCGGCCCCTCCGATGGCGACGCCGCGCATCTGCTCGATGTCACGGGAGGCGGGCGGATGGTCGGGCGGTCGGAAGACGAGGCATTGGAGTCGTATCTGCTCGATCAGTACGCCGCCTGGGAGCAGGGGTATCCCCGCTCGGGCGCCGATCGCGCTGAGGTTGCCCCGTACAGCCGCCGCGCGCAAACCGAAGCGCTGGCCGAGGTTTTGAGCCAAATCACCTAAGAGCATTATTCCGTTTCGTCATGCCCGACTCCCCGAGCCGGCCACGTGCGCTTTTTATTTATCTGAAGCGCATGCCTTTCGTTGAGGACGATCTGGAGCTGCTACGCTCGCGCTACGACGTGCGCGCTTTTCACTTCGACGTAGAGCGCGCGCAGACGCTGTCGGGCTTCGCCGGATTGCTGATCGAGCAGGTCCGCTGGTTGCTGCGCGAACTGCCGAAGGCGGATCTCGTGTACGGATGGTTTGGCGATTACCATCTGCTACTCCCGGTGCTATTCGGGAAGCTGTACGACGTGCCCGTCGTCGTGCCGATCGCCGGGTTCGACGCGATTCATCTGCCCGATCTCAACTACGGCGTGTACGACTCGGCGTGGCGCCGACGTATTGTTCAGATCGTCTACCGCGGCGCGCGGCTGTTGCTGCCGGTGTCCGAGACGATGATCTACACCGAGAATCGCTACTCGGCCTATCCGGAGACGCTGGCGAACGGCGTGAAGGCGCACGTGCCGAATCTGCAGACGCCCTACGAAGTGATTCCGTTTGGTTATGTGGCGGACGACTGGCCGATGAGCCCGGCGGAGCGCGATCCGATTGTGAGCACCGTCGGCTTCATGCCAGATGACCGGACGTTTCGCCGCAAAGGCGTCGATCTGCTCGTCGAAGCGGCGCGCCGGATGCCCGACGTGCAGTTCGAAGTCATCGGCGTGCCTGCCGAGCGCCACGGTCCCATCCAGCAGAAATACCAGCCGCCGCCGAACGTCACACTGCACACGCCGGTGCCACGCGAGGCGCTCCCGGCGATGTACGGGCGCGCCTCCGTTTACGCTCAACTCTCCCGCGCCGAGGGGCAGCCGAACGTGCTCTCCGAGGCCATGTGCTGCGGCTGCGTCCCGGTTGGGAGCAACGTCTTCGGCATTCCCGAAACGATCGGCGATACGGGTGTCGTCGTGGAGGTGCCCGAGATCGACGCGATCACGGTGGCGCTGCGCCAGGCGCTGGAGGAGGCGACTCCGGAGGCTCGCGACGCAGCCCGCACGCGCATCATCGAGCATTTCTCGCTGGAGCGGCGCCAGCGCCACCTGCTCGATACGCTATCTCGGTTGTGATGCGTGCTTGCGCAGATACGTCGATTTCAGCCACGACGCGGGGCGCCGACCAAGGAAGTCGAACAGTCGTTCATTGGCGTCAGCATACAGGTCGTAAAGCCGGAGAATTACGTCGTGGCTCGGGGTGATTTTGTGGGCAGGGAACGGGAGGTCAATCCCTTTGACGACGAGACGTGGAAGAGGCGTGTAGTACCGCAGGAGCAACCCGAACGCTGAGAGCCCGTGCGCATTCACCTTGCGGCTGAGGGCAGCCTCATCCGCTGAAAAATCAGCCGACAAACCGAGAAAGGAGCGCAGCCGGGAAAGGGTGTTTTCGGGATGGGCGATGATGTCTTCCTCGAAGATCAGAAACAGGAACTGATCGCGGTCGAACCGTTCCAGGTAGGCCTGGATTTGCTCGTGGTAGAACCCTTTGCGGAGGACGCCATGCGGTTGCGTCAGGTGCTTTTTGGGGCCGAGCAGCAGGGCATCGGCGCTTTCCAGCGGTGAGATGCGCCCCGTGCGGATCAGGTGGTTGAGGGCGGATATGGCGCGCTGGACGGGGTTGCGCAACGTGACGAGCAGTTTGGCGTTGGGATACAGCGTGTGGATGCGTTCGTGGACATCGGCCCGATGGCCCTCGGCACCGTCCGACGTCGTCCACAGGTAATCCGGCGTCTTCTCGCCGACGCGTTGATCGGGGCCGGCGCCGGAAAAATGCGCCTCGTACCAGGTGGGCCCCTTCTCAAAATGATACGCCTTATCGAAAAAGTGAACCTCGGAATCTGGCATGTAAACATCGGGCTGGCGGCCCAGGTGCGTCGCCAGCCACGACGACCCGGACTTCTGCGCGCCGATGATGAGGAAGTCGGGAGAAGGCACGGTAAGCGATCAGAGACAAGGGCGAAAAGGCATCGAGCATATAGTCGGCGTACAGGGTCAACGGCTGTACGACAGGTTTGATCGGAGGATGGAATGCAGCACGGTCCGACAGTCAGCATCGTCATTCCCGCGTACAATGCGGGGGATTGGATCGATCAGGCGATCCAGAGTGTGCTGGGTCAATCGTACGACAATTTCGAAATTGTGGTGGTTGACGACGGTTCGACGGATGATACGAGCACCGTCGTGCAACAGTACGGCGATCCGGTCCGGTACGTCTGGAAAGAGAATGGCGGATCGGCGTCGGCGCGGAACCGGGGCATCGCGGAGGCGCAGGGGACGTACATCGCCTTTCTCGATGCCGATGACGTGTGGCACCCGGCGAAGCTCGCTCGGCAGATGGATGTCCACGAGCAAGAGGCGTCGCCGGCGTGGAGCTACACCGATGTCGAACTGATCGATACTCGCTCCGGCGCGCTGATTCACCGCAAAAGCGCTGTTCGGGAGCATCCCGAGGGCGACGTGCTCGATCAGCTGATCACCGGCAACTTTATCGTGGCGAGCACGGTTCTCGTCCACCGACGCGTGTTTGACGCCGTTGGGCGGTTTGACGAGTCGTCGCTCCATCGGATCAGCGAGGATTGGGACATGTGGCTGCGCATCGCCGCGCAGTATCCTGTCCGGTACATCGACGCGCCGCTCGTGCAGATGCACCAGCACGCCGAACGCAAAACCGAGGCGATGAACCTGGAGCACGCCCTATCCAGCCGGAAAGCCATCATCGAGAAGGCCATGCAGCGCAATCCGGCGCGGCTGGCGGGGAGGCGAGATCATGCGTTGGCGAATCTCTACGTCAACCTCGGGCGCAAGTGGATGGACCGGGAGGAACGTCGACGGGCGCGCACGCTATTTCTTCGTGCGCTTCGTCACGCGCCGTTGCGGTCCGAGGCATGGGCGTACGGAGCGGCTTCGTTCCTGCCGCGCCCCGTCTTGGAAGGCATAGGGCAGTTGCGCGGATGGCTCCGGCAGTATCGTGGCGCTACACCCTTGGACCCGGCGTCATCGTCGATCACTGATTGAAAATAGGGCCATGCGTGTTGCTCATTATTGCAAACGATTTTCCGGCCTTTCGGAGACCTTCCTGTACGACTACATCGCAGAGGAGGCCCGGCAGGGCGTGGACGCCCACGTCGTGACCCATCGGCGCGTGAACGCCGTCCAGCGGCCCTTTCCCGATGTCAGCGAGGTGCCCTGGCCCGGCGTGTTTAACCTTCGGCGACTCGGATACCGGGCGCTCGAACTGGTGGGCCAACGCGAGCAAAAGACCTCCGCTTGGCCGGTCATCCGGCACAAGCTCTTTGATGCGCTTCAAGCCATCGAGCCCGATCTGGTCCACGCGCACTTTGGCCCGGCGGGCGTGCGGATGGCACCGGTAGCGCAGGCGCTCGGTTGTCCGCTCGTCGTCACGTTCTACGGCTACGATATTTCGGAGCTCACCCAGCAGCCCGTCTGGCAGGCTCGGTATCGTTCGCTCTGGTCAAGTGTGGAGACGGTGACAGTGCTATCAGACGTGATGAAAGGCGATGTTGGGGCCCTGGGATGTCCACCCGAAAAGGTTCGAGTGGTTCATCTGGGACGGGATCTTGAGCAGTTTCCGTTTCGCTCCCCGGCGGCTCCTATGCGCAACCTCGTGAGCGTGGGGCGCCTCGCGGAGAAGAAGGGGCATCTCGATACCATCCGAGCTGTTGAGCGCTGCCGTAACATGGGGGCGGACCTTCACCTCAGCCTCATCGGCGACGGAGGGCTGCGAGAAGAGATCGAGCGATACGTCCAGGCGCAGGGGCTGGAGGACGTCGTTACCCTCGCTGGGGCCGTGCCCAACGCAACCGTTATCGAGCGCTTGCAGGAGGCCGATGCCTTTGTCCTGTGCAGCAAAACCGCATCCAGCGGGGACCGCGAGGGGACCCCTACCGTCTTTATCGAGGCGCAGGCCGTGGGGTTGCCCTGCGTGGGCACCCGCCATGCGGGAATTCCAGAAATGATCCCGGCGGCGAACCATCATCTGTTGGCCGAAGAAGGAGACGTGTCTGGAATTGCCACGTGCCTCCGACGGCTAATGGCGAGTTCGGCCGATGAGCTTCGGCGTATCGCGGAGGCGGGCCGAGCCCACGTCGAGGCCGAATACAACTTGACGCGCGAGGTGGAACGATTGCGTCAGATGTACCACCGGGTCGTGCGCGGGGCCGCTGTCCCGACGCGGGGCGAGGCTTAGCTCATGCCGAGGCGCTCCATCTGGCGGCGGAGCGCCCGCGTGTAATCGGCAGTGTGCTCGCGGGTGGTGCGGAGCGCCCGGAGCCAAAGGGGAAGGCGGGCGCCTGTGAGCTCGTAGTCCAACTCTTCCAGCAGGTCGCCTGCGACATCTTCAACATCTGCGATGTCACGGGTCGAGAGCGTATGCTTCCAGGCCTGGGCGCGCGACGGGTCGATGGGTTGGTGCACGCGTTCGTGTAAGTGCGCGTGCTCGTCCGGAATATCTGATTGGTCATCTCGATGAAAAGACAACATGGCCGAACTGAAGGGAAGGTCGATCCAGTTGCATACATTCCGTAGAGTCGCTTCCGGGGCGCGAACCAGATCCTCATAGAATAACTCCTGGTATCGCGTTGCGCTGAGGGCCGTGCCCGATTCTCGACCGGTTTGGACCTCGTGTTTCCAGTGCAGGGCCGAGTCACGCATGCTCGTCGCAAAACCGGCTTTCATGCGACTTCGGGCCACGTCACGGCCGTCTCGTATCATGTGGATGAATTGCGCATTCGGGTAGGCTCCGGCAAGCCAGTCGATGTGGCGGACGTAGTGCGGCGTCTTGTCGCCCCAGCGGGATTTTCCTTGTTTTTGGGCTGAGGCTTGAAAGAGCGTCGCCGCCGCGCCAGCAAAGTCCGTGGGAGCGGCTCGTGCAATGGCTTGCTCAGCTTCGTGAACCGACAGATCGAAAATCGGGAACGCGTAGGCTCCCATCGAAACTTCAGTTTTTTGAAGGTCTCGGATAAAAAACCAGCGCTGATGGAGAGCGTGGAAATCGCCATAATCACCCGCTTGGGAATGGAGGGTAAGTAGGAACTCCGACTCGGCCGGGATATGGAGATTCGGATGGTGCGTAAGCATGCGCCGAAGCAGCGTCGTTCCCGACCGGCTGCATCCGACGATAAAGAGTGGACGATCCTTCATGAGAGCACGTCGTAGATCAACTAAAGTCCATCAGTTCGCGGATGAGGTGCCAGAGGCGCCATAGGTGGTCGTTTCCCTCCGGCAGTATAGCCCAGACGCCCATGTACGCCAGCGAAAATGTGCTGAGGCTTATGGCTATGTGGCCGATAAGTACGGCGCCGCGGTTGAGGTCGTGATTGATGCCCAGGACGACGCATGCAGCAGCCAGGGCTGCAAGTGCCGGTCGCCAGACGACTCGAAAGACATCCCGAAGCTCCAGGTGAGACGTCCGAAAGCAATATAGAAGACCGGGAATCAGAAGAATGTACATCACGATGCTGTAAGAGACTGCGACGCCGTAAGCGCCCCACGGCAAGCCAATCGCGAAGGCGCCAACGATGGAAGATGAGGAGAGAAGTCCCCACTTGAACCAGCGGTCGGTTTGGCCGAGGGCGGTGAAGGACCAACCGGTCACCATGTTGAAGCTCTGGACGAAGGCTGCGGCGGCGAGGACGCGGAAGATCGCCGCCGCTTCCGTCCATTGCGGCCCCAGGGCCAGCAGTACGAGCCGGTCGGCCTCGGCAAAGCAGAACGTGATGAGCGGCATACTCAAGAATACGATGATCGACAGCGCCCGCATGGAATATCCTCGGAACCGCTCAGGCTTGTTCTGTAGCCGGCTCAGTGAGGGAATGACCACGTTGCTGATCGGATTGCGAATCAGTTCGATCGGGGCCAGCAGCAGCTTGTACGCGCGGGTGTAATAGCCCAGTGCTTCAGCGCCGACGAACCGGCCAATCAGGATGTCGTCGGCGTTCCGGGCGAAGTAATTGAGAAGACGGAATCCGGTCAGATGACCTCCGAACGCCAGCATAGAGCGGACCCCCTCGGCCCAGCGCGGGCGGTTCGGTCGCCATGAGCAGGCAATCCAGGCGCCGAGCGTCGCAAAGACCACGCGCGCCAGTTGCTGCACGACGAGCGCCCAGTAATCGGCACCAAGCCACGCCGCCGCAATCGCCAGGACGACGCTGGCAATGACGGCCGAAACCTCAATGACGGCAATGGCAGTAAACCGCATCTGCCGCTTCATCAGCGCCTCGTGCTGCACCGAGAGGCCGCTCAGGAAAATGCCCGACGCAAGGGCCAGCGTCACGCCGATGAGCCGTTCATCCGTGTAAAACCAGGCGATGGCGGGAGACAAAGCCGCCGTTACCAGCGTGGCGGCTGCACTGACGGCCACGTTGACCCAGAACAGGGCGTTGACCTGTCCGCCGGTGACTTCTGCGCGCTGCACCGTCGCCATCGAGAGGCCCAGGTCTTTGAACAGCTGGACAAAGCTCGTCACGGCGGCGACCATGGCGATGAGTCCAAAATCTTCGGGTGTAAGCAGGCGGGCGAGAATGACGAGCGCGCCAAAGTTTAGCGTGAATTTGCTCGCCTGCGAAATCATCGTCGCGGCCCCGCCCCGGATCGACCGGCTCCGCAAATCCGAAGCCAGATGGTCGGTCCGGAAATGCCGATCAGATTCTTGGGAAGACGAGTCGTCAGCCATAAAAGGCAGCAGGGGTGGATAACGAGAAGTGCGGTGCCGGGAAGCGTACGTCCGTCAGCATAAGCGAACAAAATGCTTTTTGCCAACGTGAAACGCACGCTCGTGATGCTTCGAAGTTAGCATATTTGCCAGCATTTAGCACGTAGACCTACCCAACCCCCCGTGCCCCCCAACGACTCCGATTCACAGAGCCCCATTTTTTGGGAGCGGCTGCGCAACCTGTTTACGCCACGGGAGGACGATACGCTGCGTGACGACGAGGTGCCCCGCCAGCGGGGCATCACGATTACGGCGTGTGTGCTGATCTCGTTCACGCTGTGGCTCACCTTCACGCTGCAGGAGCAGAAATCGGTGCGATTGTCGCTGCCCACGCAGGTGGTCAATTTGCCTGCCGATCAGGCGCTGGAGACGCTGCCGCCCGGGGCCGTCAATGTGATGGCCGAGGGCGAGGGGCTGCAGCTGCTCTGGCTCTACTCCAACCCACCGGCGGTATCCATCGACGCGAGCCGCGAAACAGTGCGAATGCAGGAGGCGCTCAACCTGCCCGACAACGTGCGCGTCGTGAACGTCAGCCCGCAGCAGGTGCAGGTGGAGACCGGCCCGCGCATCACCCGACGGGTGCCCGTCCGCTCGCGGGTGCAGATTCAGCCGGGGCCGGCGCACGAGCTACTCGGCACACCCGGCATCAGTCCCGACTCCATCGAAGTGTCTGGTGCGCGCCGGATCGTCGCTACGCTCAACTTTTGGCCAACCGATTCGACGACGATTGAGGGGCTCACCGATACACTCACGACGCGCGTTCCCCTTGCCGATACGCTCAGCGGACTGGTGCAGCGCAGCCGCTCGTTTGTGTCATTCACAGCACAGGCCGGCGAGTTTGCGGAAGACTCACGGCAGATCAGCGTAGAGGTTACCGGGGTGCCCTCCGATCAGAACGTGGTCGCCCTGGAGCC
>CAYUVF010000064.1:0-23227 GCA_964448045.1 uncultured Rhodothermales bacterium
GTGCCGATCGACACGCTGCGCGAGTACATCGACTGGACGCCGTTCTTCATCGCGTGGGACCTCAGCGGCACCTACCCGCGCATCTTCGAGGACGAAGAGAAGGGGGCCGAGGCGCGCACGCTGTACGACGACGCCAACGCGATGCTGGACGACCTCGCCAGGCGGCGGGCCCTCACGTGCAACGGCATCATCGGCCTCTTCCCGGCCAACCGCGTCGGCGACGACATCGAGGTGTACACCGACGACTCGCGCTCCGAGGTCGCCACCGTGCTCCACACGCTCCGCCAGCAGACCGAAAAGACCGCGGGCCGCCCCAACCGCGCGCTGGCCGACTTCGTCGCGCCGAAGGCATCCGGCATCGCCGACTACATCGGCGCGTTCGCCGTGACGGGCGGCATTGGGGCCGAGGAGATCGTCGCCAAGCACAAAGCAGCCGGCGACGACTATAACGCTATTATGATGCAGGCCCTGGCGGATCGGCTGGCCGAGGCCTTCGCGGAGTACCTGCACGCGCAGGTGCGGCAAGACTACTGGGGCTACGCGCCGGACGAGGACTTGGACGACGAGGCGCTCGTCCGCGAGAAGTACCGCGGCATCCGCCCGGCGCCCGGCTACCCCGCCTGCCCGGATCACACGGAGAAGCCGCTGCTGTGGGACCTCTTAGGCGTGGAGAAGCACACCGGCATCCGCCTCACCGAGAACCTGGCGATGCACCCCGGCGCGTCGGTCTGCGGCATCTACTTCGCCCACCCGGAGGCGAGCTACTACAACGCGGGCACGTTCCAGCGCGACCAGATCGAGGACTACGCCCAGCGTAAGAACATGCCCGTCGCGGAGATCGAGCGCTGGCTGGACGACCGGCTGGCGTACGAGCCGGAAGAACAGCGGGCCCCCGTCGTGGAGGCTGCATAGCCCTAGCCCGGCTCCCGATCTATGCTGATGCCGCCTCCACCTCCAGCTCCGAGGTGCAGTGCGGGCAGCGGGTGGCCTGGATGGGCACGTCCGAGATGCAGTGCGGGCACTTTTTGATCGTCTTGGGCGGGGGCGGCCCCTGGTCCGGCTCGCGGAGCTGGTTGATGTAGCGCACGAGCAGGAAGACGGCAAACGCTACGATCGTGAAGCTGACGACGGTGTTCAGGAAGATGCCGTAGTTGATGGTCACGGCGCCCGCTTCCTGCGCGGCCTGCAGCGTAGCGTATGGCGCGGGAGCAGCAGTCCCTTCCTTTAGCACGACGAACAGATTCGCAAAGTCCACATTGCCCGTCAGCAGGCCCAGCGGCGGCGTCAGAATGTCCTTCACGAGCGACTGCACGATGGTGCCAAACGCCGCACCGATGATGATGCCCACGGCCATGTCGATGACGTTGCCGCGGATCGCGAACTTCTTAAACTCTTCCAGCATGGGCGGGATGGGTTGATGGGAGAGAGATAGCGTTCCTATAAACGTCATCGCGCGGGCCGAAAGCAACTGCCGCTCACGCCGAGGCCTCCGCGGCGCGCGGATCGTGCGCATCGATGAAGTCGACGATGGCCTCCACCTCGTCGCTGATCGTCAGCAGGTCGCCATACGTGTGGCCAGCCGAGAGCTTCTGCAGAAGGGGATAGACCGGCTCCTGCTCCGTCCAGTAGTCCTCTCCGAAGAAGACCATGGGGCTGATGGTGCCGAAGGTGGCGTAGTGGTTCTGCGCGGCGTCCATGAACACCTCCTGGATGGTGCCGGCGCTGCCCGGCGCGTAGATCACGCCGTGATGGGCGATGGCGAGCAGCCCGTCCTCGCGGATGCTGTTGGCGAAGTACTTGGCGATGTGCGTGGCGAAGAGGTTGCTGGGCTCATGGCCGTAGAACCACGTGGGCACGGCGAGGCTCTCGGCGCCGCTCGGGTGCCGGTCGCGCACGGCGTAGGCCCGGTCGAAGTAGTGCGCGTCTTCGTAGTGCGACTGGCTGGCCAGCGTCGTCACGGCCTCCACCAGCGCTTCGGCGGGCTGGTCGCTGAGGTAGGCGCCGAGGTTGGCCGCTTCCATGGCGCCGGGCCCGCCGCCGGTAGCCACGAAGTAGCCGCGCCGGGTGAGCTGCCGGGCGATCCGAGCCACGCGCAGGAAGGCATCGGCGTCGCGGCGCATCTGGTGCCCGCCCATGATGCCGACGACCTTTTTCGCGGCTCCGTTTTCGTGGAGCACGTCGTGCAGCGCGTCGTCGACGGCGTGGTCGTGGATGCGGAAGGCGAGCGCGTCCATCACCGGTGTGGGCTGGTCGGGCGACTTCCGCGCTTTGTAGTAGCGGTAGATCTGCCCGTCGGTCGTCTCCGAAAAGCTGGCGCGGTTGCCGCGCTCGTAGCCGGCCATCAACTCCTCGGGCGTGTAGAGGTCGGCGCGGTACGCGTTGAAGGGTACGCCCACGAAGGCCGGGAAGACGGTGCCGCCGGTCTGCCGGATGTGCTGGTCGAGCGCATCGTCGAGGCGACAACCGAGGAAGCAGGCGTCCTCAGCAGAAACGCTCATGAGTACGTCGTGCAGGCCGTCACGCTGGAGGTCTAGCCCCTGCACCACGGCATTTCGGAGATGGCCGTGCTCCTCGACAAAGGCACGGAGCGCCTCGTCCGATTCGAGTTCGACGGTGTGAGCGGGACAGCATTCGTACATGACGCGCGATGGGTTGGATGGGAGAAACGACTCCGGCAAATCTACAAATCGGCGTCGAGTTTTCCGAGTCGCCGCCGCAGGAGCAACCATAAACACCGTCCGGCAGAAAAAACAGGGATGCATCTGTAACGAGGTATCCCGTGAGCCTTGGCTCTGCTTGTATTTATCATCACAGTTGTTATTTTAGTGTAGACTAAAAAAATAAAAAGCTGTAGCTAAAACGACATGTGTGCATTCAGGGTCATTCTGGTTGCCGTCGTGCTCGTGGGAGGGGCAACGGTCGCTTATGGGCAAGCTGCGGTAGTCGGGCGTATCACCAGCGAGGGGGCGCCGGTGCCTGGTGCTCACGTTCAGATTGAAGGCACACAGCAGGGCACGGCGGCCGATTCCAGTGGTTACTATCGGCTCTCGGGGCTCACTACGGGATCGTACGTGCTCGTAGTGAGTGCGGTGGGATTTGAAACGGCGCAGATGGACGTTCGCGTGCAGGAGGGACGCCCCGCAACGGTTGATGTCGCGCTGAAGGAAGCGGTACTGACCGGCCAGGAGGTCGTGATCACGGGTACCATGCGCGAGCAGTACGTGAAGGACTCGCCCGTGAAGGTGAGTGTCACCTCTGCGGAGCGCCTGCAGCGCGGCAGAGCGAGCTCCAACCTGATGGACCTCATCGGGAGCGTGAACGGGCTCACGACGCAGCTCAACTGCGGCGTATGCGGCACCAACGCCATCCGCATCAACGGCGTCGAAGGGCCCAACACGGCCGTGCTCATCGACGGCATGCCCATCATGGGTGCGCTCGCCAGCGTGTACGGCCTCAACGGCATCAGTCCGTCCATCATCGATCAGGTGGAGGTCATCAAGGGGCCGCAGTCGACCCTCTACGGCACGCAGGCGCTCGGCGGCGTAGTGAACATCATCACGAAGGATCCGGAGAACACGCCGACGTTCTCCGGCGAGGTGTATGGACAGAGCACGCGCGAGGGCAGTATCGACCTGGCGGTCTCGCCGCATGTCGGGCGCTTCAAGGGCTTCATCAGTGCGAACGTGTTGCAGATGGAGCACTACTTCGACGACAACGGCGACGGCTTTGCCGATCAGCCAAAGCGCTCGCGGATCGCGCTCTTCGGGAAAGGCACGCTGGAGGGGCCGGCCGGTGCGCCGATGCTGAATGTGGCCGCCAAGTTCTACGGCGAGAACCGCACCGGCGGCACGCCTGGATTCACGGACGAGCTCCGCGGCTCGGACACGGTGTACGGCGAGTCGATCCACACGCGGCGCGGCGAGTTGATGGCTCGCTACACTCCGACCTGGCTGGACGGTCTCCGCTTTGAAGGCGCGCTGACGGTCCACGATCAGGATAGCTACTACGGCACCGAGCACTACGTCGCCCAGCAGCAGATTGCCTTCGGGCAGGCCACCTACTCCGCGCCCGTCTCCGATGCGGTGCAGCTCCTGGTCGGCAGCACGCTGCGCTACGAGACATACAACGATAACACGCCCGCTACGTCTCGCGGCGCCGACACGCGCCTCGTTCCCGGCGTCTTCGGACAGGGTGAGCTATCGCTGGGCGACGTGAAGCTGCTCGGCGGGCTGCGCGTGGATCATCAGGACGAGCACGGCTTCATCACGGCGCCACGGCTCTCGGCCAAGTACAGCCCGTCGGCCCGCACGACGCTCCGTGCGAGCAGCGGCACGGGCTTTCGCGTCGTCAACGTGTTCACCGAGGATCATGCTGCGCTCACCGGCTCGCGCGAGGTCGTCTTCGCCGAGGATCTCGACCCGGAGCGCTCCCGCAGCGTCACCGCCAGCGCGGAGCACATCTTGCCGTTCGGGGCGAATCCGCTGACCATCTCCGTCGACGGCTTTTACACCCGCTTCTCGAACAAAATCATTCCAGACTACGACCAGGATCCAAACCTGATCGTCTACG
The DNA here is from genome assembly GCA_964448045.1 of uncultured Rhodothermales bacterium. Taxonomy (GTDB): domain Bacteria; phylum Bacteroidota; class Rhodothermia; order Rhodothermales; family Salinibacteraceae; genus CAYUVF01. The sequence goes on from CAYUVF010000064.1 coordinate 4,570, forward strand.
AAAACCTCGACGGCGTTTCCGTCACGCGCGGCTTCTCGGTGGGGCTCGACCAGAACTTCACGGCGCTCCCGCTGACGTACACCCTGGGCTTCACGCTCACCGACGTCTTCACCGAGGAGAACGGCGAGCGCGAGCCGGTGACCTACGCGCCGGATTACACCGGCACCCTCGGTGCGACGTATCAGGTGCGCTCGGTGGGGGTGGAGGTGGACTACACCGCGAACCTCGTCGGCCCGAAGCGGATGCCAGACTTCTACGTCGAAACCTTCGGTCGCGACCGCGAATCGCCTGTCTATACCACGCACGACGTGAAGCTCGTCAAAGCATTCGGCGACGTGAACAGCGCGCGCGGCGTGGGTTTCGACGTGTACCTTTCAGTTGAGAACCTCTTCGATCGCACGCAAGGCAGTCCGTTGGTGGACGCAGACATGCCGTTCAGCCCCGAGTTCGACACGATTTACACGTGGGGCCCGATCGTCGGCCGCACGTTCTCGCTCGGCGTGCGCATGAACCTGCGATAACGTGCTGGACGGAGGTGAAACTATGAGAAGCTGTTTGGCGGACTGTCTGCGACCTGCGACTTCGTGGATCTCGCGCAGAATGGCTACTGCGATCGCCCGGTAGCTCCCGCTACAGGGCTCGCTTGAGCGCCATTCTGCGGCGTCGCCCACTGTGTCTCGGTTTTGCATCCATCCACCAAACAGCTTCTGAGCTCGACTTTAGCCATTTGCCAGAATGAAGTCGCTCATAACAGGACGCTGGGCCATATAGCAAAATAGTTTTTCGATGTCTGACCGCGAACCCCACACATGGAAAAACGCAAATCCCTGCCTATAGGCTGTATTAGCCGGTTTTCCGGCTGAGCGAAAAGGCGAAAGTCGAGCTGAGCATGAGAGGAAAAACATACTGCGGTGCCGTGCTGATGCTGCTCTTGGCGATGTTGACTCCCGCGCCGACGCCGGCGCAAGAGCTGATGTGGCATCCGTTTGAGCAAGCCCTGGCGCAGGCCGATTCAAGCGAGCGCCCCGTCCTCGTGGACGTGTGGGCGCCGTGGTGCGGGTGGTGTCACAAGATGAAGCGCGAGGTGTATCCGAACGATGGGGTCCGCAGGTGCCTTGCTGGGGATTTCGTGCTCACGCGCCTCAACCGCGACGATGCCGATGCGACGCATCGCTACCGGGGCCAGCAGATGTCGTCCGTGCAGCTGGCACAGATGTTTCGAGCGGAATCGGTGCCCACCGTTGTTTTACTGAATGCGGATGGCGAGTACCTGCTGCACCTGCCGGGCTTCATCGAGGCGCCGGAGCTGCAGTGGGTGCTGGGATATGTGGCGAGCGGAGCATACGAGCGCCAGTCGTTCGCCGCGTATCGGAGCGAGCACCAGAAGCCGCCGTGCTAACGCCGCGATCTGATTCAGCAGCGGGCACACAGCCCCCATCATTTCGTTCATTCAATCCTCAGCCTATCAATCTAACAGCCGCCTATGTCCCATTTCCGAGCGTTGCGCTGGATTCCCGGTGCGCTGGCCGTAGTGCTACTTTTTGTCGTTGGTTGCGCGCAGCCCGCCAGCCGCCAGGGGCCCGCCGATTTCTCTGAGCGAAAGATGCGGGTGGTGGCGACGACCAACATCATCGGCGACCTCGTCCGGCAGGTGGCCGGCGACCGCGTCGAACTCACCACGCTGATGGGGCCGGGCGTCGATCCGCACCTCTACAAAGCCAGCGAGGGCGACGTGCAGCGCATGGCCGCGGCCGATGTGGTGCTCTACAACGGCCTCGACCTGGAGGGCAAGATGACGGAGGTCTTCGCGCAGATGGCGCAGCGCGGCATCACGACCTCCGCCATCGCCGAAGAAGCCGTGCCGGAGTCGTTGCGCATCGGCTCGAAGGAGTACGTGGGCAACCATGATCCGCACGTGTGGTTTGACGTAGAGCTGTGGGCGCGTGTGGCCCGGCACGTGGGCGAGGTGCTGGCCGCCAAAGACACCGCTCGCGCGAAGGCGTACCGCACCAACGCCGCGGCGTACGCCCAGCGCCTCGACAGCCTCGACCAGTACGTGATGGAGCAGGCCCGGCGCGTCAATCCGGAGCGCCGCGTCCTCATCACCTCGCACGATGCCTTCAGCTACCTCGGGCGCGCGTACGAGGTCGAGGTGCGCGGCCTACAGGGCATCTCCACCACCAGCGAAGCCGGCGCCGCCGACGTGCAGGCGCTCGCTCAGTACGTCGGCGATCGAAAGATTCCGGCGATTTTTGTGGAGACGTCCGTGTCCCCGCGCGGCATTCAGGCTGTGCAGGAGGCCGTGGCCGCCAAGGGCTTTCAGGTCAAGGTAGGCGGCACGCTCTACGGCGATGCGCTGGGCAACCGCGGTACGCCCGAGGGCACCTACGTCGGCGCCGTGCGCCACAACATCGACACGATCGTGCGCGGTCTGCTAACCCCGCCGGACATGCAAGCTTCCGCCGCGGTGCATCACGAAACGTCCCCAACGCATCTATGAGCAACCAACGCACCGAAAAAGCCCTCGCCGTTCGCGACCTCACCGTAGCCTACCGCGAGGATCCCGTGCTGTGGGACATCGACCTGGACGTGCCCGCGAGTACGCTGATGGGTATCGTCGGACCCAACGGGGCGGGGAAGACGACGCTCATTCAGACGATTCTCGGCCTCGTGGAGCCCGCCGCCGGGCAGGTGCGCATCTTCGGCGCGCCGTACGAAGCGCAGCGCGACCGCGTCGGCTACGTTCCGCAGCGCGGCAGTGTGGACTGGGACTTCCCGACGCATGCGCTCGATGTGGTGATGATGGGCCTCTACGGCCAGTTAGGATGGTTTCGCCGCCCCGGACGCGCCGAGCGCGAACAGGCCCGCGCCGCCCTCGACAAAGTAGGCATGCTCGACTACGCCGACCGGCAGATCAGCCAGCTTTCCGGTGGGCAGCAGCAGCGCGTCTTCCTCGCCCGCGCCCTCGTCCAGGAGGCCGACCTCTACTTCATGGACGAGCCGCTGCAGGGCGTCGACGCCACCACCGAGCGCGCCATCATCGACCTGCTCCGCGAGCTGCGCGAGCGCGGCTGCACCGTCATCGTCGTCCACCACGACCTGCAGACGGTCGCCGAGTACTTCGACCACGTGATGCTGCTGAACGTGCGGCGCATCGCCAGCGGATCGGTCGAGGAGGTCTTCACCGAAGAAAATCTGCGTCTCACCTACGGCGGCCGTGTCGGCTTCCTGCGGCAGCAACAGGGCGAGGTCGCCTCCGAAACGGCCTCCGAGGCCGCGGCTTGAGAGATGTGTTAGCGTGTCCAAAAAGGTCATTCGAATGACTTGATTATGGACCCCCTTGCTTCAATCAAAGCACAGCCACTTTTGTGAGCAGATAAATGCTCGATCTCTTCCACGAACTCCTGTTCAACTACACGCTGCGCACCGTGGCCCTCGGCGCGGCCACGCTCGGCATCGTGGGAGGTGGGCTGGGCACGTACGCCGTGCTGCGCGGGCAGAGCCTCCTGGGCGACGCGATCTCCCACGCGGCGCTGCCTGGCATCGCGCTCGCGTTCCTGCTGACGGGGAGCAAGGCGCCTCTTGTGCTCATGCTCGGCGCGGGCGCCGCGGGCGTCATCGCCACGCTGGCCATCCTGGGCGTCACCGAGACCACGCGCGTCAAGTACGACAGCGCGCTCGCCCTTATGCTGGCTGTGTTTTTCGGATTCGGGCTCGTGCTGCTGACCTACATCCAGCGGCACGCGGGCGCCAGCCAGGCCGGGCTGGATGCGTTTCTGTTCGGGCAGGCCGCCGCCCTCGTCGAGCGCGATGTGATCACGATGGCTGGGCTCGGCGGCGCGGCGCTCATCACGATGGGCGTGTTCTGGAAGGAGTTCAAACTGCTGGCCTTCGACCGCGAATTTGGCGCGAGCCTCGGCTTCCCGATGCGCCCGCTCGACATCCTGCTGACGACGCTCCTCGTGATCGCCATCGTCATCGGGCTGCAGACGGTGGGCGTGGTGCTGATGAGCGCGGTCATCATTGCTCCGGCGGCGGCTGCGCGGCAGTGGACGGACCGCCTCGGCGTGATGATGGGTTTGGCTGCGGCGTTCGGCGCGGTGAGCGGTGTGGGCGGCGCCGTGGCGAGCGCGTCGATTCCCAACCTGCCGACGGGCCCCACCATCGTGCTCGTCATGGGCGGCATCGTAACTGTGTCGCTCCTCGGCGCGCCCAACCGGGGGTTGTTGTGGCAGTGGTGGCGCGACCGGCGGAACGCGCGCCGCCTGCGCCGCGAGACGGTCCTGCTCGATCTCTACGCCCTCGCTCTGAAGCATGACGATCCGACGTACGCCCACGCCGAATCCGTCCTCGATGCGATGAACGCCTGGGCGGGCCGCACCCACCGCGCGCTGACGAAGCTGGAGCAGGAGGGCCTCGTGACGCGGGAAGACGACCGGCGCTGGCGCCTCACCGAGGCCGGCACCGCCCGCGCCCAGAATCTCGCCGAGGAACGCCCTGCTAACTCCTCCGATGCCGCGAATCCAGAACCCTGAATCTTGAACTCGCAATTCGACATTCTGAATTCGTAACTCCGTGACCCTCCCGCAGATCGAAATACAGCTGGTCGCCATCGTCGTGGCCGTGGCCTGCGCGCTGCCCGGCGTGTTTCTCATCCTGCGTCGCATGGCCATGATGAGCGATGCCATCAGCCACGCCATCCTGCCGGGCATTGTCGTGGGGTTCTTCATCACCGAACGTCTCGGCTCCCCGCTGCTGATCGTGGCTGCGGGCCTCACCGGACTCCTCACCGTGGCCCTCGTCGAGCTCATCGAGCGAACCAAGCTGGTAAAGGAAGACGCCGCCATCGGCATCGTCTTTCCCGTGCTGTTCAGCATCGGCGTCATTCTGATTGCGCGCTACGCCGGCGACGTGCACCTCGACACCGATGCCGTGCTGCTGGGCGAGCTGGCCTTCGCGCCGTTCGATCGGTTCACGGCCTTCGGGCTCGACCTCGGCCCCCGCGCGCTATGGGTGATGGGTGCCGCGCTGGGGCTGAACGCACTGTTTCTGGCGCTCTTCTACAAGGAGCTGAAGCTGGCGACGTTCGACGCCGGGCTCGCCGCCACGCTCGGCTTCCTGCCGGGCGTGCTGCACTACGCGCTGATGGGCCTCGTCTCCCTCACCGCCGTGAGCGCCTTCGACGCCGTCGGCTCCATCCTCGTCGTCGCGCTGATGGTGGGCCCGCCCGCCACGGCTTACCTGCTCACCGATCACCTCAGCTGGATGATCGGCCTCAGCGCAGGCGTGGGCGCTCTGGGAGCTGTTAGTGGATACTGGTTGGCGCACGCGCTGGATGCGTCGATTGCCGGATCGATGGCGACGGCCACCGGGCTGATCTTCGGCGCGGCGGTGCTCCTGGCGCCGGAGCGAGGGGTAATCGCGCGCATCCGCAGGCGCAATCAGCAGACGTGGCGATTTGCCGAGCAGATGCTGGCGATTCATCTCCTCCAGCACGAGAACACGCCGGAGGCCCAGCGCGAATGCCGCGTGGCGCACCTGCAGGAGCACCTGAATTGGGACGAGCCGTTTGCCGAGAAGGTGGTGCAGCGCGGCACGCGGCGTGGCACCGTGGAGCAGCGCGGCAAGCATCTGGCGCTCACCGACGACGGACGCGCCCTGGCCCGGCACGCCCTGGAGCGGACGTGATGCCACAGAGTTTGAACCAACATTTGTCATCCCGGACTCCGCTCCGGGATCTCCCTGAATAAAGCACCGCTCTTCACTTTCGTGATTTCGCTCCGCTCAATTCGTGGAGATCCTGAGTCAAGCTCAGGATGACAAGGACGGAGACGCGCTGCGGCGCGTTTCCACAGCGAGGATCGGCATGTTACTCTGCAGCAGACGCAGCCATCGCCCGCCCCTTAACTCCAGCCTCGGTCACGCGGCGCTCGGCCTCGGCGTAGCAGGTCTCCGTCTCGGCGAGGCGGACGCGCACGGCGGTGACATCGTGCGCGCGGAGACGGTCGCCGCCCTCCGTGCAGAGGTAGTCTGCCACGTAGGCCGCCAGGTTTTCCGCCGTCGTATCGCAGGGCAGGACGGCGTGGTTCCAGTCGGTTTGCTCGATGAGGGCGAGCAGTTCTTCGTCCGACTCGGCGACCAGCACGGCGTGGTCCCAGGCGTCGACGAGCGGCTTCAGCACGCGCTTGATGTCCTGAAAATCGATCAGCATGCCGCGCGCGTCGGGGGTGCCTTCGAGCTCCACCGTCATCCGGTACGAGTGGCCGTGGAGGTTATCGCACGGCCCGTCGTGCCACGGCAGCCGGTGGGCGGCTTCCCAGCGAAAACGTTTGGCAACTTTCATGACGGATCGGGACAGGTGGCAGGTTAACATACATCTGCTTTCAACGCAACGGGCCCGGAAATGAGCCCGGACCGGACTATCTTCATCTGTTGTTTGCGAGGCAGGGCTGCGTTACCTACTTTCATCATGCCGCCCGGCGGCACGATCCGTTGCCCACCCGGCGGATGTCCAATCCGTATTTCCCACCGTCGACCCGAAAGCTCGCATGATTCGTTCAACCCTTTCTCGTCTTCTCATCAGCATGCTCCTGTTAGGCCTCGTTGCCGCGCTTCCGGCGAGCGCCCAGGATGCCCCCGGCCGGCCCGGGACCGATAATCTGGATGTGCTCGGCCATCTGCCGCTGGGCCCGCGCTTGAGCGTGGCCGATGTGGATATCGAACAGGAGATGGACCGGCCCTATGCTTACGTGGCCCGGATGGTCTACGGCGAAGAGGGGCCGCGCGGGATGGATATTATCAACATCGAAGACCCGTCGAAGCCCGAGCGCATCTACGAGTGGCGCATCGAGAACCAGGAGCTACACCTGGGAACAGGCGGGATGGACGTGAAGCACTTCAAGTGGAACGATCGCTACTACGTCGTGCAGTCGCTCCAATTCCGGCAGGGTGGGCCGAACAGCGACCTCGGCGCCGTCGTGCTCGACGTGACGGACCTGCCCGATGCGTCGTCGGTGGAGGAGGTCGCGCGGATCCGCGAGCCGGAGCTGCCCGGCGGCTTCCACAACATCTTCGTGTACAAGCACTCCGATGGCCGCGTGCTGCTCATCGCCACGGTGTCCGGCCCCTACGCGCACGTCTACGACCTCGGCAAAGTCGTTTCGGGCGAGGGGGATGAGGCACTGGTGGGGCGCATTCCCGTCCCGAACTCGGAGGGCGGCAGCCGGGGCTACCACGACTTTTACGCCGGCTACCATCCCGATACGGGGCAAGACCGCTTCTACGGCGGCGGCACGGGCGGCTACTACGTCTTCAATATCACCGACCTGCAGAATCCGGAGCTGATTGTATCGCTCACCGGCATCAGCGGGGTGCGCTACGGGCACACCTTCACGCCCTCGCCCGATGGCCGCTACGTCATCGCCGAAACCGAGTATCAGTACGCGCCGCTCCGCATCTTCGATCTCCAGCCTGCCCTCGATGGCGAAGTGACGAACATCTCCCGGCCCATCTCGGCGTGGACGGCCAACTGGAAGCACCTCGTCCATAATCACGAAGTGCGGTGGCCGTACGTCTTCGTCTCCGGCTATCTGGATGGGCTGCAGATCTTCAGCATGATGGATCCGACCGATCCGAAGACCGTGGCCTATTACGACACGTACCAGGGCCCGCCGAATACGAACCGCTATGCGATGTTCAACGGCGCCTTTGGGGTCGACGTGCGCAACACCGATGGGCTCATCGTGGTAAGCGACATGACCACCGGCTTCTGGACGTTCCAGATGGAGGGCTTCGACGGCTGGAATGGCGCCAACTGGGGCGTACCCGATATTTCGAGCGCGCAGGACTGGGAAAACGGCCCCGCCGACCAGACGCCGCCGATTGGCTCGACCTCTGGCAATTAGCTCCTTTTCTTACCATCGGCATGCTCACGATGAAGCAGTTGCTCGCCCTTCCGGTTTTCGCGCTGATGCTCGTCGGACTGATCGGCGCAGCGCCCGCCCCCGCCGATGACGCCCCGGCACGCGCCGTATGCAAGGCGCCGGATGACGAGGGCCCGGCGTATTACGCCATCGATCTCGTGCCCACGTCGACGATCCCCGGCCTGAAGCGAGCCGAGGGCGTCGGACGCGTGTCGTATGCGCGCACACCCTTCGGCATCTCGATTTCGCCCGAGGGGAATTACGTTTACGATCTGAGCATCGACATCGATAAGCTGCGCCCGGCGCCCGAGGGGCAGCACTACGTCGCATGGGTGGCGACCTCGAATCTGGACCAGGTCCAGCGCATCGGGCCGCTCGACGCCGAGCACGAGGCGCAGGGGCAGGTCCAGTGGAATAAGTATCTCGTCGTCATCACGCTGGAGCGCACCGACGCTCCCGCCGATGCCTCGATGTGGCGCGGGCCCATCGCTCTGCGCGGCCTCTCCCGCAGCGGCCTGATGCACACCATGGCCGGCCACGGCCCCTTCCAGCAGGAGCCTTGTGCGCAGTATGGGTACTGATTGGTGAGTGGTGCGTGGCGAGTGGTGGTTGGTTGTCATCCCGAGCTTGACGAGGCGCCCTGAGCGAAGCGAGGAAGCGCCCTTGGGGTGGATCTCTTCGGGTCAAGCGTGGCTCAGGAGATCTTGACTCGACCCAGAGGTGCTAATGTGTAGAATGGCAAGCGTTGGCAGTCTCCCGTTTCCCCATCATCCCCGGTTTGTTTTCATTTCGTTTTCCCTGAGTTGATGCTCCGCACCGTTGTTGGTTGTTTGCTTTCGTTGGCGCTCGTCGCATCGGCGGCAGCGCAGTCGCATTCCGATATGTCCGATATGTCTCATGGCGCCATGGGCGCCGGCGCCGCGGAGGATAGCCTGACGTGGCGCATGCCGCCGATGAACATGGAGATGCCGATGATGCCGGGGCTCAAGGGCGCCACGCCCGTCGTGAGCCCGTTTTTGCCGGGGGCGGGCGTGGATGCCTCCGCGTTGCCCGAGGCAAAGCCGCGCGTCGTCCGCGAGCTGGCTGATGGCGATACGCTGGCACTCACCGCGCAGCTCGTCCGCCGCACCATCAACGGGCGCACGTTCGTGATGTACGGCTACAATCAGCAATATCCGGGGCCGCTGATTAAAGTGGAGCGCGGCTCGACTATCATCGTCGAGTTCACCAATGAAGTCGAGCAGCCCACGACCGTGCACTGGCACGGCCTGCGGCTCGAAAATCGCTTCGATGGCATCCCGTTTGTGACGCAAGATCCGGTGGAGGTGGGCGAGGTATTCACGTACGAGGTCTACTTCCGCGACACCGGCATCTACTGGTACCACCCGCACATGCGCGAGGACATCCAGCAGGACCTCGGGCTGTACGGCAACATGCTGGTCGACCCGCAGCGCGCCGATTACTACAGTCCCGTCAATCAGGAAGAGGTTGTCATTCTGGACGATATTCTGCTCGATGACAACGGCATGTTGCCGTGGGGCAAGGAGTCGAGCATGCATACGCTGATGGGGCGCTTCGGCAACGTGATGCTCGTCAACGGCCGCACCGATTACACCCTCGACGTCGACCGCGGCGAGGTCGTGCGTTTCTTCCTGACGAACGTGGCGAACACGCGCACCTTCAACGTGACCTTCGGCGGGGCGCCGATTAAGATCGTGGCCTCGGATGTGAGCAAGTACGAGCGCGAGGAGTGGGTATCGAGCGTGCCCATCGCGCCGGCCGAGCGTTACGTCGTTGAGGTGCGCTTCGACGAGGCCGGGACGGTGCCCATCACCAACTCTATCCAGGCCATCAACCACTTCCGCGGCGAGTTCGTCCCGCACGTCGACACCCTCGGCACGGTGCAGGTGAGCGACACGCCCGCCGATCCGAACTACGCCGAGAGTTTCCAGACGCTCCGCGAAAACGAGGACGTGCAGCAAGACATTGCGGCATACGAACCCTACTTCGACAAGCCGGTCGACCACCGCCTCGAACTCACCGTGCGGGTGAAGGACCTGCCGGTGCCTATCATGCGGGCGATGGAGGTCGATACGCTCTACGTGCCGCCCATCGAGTGGAACGATGCGATGCCGATGATGAACTGGCTGTCGAGCGCCGAACAGGTGGAGTGGATCCTGCGCGATCGCGACACAGGCCGCGAAAACGACGAGATCCACTGGTCTTTTGAGCAGGGCGACGTGGTGAAGATCCGTATCTTCAACACGCCGGAGTCGTTCCACCCGATGAACCACCCGATCCACATCCACGGGCAGCGCTACCTCGTGCTGTCCATCGACGGCGAGCCAAACCCGAACCTCGTCTGGAAAGACACGGCCCTCGTGCCGGTCGGCTCCACGATGGAGGTGCTGGTCGATATGTCGAACCCCGGCGATTGGATGCTGCACTGCCACATCGCCGAGCACCTCGAAGCGGGGATGATGTTCACCTTCAGCGTCGATGGTGCGTTTTCCCGCAGCAGTCCCTGATTGGCCATCCAAACGAATGGGCCGTGGAGGCCGGACTGGGAGTGACCCCGCGGTCACGGGCGATGACGATGAAGCAGTGGGCGACAACCTGACGGAGATGTGCGACTCGGTCTCGCGGGCGGCCCGGTGCTTACCGCCGGGGCCGTGGCACATACCTCACGCTCGGTGTACCACGTGAGCGGCACCTCGGTGAGGTAGCCGTTCACGTCCAGTAGGTACGAGCGCGTGGCGTTTTCCGATCCGATCACGTAAGCAGTCCGAACGGTTTGCTTGTGGATGATGTCGCCATCCAGCCCCTTCTGGAACTTCCGCTGATAGAGCGTAGCGTCCCATCGCACACGAAGGCCTCGTAGTAGAGGTTCGAGGGCGTGTGGCCGTTTCCGGGCGTGGGGCAGGGCATTGCCTGGGACCCGTCCGATGCCGATGTGCTGTACGGCATTCGTCGAGATACTGACGAAGTCGTCGTCACCCGGTAGGCCGAGTAGATCCCTGCAGCCCGCGTGGACTGTAGACAGGGTGTCGCATCGCGTGCAGAAGCCGTGCTGGTGCTCGCGAACGCCTCTTCAGGAAACCCTTCAATAAATCTTGACAGCGTATCTCCAGCCGTCGTATCTTTTGAAAGCGCTTTCAGCATCACAACATCAGGCGAGGATTGGGATGAAGCTTTCAGAAGAGCGGTTGCGCTGGGCCTACAAAACGATGGTCACGGCGCGGATCTACGAGGAGACCCTCGCGGAGATCTACATGGAGGGCAAGACGCCCAAGTTCGACATCGCCGCGGGCACGGTGCCCGGCGAGATGCACTTGGCCGCCGGGCAGGAGCCATGTGCGGTGGGCGTCTGCGCGCACCTGCGCGAGGACGATGCGATTACCGCCCCGCACCGCCCGCATCACGTGGCCATCGCGAAAGGGGTGGACCTGCGGAAGATGACGGCGGAGATCTTCGGCAAGGAGACGGGGCTCTCCAGCGGCAAGGGCGGGCACATGCACCTGTTCGACCGAGACGCCAACTTCACCTGCAGCGGCATCGTGGCGGAGGGGTGCGGCCCCGCCGTCGGCGCCGCGCTGGCGGCCCAGATGAACGGGCGCGACGACATCGGTGTCTCGTACGTCGGCGAGGGTGCGGCCAACCAGGGCGGCTTCCACGAGTCCATCAACCTGGCAGCCCTCTGGAATCTGGGCGTGCTCTTCGTGGTGGAGGACAACCAGTGGGCCATCTCGGTGCCGAAAGACCAGTCGGCCTCCATCCCCCGCGTTGCCGACCGCGCCGCCGCCTACGGCATCCCGGGCGTGCACATCGCCGACAACGACACGGTGGCGTTGCTCGAAGCGGCCGGCGAAGCCGTCGAACGCGCCCGCTCCGGCGGCGGGCCCACACTCATCGAGGTGGAAACCCACCGGTACATGGGCCACTTCCAGGGCGACGCCGAAGGGTATCGGCCGAGCGACGAGGTCGAGCGGCTGAAGGAGCGCGACCCGATCCCGCGGTTCCGCGATTATCTGATCGAACAGGACGTGCTCACCGCCGACGCGGCGGATCGGCTGGAGGAGGAAGCTCAGGCCACCGTAGACGATGCCATCGAGTTTGCGCGCTCCAGCGAGTACCCCGCGCCTGCCTCCGCGCTGGAGCACGTGTTCGTCTGATGCCAACTCAGCATCCGAATGTAGACGTACGAAATTGATCGCATGATGGATGCGAACTGGATGCACGGATGCCTGTCCTGCCAGGTATAACCCGTTTCGGCCTCGATGCGTCGGGCGCCCGGACGGAGGTGGACACGAAGCGGCCACAATCATCGGTGTCTGACCCCGACGGCAGTCGGGGGAGTTTCGATGATTGTAGTGGAGTGGGAACCGATGTCAGCCCGAGTCATCGCCGCCGTGATCTTTTTAGTTCGTTTTTGGATCCAGCCAAAAATGAACGCGAATGTACGACAACAAAAACCAATGTTTGTATTCAATCGCCGAGTTCTGAAGAAACCGCAACACGCGTCCTGCAGATAAACTCGCACCGCTACAACCTCATTTTGAACCAGACCGCAACAGAACCATGTCGGATCGACGATTAACCATGGCCAAGGCGATGGTCGAAGGCATCGCCCAGGAGATGCACGAGGACGAGCGCGTGTTCGTAATGGGCGAAGATGTCGGGGCATACGGCGGCATCTTCGACTCCACGCAGGGCCTGCTCGACGAGTTCGGCCCCGAGCGCATCCGCGACACGCCCATCTCGGAGACGGGCTTCATCGGCGCGGGCGTGGGCGCGGCCATGTCGGGCATGCGGCCCATCGTAGAGCTCATGTTCGTCGACTTCTTCGGCGTCTGCATGGACGCCATCTACAACCTCGCCGCGAAGAATACCTACTTTTCGGATGGCAACTGGCCCGTCCCGATGGTCATCATGACGGCCACAGGCGGCGGGTACAGCGATGCCGGTCAGCACTCGCAATGCCTGCACGCCACGTTTGCCCACCTGCCGGGGCTGAAGGTCGTCCATCCGTCGAACGCCTACGACGCGAAGGGGATGATGATCGCCGCCATCCGCGACGACAACCCCGTGCTCTACATGTTTCACAAGGGCATGCAGGGCCTCGGCTGGATGTGGAACGTACCCGGCGCCACGACCGCCGTGCCCGAGGAGGCGTACACGGTGCCCTTCGGCGAGGTCGGCGTGCGCCGTGAGGGTGAGGACCTGACCATCGTGAGCCTCGGGCTGATGGTGCACCGCGCCCTCGACGCCGCCGAGGCGCTCGAAGAAGACGGCATCGACGCCGAAGTGCTCGACCTGCGCACGGTCGTCCCCCTCGACCGCGCCGGCGTGCTCCGCTCGGTGGAGAAGACGGGCCGCTTGCTGGTGGTGGATGAAGACTACAAAAGCTACGGCGTCACCGCCGAGATTATCGCATCCGTGGCCGAAGAAGGCGTCGCGCTGAAGGCGCCCCCAAGGCGGGTGGCCTATCCCGACATCCCCATCCCGTTCAGCCGCCCGATGGAGCAGTTCGCCCTCCCCGATGCGGATGATGTCACCGCCGCCGCGCGGGAGCTCATGACCGGCGCGCCCACCCCAACCCCCACCTCCTGATGACCCCTATTCGCATTCCTGACGACCTCTGGGATACCGACGACAATCCCGAGGGCGCGATTGGCAACTGGCTGTACGACGACGGCGAGACGGTGAGCGAGGGCACGATCGTCGTCACCGTGATGGCCGGCAAGACGGAGTACGATGTGCCAGCGCCCGCTTCGGGCACGCTCCACATCGAGGCGGAAGCCGACGCGGCCGTGACGCCGGGGACGGTCATCGGCCACGTGGAGTAGCCCCCATGGCCCGCGCGCCCGATTGGCGAGAGGCCCTCTCCGACCGGTATCCACCGTGGGACGTGATGGATGATCCCGTGCAGGGCGATCCGGCGACGCAGGTCGGCCGGGACGCCGCGCTGGCGGAAACTGTTGCGCGCGCGCCGGGCGACCCCGCGACGGCCCCACTGTACCGCGTTTGGACGAACCAGCGCTGCCTCGTCGTCACCAAGCGCGAGCGGCGGCTGGGTCGGTTCGAAGCGGCTGCGGAGGCGTCCGCCCGGCGCGGATGGCCCGTCGTAGTGCGCGACTCGGGCGGGACCGTCGTGCCCCACCTGTCCACCACCCTCCTGCTCACGCTCATCCTGCCCCGGCGGGCCGCCCCCGAGCCCCGCGCCGAAGCCGTCTTCCGGATGCTCTGCAGTCCGGTCATCGAGGCGCTCGCCGCCTTCGGCATCCCCGCCGATTACGGCACGGTGCCGGGTTCGTTTTGCGACGGGCGGTTCAATCTGGTTGTGGGGAATCGCAAGATCGCCGGGACGGCGCAGCGCTGGCGCGGCGGGCTGCCCGGCCACGCCGTGCGCGCCGGCTACGTGCTGGCCCACCTGGCCCTGTACGTCGCTGCCGACATGGAAGCGGCCACCGACGCCGTGAACCGCTTTCTGCACGAGGCGGGCCGGTCCGCGGATTTTGACCCGGCGGCGATGACCACCGTGCAGGCCGTCGCGCCCTCGGACCTCGCCGCGTTACCCGTCCAGGCGCTGCAGGAGCGCGTCCGGCATGCTCTGCTCGACGGGCTCCGCGCATGATAGGCATTGAGCCGGCGCGGGACGGGAAAATCGTTCAGGTACTCGGTGGGGAGGTGCCACCGCAGCGTACGCTTGATGGCGGCCAAGGTCGGCGTGCCGGGTATGGGCCTGCGCGGTTGGGGGTGATGACGTGAGAGGGATGTAGCTATTTTACAGCGACGCCCTGCGTTTGATCGCTCACGGCGCGAAGAGGTGGTCTTGGTGGTACGCGATCAAATCGGGCGAGGGGCTGAAATTCGCTACGATCCGTGACGTCGAAGCAAGGGCCTGTGGTTCCCGTGGAAGCGGGAGTGGGGCCGTGCGTCGCACAAAAAGAGAGACAGCGTCTCGGATCGGGGTTGGTGGGCCCGTTACGTTCGGCGTCGATGATGGGTCTTGAGAAGAAACGCCATCGGAGGATTTGACATGCCGGGGCCTGTCATGCCGTACGACCCAGATAAACACAATCGCCGGTCCATCCGCCTGCCGGGGTGGGACTATCGCCGGCCCGCCGCGTATTTTGTCACCATTTGTGCACATCGACGCCGGTGCCTGTTCGGCGAGGTGATCGACGGCCAGGTGACATTAGACGCCTGCGGCCGGATCGTGGTGGAGGAATGGCATCGGTCGCCATCGATACGCGAGGAAATCGAAACGGATGCGTTCATCGTGATGCCCAATCACATTCACGGCATCGTGATCATCGCCCCGCCGGATGCGCCCCGGCCCATCACGCCGGATGGGTACATCGTGCACGTTGGGACGAATCGCGGGGAAAACCCCGTAGGGACGCATGGCACCAGGGGCATGACCTTCGGCCCCCGTGGGTCCCTACAACGGCGGTCGGCATCGGGACGTCCGGTGCGGCAGGCCCGGTCGTTGGGATCGTTCGTCGCCGGGTTCAAATCGGCGGCGACGGCACGGATCAACCGGCATCGTGGGACGCCGGGCGAACCGGTGTGGCAGGGGCGGTATTACGAACGCATCATCCGCGACGCGCGGGAATGGCGGGCCGTGCGGCGGTACATCCGCCAGAACCCGGCGCGGTGGGGGCGGAACCGGCATCATCCGGGGCGGCGCGGCGGGCGATCCTGAGCGTTAGGCCGGGTATGGCATGACGACACGAGCCGGACAGGGTCAGGCCGCCACGTTGCGGAGGGTCACCGACAGGGGCGCTTGATCCTTCGTCTGGCTGACGTTGAGAATCGAGAAGCCGATCACGTGGCCGTCTTCGTCCACCTTTTCCATGATGGCGTCGTTGGCCATCGCGCTTCACTCGGCCTGAGAGAATGGGTCAGGGTAGGGGAGCAAGTCGAGCGTATCGATGAAGCGATAGTCACGCTGATTCTTCGAGATGAATGCCACGCCATCCGCAAGAGCCGTCGCGGCGATAAGCGCGTCTGCGATGAGCAGTCCGTGACTCAGCCGGAACGTGCGCAGTAGTGCCGTGGCCTGTTCGGAGATAGAGGGCCGCAGGGGAATGATATCGAATCGACGCAGGAATTGGTCGAGGGCTACGAGCTCGTCCTTATTGCGACAGCCCACAATCAATTCCATTTCGGTGACGGTGCTGATAGCCAGTGGGGCGCTTTCAGCCGCTTGCTCCAGCGCATCTACCGCCTCCGATTCGCCACGCCCGGCGTCGATGAGGACATCGGTGTCGAAGAGACAGGCTTCAGCCATCCGATGGTCCCCACTCGTGCTGGCGGGTGCGCCGTACCCACGCGGTACTGTCGGTCAGGTCGTCGCGGCCGGCCCAGCAGCCGATGAAGGGCTCGTCGCGCAGGGCGGTGGGCGACGGCGAGCGGGCGGTGCGGTGCCGCGCTTCGAGCGCGGTGATGAGATCCGCCACTTCCTGTTGCGCGGCGTCTGGAAGGGCGTCGAGCCGCTTTTTGAGATCGGTGAGTTCCATCGTGTGCCTCACTCATGATGGGACAGTGCACACTAATTCTAACGGTGATGCCCCGCGTTTGATCAATCACGGCGCGGTGGCGCAGACCGGCCGAAAGGGGTCAGGCCGCCACGTTGCGGAGGGTCACCGACAGGGGCGTTTGATCCTTCGTCTGGCTGACGTTGAGAATCGAGAAGCCGATCACGTGGCCGTTGGTGTCCACTTTTTCCATGATGGCGTCGTTGTCCGTCGCGCGAAAGTGGCCCTCCTTCTGTTCGAAGAGGACTTCCAGATAATCGCCTTCGCGGTCGTACCAGATGGTTACGTCGTTGGCCATAGGATCGCGCCCTGCTTGATGGCGTCAGTGAAGTACATCGTGATGATGAACGGGTCGTCGACCGCAGTCTTGGCCACGACGCACAGGTATCTGCTCGTGACCGGCGTGGTCTCGAGGTACCGGTAAAACAGCTCCACCGTGTCATCGGTTCGCGAGTGGACGATGCGGTCGGGGTGCTGCAGCGTCGGCGTCAAGTAACGGAGCGGATCGGCAAGCTCAGGATGCGCTGTCTGGATATGGCGCAGGCGTTCGCCGGTGAGCCGGAGGGAGCGCCCGTGCACGTCGTCGTATCGCGTCACGCCGGGTTGTTGTGGAGGGGCGCGGGTTGATGGGTCACGGCGCGAAGACGCGCTCGTTATGGTACGCGATGAAATCGGGCGAAGGACGCTCGGCGTGGGACAAGGGGAGGCTTCGGAGGCGCTGGCCGTGGAGGGCGTAGTACGCATCGCCATTGTCGAACTCGGCCTGGATGCGGCGGCTGACTTCGATGTGGTGGTCGCTCGTGATCGTGAGGTAGCCGCGGTCGAAGAGCTGGTGCAGGTCGGCGCGGAGCAGGAGGCCGTTGCTCACGCGGTGCGGGCCGGACTGCGCGTACGGCTTGATGTGCGAGGCCTGCAGCGCGGGCAGCGTTTTCTCGCCGGTGAAGGCGCAGCGGCGGTCGTAGGCGTCGGTGACGAGCGCGCGGAAGCTGCCTTGCCCGAGGCGGTGTTGCGCAACGTAGTCGGCGCCGTAGCGGGCCAATTCTTCCGCGACGATGGGCGCCTCGCTGGGCCGATCCGATTGGGCGATCTGGGCCTGGAGGCGATCCTGCACCTGTTGCCAGAGGCGTGCGCCCATCCCGCGCTGCATGTCGTAGGTTTTGCCCTGCACGATGTTGGGATGCCAGTCGTCCGGTGCGGGCACCCATTCGTCCGGGGCAAAGAAGAACGGACGCGTAAGGATGACGCACCCGATGGCGGGGTTGGGCACGTCGTCCGAGCGATACTGGTGAATCTTGGCAGCGAACGTCTCGAAGTCCGGCGTGCCGTTCTTGACGCCGAACGTAGACCAGGCGACGGTGAGCGGCAGCGCCGTGTAGCGAATGAAAAAGCCGCCGCCTGCAATGGCGTTGTGCGGCGCCTTCAGCTTGAAGAGAAACGGTTCGCCCGGATTCAACGCGCGGAAACCCTGCGCGCCGCCGGGCCGCCAGAAATTGACCTCATCCGGTGCCGCCGCCGCGAGGTACTGAAACCAGTCGTGATCGGTGACGCCAGCGTAGAGCTGCATGGGGCGAGCAGGATCGACGGGCGGTGAGCCTCAGGCGCTGCAAAATACGAAGGGCGGACAAAAATGCAGAGATGCCGCCGTCTGGCATCACGTTACGTCAGGCACCAGGGGCGTGTCTGGAGAAAGAAATTGCCGCCTGCCTCCGCGCCATGCCCTACGATCCCGACCGGCACGACCGCCAGTCCCTCCGCCTACCGGAATGGGATTACCGGCGGCCCGCCGCGTATTTTGTCACCGTGTGCACCCACAACCGCGTGTGCCTGTTCGGTGAGGTGATCGACGGCCAGATGGCATTAAACACCTGCGGCCGGATCTTGGTGGAGGAATGGCGCCGCACCGAACGGGTGCGCGACAACGCCGTGTTGGATGCGTTTGTGGTGATGCCAAATCGACCGCAGGGAGATTCATGGAGCGCAGCGAAATAAACCACGTGCACGGGATTATCGGCATCACGGCCGATCCGGACGATGGTGGTGCAGCACCGCGTCGATCCGATCCATCCACCGACGGCGGTGGTCCCAACCGTTGTCGGGGTTCATCGGCGATGAACCCCTACGGGCATCCGGGCCGGACCGATCAAGGACCGAATCTTGTGCAAAAGTGCGCTGCGTAAGGTTTGGTTTTAAACA
>CAYUVF010000065.1:0-22368 GCA_964448045.1 uncultured Rhodothermales bacterium
AAGCGCAGGGGCTGTTCGACCGACTCGGCGTGCTCGACGCGGTGCGGAGCGCTGGCGCCGCGCCCATCGACCGGACGTGGATCACCGCCCCGAGCGGCGTCGACTTTCGCGCCGACCTTCCCGGCACGGCCCTCGGCCTCAGCCGCTACCGCCTCGATCCGCTACTGTTTGACGCGGCGAGCGCACGCGGCGCCGACGCTCGCATGGAGGCGCGCGTCACCGGCGTGTCGGGCACGCTGTCTGACGGCTTCACCGTCGAAACCAGCGAGGGTCCGGTTCGGGGACGCGTCGTGCTTGGCGCGTACGGCAAACGCGGCGTGCTCGACCGCACGCTGGACCGGCCCTTCCTCCACGAGACGACGCCGCTCATCGCCTTCAAGGCGCACTACGCGGGCCTTTCGCTGCCATCGCAGGTGGAGATTCATGCGTTTCCCGGCGGGTATTGCGGACTCTCGCACGTCGAAGAGGGGCGCGTCAACGTCTGCTGGATCGGCCATCAGGATCAGCTGAAAATGGCGGGCGGCACGCCGGAGGCGATGATCGAACAGGCCGCCCAGCACAACGCTGCACTCGCAGATCGGCTCGATGCGATGACGCGCATTTCCGACTCCTTTTGCGCCGTCAGCCAGATCAGCCTCGCGGAGAAGGCGGCGTTCGAGCAAGACGTGTGCATGGTCGGCGACACGGCGGGGATGATCGCGCCGCTCTGTGGCGACGGGATGGCGATGGCGCTGCAGTCGGCGGAGGTGGCGGTGCCGTCGGTGCTCGCGTTTCTGGACGGGGGGCTGTCGGCGGAGGCGTTCCGGCAGCGCTACACATCGGATTGGCGAGCCGCCTTCCGGACGCGGATGCGCCTCGGCCGCTGGATTCAGTGGAGCGCGTTCCGGCCGGGTGTGGCCGGTGCCGTCGTGCGCGCCTGCCATCTCATCCCCATGCTCGGCCGCTGGCTCATCCGCTCGACACGCGGGTGATTGGGAATGGCGAGTTGCGCATGGAGAGGGGCGAGTGGGCCGAGACGACAGGTCACTCGGCGTGGGCGGAAGCGGCGCGTTGCAACCGATCCATCAGCGCCTGGCCGAGGCCGGTGGGAGCGACCGTCTGGCAGTAGACGCGCGTGCATCCGGCGGCGTCGCACGTCCGGAAGAAGTGAAACAGCTCGTGGGCGTAGGCTTCGATGGTGGCTGGGGTGAAGATGCGCCCGAACGCGTCCGCATCGTTCGGCGGCGTCAATCCGATGTAGGCGTGATCGGCGCTCGGCTCGGCTTCGGTGGGATCGTCGATGAGGCGCACGCGGGCGTCCGGGGCGTAGTGGCGGTGTTTGGTGCCGGGGCTGCGGGCCTGCGTATCGGCATCCGGCGGGGCGACTTCGGTGTCCGGGAGTGCGGCGCGGAGGTGGTCGAGCGTCACGGCGCCGGGGCGGAGGATGACGGGCGCGGCGCCGGTGCAGTCGACGACGGTGGACTCGACGCCGGCGTCGGTGCGTCCGCCCTGCAGGATGCACGGGATGCGCCCGCCGAGATCGGTCTGCACCGCTTTCCACGTCGTCGGACTCGGCCGCCCCGAGCGGTTGGCCGACGGCGCCGCGACGGGCGTGTCGCACGCCGCCAGAAACTGCTGGCACAGCGCGTGATCCGGCATCCGCACGCCGATGGTGTTGAGCCCGGCCGAGACGACATCCGGCACGTCCGGATCGCGCGGCAGGATCAGCGTGAGCGGGCCGGGAAAGAAGCGGTCCATCAGCGCCTGCGCCGTTTCGGGGATCGTCGAAGCGAGTGCGCGCACCTGCTCCAGATCGGCGATATGCGTGATGAGCGGATTGTCCGCCGGTCGCTCTTTCACCGTGAAGATGCGGCGGACGGCGGTGGCGTTGAAGGCGTCGGCCCCGAGGCCGTAGACCGTTTCGGTGGGGAAGGCCGCCAGCTCGCCACGCCGGATGAAGGCGGCGGCTTCGGCGGGATCGGAGGTGAGGAGCGTGTCCACGGTTACGCGTCGATGAAGTTGTGGATGAGCTGCTGCATCCGCTCGTAGTGCGAGCCCTTCCAGTAGACGCGCTCGCAGCGGGCGCATCGGACAAACGCGTCGAAGTTGTCGCGCGTCTGCGGCGGGAGTTCGTCGAGCACATCGGCTTTGTCGACCGGACGCACGCGGCCGTTGCATTCGAGGCAGCGAGTCATCGGGCGGGCCGCGTCGTGCAGATCGTAGCGGGCGAGCACGTCGTCGACTTGTTGTTTGGGATCGGTGGCGCGGACGAAGGCGCCATGGGGGACGCGGCTGCGCTTCAGCAGGCCAAGGTCGCGCGTCAGCAGGATGCGCCCCTCGTCGTCGGCGATGCGCGCCAGCTCGGGATCATCGCAGTCGGTCTGGTAGCGCGTATCGAAGCCGAGCATCCGCAGATAGCGGGCGAGTTGGCCGAGGTGCCCATCCAGCACGAAAGCGGGCACGGCGGGCGGCCGCGGGCGGAGCAGTCCGCCGTCGGGGAGGGCCTCGTGCAGGAGCGGATAGACGTGGATGCGATCGCCATCGGACAGGTTGTAGCCGAGGTCTTCAGGGGCGCCGTTCACCTGCAGGTAAAACACCTCCGGATGCGGCACGCCGATGGCTTCGATGGCATCTTTCACGCCGGGCCGCCCGCGGAACGAATACGCCAGCTCCCGCTGCTGTTGGGGCGCCGGGAGGAAGTCGTTCAGGTCGCCGTAAAACCGGACATGCGCCGTGTGGAGCACGGTGGGCATCGGGGGATGGGATTTGTATCTTGCGGGGCCAGTTCCATCATACCGATCACCGACGCACGTTTTCCGCCATGGCTGAGCCGACGATCGAGCACGGAGTTCAGGCGCCTGCCGAGGGCGCGACGCTGCTGGTGCACGGCGGGGCGTGGGACATTCCCGACGACGTGCTCGGCGCGCATCGGGATGGGCTCCGGCAAGCGATCGAGACGGGGCGCAGATGGTTGCAAAACGATGCTTCCGCCATCGAGGCCGCGGCCGAAACGGTGGCTGTGCTGGAGGCGCACGGCGCATTCGACGCCGGATGTGGCGCGATGCTCCGGTGGGACGGCTTCGTCGAGCTGGATGCCGGGCTGATGGACGGATCGACGCTCGATTATGGCAGCGTCATCGGCGTGCGGCGGCTCCCTCAGCCGATCCGCGTGGCGCACCGGCTGCTGGTGGAGAGTGACGGACAGGCTCGCATCCTGACGCGCGAGGGGGCCGAGCGCTTCGCTGCGGCGCAGGGCTTTGCGCGGGTCGATAACGACACGCTCGTTTCCGAGCGGGAGCGCCAGCGCTACGAACGCCTCCGCGCCGACACTGATTTCCACACGAGCGATGCGTTCCTGCCCGAGGCCGCGCCGCGCGGGACCGTCGGCTGCGTGGTGCGCGACCGGAACGGACGACTGGCGGCGGCCACGTCGACGGGCGGCACGCCGCTCGCGCCGGTCGGGCGCGTGGGCGATTCGCCGCTGCCCGGCGCGGGCTTTTACGCCGACGAACACGGCGCCGCCAGTGCGACGGGATGGGGCGAGGCCATCGCGGCTATGCTCTGCAGCGGGCGCGCCGTGGATGCGCTCGCCATGGGAGCCGACCCTGATGAAGCCGCCCGCCGTCCACTCGATCGCATGCGCCGGCAGATCCAAAACGCCGAGGGCGAAGGCGCCACCGGCGGGCTCATCGTGATGGACGCGAGCGGACACGGCGGATGGGCGTTTTCGACGCCGCGGATGGCGCGGGGCGGCTGGCGCGACGGGGCGGAGCCGTGGGTCGCGGTGTGAGTCGCCTCACCAGCCGATGCGCCGGTTCGTCTCGGTCGTATCGGGCGGGGGCGACTGCCGGGCGAGGGGCGGTTGCGAGGGCACATCGGCGTAATCGAGCGGCTCGATCTGCACGTCGGTGTAGTAAAACGTCAGGATCTCGCGGTACGAGTAACCGCGCGCGGCCATCTCGTGCGCGCCCCACTGGCTGAGGCCCACGCCGTGGCCGTAGCCGCGCCCGTCGAACACGTACTGATTGCCCGAGCGCCGCGCATCGAACCACGTGCTTTTCAGGTTGACCGACGGGAAGTGCTCGTTGATGAACAGCCGAAACGCGTTTGCCTGCATCGGCAGCGGATCGCCGGTGGCCGTCAGCAGCTCGATGGTGTGGACGCGGCCATCCGCGCTGCGCTCGTCAATCAGAAAGCCCTCGATCGTTCGGTCGAAGCGGTTGCTGAGGTGATCCAGCAGTTCAGAGCGGGGGACGGTGACGCGCCAGCGGCGGTGGGGCGATTGGTCGGTGTACGGATCGGGTTTGCCGCGCAGGTAGGGCAAGACCTCATCCGCATCCCACACGTCTTCGTTGTTGGCCGTGTGGCCGCCGCTTGCGGAAAAGTAGGTCGCCTCGATGAGCGATCCGTCGTACGTCAGCACCTCGCCGCGGGTGCTCTCGGCAGCGGCGCGCGCCTCGGGGGTGATCGTGGCGGTGCCTTTGTAGACCTGCGACAGCACGTGGTCGACGTGATCGTAGGCGCGCCCGAACTTATCGGTGGCGCGCAGGGCGTAGGTGCGGGCGACCACGGCCATGGCCTTGGCGCCTTCGATGTCGTCCATGGTGTACTCGCTCGCGACGACGCTGGCAACGTAGTCCTCCAGCGGCACGGCATTGATCAGCTGCAGGCGCTCGGGATTGGCCGAATCGGGCGCGACGCGCAGATCCCCGATGTACGGGCGGAAGCCCTCGGTGGCGGAGGCGAGGCTCCATTGGGCGCCCTGGGTTGGGGCGATGCG
The DNA here is from genome assembly GCA_964448045.1 of uncultured Rhodothermales bacterium. Lineage (GTDB taxonomy): Bacteria > Bacteroidota > Rhodothermia > Rhodothermales > Salinibacteraceae > CAYUVF01. The sequence goes on from CAYUVF010000065.1 coordinate 4,760, forward strand.
CAGCGAGCGGGCGTAGAGGCCGCCGTCTTCTCCGCGCAGATAGACTTCGCGATCGCGGGTGCCCAGCAGCACGTCTTCCCCGGCGTCCAGCGTGGTCAGTGGGAGGCCGTTTTCGCCGTCGATGAGCTGGAGCGGCCCGCCCTCGGCGCGGAGGCGCGTGCGATCGGCCTCGGTGTCGTCCATCAGCCGGACGCGGATGGCGGGCGGGGCGTCCTCGGACGACTGGGCGGCCGCCCCATCCGATCCGAAACACAGGGCGAGACAGCAGACCGCAGCAGCGCACAGGCGAACGGAGGAGAGCATGGCCGCGGGCGATTGCGTGAAGAAGGGCGAAACGGCATGATCAATGTACAAAAGCCGATCCTTTGTGTCAGGGTTCCGCAAACAAGCCGGTGCCGCACCCGTACATCGCGGCGGAAATCTGCTCACTCGCCTGCCTCCAGCCCCATGCTCATCGACACCCACGCCCACCTCTACCTCGACCGCTTCGACGACGACCGCGACGCCGTCATCCAGCGCGCCCGCGACGCCGGCGTGCAGACTATCGTGATGCCGGCGATCGACGGGCCCTCCATCCAGCAGGCCGTCGACCTCTGCGAGCAGTACGATGGGCTCTACGCGATGGCGGCGCTCCATCCGTCTGAAACCGACGAGGCAACGGAGGCCGATTTCGAGGCGGTCGTCGAATGGTGCGACAATGAGCACATCGTGGCCGTAGGGGAGAGCGGGCTCGATTACTACTGGGACCGCTCGTTCGACGCCAAGCAGCAGGACTTCTTCCGGAAGCACATCCGCCTCGCCATCGAAACGGATCTGCCGCTTATCATCCATAACCGCGAAGCCACCAGCGATATTCTGCAGATCCTCAGAGAAGAGCGCGCCGCCTCAGATCATCCCGAGCGGCTGCGTGGCATCCTGCACTGCTTCGTCGATCCGCCGGAGGTGGCCGAAGAGGCGAAGAAGCTGGGCTTCATCGTGGGCGTCGGCGGCATCATGACGTTCAGCAACAGCGACGTGGACGAACACGTGCGCGAGATTCCCATTGAGCAGATCGTCGTGGAGACGGATGCGCCGTATCTGGCCCCCGAGCCCAACCGCGGTAAACGCAACGAGCCGGCCTACGTGCGCCACGTGGCGGAGACGCTGGCGCGCATCAAGGGGCTGCCCATCGCCGAGGTCGAGCGCATCACCACCGATAACGCCCGCCGAATTTACGAACTGAAGTGAGGAGAATGGGGAGCGAGAATGCGCAGGAATGGGAGAGCGGGGGCGCTGACTGCAACCTGCAACCCGTCACCCTGCAACCAAGCCTCAAAACCAAACGCCCTCGACTCCGGGCGGTGCCGGAATCGAGGGCGTATTGGTTCAGCGAAGGAATCGCAGGGATTATTGCTCTTCGTCGCCTTCGTCGACGACTTCGTAGTCGACGTCTTTGGCGCTCTCTTCGGAGCCTGCTTTCTGGCCGTCGCCGCCGGTCGGGCCTGCGCTGGCTCCGGGTTGTGCGCCTGCGGCGCCGGCACCAGCTGCGCCCGCGCCAGGCTGTGCGCCCGGTTGGCCCTGCTGGGCCTCTTGTTGGGCCGCATAAATTTCCTGGCTGGCGGCCTGCCACTTCTCATTTAGCGTTTCCAGCGCGCTTTCGAGTTCGCTGATGTCTTCGTCGGCCGTGGCGTCTTCGAGCAGCTCCTCGACGCGCTCGCGCGCTTCTTCGATCTCGGTGCGCTTCTCGTCGGAGATCTTGTCGCCGTACTCTTCGAGGTTCTGCTTCGTCGAGTACGCCATCGAGCTTGCTTCGTTGATCGTTTCCGCGCGTTCTTTGCGCTTCTGATCTTCCTCGGCATGCTCTTCGGCGTCTTTCCGCATCTGCTCGATCTCCTCCTCGCTGAGTCCGCTGGAGGCCTCAATGCGGATGGACTGCTCTTTGCCGGTGGCCTTGTCCTCGGCGGAAACGCTGAGGATGCCGTCGGCGTCGATGTCGAAGGTCACCTCAATCTGCGGCGTGCCACGCGGGGCCGGCGGGATGCCGTCCAGGTGGAAGCGCCCGATCGTCCGGTTGTCCTTGGCCATCTCGCGATCGCCCTGCAGGACGTGAACCTCGACCGAGGTCTGATTGTCGGCCGCCGTCGAGAAGATTTCGCTCTTCTTCGTCGGGATCGTCGTGTTGGCTGGAATGAGCTCGGTCATTACGCCGCCCAGCGTTTCGATGCCCAGGCCCAGCGGCGTGACGTCGAGCAGCAGGATGTCGTCCACATCGCCGGAGAGGACGCCGCCCTGCACCGCTGCGCCCACGGCCACGACTTCATCTGGATTGACGGACTTGTTCGGCTCTTTGCCGAAGAATTCCTGCACTTTCTCCTGCACGAGCGGCACACGCGTCGAGCCACCGACGAGGATAACCTCATCGATTTCTGTCTTCGAGTAGCCCGCGTCGTCCAGTGCTTTCTGCATGTGCGGGACCGTCTTCTCGACGAGGTCGTCGATCAGCTGCTCGAACTTGGCCCGGTTGAGGTCCATGTTCAAGTGCTTCGGGCCTTCGTCGGTCGCCGTGATGAACGGCAGGTTGACGGTCGTATTTTGCGCGCTCGACAGCTCGATTTTGGCCTTCTCGGCGGCTTCCTTCAGCCGCTGGAGCGCCATCGGATCCTCGCGGAGGTCGACGCCCTGCTCTTTCTTGAACTCATCGGCGATGTAGTCGATGAGACGCTTGTCGAAGTTGTCGCCGCCCAGGTGCGTATCGCCGTAGGTAGCTTTGACTTCGAAGACGCCGTCGCCGAGCTCCAGGATGGAGACGTCGAAGGTACCGCCGCCGAAGTCGTACACGGCCACGACCTCTTCGGCTTCGTCGTCAAGCCCGTAGGCCAGCGAAGCGGCCGTCGGCTCGTTGATGATGCGACGTACGTTGAGGCCGGCGATCTTGCCCGCCTCTTTGGTGGCCTTGCGCTGGGCGTCGTTAAAGTAGGCCGGCACGGTGATGACCGCGTCCGTCACCTCGGAGCCCAGGTAGTCCTCGGCGGTCTGCTTCAGCTTCTGCAGGATCATTGCCGAGATCTCCTGCGGGGTGTACTGGCGATCGCCCAACTGGACGCGAGCCAAGCCTTTGTCGTCGCGGACGATCTTGTACGGGACCTCCTCGATCTCATCTTCGACCTCGTCGTATTTGCGGCCCATAAACCGCTTGATCGAAGAGATCGTATTTTCCGGATTCGTGATGGCCTGGCGCTTGGCCGGGGCGCCCACGAGCCGCTCGCCATCTTTCTTGTAGGCCACGACCGACGGCGTCGTACGCGCGCCTTCCGTGTTCTCAATCACTTTGGGCTCGCCGCCCTCCATGACCGAGACGACGGAGTTCGTCGTGCCCAAGTCAATACCAATAATCTTACCCATAGTCGAAATTGAATGTCTGTTCGATTCAGTGCATGTCGGTCGGAGTGCCCGAGCGCATCGCTGCGTATGTCGTTAGACTGAGGGCTCAAGAACAATGCCGCCCCCTCTTTGTGGGAGGAGTCCGCCACATTGGCAGAGGACCGGCAGCGATTCGGCGTGCGGGTGAACAGGCACGTGTCGGAAATGACGGGCCGTGCGCCAGATCGGCTGAAAAGTTTGCAGGCCGGCCGCGCGCTGGAGCCGAGCGGGCTTTGTCCTCCGTTCCATAAAATCCCGATGAGGTTCGGAAATCCTGCGCCGTCATGCGTATATTAATTTCCTGATGGCAACGACTGGAACGATGCGTCACATTCCGAACGTTCTCACGGTCGCCCGCATTCTGCTGACGCCGCTGGTGCTTCTGCTCCTGACGACGGAAACGCTGGCGGCGCAGACCGGTGCAGTGGCGCTCTTTATGGCGGCCTCGGCCTCGGATTACTACGACGGGAAGCTCGCGCGCCAGATGGAAGCGCGTTCGCGCCTCGGGAAGTTTCTCGACCCGTTTGCCGATAAGGTGCTGGTGCTCGGCACGTTCATCACGCTCGCCGTCCTGGAGCCGCAGGCCGTGCCCTGGTGGGCCGTGCTGCTTATCGCCGTGCGCGATGCCATGGTGACGGGCCTGCGCACCTGGGCCGAGTCGACCGGGCGCACCATCCGCACGCTGCCGGCGGCCAAGGCGAAGACGCTCACGCAGCTCTTCTTTCTTTTCTGTATGCTCGTTCTGCTGATGGCGCGCTTCCTCCCCGAGCCCATCCAATCGGGCGCGTATGGGGTGCTCAACAGCCCCATTCCCTTTATTGCGCTGATGGCCGTAGTAGCCTTCACGCTGGTAACCGGCGCGATGTATTTCATGCGCCTGGAGCACGTCCGTCCGCCCAGTCGTTCGCCCTCCGAGCGCCCATCCTGATGCTCTCGCCGTATTGACCCGTCCCGCTGTTATGCCGTCCTCCCGCCCGCTCTCCCGTGCCCGCCGCATCGCCGACGACCTGCTCACCATTGAGGCCGTCGCCCTGGCCCCGGACGAGCCCTTCACCTGGTCCTCGGGCCTGCGTGCGCCCATCTACTGCGACAACCGGCTGACGCTGGCGCACCCGCGCATCCGGCGGGGGATTACGCAAGGGTTCGAGCATCTGGTCGAGGCGCAGCAGCTTGCACCCGACGTGATCGCGGGGACCGCAACGGCCGGTATCCCGCATGCCGCGTGGCTCGCCGATCGCCTCAACCGCCCGATGGCGTACGTCCGCTCGGAGCGCAAAGAGCACGGGCGCAAGAATCAGATTGAGGGGCGCGTGGCGGCGGGGCAGCGCGTGGTCGTGATCGAAGACCTGATCTCCACGGGCGGATCGGCGCTCGGGGCAGTGCGGGCGCTTCGCAAGGCCGGAGCCGTCGTGCCGGCGGTGCTGGCCATCTTCACGTACGAACTCGACGCCGCGGCCAGCGCCTTCGCTGAGGCCGAGGTGCCGCTCACCACGCTGACGACGTTCTCGGTCCTCCGCGACGTCGCCCGCGATACGGGCCGGCTCAGCGACGACGCTGTACGCAGCCTCGATGCCTGGCGCGACGATCCCGCCGGATGGTCCGATCGCCAGACCTGATCGCGCAGCCCCGTCCTCTTTAGACCGACCCATACTGCACGTTATGAAGGCGCATCTACTCACTATCGGCGATGAGCTGCTGATTGGCCAGACGGTCAACACCAATGCCGCCTGGCTCGGCGAACAGTTGAGTCTGCTGGGCCTCCACGTGGCGCGGGCGACGACGGTGGGCGATCAGGAGGACGTGCTGCGCGAGGCGCTCGATGACGCCTTCGACACGGCCGATCTCGTGATCACCACTGGCGGCCTCGGGCCCACGCACGACGACATTACCAAAAAGGTTGTTGCCCACTATCTCAATCAGCCGCTTCGCGAACACGAAGGCATCCTGGAGCAGCTCCGCGACTACTACGCCCGTACAGGGCGCGACATTCCCGAGGCAGCGCGCGGATTAGCGCTCGTGCCGGCTGATTTCGACCTGCTGGAGAATCCCGTAGGAACGGCGCCTGGCTTGTGGTTCGCCGGATCGGTGGACGGCCGTGAGCGCCTGCTGGCGGTGCTGCCGGGCGTCCCGCAGGAGATGAAAGGAATCGTCCGCGACGCGCTCATCCCCCGGCTAAAAACGCGCGGCGATCTGCAGACGGTGGTGCACCGGACCTTGCTGACGACCGGCATCGGGGAGTCGAGCCTGCAGGAGAAGATCGGCGACATCGTCGAGGATCTGCGCGAGAGCGTTCACCTGGCTTATCTGCCCTCGACCAGCGGCGTACGCTTGCGATTGACCGCCTTCGGCAGCAGCCGCAGCGAAGCCGAGGCGCACCTGCAGGCCGTTGAAGCGCGCCTCCGCGAGCGCGCCGGGAAGTATATCTTCGGCACGGGTGATGATACCCTCGAAGGCGTGCTGGGGGCCATGCTGACCGAGCGCGGGCTGACCCTCGCCACCGCCGAGAGCTGCACGGGCGGCTTCGTCGCGCATCGGTTGACGAACGTGAGCGGCTCCTCGGCCTATTTCGTGGGCAGCGTGGTTTCGTACGCGAATGCCGTCAAGCGGAATCAGTTGGGCGTGAGCGCGGCGGCGCTGGAGGAGTACGGTGCCGTCAGTGAACCGGTGGCGCGGCAGATGGCCCGCGGCGTCCGCGAGGCGCTCGGCACCGACATCGGCATCGCCACGACGGGCATTGCCGGACCCACCGGCGGCACGCCCGACAAGCCCGTCGGCACCCTCTGGCTCGGCTACGCCGATGCCGACACGACGCGCGCCGTGGAACTCCATTTCACGCAGGATCGCACGCTCAACAAGGAGCTGTTCAGTACCTCAGCGTTAGAGCTGATCCGCCGGCAGCTCTTGCGCCGGGAAGAGGAGACGGCCCCGGCATCATAATAAGTGAACCGTGCGAGGCAAATCCGGGTGGAACGAGGCGCTGTCCAAAACATGTGTATGTTGGGTGCGGGCAGGACCAATCCGGCGCTCCAATCGTTGCATGCCTGCGCTCGACGTTATGATTTGAGTGAGTTTGGTGTCTACCCCGCCGGGCACGGCTTCAGGGCTCGCTCTTGGCTTTCTTACTGATACCCACTGATAGACCATGGCAAACGACAACGGATCGGCCAAAAAGAAGGCGCTCGATTTGGCCGTCAAGCAAATTCAGCGCGACCACGGCAAGGGGTCAATCATGCGGATGGGGGACGAGCCCAACCGCAAGGTTAACGTGATCCCGACGGGCTCACTCACGCTCGATCATGCCTTGGGCGTGGGCGGCGTGCCGCGCGGACGCATCGTCGAGATTTACGGCCCAGAGTCGTCCGGCAAGACGACGCTCGCGCAGCACATCATCGCCGAGGCGCAAAAGCTGGGCGGGACCTGCGCGTTCGTCGACGCCGAGCACGCCCTCGACCCCAACTACGCCGAAGCGCTGGGCATCGACATCGACGGTCTGCTCATTTCACAGCCCGACACGGGCGAGCAGGCGCTCAACATCACCGATACGCTGGTGCGCAGCGGTGCGCTCGACGTCATCGTCATCGACTCGGTTTCGGCGCTGGTGCCGGAGGCCGAGCTGGAAGGCGACATGGGCGACTCGCACGTCGGCCTGCAGGCTCGCCTGATGAGCCAGGCCCTCCGCAAGCTGGCGGGTACCATCAACCGCACGAAGACGGTGCTCATCTTCATCAACCAGCTGCGTATGAAGATCGGCGTCATGTTCGGTAGCCCAGAGACGACCTCCGGCGGGCGGGCGCTCAAGTTCTACTCCTCGGTGCGGCTGGACATCCGCCGGGTCGGCGCCGTCAAGGACGGCAAGGACGTGATTGGCAACCGGACGCGCGTTCGCGTCAAGAAGAACAAGGTCGCGCCGCCGTTCCGCGAGGCCGAGTTCGACATCATCTACGGCGAGGGGATCTCCTCGCTCGGTGAGCTGATCGACCTTGGCTCCGAAAACGACATCATTGAGAAGCGCGGCTCGTGGTATTCCTATGACGGCGACACCATCGCACAGGGCCGCGAGGCGACGATCGAGTGGCTCCGCGAGAACGACGACGAGCGCAAGCAGATCAAGCACGAGATCCGCAAGGAGCTGGGCATGGTCGACGAGGATGATGAGGCCGAAGCCGCCGAAGAAGAGGCCGAAACGGAAGAGGCGTGATGTGTCTTGCACGCCCTCAACTGTACGCATTCAACGGAGCGCCGCTCGGGCCGAGGCCGGGGCGGCGCTCGCTATTTTAGCCCCCGCGATGATGCGCCGATGCGCCCTCCATATGCTGATGGCGGTGGTGCTCGGACTGAGCAGCACCGGTACACCGGGACCGGGCCATGCGCAGCCGGCTCCCGCCGGTGAGCCGGATCGGATGGCAGAATCCACCGCCGATCGGCGCGTGCTGCGGGCTGTGTACCATGTCGAGGCGCCTGCGCTGCGCATCACGATGCGGGCGGCGGATGCCTCGGCGTTTCCAGTGTACTATGGCGCGCCGGTGGCCGCATGGGGCGGGGCTGGGCTGATCCGTGACACCAACCACTTTGCGGATGCCTATCGCCTCACGGTGACGCAGGCTGCGACGTACGGTAGCGTGCTCGCCCTGAAGCGCCTGATCCGGCGGCCGCGGCCGTATCAGGCCATCCCCGGCATCTGCGCCCGAAAACCGCAGTTTCAGCGGGGCGGAGCGGAACGCGGAAGCCTTGCGATGCCATCGGGGCACGCCTCGCTCGCGGCGGCCCTTGTGACGTCGTGGAGTCTGTCGCACCCGAAGTGGTATGTGATTGCTCCGGGAGCGGTGTGGGCCTCGTCGGTCGCGCTCAGCCGCGTCTGGCTGGGGGTGCATTATCCGAGCGATATCCTGGCAGGCATGCTCCTGGGGACGGGCATCGGCGTGGGCGTGCATTGGCTTGGCCCGGCCCTGACGCCGGCCTTTTTGGAGGATGAGGACGGTGGGGCTCCGCCGCCGATGCTGAATGTACAGATCCGCTTTTGAGGGACGCGGCGATCAGCGCAGGAGATGGCGGAGTGCAAGGGCCTCGTCGCCGGCCCAGTGGGCTGCCATCGCGAGGAATAGCTCGGCGGTGGCGAGGGCATCCGAGAGAGCATTGTGCGCCGGATACCGGGGCAAGCCGTAGGCGTGACGCAGCGCATGTAGCCGGAAGGCGCCGTCGCGCGGCTCGCCGCGGGTGGAGCGATCACGGCGCTGCCCGAGCGCGAGCGTATCGACTACGCGCACGTTGAGCGGCACGCCCCAGCACGAGCGGCAGGCCGCGTGCAAAAAGCGGAGGTCAAGCGGTGCGTGATGGAGGAGGAGCACGCGCTCCGCCAGCGCATCGAGCACATCGGCGAGGGCCGGTTCGAGCGCCTCGCCATCGTCCAGTGCGGCGTCGACAATGCCGTGGATGGTTGCGCTCTGGGCAACGGAGCCGTCGATGCGCACAAGCGTGTGCTGTGCCTCAGCCATCCGGATGCGCCCGGCGCGAATGGGCACGTAGCCGATGGAGGCGATCTGGTCGGTGGAGGGGTCGAGGCCGGTCGTCTCCAGGTCGAGTGCGAGGAACTCGGTAGTGCGGACGTCGGCGCGGGGGGAAGGGAGCGGCGTCGCGAGAAAATCTGCCATCGGCCCCTCCGCAAGGTGGGTGCGCAGCCAGTACCGTTGGAGTGTCGTCCACATCGCGGAGGCGGAATCAGGAGATGAAGCTCGTCTGATAGCGTTGCTCCAGCGCCGATTGCATCCGGCTGATGATCTTGAAGGCGTCTTTGAGGTGACGCCGCTCGAAATCGGAGAGAGAATCGGGCGGTACGAAGTTGTTGGGCTCATTCCCCGCGCGCAGGTGGTGCGCTTGATGGCGGAGGCGGACCATCGCGATGAATTCGAACGCGTCCCGCAGGTTAGCGGCATCCGAGGCGGCGATGCCCCCTGTGGTTTCGAGCGCATCGAGCCGGTCGGTGGTGTTTACGGCGTCGATGCCGTGGGCGAGGGCGTGAATCCGCGCGATATCGACGGCCGGGACGACGCCGTTGTGCTTGAGGTCGAGCGTATCGCCGTGGTCGCCGTGCTTCTTGAGGACGAACTGCCGGAAGAAGCCGAGGGGCGGCTCGAACTTGAGCGCGTTGACCGTCAGGCTGGCGAGGAAAATCGAGTTGTTTTTGCACTGATCGAGCACGTCGCCGCGGAGGCGGCGCGTCAAGCCCGCATCGCCGCGGAGGTGGCGCATGTCGAAGAAGATGCTGGCGTGCATGAGCGCCTTCGGGTGGGGCTCCTGAATCCACTCGTCGAAGTAGCTGCGCCAGGTGGCCAGTGGCTGCCGCCACCGATCGGTCGTGGCCATCACCTCGCCGGGGCAGTAAGCGTAGCCGCAGGCGTGAAGGCCATCCGAAACGAATGTGGCGAGCTGCTCGAAGTAGGCGTCGTGCCCGGGTTCGACGGCATCGGCGAGGAGCAGGGCGTGATCCTGGTCGGAGTGGGCGGTTTGCTCCTGGCGGGCCTGCGAGCCGAGGGTGAGCCAGGCGTAGGGTACGGGCGGATCGCCCAACTGCGTCTCGGCCAGTTCAATCAGCCGCTGTGTGATGGCGTCGGTGACGGCGGTGACGACGCGGGTGATGTCGTCGGCCCGGGCATCGGCCTCGACGAGCTGGATGACCACCTCCGGCAGCCGCCCGCTCACCGCAGCGAGATCGTCGACCGAATCCTGCTTCCAGACGGATCCGACGAGGTACACCGGGTTGTCGGCCTGCAGGCGCATCAGGTCGGTGGTGGTGACGACGCCGCGGAGGATCTCGCCATCGACGACGGGCAGGTGGTGGACGTTGTGGCGGCTCATCACGAGCAGCGCCTCGAAAGCGTACGCGTCCGATTCGATCGTGACCGGATCGGCCGTCATGACCTCGGACACGGGATGGTCGAGCGCCACTTCGGCCGCGACGACGCGGTTGCGCAAATCGCGATCGGTGACGATCCCGCGCAGCCGTCCCTCGGACTGGATCAGCAGCGAAGACACGCGAGCGGTGCGCATCTGCCGGGCAGCCGACCGGATCGAGGCATCGGGCACAGCCCAAACGGGATCGCGCGCAACCAGCGATCCGACGGTGGTGGTCAGCGCGGCATTGTTCTGCCGGCGCTCGTGCAGGGCGGCCTGGATGCGCTCGGCGTGGGCGCGGTTGAAGAAGTGATCGAACGCTTGGTCCTCGGCGCGCAGCTGGTCGAAGATCTCGGCCGGGAGCAGGTACAGCAGCGTGTCCTCGATGGTCCTGACGCGGCGGCTGGCAGTCGACTCGGTCAGCAGTGACGGGTAGCCGAAGTATTCGCCTTCGCCGAGGCGGGCGACGAGTGTGTCCTCCGCATCGTGCAGCTCCACGGCGCCGGTCCGAACGATGTAGAGCTGGTCGTTCGGGGCGTCCAGCCCCAAGACGGTGGTGCCCGCGCGGTGGTACTCGATCTGGAGGTGGCGAGCGGCATGGGCGCGCAGGCGGGGGGCCAGCGCATCGAAGGGGGCGTGGGCCGCGAGAAAATCTTTCAGTTCGGCAACTTCGACGTCTTCAACGGGCGCCGAGGCAGAGTCGCGAGGCATGGCGAGGGGCGGCAGGGATCATCGAGGGGTCCTTCATCAAAGCTTAACGAGTGAGTCCGGCCAGAGTGCCCGGCGCGTCAAAGACGACGCGAAAGTGGGTAAACACAAAAACGCCCGGCTGCACTAAGGCAACCGGGCGCAGGTAGTAGCGGGGGCGGGATTCGAACCCGCGACCTTCGGGTTATGAGCCCGATGAGCTACCAGCTGCTCCACCCCGCGATGTAAACCCTGAAGAGGCGCCGGGCCGAGCCCGCTGCGCCGTTTTTCATTTCAGGCAATAGCAAATACCGTAGGGGTCAGGCTGTGTTCCAGGGCCGGATATCTGAACACGTATTTCATGTTGGGTCAATGGAGGGCGGTACCCTCGGCCATCGTGTTAACTTTTGATGGCGCGGCGGCGATGGGTATGCAGAATAGATGCGCGTTCGTATACTTACATTCCTGAACCGTTTGTCTCTTGTGAAACCGCTCCGTCGATCGCTGCCCATGGCTACGCTTCATCCATTCCGTGCCGTCCGCCCGCTGCCCGATCAGGTCGAATCGGTCGCTTCCGTGCCCTACGACGTCGTCAGCGTCGAGGAAGCGCGCGAGATTGCCGCCGGCAATCCGAAGAGTTTCCTGCACGTCGCGCGGCCCGAGATCGATCTGCCCCCGGGCACCGACGAGCACGCCGATGCCGTCTACGAGCAGGGCGCGAAGAACCTGCGCGCCTTCGTCGAGGCCGATTACACGATGCAGGATGCGCAGCCGTACCTGTATGTCTACCGGCTGGTGATGGACGGGCGGGCCCAGACGGGCATCTTCGGATGCGTATCGGTCAGAGAGTACGACGACGACACCATCTTGAAGCACGAGAAGACGCGCCCAGTCAAGGAAGACGATCGCACGCGCCACATCCTCACGATGGAAGCGCATGCCGAGCCCGTGATGCTCACCTTTCGCGACGACGACCGCGTCAGCGACCTGATCGACACCGTGCAAGAGAGTGATCCGCTGTACGACTTCACGGCGGAGGATGGCGTCCGCCACACGCTCTGGCGCGCCGGATCGACGCCGCAGCTCGTGGATGCGTTTGCCGATGTCGCCCGGCTCTACATCGCCGATGGCCACCATCGGTGCAAGGCCTCCAGCCGGGCCGCCGCCGAAATGCGCGGATCCGACACCGCGCCCAACCCCGCACCCGGACGGCCCGAGTACGAGTACTTCCCGGCTGTGCTCTTTCCGATGAGCAACATGCACATCATGGCGTACAACCGGATCGTCCGCGAGCTGCCCGAGCCGCCCGCTGACTTCCTCAACGCGCTCGACAATCGGCTGCAGTTAACGCGCGACGTGGACGATCCCGTGCCGTCCCAGAAGGGCACCGTCTGTGTCTATCTCGATGGCGCCTGGCACCGCGCCACGCTGCCGCCAACCGAGCGCGACGCGGTGGCTGCGGAGCTCGATGTGGCGCGCCTCGGCGAGCATGTGCTGGAGCCGCTCCTCGACATCACCGATCCGCGCCGCGATCCCACCATCGACTTTGTTGGAGGCATCCGGGGAACCGAGGAGCTGGAGCAGCGCGTCGACAACGGCGCCGCGCTGCTGGCCGTGTCAATGTACCCGACCAGCATCGAGGAGCTGATCGCCGTTTCAGACGCAGGCGAGCTCATGCCGCCAAAGTCGACCTGGTTCGAACCGAAGCTGCGCAGCGGATTGCTCGTGCACCTGTTCGAGTAGTGTGCCCTCACTCTGATTGCAGGCTCTCATTCCGAGTCCGACTCAGAATTTCCTTGCAAGTGGGACAGTTCCTTCAAGGAGATCTCTACTCAGGGGTCGTAATGACAGCTTTGGGAATGAGCATTCCTGTATCGATCCATATACTCGCCGAAACACATCCGGTGGAAGCGCTTGCGAACAGGCAGCGCTCCGCCCGTTCCGCCACGATTGCCAACCAATCGCTAAACGTGCCATGACCATTCTTGTCGCGAGCAATGTTGCCGAGGCCGGCCTGCAGATCCTTCGCGAGGCCGGGCACACCGTCATCGATAAGCCGTCGCTGGACGGCGACGCTCTGGTGGACGCCCTTGAAGACGAGGCGCCGCAGGTGCTCGTCGTCCGCTCGACGCGCGTCAAGGCCCGGATGCTCGACGCGAGTCCCAATCTGGGGCTCATCGTGCGCGCCGGGGCGGGGTACGACACGATCGATGTCGACGGCGCCTCCAAGCGCGGGATCTTCGTCGCCAACTGCCCCGGGAAAAACTCGGTGGCCGTCGCCGAGCTGACGATGGGCCTCATCCTGTCGCTCGATCGCCGCATTCCCGACAACGTCGCCGAGGCGCGCGCCGGGCACTGGAATAAGAAGGCATACGCGCAGGCCGAAGGCATTAAAGGGCGCACGCTGGGCATCATCGGCGTAGGTAACATCGGCGAGGCGGTGATCGAGCGGGCGCAGGCGTTTGAAATGGACGTGATCGCGTGGAGCCGTTCGCTCACCGAGGCCCAGGCCGAACAGATGGGCATCGGATGGCGGGAGACGCCGCTGGACGTGGCCAAAGACGCCGATGTCGTCTCGCTGCACGTGGCGTCCACGCCCGACACGCGTCACCTCGCCGATCGGGCCTTCTTCAAGTCGATGAAAGACGGCGCGCTGTTCATCAACACGACGCGCGCCGCCGTGGTTGACGAAGAGGCGCTCATGTGGGCGATGGACAACAAAGACCTCCACGCAGCTATTGATGTGATGTCGGATGAGCCCGCGCAGAAGGAGGCCGACTTCCAGCATCCGCTGGCCGATCATCCGAACGTGTACATGACGCACCACATCGGCGCATCGACGCAACAGGCGCAGGACGCTACCGCCGAGGAGGCCGCCCGCGTCATCACGACGTTCGACGAAACAGGCGAAGTGCCCAACTGCGTCAACCTCGCGCAGCAGACGCCCGCGACCTACCAGCTCACCGTGCGCCACGAGGACAAGGTGGGTGTGCTCGCCTCGGTGCTCGACGAGATGCGCCGGGCCGGGTGGAATATCCAGGAGATGGACAACCGCATCTTCGAAGGCGCTCAGGCCGCCAGCGCAAGCATCCGGTTCGACGGTGAAATGAACGACGAGATCATCGAAAAAATGCAGGCGCTCGATACCGTATTCGCTGTCTCCGTTATTGAACTGTAAGTTCTGCGTTCAAGGTTCTGCGTTCTGAGTTATGCACTCCGGAACCCTGAACGCTGAATCCCGAACGCTGAATCCGAAACCCCAAACCTAACAACCGCCATGCAAGTAGCCGATTCGAAGTCAGGACAGTCGACCCCTGCTGATCGCACGCAGCGCCTCTACAACTTCTCGGCCGGCCCCGCCGCGCTTCCGGAGGAAGTGTTACTCGAGGCGAAAGAGGAGCTGCCCGTCTACGATCACACGGGCGCCTCGGTGATGGAGATCAGCCACCGCTCGCCGGCGTACGACAAGGTCGAGGAGTCGGCCCGCGAGCATCTGCGCGCGCTGCTCGATCTCGGCGACGACTGGCACATCCTTTTCCTGCAGGGCGGGGCCTCGACGCAGTTCTATCAGGTGCCGCTCAATTTTCTTCCGGAGGACGGATCGGCCGATTACGTGATCACAGGCCGATGGGGCAACAAGGCCATTAAAGAGGCCAAGCACGTCGGAACGGCTCGCGTGGCGGCCTCCAGCGAGGACGACAACTTCACCCACATTCCGGAGGTCGACACGTGGGACCTCGATCCGAATGCGGCGTACGTCCACATCACGACCAACGAGACGGTCAACGGCAACCAGTTCTCCAAAGACCCGCAGCTCGACGTGCCGGTGGTCACCGACGCCTCCAGTGAATTCCTGTGTCGCCCGATGAACCTCGACAGCTACGGGCTGATCTACGCGGGTGCCCAGAAGAACGTGGGTCCGGCGGGCGTGACGATCGTGCTCGTGCGCGATAGCTTCCTACAGACGCGCACCCAGCCGCTCCCGACCATGCTCGACTACGGGACGCACGCGGCCAAGCGTTTCAACACGCCGCCCGTTTTCCCGATCTACATGGTCGAGAAGGTCACCCGCTGGCTACTCAACCTTGGCGGCCTCGACGCCATCCACACGATCAACCAGCGCAAGGCCAACAAACTCTACGCCCGCATCGACAAAAACGAGTTTTACCGGGGCACGGTGCGGTCGGAGGACCGCTCGATCATGAACGTGACCTTCCGCCTGCACGACGAGGACCTGGAACCGGTCTTCCTCAAGAAAGCCGAGGCGCACGGCCTGATGAGCCTCAAAGGCCATCGCACTGTCGGCGGTATCCGCGCGTCCATTTACAACGCCATGCCGGAGGAAGGCGTCGACGCGCTCGTCGATTTCATGGACGAGTTCGAGCGCACCCACGGCTGAGGCCGGACGCTTGCTTGTGCAATTCAAGAGTCGCAGATGCCGAAGTGCGTCTGCGGCTCTTTTTGTTGGATTGGATCTTTCATCGGCTTTCAGTTCGAGGTCATGCCCGATCCCAAACGAGGCAAATCCGACTAACGAAGCAAGCCGGCTAACGAAGCGTAGCGAGCTAATCGGGCATTCATACCAACTCCGGCGAATTGTGATGATAACCGCAGTCATCCCCAACTTGATTGGGGATCCAGAAAGCGGCCGTTAGCTGTCTGGATGCTCGATTGGGGTCGGGCATGACTTCATTACTCAGCGGATAGACTTTCTCCGGTTCTCACCACGTTTTACGAGAGCTGGTATCAGGTAAACGGGATTCGCTCTGGATCTGCGATCAAGGCGGAGATGACTTCAAGGTGAGAGCCTTGAGGCTATCGGTCACAAATAGTCCCGCGGCTCGACGAGCGTCATCTGCGGATGGCCCTCGACAAAAGAGCGCAGAAACGAGGCATGCCCCACACCGAAGATGATAATCGCGCGGTCGCCGGGCTCCGTGACGGCGGTGAGGTTGGCGAAGATATTCAGGTTGCGGTCGTAATACGCCAGCACCGGCATGACGCCCATGTTCGTCGAATCGGCGCCCACCTCCAGCAAACGCATGTACATGTTGTGCAGCTTTCGGATCTGTTGCGGATGGTTGAGGAAGCGGAGCGCTTCGCCGATGCCCATCTCCGTTCCCGCGCGTTCCAACTCGGCCTTCATCCGTTGGCTGTACTGCTGGAAATACCGGAGGAACGACGGTTGATGGGCCTTCGCGTAGGCCATGACCGTGTCCATGGGAAACGAGCGGTCGTGATGATCGACCGGGTAGATATGCTCGTGGTTCGACTGCGCGGCCAGCCGGAAGCCGAGCTGCTGGCGCTCGTTAGGGGCTAATTCGTGATCGCCCGCGCGATAGGCCTGATACAGGCTGTCGAACGTAGCCGCATCACGCTCCGTCCACTCGACCGCAATCTTCGTCGGCCGGAAGTTCAGCAGCGAATCGACGGCGGCGCGAATCTGCGCCTGGCGCTCCGGCGTCGTCACATCGGCCACCCGGGGGTTGACTTCATCCTGTCCGGGGTTGGCCATGTGCAGCGCCCCGAGCACCATCACCTGGATCGTCGAGTCGGTCGGCGGCTCAGAGAGCGCTGGATCGGGTTGCGCCAAAGCAGTCGACGGGGCAGATCCGGCGGCAAGGATTACAAGTGCGACGACGGCGATGAGCGAACGGGGTATCCAAAGCATAGAAGGAATGGAGGTGCTGAGTGTCGGTGCACTTTGAGAAAACGTACAAGAGCGGAGTCGGGGGATCAACACTACCCAGCCGCGCCGTATCGAGAGAAGCAATTGCTCCGGAGAGTGAAAAGGGACCGTTCAGATCGAGACTATGCGTGATCCGCACGTCGTTTCGCTGACATATCATCTCGAAACAGGTGATACGGTGACCTTCGATGCGCCTCCGCTGGTGCACGAGGCGGATCTGTTTACGCTTCGGTTGGAGGACGATGTGCTGACGGTGGAGATGAAAGAGCACTTCGCCAAGGTTGAAGATGCGCGGGAAGCGGTAGAGCCGCTACTGACCTCGTGGGAAGCCTATGCTGCTCTCGCGAACCGCAACGAGATCACGTTCGAGTACAAGGATGCAGAAGTCATAGATCGGGATCCACCTAAGCCAGGTGATGATGTGGTGCTTCGGCCTGATGCTCTGATTTATAGGGTGAGTTTTTCAGAGCCCAGTATTCACATTACTCGGCCCAAGTATCCACAGCCGCCCGAAGACTTCGAGTCCTCTCCGGAAGTTGAAGCCCTGCTGGAGCGCTATCGTTGCTGCTTGGAGGGAAGAGAAAAACTCATTCCTATGGCGAATTTTTGCTACACGGTGATCAAGGGCATGGCCGGGAGCAAGTCGGCAGCACGGAAGCAATTCAATGGTTCGGGTGGTGTGTTGACGAAGCTGGGAGAATTGACCGCACGCGGCGATCTTCGGACGGCGCGGAAGTGGCGAGGAGAAGAGGAGAACCGATCACTCACGTCCGCAGAAGAAAACTGGCTTAAAGAAGCCGTTCGCCTATTGATCCTCAGACTCGGCGAGTATAATGCCAATCCGGACGGACCCTTCGAGAAAATCACGATGGATGATCTACCGGGACTGTAATAATGCGGATCAAGGGTTGAAGGCGAGCAAGAGCATGGCAGCGGCGAGCCGACC
>CAYUVF010000066.1:0-21238 GCA_964448045.1 uncultured Rhodothermales bacterium
GGCGAAGAGGGCATCATGGACCTCGCCGCTGGCTTGCTCGACCACGACGAGCCCGTCGAGGCGCTCCTCAACAACGCCCTCCGCCGCACCGAGGCCGATTCGTTCAACGATGACATTCTCGCCTTCTGGCTCCAGCGGACCGACTGATTTCTACCGACTGCCCCGGCCGCTCACACGCGGTAAAACTGCTTGCCGGCCATCTGCCGGATGAGCCCCTTAAACTCCAGCTTCAACAGATACACCAGTGCCGTCGAGGGCCCCAGTCCCGTCTCCGCACAGATGACGTCGATGTGCACCGGCTCCGATTCGATGGCCTCGTACAGCGTGCGTTCGACCCCGTTCAGCGACGGTACGGGAGCCGAATGAGCAGATGCTGCCTCATCCGCGGCGGGCGAGCTGGGCAACGCCTCGGGACGCAACTCCTCCAAGATATCCTCGACGTCCATCACCAGCTTAGCGTGGCCGCGCTGGATCAGCCGGTTCGTACCGACGCCCGCTTTGGTCCCGAGCCGCCCCGGAATGGCGAACACCTCGCGGTTTTGCTCGACAGCCAGCCGCGCCGTGATCAGCGAGCCGCCCGTTTCGTGGGACTCGACCACGAGCGTGCCGACACTCAGCCCGCTGATGATACGGTTGCGCGCGGGAAAATGCGCAGCCTCAGGAGCTGCGTCCAGCGGATACTCGGACAGCAGCGCTCCCTGCTCTATGATGTCTTTTGCCAAACCGGTGTGCTTCGACGGATAAATGCGATTGACGCCCGAGCCCAGCACGGCGACCGTGCGACCGCCCCCGTCCAGCGCGCCTCGGTGCGCCGATCCGTCGATGCCGTACGCGAGCCCGCTCACGATGGTGAAGCCCTGCTCGGCCAGCGCCCGAGCGAAGCGGTACGCCTGCTGGGTGCCGTACTCGGTGCAGCGGCGGGTGCCCACGATAGCGATCGCGTGCCAATCCGCCGGGGTGAACTGGCCGCGCATCCACAGCAGCGCCGGCGGATCGTAAATCTGGCGTAGGCGCCTCGGGTAGGTCTCTTCCCAGGGCGTCAGCAACGTCGCATCCATCTGCGCTGCGCGTTCCATCTGCCGATCCACTGCCGCGTAGTCGTCAAATTCAACGATGGATCGCGCCGTCTCCGGCCCGATGCCCGAAACGGTCTGCAGCGCCGATAACGACGCGTTTATCGCCGCCGTCGCCGATCCGAAGCGGGCCAGCAGCGCTCGGATGCGGCCCGTGCCCACGCCGGGCACCAGCGAGAGCGCCACCAGCGCCCGCTGCTCGGCAGCGGGGTTAGAGGTGTGCTCCCCGTTCTCCCCCTCGAACGGCAACCTCATCCGGCCACCTCCGCGGGCTCGCTCTGAGCCGCCTTCACGTGCTTCCACACGACGCGCTTCATCTGCTCCACCCCGATCTGCGCCACGGCGCTCACGGGGACCAGCTCCACATCACGCGGGAAATCATCGGCGACCACATCGGGCAGCAAGCTGCGCTCCTCCGCCGGCAACAGGTCGATCTTCGAGAGCGCCACCACCCGCGGCTTCTGCAGCAGCGCGGAATCGTACGCCTCCAGCTCGCGGAGCAGCGCCTCGTACTCGCCAGCCAGGTTCTTCGATGTGATCGGGATGACGAACAGAAGCACGGCGTTGCGCTCGATGTGCTTCAGGAACTGCAGTCCGAGGCCCTTACCCTGGTGTGCATCTTCGATGATGCCCGGCAGATCGGCCATGACAAACGACTCGAACTCGCCGACGTACACCATACCCAACTGCGGCGTGATCGTCGTAAACGGATACGACGCCGTCTCCGGCTCGGCGGCCGACACCGAGGATATGAGCGTGCTCTTGCCCGCGTTCGGGAAGCCCACCAATCCCACATCGGCGAGCAGCTTGAGCTCCAGCGTAATGGTCTTCTCTTCACCCTCCTCGCCCGGCTGCGCATGCCGCGGCGCCTGGTTGGTAGACGACTTGAAGAAGGCGTTGCCTTTGCCGCCGCGCCCCCCTTCCGCGACGACGAGCTGCTCGCCCGGCTCGATGACTTCGCCGACCACGGCGCCCGTGTCCGCATTTTTGACAACCGTTCCCGGCGGCACGTGGAGCAGCACATCCTCACCGTCCTTCCCGGTCTTGTTGAAACTGCCGCCCGGCTGGCCATCCTCGGCGAAGTGGTGCGTGTTGTAGCGCAGATCCATTAGCGTGTAAAGATTTTCGTCGGCCTCGACGATCACCGATCCGCCGTGGCCGCCGTCGCCGCCCGCCGGGCCGCCCTTGGGCTCGTACTTTTCGCGCCGGAACGACACGAGTCCGCGTCCACCATCACCGCTACGCACTTTAATCTGTACCTCGTCAACAAATCTCATAGGTCTCATCCGTTCAATCAATCATCTGGCCGCCCGTTCTTGTATGCGCGACGCCCGGGTGCGGTTGTGTATCCCTCACGATGGTTCCTCAAGGGCCCGCCGGAGGATGGCCTCCGGGTTGCGCACGCTCCGCATGCAAAAGCGGGCGACGAGGCGCGTCTGCTCCAGCTCGCTGAGATCGGCGTGATAACCCTGACGCGCCAGCCGGTCGCGCTGGGCATGGTAGAGCCCCAGCGCCGCCGCGACCGAGATGTTGAAGCTCTCGGTAAATCCGGCCATGGGGATGATGCACGTTTGGTCGGCGGCGGACTGCATCGCGGGTGAGATACCGTCCTTTTCATTGCCGAAGACGAGCGCCGTTTTCTCCGTAAAGTCGAGCGTGTCGATGGGCACCACCTCCTCGTCCATTTGCGTCGCGACGACGGTGTACCCTGCTGCGTGCAGGTAGTCGATGCAGGGGGCGGGCGCCTCCCAGCGCGTCAGGTCGATCCATTTTTCGGCGCCCCGGCTCGTGCGCTCCGAGTGTTTGAAGCGGTCGTTCTGCCCCTTGACGACGTGAAAATCCTGATAGCCCAGGCCCTCCGCCGAGCGCATGACTGCGCTCACGTTGCCGGTATTGACGAGCCCCTCAACCACCGGAACCACCGTACGCGTCCGTTGCGCGACGACGGCGCGGATGCGCTCCAGCCGCTCCGCTCGCATGACCGGCTCCAGGATCTCGATAACGCGCTCGGGCGTCAACCGCTGGCCGGCCACGACGAAGCGGTCGGCCTCGCGCGCCTCGGCCTCCGCCAGCAGTTCATCCATCTTGGACTCCGGGTCGGGCTCGGGAGTAGACATACGGTCAAGACATCGTTCAAAGGGGCGGCGGCGCAGGGTGTCAGCCGGGCCAGGGTGACCGCCGGCACATCGGTTTTGCGCTTATTCTCAACGAATCGGCCGTCGTGCTTTTCGCGTTGCAAGCGATTTTCACGCCCTCCCGGGCCTGACGGCTTCCGGTCGTGTTCATCGCTCTCTTTTCCGTCACTCACTCCCCGCGATTGCTATGTTCAAACGCACGCTTCCGGCCTTCGTTGGCCTGCTTATCGGCCTCGGATTGCTCACCGGCGCCTCGGCCCAGTCGGTCGACGCCGTCATCAGCAACATGAAGGCGCAGTACGAGCAGCAGCTGGCCGCCATCGACACGTACATTATCGAAACGGACAAATATACAACCTATCACCGAAAGGTGACAACAGAGGGCACAGCGACCTACGAGTCGCGCACGCGCTGGAAAGATGGGCAGGGACTGATGGAGGGCTCCTTCGTCGGCGATATGAATACGGCGCTGCCCAACCAGGACGCACTCGACCAACTCGCTGAGAACGCCAGGTACAGCGGCATCGAAACCATCGACGGCGTCCGCACTCATGTGCTGATTGTCGACGATCCGGAAGCCCTCTCGGATGAAATGGTCAACGAAGAGGCGATGGATGCACCCGATGAGGACGGCTCCGAGAACGTGGAGGTCGGCTCGATGCGGTTTTACGTCCATGCCGAGCAGCACGTACCCGTCCGCATGGATTACGACGCCACCATCACCCGCACCGATGGCCAGTCGCAGACCATGAACGCGGTCGTCACCTTCGCTGATTATCGCACCGTCGACGGCCTCACGATCCCGTTTCGGACGATGATGCGGATGGACAACCTCAACGCATCGATCTCGCCCGAAGAGCGCGAGGAGGCCCGGAAGAGCCTTGCCCAGATGGAGGAAAAGATGAAGGAAATGAGCGACCGCCAGCGCAATATGATGGAGCGCATGATGGGCGGCCAAATGGACAAGCTCCGCCAGATCATCGAGGAGGGCACCATCGAATACACCATCCAGGTGCAAGACGTGCAGGTCAACACTGCCATTCCCGACGACGTGTTCAGCGGGACCAACTGAGCTCGGTTCCTCTGCGAGTGCGTTAGATCAGGCGTCCCGGCGGCCGGCCTGCGCGGGCGGGCCGCTTGTATTTGAGCGAACTCCGTCAGCTCGTTACAGAATTCTCATGGAGCGGCCCAATCACCCACCGCCGGTGCCGGTATAGTAAACTATCACAATCTTGCGCACCCCATCGCCCCCGTGCTATCATGGACCTTACTGATAAAGTCGCTGTCGTCACCGGAGCCAGCAGTGGGCTCGGTCGCCACTTCGCCGAAGCGATGATCGACCGGGGCGCCCATGTTTACGGCCTTGCCCGCAGCCTCGACACGCTCAAGGCCCTGCGCGATACCTGGGGCGACCGCTTCCACCCTGTTTCCTGCGACGTGCGCGACGAAGAGCAGGTCGACGCCGCATTCGCAACCGTGCTGCACGAACAGGATCGCCTCGATGTGCTCATCAACAACGCCGGACTCGCTCAGTTCGCCCCTGTCGATGAGCAGTCCACCGTGGAATGGGACGTGCAACAGGACACCAACGTGCGCGGCGTCTTCCTCTGCACCCGCGCTGCCGTCCCCCCAATGAAGGAGCAAAACGCCATCAGCGGCTTCGGCGGGCACATCGTCAATATTGCCTCCATTGCCGGGCTGCTCGGCAACCCCAACATCAGCGGATACAACGCCAGCAAATTCGCCGTACGCGGCTTCAGCGAGGCGACGATGAAGGAGCTACGCGATGACGGCATCAAGGTGTCGTGCGTCTATCCGGGGTCCATCGAGACCAACTTCTTCGAGGTCGCCGACGCCAGCATGACGGACCACCCGCTCCAGCCGGAGGATGTGGCGTCTACGGTGATGCACCTCATCGAGATGCCCAACAATCATCTGATCTCTGAAGTGGTGATGCGTCCGCTCCGCCCGCGAGGATAAGCCTTGAACGGTGGAGGGAACGGAGAGATGAAGATCTGAACGTCTCCCTCTTCAACCGTGCCCGCTTCTTCCCAAAGTCAAAGGTGCACATTGAGGCCCGGAAGCACCCGGAACGGCCAGGGATTGTTGCCGGCGTAGTTGAGCACGCCCAACTGCACACCCTGGAGAACGCGCGTGTAGTTGACAAGACCAATCGTGAGACCGCGCTGCGTCCCTCGGATGTGGTTGAACGCGCTGATGGCGGCGCCAGTAAACCGGCCGTTGCGTTCGATGCGGAAGTATGCCGGAGCGACCATTCCCCCGGCGATATCTTCGCCGCCCACCGCAGCCGCCACCATGAGCCCGCGAATGCGCGGCGCCGCAACACCAACTCCCGCCACGTGCAGGCCGCGCAGCCGCTCGCCAGCGCCCGCGCCCAATCCTGTGACGGTAAGGCCCGTAATATCGGTCCCAGCGCCAATGCCGATGGGCGCAACACCGAGCCCTATCAGATCGCGGCCGGCGCCCACGCCCAGTCCGCCCGCAACGATCCCACGCAGGTCCCTTCCTGCCCCAACGCCGAGGCCGCCGACGGCCACGCCGCTAAGCGATCCGCCGGAGCCGACGCCCAGGCCGCCGAGCGCCACGCCCGTCAGCCGGTCTCCGCTGCCAACGCCCAGGCCGCCAATGGCCACACCGTCGAGCTGTGCGCCTGCGCCGACGCCTAATCCGCCCACGGCGATACCGCGCACATCGATACCGGCGCCGACGCCGATGCCCCCGGCCCCGACGCCCCAAAACGTATTGCCCGCACCGACACCGAGCCCTCCCACGGCCACGCCGTGCAGATTGCCGCCTGCGCCGAGTCCCAGCCCGCCAATGATAAGGCCGCGCATCGCGCCGGTGGCCTGCAGTCCCAGGACACCGACCGAGACGCCGTTCAGCGTGCCTCCGCCCGTGGCCGGCAAGCCCAGGGCCACGCCGTTCACCGCTCCCGTGGCGGGATCGTGCGGCAGCCAGAGCGTCAGGTTGATTCCGTTGACGCGCCGCACCCCCTCATCGCGGAAGTTCATCCGCAGGCCATTTACCACCGGCGCATTGCCAATGCGGATGCCGTAGCCGCGCACAGTGAGATCCAGGCCGGGGGCTTCGTCCTGCGCGTACCCCGCCGATGCCGGAGCCAAGCCCACGATAAGCATCACCATGGTGAGCAGGCGTCCGGGCGTGCGCATATCCGAAAGGGGTTCCTGTGGAAGACGGAGGAGCCGCCGGCCGTGCCAAGGAGATCAGCACCGCCGCGCGGTCGGTTCCGCACAATTGCTACGGCAGGTCGTCGAAATCGATTTCATCCGAGGACTTCGCCTTCTTGGGCGCACTGGGCTCCTCTTCCGTCGTCATGAAATAATAGGTCACCAACCCGGCCCCTGCGGCGAGAAAGACGAAGCCAAAGCCAACCGGATCGTCCATGTCAACCGCCAGAATATGGCCGATGATGAGCGCGCCGCCAATACCGAGGATCACCAGCCCCCACTTCAGGGCGCCGTAGGCACTCGGCGAAGCGCCTCGGCTCATCACCGCGCGAGCGACCTCGTCGGACACGCGCTGGTCGACCAGCTTGCGCCGGATGCGATTGTCCGAAATAATTTTTACGATCCAAACAATCGAGAAGAAGAAGCCGAGCGGAATTAATATTTCAACATCCATGGTCTTGCACGTTCGTGATTCACAGTCTCGTGACGGCCCGCCTTGTCCGAGCCTCACCCACACCAGACAGGGGTATCTGCTCATCGGTTGCACCTGCTCCCCATCATTTTCTTGAACTGCCCGTTAAGGCATATCCCCCTCCCTGCTCATTCATCCTGCGCCCCCAAGAACAGGAAATAATTCGCCGGGTGCAACCTATCTCCGAATGGCCTTGTCTACTGCAGTGCCATGGATGAAGAAAACCACATAGCGGAGCGCCAGCTCGTGGAGCGCGTGCTCGATGGGGACCGGGATGCCTTTCTCGAACTCATTGAGCAGTACGAGCGCCTCGTAAAGCACGTCGTCTTCCGGATGGTGGATGACGAGCGCGACCGCGAGGAGCTGTGCCAGGATGTCTTTGTAAAGGTGCATCGGTATCTTGACAGCTTCCGCTTCGAGTCGAAGCTCTCGACGTGGATCGCCCGGATTGCGCGCAACACCTGCCTGAACCACTTAAAGAAAAAGGACCTGCTGCTTTATGCCGATCACGCCCCGTCGCCCGACCACGAAACCGAACCGGACATGCGCGAGGCCATGGCCCGCGTGCCCAGTAGCGACGACAGCCCCGGCGAGCACACCGCCGACCGTGAAGTGCGCGAGTACATCCACGACGAAATCCAAAAATTACCCGAACACTACCGCACGGCACTCACGTTGTATCATTTAGAAGGGATGAGCGTAAAACAGGTAGCGGCCATCATGGACAACCCAACCGGTACGGTAAAAAGCCATCTGTACCGGGCGCGCGAAAAACTAAAGGACCGCCTGCTGGCCACGTACAGCGAAGAGGAGTTACAGCTATGACCGACCACGAACTGCAGGACTTGCTGGACCGAATCGAACGGGATGATGCAACCGAGTCGGTTCCCGACGCGGTGGCCGACTCGCCCGATCTGCGCGCCTACCAGATGCTCTACCAGGCGCTGGGCGAGGAGCCCGACGGGGAGCTGTCGCCCGACTTTGCCGAGCGCGTGGCCGATCGCGTCATGCCCGCCCCCGAGGCCGAGCGCTTCCCGTGGCTGGAGTGGATCGCCCCACCGATGGCGCTTATCGTCGCCTTCATCGCCACGATGCTCATGATCCCCACAGTGCTGCAGACCGGCGCCGCAGCCCTTGAGCTCATGCTCGATCCGCTACAGACGGCCTGGTCCACCTATCGCCTCGACATCATGCTGGCCGTCGGGGCCATCCTGCTGCTCGTCGATGGAATCGATCGGTTCCTGATCAGCCCGCGACGGCACCAGCACGCCCCCTCCGTGCACTCGTAACGCTGGTTGCACCGCCTCTCCATAGCCCCTATACTGGAACCCATCGCACCTGCTCGAAGACGGGAACCATCCACGAGGTTATGGACCGACGAGACTTTGCCAAGAAAACCGCCCTCGGCGCCGCCGGTGCCAGCTTACTGGCCGGCTGCGGGGGCGGCTCTCCCGAGGCCGGAAGCGATGCGCCCAACGTACAGACGCAACCGCAGATCCAGTGGCGGCTCGCCTCCAGCTTCACCCGCTCGCTCGACACCATCTACGGCGCCGCTGAGGTCATGGCCGAGCGCCTGAGTGCACTCACCGGCGGCCGCTTCCGGATCCGCTCCTACCCCGCGGGGGAGCTCATACCCGCCTTCGAGGTGCTCAACAACGTCCAGTCGGGCACCGTCCAGATGGGCCACTCGGCCAGCTACTACTTCATCGGCAAAAACCCGGCGCTGGCCTTCGATGCCAGCGTCCCCTTCGGCCTCACCGCCCGCCAGTACAACGCCTGGATCTACTACGGCGGCGGCCTGGAGCTGCTGCGCGAGGTCTTCGCCGACTTCAACGTGATCAATCTGCCCGGCGGCAACACGGGCATGCAGATGGGCGGATGGTTCCGCCAGCCCGTCGGCTCCCTCGACGACATGCGCGGCCTCAAGATGCGCATTCCCGGCCTCGGCGGGCAGGTGATGGATGAGATGGGTGTCAACGTGCAGGTGCTGCCCGGCGGCGAAATCTACCCGTCGCTGGAGCGCGGCGCCATCGACGCGGCCGAGTGGGTCGGCCCCTACGACGACGAGAAGCTCGGCTTCCACGAGGTGGCCGACTATTACTATTACCCCGGCTGGTGGGAGCCCGGCCCCGCGCTCACCTTCTACGTCAACCGCGACGCCTGGAACGAACTGCCGTCCGCCTATCAGGAGGCGCTCAAATCGGCCGCGGCCGAGGCGAATGTGCGGATGCTCGCCAGCTACGATCAGAAGAACCCGCCCGCGCTGGAGCGGCTGGTCGAGGGTGGCACGCAGATGCGCCGCTTCCCCGATGGCGTCATGGAGCGCGCGCAGACCATCACCCGGCAGCTGCTCGAAGACGAAGCCGTGGCCGATCCGATGTACCGCAAGATTTACGACTCGTACCGCCAGTTCCGCGAAGACGCCTACCGCTGGTTTGGCACGGCCGAGCGCGCGTACGCCGACTTCGCGTTTCCCCAGCCGGGCAAGGTCGCTTCCACGTAATCAGCCCGGCAGCAGCCCATGAGCAGGGACCCCTCATCGGAGCGGGCGGACTGGCGCGAGCGGCTCTACGTCGTCATCTTCGAGTCGGATACGCCCGCCGGCAAGGCGTTCGACGTCGCGCTGATCATCGTCATCCTGATGAGCGTCGTGGCCGTGACGCTGGAAAGCGTGCGCGACATCGATGTCGTCTACGGCAAATGGTTGCGCGCGGCCGAGTGGATCTTCACGATTCTCTTCACCATCGAATATGTACTGCGGCTGATCTGCGCGCGCAACGCCCGCCGCTACGCCACCAGCTTCTTCGGCTTGGTCGACCTGCTGGCGGTCATTCCCACGTACCTGAGCGTGCTGCTCCCGGGCGCGCAGTACCTGCTCGCCATCCGCCTGCTGCGTACGTTGCGCGTCTTCCGCGTGCTGAAGCTGGCGGAGTACCTCTCCGAAGCCAACCTGCTGATGCGCGCGCTGAAGGCCAGCCAGCGCAAAATTACGGTCTTCCTGTTCACCGTCTTCACGCTCGTCATCATTCTCGGCTCGCTGATGTACCTGATCGAAGGCGTCGAAAACGGCTTCACGAGCATCCCGCGGAGCGTCTACTGGTCCATCGTGACGCTCACCACCGTCGGCTATGGCGACATCTCGCCGCAGACGGTGGTGGGCCAGATGCTCGCCGCGCTCATCATGATTATCGGCTATGGCATCATCGCCGTGCCCACCGGCATCGTCACCTCCGAGATCGCCCGTGCCCAACACGAGGTGCTCTCCGAACCCGGTGCCACGCGCCGCTGCCCCAACTGCAACGCCGCCGATCACGATCCCGATGCCGCCTTTTGCAAACGCTGCGGCACATCGCTCTCGTAATGTCGATTGCCTGATTTCCGCCATGCTGCTGAACGATGTCTGGACTCTGTGCGAAGATCGGATCTTCTCCGAGCCGTCGACCGAGGAGCGGTTCAACCCGTACCGCGACCACCGCGATGAGCTCGACCGCCCCGAGGCGCCGCAGATCCGCCGGGCCAACCTGAAACGCTATCTCGCCTGCTACGATGCGCGTCCGCCGCTCTTCCTGCTGGCCGAAGCGCCCGGCCCGTGGGGCTGCCGTTTCTCCGGCGTGCCCATCACCAGCGAAGCGCAGCTCCTCGACGACACCTTCCCGATCGACGGCGCCCCCTCCAGCCTGAACGACGAGCCGCATACCGAGTACAGCGCGTCGATCTACTGGCGCGTGCTTCAACCCTACTTCCCGCACTTTTTCACCTGGAACAGCGTGCCTGTTCATCCGCACGATCCCGGCGAGCCGCTCTCCATCCGCACCCCGCGGCGCAGCGAAGTCGCCCGCTACGAATCGCTGCTCGCCGATGTGCTGGAGGCGCTACAGCCCGAGCGCATCGCCGCCGTCGGGCGCAAGGCCGAGCGCGCGCTGGATGAAGTCGGCGCCGCGTGCACGTACGTTCGCCACCCGTCGCAGGGCGGCGCGAAGAAGTTCGAGGCCGGCGTGCTCGACCTCGTCGAGGCGCTGGGCCTCACGCCCGCCCCCTCGCCTTCCTCTCCCGCATGAGTTCCTCCCGCCATGGATTCCTCCGACCGCTGGCCGGCGATTCTGCTGCAGTTGCACCGCGACGGCTGGCACCGCGCCACCGACCTCGCCGCGGCCGTGGGCGTCAGTCAGCGCACCATCTACCGCGACATGGACGCCCTCAAGGATGCCGGCGTGCCCCTCCGCGCCGTGCCGGGACAGGGCTACACGCTGGACGATGATTTTCTGCTCGATCCCATCGAATGGACGACCGACGAAGCCGCGATGCTGCTCCTGGGCAGCACGCTCGCCGTAGAGCACCTCGGCGGGCGCTACCGGGCCGCCGCGCAGACGGCGCGGCGGCAGCTGGAAGCCCATCTGCCCGAGGATATCATCGAGCGCGTCGGGACCCTGCGGAGCGGCCTCCGGCTCGTGCCCGAAGAAACCTTCGGGGGAGCGGCCAATGAGCAAATGCTGGCGCGCCTCCGCCAGGCCCTGCTCGAAGAGCGCGTCATCGAGTTCGAGGAGCGGCGCCCGCACCAATCCAACCGGCGCTGCACGATGCAGCCCTACGGCCTCATGCGCCAGGGCGGCAACTGGCACCTCGTGGGACGCAGTCCCGACACGAACCGGGTCCGCTCCGTCCAGCTCGACCGGATGCGCGCGCTCACACTCCGCGATACCACCTTTGAGCGCCCCGATGGCTACCGCACTTCGCTCGATTCGACCCTGCCGCACCAGACCGTCCGCGTCCTCTTCGCCCCCGACGTAGCCTCCTCGGTCCAGCCCGCCCCGTCGGTCACCGTCGAATCCACCGAGCGCCGCCCCGATGGGCGCCTGCTGATGACGCTGCGCGTCACTCGCGAGCAGGACATCGTCCCATGGCTGCTCAGCTGGGGCGCGCAGGCGCACGTGCTCGAACCCGGCGTCCTCCGCCGCCGCCTCGGCCGCGAAGCCCGGCAGATCGCCCATCAATATCAGGAATCGCCCACGCTGATCGAGTGATTACGACTCCCCTCACACCACCGCCCTGGGTCGATCCGGTGCGCTTCCCGTTCGCCTCGCGCGGATTTCAGACGGATGCCGGGCGGATGCACTTCGTGGACGAAGGCCAGGGTCCGCCCATCGTGATGCTCCACGGCAACCCGACGTGGTCCTTCCTGTACCGCCACCTGATCGGTGCGCTTGCGCCCAATTACCGCTGCATCGCGCCCGATTACATCGGTTTTGGCCTGTCGGATAAGCCCGCCGACTGGTCGTATCGCCCGCCGGAGCACGCGGCGCACGTCGAGGCGCTCATCACGCAGCTGGGGCTGGAGGACATCACGCTCGTCGTGCACGACTGGGGCGGGCCGATTGGACTCGCGTACGCGACGCGCCACCCGGAGAACGTGCGGCGGCTTATTGTCACAAACACGTGGATGGGGCCGCTCGACGGCGATCCGTGGATTACGCTGTTCAGTCGTCTGCTGGGCGGATCGGTGGGGCGCGTGCTGATCGAGCGGTTCAACGCATTCGCGCGGGTCGTCCTCCCGCTCGCCTTCGCCGATCGGCGGCGCCTCGATCCGATGGCCTTCCGCCACTACCTCAAGCCCCTGGCTTATGGGTCGCGCACCGGCAGCTGGGTCTTTCCGCGTGCGCTGCTCGGCGAAACGGACTGGCTCCGTGCCCTCGCTGCACGCCGGGAACAGCTTGCGGGGATCCCAGCACTTATCGCTTGGGGCCTGCGCGACCCCGCGTTTCGCCCGCCGTACCTGCGTCCCTGGCAGGCGCTCTTCCCCGATGCCACCGTCCACCGGCTGCCCGTCGGTCACTACGTCGCCGAAGAGGCCGGACCGGACCTGGTGCCACTCGTCCGGGATTTTCTGAAGGCGACAGCGTGATGCTTACTCCGGCAGCGACTGGTAGAAATCGAGCGTCTGCTCGGCGATGCTCGTCCAGCTGAAGACGTCTTCGACGCGCTGGCGCGACGCCTCGGCCATCTGCACCCGGCGATCCGGATCGCTCATCAGCTCATTGACGCCCGCCGCCAAGTCCCGCGCAAACTGATCGGGATCGGCGGGTTCGGCATCGTCGCCGGGACGCGACTCGAACGGCACCAGCAGGCCGGTCTCCCCGGGCACCACGATCTCCGGGATGCCCCCCACGGCCGAGGCTACGACGGGCGTTTCGCACGCCATCGCCTCCAAGTTGATAATGCCAAACGGCTCATACACCGAGGGGCAGACGAACACCGAGGCGTGCGTGTAAAACGCGATGATTTCCCGCTTCGTCAGCATCTTTGGGATCCAGATGATGCGGGCGTCGGCCTCCTCGCGGGCCCGCTGCACGCGCTCGGTCATCTCCTGCTCGATCTCCTCGGTATCCGGCGCGCCCGCGCAGAGCACCACCTGCATGTCGCCCTGCATGTGCTGGATGGCGTTGACGAGGTGCAGGATGCCCTTCTGCCGGGTGATGCGCCCCACGAACAAGACGAACGGCTGATCGGGATCAACGTCGTATTCGTCGAGGATACTCTGGTCGGGGCGCGGGCGGTACTGGTTGAGATCGATGCCGTTGTAGATGGTGCGGACGCGCTCCGGCTCCACGTCATACAGGTCGACTACATCGCGACGCATCGCGTTGGAGACGGCGACGACGCCGTCGGCGTTTTCGTACGCGGTGCGCTCGACCCAACTGGATCCGTTGTACGCTGTGCCGAGCTGCTCCGCTTTCCACGGGCGGTGCGGCTCCAGCGAGTGCGTCGTCAGCACCAGCTTGGCGCCGGCGAGCTGCTTCACAAGGCACCCAGCCCAGTGGCTGTACCACGTGTGGCAGTGCACCACATCGGCGTCCTCGACGAGCCCCGCCATCACCAGATCGCGCTGCATCGTCTCCAAGAACTTGACGTGCCGCTCATCCACCGCGGGCGCCTGACCAATCGGCTTCACGCCGTGGACGTGCAGGTTGTCTTCGTCCTCGCGCTGGTCGCCAAAGCAGAACACGTCGATCTGATGCGCCCCGTCGTCGAGGTTGGCCAACTCGCGCGTCAGGTATTCGACGTGCACGCCCGCCCCGCCGTACACGTTGGGCGGGTACTCGTTCGTGAGAATGGCAATCTTCATAATCA
The DNA here is from genome assembly GCA_964448045.1 of uncultured Rhodothermales bacterium. Classification (GTDB taxonomy): domain Bacteria; phylum Bacteroidota; class Rhodothermia; order Rhodothermales; family Salinibacteraceae; genus CAYUVF01. Next base: position 14,015 of record CAYUVF010000066.1, read on the forward strand.
GGAGCAGAGTGAGTGAAGAACGGGTAATCGAAAAGAGAAAAAGCGGGGCCTCTTCGCTGTGCGCGCGGCCCTAAATCACGGTGTCGTCCGGGATGCTCACGTTCTTGGGGATGACGACGATGCCGTCGCGAATATAGTAGTTGTCCCCTTCGCCTTCCTGCACGTTATCGCGGTTGACGATCCGGCACCGCTTGCCGATCGATACGTTCTTGTCGATGATGGCGCCTTCGACGTGCGAGTCTTGCCCCACGCCGGCGCGTTCCGGCCCCTCGGTCACGAGGCGCTCCTCGGCGGGCTGCCACGGGTAAAAGTCGGATCCCATGAAGACGGTATCCTTGACGGTGGCGCCGCTCTCGATAAACGAGCGAATACCAATGACCGAGTTCTGGATCTGGCTGTCTACCACGACGCTGCCCTCGGAGATGAGCGCGTCTTGCACGCTCGAATTGCGCACTTTCGCCGGGGGTAACATGCGCGCGTTCGTGTAGATGGGCCGGGCGGGATCGTAGATGGAATACGGCGGCTGCGCCTCGCCCAGCATCAGATTGGCGTCGTAGAAGGAGCTGATCGTTCCGATGTCGCTCCAGTACCCCTCAAACGGATACGACACCACGCGCCGCTCCTCGATGGCCGCCGGAATAATTTCGCCGCCGAAGTCGTGGTCCTTGGGCTTGGCATCGAGCATCTCGCGGAGCGCCTCGCGGTCGAACAGGTAGATGCCCATCGACGCCAGGTAGATGCGCCCCTGCGCTTCCATCTCGGCGCTCACGGGGCTCTCCTTGCCCTCGAGTTCGTCGGGCGCCGGCTTCTCGTGAAACTCCGTGATGACATTATCCTCGTTGGTCTTGAGGATGCCGAAGGCCGGCGCATCGTTGGCATCCACGGGAATGGTGCCGATGGTCACCGCTGCGTCGTTGGCCTCGTGGTGGGCCAGCAGCTTGCGGTAGTCCATCGAGTAGAGCTGATCGCCCGACAGGATCAGCACGTGCGAATGCCGGTACGCCTCCAGGTGATGGAGGCTGCTGCGAACGGCATCGGCGGTGCCCTGGAACCAGTCTCGGGACCCCGGGGTCTGCTCGGCCGCAATGATGGTCACGAACCCGCGGCCGAAGTGGTCGAACCGGTACGCGCGCGACACGTGCCGGTTCAGGCTGGCCGAGTTAAACTGGGTGAGCACAAAAATCCGGTTGACCTCCGAGTTGATGCAGTTGGAGATGGGAATGTCAACCAGCCGATACTTGCCGGCGAGCGGAACGGCCGGCTTGGCGCGAAGCTTGGTGAGCGGGTACAACCGGGTACCGGCTCCGCCCGCGAGGATTACAGAGAGCATCGAGTTCATGATGGGACCTCGTTCAGGTGATTGGACTGGCGGATGGGCACGCGAAGCGCGCGGGACTGGGTCTTTCTATGGTAGGCACTGGCCCTACCCCGTGTCAAATCATTTTACGATTAGCAGATCGATACGCCTCCTCCCCCAACCAGTGACGGTGTGCCTCAACGACCGGGGCTTCTTCAGCTGATGGCTCGGTCGCATCGGGCGGTTCGAGGAGCGCAAGCATGCGTTCGCTCGGCACGATCAGCCGCATGCCCTGACGCGACTGGGCTACCTGCTGCGCCCACCCCACCGCCAGCATGGCAATCCCCAAAATCAGATCCAGCGTTTCGCCGTCTGCGCCGTAGTCGATGAACTGCAGCATCGCCCATATCGTGAACACACCGCCCGTGATCGCCCCGAGCCAAAACACCCATTGGCCCTGCCGCTTGAGGCGCCGGGCAATGGGCTCGTATTCGCTCCGCTCGAAGTCGCGGTGGTCTTCGTAGCGGAAATGCGCTTCCAGCGCCGATAACTCCTGCGCAGCAAGGGTCCGTCGATCGGGAGACGAAGGTTCGGCACCCATGACAGATGGGCGGTAGCGATGGACATGAGACGGCCTGCAAAAGAGACGACGAGTTCGACCGTCGAGTTTCCGCCTCCCACGCACCGCCCGCCCCACGGTCTGGGCGCAGTGCCTCGGCGTCAAACTACCCGAAAACTGACGCCGCGCTCAGGTGTTTAGCCGAGTGGCGATGCACCTACCACCGCCTCCTCACTATCACGCTGCCTCACACGCTCTCGTCCTCATGCCCGATCTTTTCGACGAAGCTGCCGCCGCGCGCCAGGCCGAGCAAGCCCCCCTGGCCGACCGGATGCGCCCGCGCACGCTCGATGCGTTCGTCGGGCAGGATCATATTCTGGGCGAGGGGAAGCTCCTGCGCCGTGCCATCAAGGCCGACCGCGTCACCTCCGTCCTCTTCTACGGTCCGCCCGGCACGGGCAAGACGACGCTTGCCCGCATCATCGCGAACACGACGGAAGCACACTTCACCTCGATGAACGCCGTGCTCTCGGGCGTGAAAGACATCCGCGAGGCCATCCAGCAGGCCCAGTACCGCCTCAAGCACCACGGCCAGCGCACGATTCTGTTCATCGACGAGGTACACCGCTTCAACAAGGCACAGCAAGACGCGCTGCTCCCGCACGTCGAGAACGGCACCGTCGTGTTCGTGGGAGCGACGACGGAGAACCCCTACTTCGAGGTCAACAACGCGCTGGTGAGCCGCTCGCGCGTCTTCGAGCTGAAGCCGCTGGGCGAAGACGGCCTCCGCCAGATCGCCGCCATGGCGCTGACGGACGGTGAGCGCGGCTACGGCAATCTCGATGTGCAGCTCACCGAAGACGCGCTCAACCATCTCATCGACACCGCCAACGGCGACGCCCGATCCGTGCTGAACGCGCTGGAGCTGGCCGTCGAAACGACCGATCCCGACGCGGGCGACACGATCCACATCGACCTGCAGGTGGCCGAGGACTCGATCCAGCAGCGCGCCGTCCTCTACGACAAGGAGGGCGACGCCCACTTCGACACGATCTCGGCATTCATCAAAAGCCTCCGCGGCTCCGACCCCGACGCCGCTCTCTACTGGCTCGCGCGGATGGTCTACGCCGGCGAGGATCCGCGCTTCATCCTGCGGCGCATGCTCATCTTTGCCGCCGAGGACGTGGGCCTGGCCGATCCGCGGGCGCTGCAAATCGCACAGAGTGCCGCGCAGGGCTTCGAGTACGTCGGCATGCCCGAGGGGCAGTTCCTGCTGGCCGAGTGCTGCCTGTACCTGGCCACGGCGCCCAAATCGAACAGCGCGTTTTCGTATTTCGACGCGCTCCGTCACGTGGAGGACGAGCAGACCGGCGACGTGCCGAATCCGCTCAAAGATGCCAATCGCGACAAGGAAGGCCTCGGCCACGGAAAAGACTACAAATATCCGCACGCCTACCGCGATCACTACGTGCCGGAGCAGTACTTGCCCGAAGCTATGCAGGGCACGTACTTTTACGAGCCGACGGGCCAGGGCTATGAAGCCGACGTGGCCAACCGGCTGGAGCAGTGGCGCGAGCGGGATTTTGATGAAGACGTGGTCAAGCGCGCCCAGCGCTACGCCGAGGCCGCGAAGGACGACGCGGCATCGGCCTCTTGAGGATCGAATCTTCGTGTTGTATCCTCGAATGAATCGTTTTCCCCACTGGTCTTCTTTCCTCCATGCAGCGCTGGCTTCGATGGGCGCGCCGGTATGACCGCTTCACCGAGCACCTCGGCCGGTTCACCTACTGGCTGACGCTCGCAATGGTGCTCGTCGGCTCGTACAACGCTATCGCGCGCTATACCGACCGCTACACGGGCCTTGGCCTCAGCTCCAACATGTACCTGGAGTTGCAGTGGTACCTCTTCAGCATCGTGTTTTTACTGGGCGCCGGGTACGCCCTCAAGCACGACGCCCACGTCCGCGTCGACGTGTTGTACGAGCGCCTGGGCCAGCGCGGGCGCGCCTGGGTCAACCTGTGGGGCACCCTGCTCTTCCTGATTCCCTTTTGCATCGTCCTGCTCGTGATGGCCTGGCCCATGGTCAAAAATTCGTGGGCCGTCTGGGAGCAGTCGTCCGACCCCGGCGGGCTGCCCCGCTATCCCATCAAAACGGTCATTCCCCTGGCCTTCGTGTTTCTCCTGCTGCAGGGCGGCTCCATGCTGATCAAGCAAATTGCCATCCTCCGCGGCTACGAGGACGAAGTGCAAGGACTGCACAACGAATGAGAAGGGACCGGATGCCCGTGCCTAATTCGCAATTCGCAATTCACCACTCGAACTTCGCATGCCAGGTGATTGGCTCGCGCCGGTCATGTTCATCGGCGCCCTCGTGCTGATTTTCACCGGCTATCCGGTCGCCTTTGCGCTCGGCGGGACGGCGCTGCTGTTTGCCACCATCGGCGCGCAGATGGGCGCCTTCGACCCGGCTCTGCTGATGGCCCTGCCGGATCGCATCTTCGGCGTGATGTCGAACTACACGCTGCTGGCCGTGCCTTTCTTCATCTTCATGGGCACGATGCTGGAAAAGTCGCGCCTGGCCGAGGATCTGCTCAAAACCATCGGCCAGCTCTTCGGCGGATTGCGGGGCGGACTGGCCATCGCGGTCGTGGTCGTCGGCACGCTGTTGGCCGCGGCGACGGGCGTCGTGGGCGCCTCGGTCGTGGCGATGGGCCTGATCTCGATGCCGGTGATGCTGCGCTACGGCTACGCGCCCGAGCTCTCGGCGGGCGTGATTACCGCAGCCGGCACCCTCGGGCAGATCATCCCCCCGAGCATCGTGCTCATCGTCCTGGCCGATCAACTGGGCATCTCGGTAGGTGACCTGTTTATCGGCGCGCTCGTACCCGGGCTCATCCTCGCCAGCCTCTACGGGGCTTACGCTGCCTTCGTCGCCCTCACCCGCCCTGACGCGGCCCCGGCCCTGCCCGAGGAGGCGCGCGACATCCCGACGGCCCGCCTGCTGAAGCGCGTCGCCCTCGTCATGCTCCCGCCGCTCATTCTGATCCTGCTCGTGCTTGGCAGCATCTTCGCCGGCATCGCGACGCCCACCGAGGCCGGTTCCCTTGGCGCCCTCGGCGCTCTGCTCTTGGCATGGGTAAACGGGCGCCTCTCGCTGGATGCCCTGCGCGGCACGATGGACGAGACGGCTCGCCTCACTACGATGGTCCTCTTCATTCTCGTAGGCTCCACCGCATTCTCGCTCGTCTTCCGCGGCCTTAATGGCGACCTCTGGATTGAGGGCCTGCTGACGAACCTCCCCGGCGGTGTCGTTGGCTTCCTCATCGTAGCCAACCTGGCGATCTTCATCCTCGGCTTCTTCATCGACTTCTTCGAAATCGCCTTCATCATCATCCCGCTGCTCACCCCCCCCGCCGCCGAGCTGCTCCCCCCCGAATTTGGCGCCACCGCCAGCGTCGCACTCGTCTGGTTCGGGGTGATGGTGGGAATGAACCTGCAGACCTCGTTCCTGACGCCGCCCTTCGGCTTCGCCCTGTTCTACCTGCGCGGCGTGGCCCCCCCCGAAGTCGACACGATGCAGATCTACCGCGGCGCCATTCCGTTCATCGCGATTCAAGCCGTCGGGCTGCTCGTCATGATCCTCTACCCCGAGATGGTGACGTGGGCGCTGTAGGCATTGGCGAATGGCGATTTTCGATTGACGATTCGAATCATCGGACGACGGTCATCTTCTGCGTAATTGTCCGACTACCGGCCTGGAGCCGAGCGAAGTAGACCCCGCTTGCGAGGCGCTGCAGTTGAAAGATAACCTCCTTGCGTCCGGCGGATTGCTCGTCGTCGACGAGCGTCGCCACACGGCGGCCCATCAGGTCGAACACCGTCAGTTGAACGGGCCCGGCCTTCGGGAGCGCGTAGCGGATCGTGGTTTGCCCGCGAAACGGATTGGGGTAGTTCGGATGCAACGCCAGCCGCTGCGGCGCGGCGCGTGTAACTTCGACGTCGTCGCTGTACGTGAACGCACCGTCGGTGTCGATCTGCTTGAGGCGATAGACGAGCGTTTCGGCCGTATGCGGAAGCGCATCGTCCGTGTAGCGGTAGGTCTGTGACTGGCTCGTGGTGCCCGCGCCTTCGACAAAATGAAGCGTCACCCAGCGCGGGGCCGACGAGCCGGTTGACGCTACGGCACGCTGGATCTCGAACCCCGCGTTGTTCGTCTCGGTGGCCGTTTCCCACGCGAGCACGACGGCCTCCGCCCGCCCGATGGCCTCAAACGTCACGAGTTCGACGGGCAGGGCGACGTTCGCGTTGCGGGCGGCATACCAGAAGCCGGCGCCAATGTACGGATCGTCCCCCGCGATACGGATGGCAGGCTGTCCGGCTGATCCCTGAAGCGCATAGCTGCCTCCGCTCATTGTGGCATGACCGGCCCCCGCCCGCTCGGCGTGCAGCGCGTACTGGGCCTGAGTGGGCATCGCGAGCCCCCCGGCGAGACAAAAGATGAGCAGCATCCGAAGCATGGACTCGGCGCGTCGTGATGAGCAGATGACGGCGGAGGGGCGACCTACTTTTGCGCCGAAACGCCGGCGGCCGGCAGCGCCGCCTCGATCCGCGCCAGTCGATCCTCCATCGAGCGGAGGCGATCCTGCTGGCGCTGGAGCTGTTGCATGACGGCGCCGAGCCGGTCGAGCCCCACGACGATATTCACCCGGCCGACACCGGCGCCCGACTTGCCGGCCCAGGCGCGCCCCACGACGGGGCCGTGCTCAGCGGGATTCCATGTGGCCGGATGCACCGCGCGTCCCGTGCCGTCCTGGTGCCCGGACGCCACGATTAGGTCGCCGACTTTCACCGGCCCGCGGACACGCGCTCGCACCTGTCCGACGAAGGCCACGGGGTGCCAGTCCTTCTCAGCGGCATCCGGCGCGTTACCCAACACAGCCGGGTTGTCCGACACGACCATGAGCCGGGGCGCGCCGTCGGTGGTGTGGGCAATGGCGCCGCCGGTCACGCCCACGATGTCGCCCGGGCGAATGGCGGCCGCGGGCGCGGCGGTAGGGAGGAGTTCGGCGTAGTCGGCGCCGGTGGACTTGTAGGACACACCGCCCGAACCATTGCCCTCGATCTCGCCGACGATGTCTTTGTCCCCGTCGAAGAAGGTGACGAAGTTCGCGTTGCCGCCCGGATCACCCGTCGTGCCGATCCGCAGGGCAAGCACGTCCGGCCCGGTGCCGGTACTCTCGTTGTCGAGGAGCGCCACGTGGCTTCCGAAGAAGTCCGCAGCCCCGTCGAGGTTGTCCTGTACGTGGAATTGGGCGAACGGCTCGTTCGTCCCGATGCCGACGCCGCCCGCCGCGCGGACGAGGAACTG
>CAYUVF010000067.1:0-20941 GCA_964448045.1 uncultured Rhodothermales bacterium
TAATTCTCCCTGTAGACACCCCTGACGCCCATCAGGCTATTTCCTTCCGCTTTACATGCGCCCCGTCTGGATCCCCGGACGGGGCGTTTGTATGTTGAGAGGCAGCTCCTCCATACCCGCTGCCCATCGGGCCCCGAAAACGGGCCCCAAGAACGCCAACCCACCTGCCGTGAAAGCTGCCGTCTACGACACGTTTCAAGGGCCCATTGAGGTTCAGACGGTCCCCGATCCCACGCCGTCGCCGGATGGCGTCGTGCTGGAGGTGAAGGCCACCGACCTCTGCCGCAGCGACTGGCACGGGTGGATGGGCCACGATCCCACCATTACACCGCCGCACGTGCCCGGCCACGAAATCGCAGGCCTTGTCGCCGGGGTTGGTTCCAACGTCAAGCAGTGGACCCTCGGCGATCGGGTGACGCTGCCCTTCGTTTGCGGATGCGGCCAGTGCCCGCAGTGTACCGCCGGCCATCCGCAGGTGTGCGATCATCAGTTTCAGCCCGGCTTTACGGCCTGGGGCAGCTTTGCCGAATACGTCGCTATCGAGTACGCCGACCGCAACCTCGTGCGCCTGCCCGCCTCCCTCGACGATGTCACCGCCGCAAGCCTCGGTTGCCGCTTTGTGACGGCCTTTCGCGCCGTCGTGGATCAGGGGGCGACCACGGCGGGCGAGTGGGTTGCTGTACACGGCTGCGGAGGCGTGGGCCTCTCCGCCATCATGATCGCCGCCCGCGTTGGCGCCCGCGTAATAGCTATCGACATCAACGATGCAGCTCTGGCGTGGGCCAGCGAGATCGGCGCCGCAACCACGATCAACGCACACGCCGTGGACGACGTCGTTGAGGCCGTGCGCAACGAAACCAAGGGCGGCGCGCATGTATCGATCGACGCGCTCGGACATGCCGAGACGTGCTTCAACTCCGTCGCTAACCTACGTAAACGCGGGCGCCACGTGCAGGTGGGCCTGATGGTGGGCGCGGATCGGAAGGCGGCGATTCCGATGGACCGGGTGATCGCGAATGAGCTGGAGCTCCGGGGGACGCACGGGCTACCGGCCTATCGCTATCCCGCTCTGCTTCGCATGATCACATCCGAGCGCCTCGACCCGCGTCAACTCGTCAACCGGACGATCCCGCTCGCTGAAGCCGGCGACGCCCTCCAAGCGATGGGCGATTCAACCTATGCGGGCATTACGGTGATCGACGCGTTCAGCTGAGCCCACCTCCCAAATGAGGCCTCGGATCAGCCCGCAGGTTGGAGGGTTTGGATGACCCGCTCCGTCATCATAAAAACCGCTTCCCATGTCCCTCACCAGTCGGACCACCACGCTGCTTCATCCCGCCAGCGGCGTCGTTATTCTGCTACTCGACTGGATTCTCTTTTCCGGCAATGTGTTGTCTCTGGGCCTCAGCATGCCCCTCACCTCGGCGCTGGGCTTCGGGCTGGCGAGCGTGATTACGGCGCGCATCCAGCGGCAATACGGGCACGACATGGTCGGGCGCAGCTGGCTGAAGGGCCTCGGCGCCGGAATTGCGGTGGGGGTCCCCTGGCCGATTGCCGGCACGGCCGTCGGCGGCCTCGTGCTGACGCTCAGCGGACTCGATCGGTGGAAGCGGAACCGGCTCGGCTCCTCCAGCAAGAAGACAACGGACGAGCCGGACGACCCCGCCGCGTAGCTCAGCGGCCTTCTTCGGGCAGCGCCCGATCGATCCAGGCGGAATACGCGCGCTGATAAGCCGGGGTCGCATATAACTCGTTGTGACCGCCCTCCTCAATGATGACGAGCTCCCGCTCGGTCGTCGCAGCTTCCGCATGAAGGGTGCGCGCCATCTCCGGCGGTGTCACGTTGTCCTGCCCGCCCCCGATCACCAGCAGCGGAATCGCATCCATCACCCGGATGCGCTCCAGATTGCTCTCGCCTCGCAGGTCCTCGTCCACCTCAAACGAGGCAAACATCCGCACGTACCACGGTGCGAGGCTACTCACCCAGTCATCGACGCTGGTCGCCGGATTCTCCAGTGCAATGCCAGCTACCGGCCGCTCCTCAGCCAAGTGCAACGCCAGAAACGTGCCCAGCGAGTGCCCATGCACCAGCAGCCGATCCGGATCGAGGCCCACGCGCTGCGTCAGCGAATCGTACAGCGCCACTGCATCCCGCTTGAGCGCCGCCACACTGGGGTGCCCCTCACTGCGACCGTAACCCCGATAGTCCGCCATAAACACGCCTATCGGGTGCCGCGTCAGCGCGTTAATGTACCCGCCCGACTGAACGAGGTAAAAGCCATTGCCGCCAAAGAATAGCACTGTTCCGCGCGCCTCCGATTGCGTCAGATGCCACGCGTTGAGGCGCACACTATCCGTCACGGCGATGTCGCGGACGTTTAGCGCCACCCCTTCCCGATCGAAGCTGGCCGGGGTAACAGACGGCTTCGGCATGAAGACATCGCTCTCGTCGATCTGGATCGAGGAGCAACCCGCGACCGCGAGCAGAAGCGCAGCGCAACACAGCGAGCGGAGCATAAACATCGGCATTGATGAAAGCGAACACGCAGAGTCAGACGCAACGCGCCGCGGCAGGTTTGTGCGAAAGCTGCAACTATTTCTCGGCTGTCGGCGTGAAGGCCGCCCCGACGATCATCTGCAGCGCGCCGTTCTCGACGGCGATCGTCACGGGCTCGTTGGTGAGCAGCTCGCCATCCACGTTGAACCACATGCCGGGCCGCGATTCGACGCGGATCTGCCGGGCGCGCCGATGCTGTACCAGCGGATTCTTCAGATAGTTGCCTCCCATCACCTGGGCCCCCACCTGCGCCAGATCGGCCCACTCGCCCTGCTCGACGACCACCACATCGAGCTGCCCATCACACGGATTGGCCCCCGGCGCGACGCGCTGCCCGCCCGCGGCCGTGCGACCATTCGCCACGACGATATTCAGCGCACGAACGGATTCCGGCTCGCTGCCATCAACCGACACGCGTGTTTCGTAGTCCGTCAGATCGGGCAGCGCACGGGCAGCTCCCAGCAGATACGCCAGCGGCCCCCAGGTGGTTTTCATCGCCTCCGTGAGGGCCTCATCGACCGCCCCGCTGAATCCGCCTGCCGCGACGTTGATCCCGTACCGATCGCCTGTTGCCCACGTGATGTGCAACGCATCGATCGATCGCATCCGCCCCTGTTCGATGCAGGCGAGCGCCTCGGGGACATCTCTCGGGATGGCAGCCGTCCGCGCCCAATCGTTGCCGGTACCGAGCGGGACGAGCCCGACGGTGAGATCGGATCCCGCGCGGAGAACCGCATCGACGACGTGGCTCAGGGTACCATCGCCGCCCACAGCAACGAGCCGGTCGAATCCATTGGCTTCAGCCTGCCGGACGTAGCCGGGCGTGTACTCGGGTCCATCGCTGATCCAGCAGGTATAGTCGGCGCGGTCCGCGGCCCAATCGCGTACCGCCTCCGCCGCATCGGTCCCCCCTGCGTTGGGGTTGATCAAAAGGAGCGTCTTCACCGGATCGTAAGCCTCAGTAGAATGGATTTGTGTCCGGTGTCTCCGCGCCGCGGTAGATGGCGCTGTAGCGAAGGTAATTCTCGGCGTAGTCGCCAATGGTGGAAACCTCGTCCTCGGAAAGCTCGCGGACCACTTCGGCGGGCTGACCCAGGACAAGCGAGCGCGGCGGCACCTCGGTCCGCTGCGTGACTAACGCTTGTGCCCCGACGATGCTACTTTCGCCGATGACCGCGTGGTCCATCACCGTCGCGCCCATGCCAATGAGCACGTTGTTTTCGATGGTGCAGCCGTGGATGATCGCGCCGTGCCCGATGGTCACATGGTCGCCGATATCGGTGGGTGCCGTCCCGTGCGTCACGTGGATGACGGTGTTATCCTGTACGTTCGACGCCTTCCCGATGCGAATCCAGTTCACATCGCCGCGGATCGTCACGTTGTGCCAGATGCTTGCACCCGGCCCCAGCGCGACATCGCCGATGACGACAGCCGTTTCGGCGATGAAGTTGGAGTCGTTGAATTGCGGTTCAGTCCCGAGAAACGATTCAATCACGAAATGTAAACTTTGACCTTGATATTTTTCAATCCCCGAGCTTCGCCTTGAGCTCGTTCAGCTTCATCAGCGCTTCGATGGGTGTCATGCGGTTGGGGTCGAGGCGATCGAGTTCGCTTTTTAGCTCTTCAGCGACCGGATCGGGCTGGCCGAAGAGCGACATCTGATTATCGCGGAGAGACGGCACCGCATCTGCATCGGCCGTGCGAGCGGTTACGCCGTCGCCCTGTGCGCCATCGCCACCAACGTCGAGCTGTTGGCTCTCCAAATGCTGCAGGACCTCCCGCGCGCGACCGATCACCGGCTGCGGCAATCCGGCCATTTTGGCCACTTCGATACCGTACGAGTGATCGGCGCCGCCGGGCACCAGCTTGCGCAGGAAGATGACCCTGCCCTCGTGCTCGCGCACGCTGATCCGGTAGTTGCACACGCGCTCGTAGCGATCCGCCATCGCGTTGAGCTCGTGGTAGTGGGTGGCGAAGAGCGTCCGCGCCGCCACCTCGGGCCGCTCGTGCAGGTATTCGACGATCGACCACGCGATCGAGAGGCCATCAAACGTGGACGTGCCCCGCCCCACCTCATCGAACAGGATGAGCGACCGGCTCGTGGCGTTGTTAAGGATATTCGCCGCCTCGTTCATCTCCACGAGGAACGTGCTCTCTCCCGCGGCCAGATTGTCCGAAGCGCCGACACGCGTAAAGATGCGATCCACAACACCGATCTGCGCCGCCTCGGCCGGAACGAAGGAGCCGACCTGCGCCAGCAGCACGATGAGCCCGACCTGGCGCAGCGCGACGCTCTTGCCCGCCATGTTCGGCCCCGTGATAATCAAGATCTGCTCGCGGTCGGGGTCGACGTGGACGTCGTTCGGGATGAACGGATCGCCGGGCGGCAGCGTCTGCTCCACGACCGGGTGGCGCCCGTCTGTGATGTCAATGGCGAGGCCGTCGTCGACCTCGGGGCGGACGTAATCGTGCTGCGCGGCCACTTCGGCGAACGTCGCGAAGCAATCGAGCTCGGCCAGCAGCGACGCGTTTTCCTGCATCGCCGGCGTCTCCTCCGCCAGCACCATCCGCAACTCGTTGAACAGCTCCAGCTCCAGCCGCTCAATCTTCTCCTCCGCCGTCAGGATCTTCTCCTCCATCTCCTTGAGCTCGGGCGTGATGTAGCGCTCCGAGTTCACGAGCGTCTGCTTGCGGATGTAGTGCTCGGGCACCTTCTCCTTGTGGGTGTTCGTAACCTCCAGATAGTAGCCGAACACCTTGTTGAAGCCGACCTTCAGCGACGGGATATCCGTTTTTTCTTTCTCCTCCTGTTCGAGGTTCGTCACCCATTCCTTCCCGGAGGTCGCGATCTCGCGCAACTCGTCCAACTCGTCGTCAAAGCCGTCCCGGATGAGCCCCCCCTCGCTGATTTTCGCCGGCGGATCGTCCACCAGTGCCTCGTCAATCCGCTCGACCACATCGCGGCAGAGCGTGAGCTGATCGGCGATGTTGCGGAGGGCCGGATCCTCGGCCTCGGCCAGTAGCTGCTTAATGGGCGGAATCTGACGAAGCGTGAGCTTGACGCTGGTCAGATCGCGCGGGGTAGCGCGTCCGGTAGCGATTTTGCCTGCGAGCCGCTCCAGATCGCCCACCTGGCTCGACTCCTCGCGCAGTTCCTCGCGCCGATCCCGATTTGCGAAGAGCGCCTCGACCGCGTTAAGACGGCGCCGGATGGCCTCCACCTGCCGCAGCGGACGCACGAGCCACGCCCGGAGGCGCCGCCCGCCCATCGGCGTGCAGGTGTCATCGAGAATGCTCACAAGCGAGCCGTCGCGGCTGCCGTCCTGCATGGACGCCACCAGCTCCAGATTCCGCTTCGTGGATGCATCCAGTGCAATGTGATCATCCTCAGCGTACCGCCGAATCTTCCGGATGTGCGGCAGCTTCCCCTTCTGCGTCTCACTCAGGTAATGGAGCGCGGCCCCGGCTGCGACGATGCCCACCTCAAACTCGTCCACTCCGAACCCTTTCAGCGAATGGGTTTCGAAGTGATCGAGCAAGGTTTCGTAGGCGAAATCGTAGCCAAAGACCCAGTCCTCCTGCGGCGTCACCGTGAACGGGGTTTCGCGCAGCGCTTCATTCAGCGCGGTCTGCTTCCCTTTGTCGACGATAACCTCGCTGGGTGCAACCGTCTGCATCAGCGACTCCAGTTTGCGGGCGGGGGCTTCGGTTACGCCAAACTCGCCCGTCGAGGCGTCGATGAAAGCGAAGCCGATTGTATCGGCACCCCGGGCGCTGCCCCAATGCACCGAAACAAGGTAGTTGGAGCGCTTCGGATTGAGCAGCTCGTCGTGAAATGAGACGCCCGGCGTCACCACCTCGACCACGTCCCGGTCAACAACCTTCCCACTGGAAGTCGCCGCCTCCTCCACCTGCTCACAGATCGCTACACGTAATCCCGAGCGGATCAGCTTGGGCAGGTGGCTATCGAGCGCGTGATGCGGGAATCCGGCCATTGGCACATCGTCCGACGAGCCGTTGTTTCGCGTCGTCAGGGTGATGCCCAGGATCCGGCTGACTGTTTTGGCATCGTCTTCGAACGTCTCGTAGAAGTCTCCCATCCGGAAGAGCAGGATCGCCTGAGGATGGCGCTCCTTGATGCCATAGTATTGCCGCATCAGTGGCGTGCTACCCTTCTTGGAGGTGGTGTCGGCTTGCGCCATACGTCGATACGCGTCAAGTCATGCGAGAGAATCGCGGGGACCTTTCAAGGTAGGTGCACGCCGCCCGAAACGCAATGGGTTGGATCTTCACTCCAGGGCGATAGCTTTATTAGCTTCTGGCTGATGAGCCCCAAAAAAACGGTGCGTACGGCGTATCAAGCCGTGTTCGGCAGCGCAGTTCACGGATGTTCAGACGCGCCGCCGATGGTACTTCCGGATCTGCAGCTTGAGCTGCTGACGGAGGTCCTTGAAGTACGCATCCACGTCGTCCACCTCTGCAATGGTCTGATAGGCATCGGAGGCGCGCATCTGCTCGATCTCGGCCTCCAGTTCGCGGAGGCGGTCCTGCATCCGCTCGATGCGCACCCGCAGATCGGTCGACGTCGCCCCCGATTCGATGCCGCTCTCGTGCAGGCGCTCGGCCATCGACTCCACCCGTTCCAGATCATTTTGCTGATAAGCCTCACGCAATTCATGAAACGCCACCTCAGCCTCCTCCTTGTGCTCCGGTCCCACCATATCCGGGTGGCACCGCTTGCTTGCCTTACGATAGGCCGACTTGAGGCGTTGCTGCTCGTCCTCAGTCAGCGACGCGGGGGCCTCAGCTTCGGGCTCGGCTTCGGACTCCTCAAACAGATGACGAAACCGCTCAAAATCCGATTGGGCGCTCTGATAGGCGATTCGCGCCCGCGCGCTACGACGGCGCTGATGCGACCGGGTCTGCAGCCGATCCCGCCGGAGCCGCAGGAGCTTCTTCACGAGCGGACCCAGCTCATCCCGATACCGGATCCGGAAACGCTGCAACACCCGCGCCAGTTCATCGCGGACCTGCTGCTGTTCGGTGACCTGCTGGTGCAGGCGCTCGGCCTTCTCCTGCAGCGTTGCCTGAGTGCTCATAACGATCGGCTGATTGGCATTCGATACAATCACCCTGACGCATCCTTGGGACCGGAGTTCTTATCCGTCCTATTGATGCATTATTCTCACGGCCAACAGCTGTTTCTCTTCTCCGCCGCCGCCCATCAAAACAGCCGGGCTACCCCAACGCGGATCGTGAGCCCTGGAGCATCAAGACGTTTCGTGAAGTCTACACGCAGCAGGTCAAACAATCCGCTGAACGACACGCCCAGCTCGTGATGCGCGCCCTCGGCGACAGGTAGGTCCGATCTGCCGAGCCACGTCCGCGCATGACCACCATGCACAATGAGGTTGTATCCCCGCCGGGCGGCGCGGTCGAGGCCGAGGAGCTCAAACGGGACCGTACGAAAGCTATGCTCCCAAAAGACGCCCACGTACTGCTCACCCTGATACGGGGGGCCGCTCCGGGTCCGCAGCGTCCCAAATACCCCAACGGGTTCCAGGCTCGCATCCACGATACCTACCTGCTGCAGCGGAAGCGTGCCCGCAAAAGTGCCGCCGACGGCGCGGATGTCGAGCGCATTAGGCAGCAGGCGGCGCTGGAAAAAGGTCTCGGCGTGCCACGTGAGCTCAGCGTGCAGGCGCGTGAAGTCGTAATCGCTCGCGAGCCAGGCGTCGTTGCTGTGCTCTACCTGCAGGATCAGATGGCGCCGCCCGATGAGGCCGAACGTCCGATCCGTATCGCCAATTTCGATCCGGGCTGAGAGTGAGCGCAGGCGTCCTTCTTTCGAAAGCGGCGGGTTGGCTCGCTGCTGTCCCCGCCCCAGCACGTCACAGGCCGTACGGGACGCGACAGAGAAATGACGCTCTTCGTTGTAGCGGAGCCGTATCCGCGACTCGATGGGCCGAAACAGATGCTCTATGCCCACGCGCCACCGCTCGTTACCAAGGTAATCGAAGTAGTCCGCCGCACCGGCCAACGCCCACAGGCTCGTTGGAATGCGCCCGTAGATCGCCGATTCGTAGCGCCGATCCACGCCGTAGCGATACGACCCGAACACCTCCGTGCGTCGTTGCCCGCCCAACTCCAGTGCAGCCCGTCCACCATACGTCCACTGCACCGGATCCGCCGCCGCGGTGTTGTAGCCCAGCGATCCCGTCCCCTCCAGCCGGTTTCCGATGACCACGTTGAGAGCTCCTTCCATGTGGAGTCCCTCCACCCGGTTGTACCAGAGGCGTGGTCGGAATCCGGTGTCGATGCGGATTCCACCCACCTCTTGCGCCGCCGAGGCGACCTCGCGCGGCTCGCCTTCATCGTCGGAATCGGATGCGTTCCACTTCACAAATCGAGCCAGTAGGCCGCTCGGCTTAAAGGATTGGGCCACCGTATCGGTCGTGTCGATCTGTTGATACGCCCGCTCCTCCGCTGCCGAGAGCGGTACGACGGCCTCTCGCGCCACCAAACTATCGCCGCTTCCCCCTACCTTCATCGGCGCAGGCATTACCCGAGCGACCGAAGCGGAGTCGACCCGAACCCGCCGCTCATCCAGGTACAGCGAATCGGGCAACGCCACGTTAGTCTCGTAGTTCGTCAGCCGCGACACCTGATCGACCCGGACTGTGGGAAACCGCAGCAGGCCAGAAAAAGCGATGTCGAATGTATGCGTCGCCCGAAAATCAACCGGCAGCCAGAACGGTCCGTCGAAGTTTGAGAACTGCTGCTCGAAATGCAGCTCATATGCTTTGATGGGCGGCGGGAAGAGAAACGCCTTACTCGGTTTCAGCTTGGCCTCCAGCAGGGCATACGCGCTATCGAGCACCGCGACGTGACCCTCGAAGCCCGTCTTCAGTTGCGACTGGGGCTCCACGCGGATGTCGAAGACGCGCTGTCCATCCATGGCACGGGTGCTGTCGAGCGTAAAGCGGTAGTGCCTCAGCGCATCCGGATGGGTGACGCCTATCATCTCGTGGCCGGCGATCTCGATGTTGTCGTCGTACAGATTGGCCACGGCGAGGGCCGCTGCATTCGGCAGGTTGTCTTCGAGCAGATTGGCCGTCTGCCGCCGCGCCTGCACGACCTCCTCGACCCCGCGCTGCCGATCCCAGAATGCCTGCGTCTGCGTCTCAGTAATCAGCACGATGCCGGTATCGTTGCGCACGGTGAAGCGGTTGTACGCATCGGCCGTCCACGTATCGAGCTGCCGGCGCCACTGCTGCTTTTGCTCGATTACGCGCCGCATAATCCGCATCCCCGGATCCTCTCCGGTCACGATCAGCTCCTCCATCTGCACTACGGAGGGCTCCAGCGCAAAATCTTGCTCCGTCGCCGACGTCGTCGTGATGCGCCGGCGGGCGCCTTCGTAGCCAATGTAGCGGACGCGCACCGTGGCGGGCAAGCTGTCGATACGGAGGACGTACCGCCCCTCGGCGTTGGTGATAGTTCCTCGATAGGTGCCTTCAATCTGGATGTTGGCCGAGGGCAAGGTTTCCCCCGTTGCTGCATCAGTGACGGTGCCCTGAAGCGTGATTTGCCCGAGCGCTGCCTCCGGCGCCCACACCGCAGTGAGCAGACCCAGGAGCAGGATGATAACGAACTGAACACGCCGGTGGACAAGGAACATAGAGAGTGGAATGATCAGGTACGTCGCTGTAGCGGAATGCAGGGACACAACGGCAGTTTGCAGCCGATTGTTACCGAAGCGGCTCAACCTACGTTACGCTCTCTCTACTTTCTCTACTTCCAGTGACGCCCATCATACAGCCTGCTCCCGTGCCGCCTCGTGCTGGATCCGTGTCAGCGAGGCTTCCAACTCGTCCTCGGTGATGACCTGGCCCGTGTTCGGCTCCACTTGGCCGAACGAGAGCACACCCGTTGGGCAGCTTTGCACGCAGGCGGAGCAGCGCACGCACTCGGGATCGTCCATCGGCGCACCCTGCTGGGCGTAGTGCATCACATCGATGCCCTGATGGCAGACGCTCGTACACACGTTGCACGAGATGCACTTGTCCTTATCCGCCAGAATGCGGAAGCGGCTGAAGCGGTGGTAGATGTGCATCAGCGCGGCCAGGGGGCAAAAGAAGCGGCACCAGAAGCGGCCGCTCAACCAGAAGTACACGCCATACCCGATCATCCCCGCCAGCACGACATCGACGACCCAGGCATAGTTAAGCTGCAAGCCGAGCCACTGGCCATCCATCAGCGCGTTGAAGCTCTGATCCATCCAGCCGCCCGGCCAGACCCACCCTCCGATCCGGAAAAAGAGCAGCAGAAACGCCAGCACCATAATGACCTGTCCGGCGAGGTTCAGCTTGTTCCAGCCCTCGCCGTGCGGCATCTTGTCGCGGTGCGTATCGCCAAGCGTCTCCGCCAGCGCGCCGCACGAGCAGATCCACCCGCAGTAGGCGCCCTTGCCCCAGTAGTAGATCATGCCGGGGATGAGCACGAACGTCTGCACGAAGCAGATGCCAAGCCACCACCACAGCGGATCGGACGTGAAGACGTTGTAGACGAGCAGCGGCCACGCGAGGATGAAGCCGTACGCCCGCCAGTATTCGCGACCGTGCACGGCGTAGTCGCTCGCGGGAAAGAGCGCATCGAGAAAGCCTGTGGGCAGCCAGCCATTTCCGCCCAGATAGGGAAGCAGGATCTCCGGCAAGAGGAAAAGCGGCAGCACCTGAATAGCCATCAGCGTGAGGGTTTGCACCTTCACGTAGGGCGTCTTCCGTCGTCGGATGCGCTTAAAACCAAAGATCACGACGATAGCCGAATAGGCGAGCGTGTAGTAGAACCCCGGTTTTGTCGCCGATGTCGTGATGATGTCCCAGAGTCCCGTCGCACCCGGCTGCGCCTCCAAGGTGAACGGAAACACGTTGGCGTTGCTTGCAAGGCGATTCAGCCAGCCGCCGTCTTTCCACGAGTAAACGGCACACATGAACAAAAAGAAGGCAGCAAACGCGCCGATACGCCGCCAGTTGAGATCCGCCACCCAGCCGAGCCCCGAAAGCGCGTCGTCCCACGAATCGGGCAAGGTGCCCCAGTCGTGCCGGAGCTCGATGCCGGATCGGCGGAAGAAGTCGAGCGGGGCCTCTCGGCCAATCATCGCGAAGACCTGATCGACCTCGATCGTTTTGGCGGATCCGTCGGTGGTGCTGATGCGCACCGTACCCGCCTCGATCGCCTCCACGTCACTGTTCATCAACAACCGGAGCTCCCCCCCTCCACTCGTGTAGCTCGCCAGCTGATACGTTTTTTCAATATTCTCTGGCTTGGGACGAACAAATGCCTCGCGGCGGTACGATAGGGTTACGTGCGCGCCAGCTTCGGCCAGCGCTGTCGCGGCCTCCAGCGCCGAGTCTCCCCCACCGATAACGAGCACATTGTGCCCCTTGCATCGCGTCGGGTCGTGCAAGCGGTGGTGCACATGGTCGCGGTCCTCTCCCGGCACATCAAGACTCCGAAAGTTGCCACTGCGCCCAATCGCCACAAGTACGCGCTGCCCTCGGATGCGATCGCCCGCCTCCGTGACCACAACGAGCCCATCAGCGGTGCGCTCGATACGATGGGCCTCGGCGTGACGCACCTCGAGATCCCGCGTCTGCGCCTCCAGCTCTTCCACCAGCTCCTCCTTAACCGGCGCCGAGACCTGCAACTCGCCCGCCGGCGTCATCGCCTGCGGATAGGTGTAGATGGGCTTGCCCTTCTGGAAATCCTTGATCGTCGCAAACCGGCGATTGGCTTCCAGTACGGTATACGAAAGCCCCTGACGCTGAGCCTCCCGCGCGGCAGCCATGCCCGATGCCCCCGCGCCCAGAATCACAACATCAAACGGCCCATCCTGGTCCGAGGGCGCCCCGGGCGAAAAGGACGGATCGTCGGCAATATGGCGAACGGCTTTGACGCCGCCATCGAGTGAAAATTTGAGCAGCGGGACATCCGCCAAATCTCCGACTACGTAGACGCCGGGAACGTTCGTTTCGTAATTCTCATCCACGCGCGGGAGCTGCTCAACCTCTCCTCCGGGAAACTGCAAATGAATCCAGTGCGCGTACGACGTTAACCAGGAAAACATGAATCGCTGGATAGGTGCGGGGGCCAACTACACCGGTGAGGGACACAGCCGAGGCGCTCGTTACAGCACCACGCTACGATCGACCTGATACGGGACGTGCGGCTTCGTATGTTGAACCTACCGCAGAAGCACGCGTCAGATCCCTATCCCTCCCGCCCAGCCTTCGCCCGACTTGCCCCCGACCCTATGATTTACGGCATTACCGGCAATACGAGCAAAGAGCGCTTGTGGACGCCCGTCGCCCAGCTAATCGACTGGCTCCACGACCACGACCTCCGCTACTGCCTCGACGCCGGAATCGCGGCCGGTTTAGATGAGCGGGGCCGTGCCGTTCCCGACGCCTGTGCAGTCGAAAGCACGCAGGCCCTGGCGGAAGCCACCGATGTCGTGCTCTCCTTTGGTGGAGACGGCACCTTGTTGCGGAGCGCCCACGACACCGGCGCCAACGACACCCCCCTGCTCGGCGTCAACATCGGGCGGCTTGGCTTCCTGGCCGATACCGAGGTAGAAACGATCACACGCGCTATTCAGCGCATGGAAGCAGGTGACTTCCGGGTAGAACGGCGGATGGCCCTCGAAGCCGAGATCGATGGGCACCCCAACCTCAACCCGCGCTGGGCCCTAAACGAGTTTGTTGTCGATCGCAGCGGCGCCACGGGCCTGATCAAGATCGAAGTCACCGTCGACGGGTCACCGCTCAATACCTACTGGGCCGATGGGCTGATCGTTGCCACCCCGACCGGCTCCACGGCCTACTCGCTCTCCACGGGTGGCCCCATCATCACGCCCGGATGTGAGGTCGTGATCCTGACGCCCATCGCCCCCCACACGCTCACCGTCCGCCCCATCGTGCTCCCCAACACGGCTGAGATCCAGATGCGCGTGCTCGAAAACGACCAGCCTTACGTCTTCGCGGCCGATGGGCGCAGCACAGTCTTCGAACAACAGCAGTTAGCCGTTACCGTCCGCCAAGCCGCCCACACCGTCAACCTGATCAAATTCCCCGATCAGGACTACTTCAAGACCCTCCGCTCCAAGCTCATGTGGGGCGCCGTCGGACATCTTGATGGCGACGCAGCAGAAAGTCTGGAATCGGTGTCCTCCACCGGCAAGTCCTGAAAAACCGCGTCTTCGCCCTCTTTTTACGGTTTCAATGAATCCCCGCCACGGGCTTGACGTTGAGCTCCTACTGAAATATGCTATGCATCGTTCTGGACGGAACGATCCCAAAAGCACCCAAGTACGTTCGGCTGTTGTAGCATATGGTCAGGTAGCTCAGGTGGTAGAGCAACGGCCTGAAAAGCCGTGTGTCGGCGGTTCGAATCCGCCCCTGACCACAACCAGTGATCCCTAAGTCGTTGCAATTCAACGGGTTAGGGATTTTTGTTTTGAGCGCTGTTGCAAAAATCGTTGCAACTTCGTCCTCCAGCGAGGGGCACAGGGCGTCCCATCGAATCTGGCATATTCTCCCCCTGCCCTGCGGCCCGGGCAAGCTGTTATAATACGCCCAAAGCACGTCCCATTTCCAACAGGCGCCCAGCTTCCACTGGACCTGCCCGGCCCTACTAAGTGGCCCACACGCCACTCCTCGTCGCCCGACAAACTGGATCAGATACCAAACGAGGCGTCCGGCTGTACCCTTGCACGCCAATCGACCGTTTGAACGCACCGTACGGGCCGTAACGCTCGCGTAGTCACACCCCCCGATGCAGATCCGCCGCGCATACCCGACTCCGGAGTCTTGCGTTACACAGAAGACGAGAGGGCATCCGATATATTCGAAGGGCCGCTCGGGCTTTCCGTCGCGAGGCTCCACTCGCAGCAGAACCAATCCCAAGGCAACGGCCGAGCGAAAACTCCGTATGTCGTTTCGGGAAGAGCACGACCGTTTCGAAAGCTGCTGAGACGAGCGGGCGGGGTCAGCCATTCTCACCGCGCAGCAAACTCGACAAGATAGTCTTTGCTTATGCCAGACCGCATCGGCGTATGGGCGATGGTCCAGCCGGATGACGGCAGCGAATCCGCCGAGCCCCTTACTGAACTCCACAACACTGAAACCAAACAGCGACTCGAAGAGCTATTGGTCGCCTCGCCGGACGTCTTGATCAAAGGGTTGCGCCTCATCGGCCGCCAACTGCAAACCGCCGGTGGCCCACTCGATCTGTTAGGCATTGGCCCTGACGGGCAAATCGTGTTATTCGAGCTGAAAAGAGGTACGATGACTCGCGCCGCGGGGGCGCAGATTCTCGACTACGCGTCGGATCTGTTGGAGCGTGATTCCAGTGAGTTTGCCCACCTCATCCAAGCAGGCTCAGGTCACCACGGCATCGACCGCATCGATGACTTTAGTGAGTGGTACGCGGCCGAGTTTCCCGATATGTCTGAGCCCGACCTAGACAACATCCGCATGATACTGGTTGGTCTTGGCGTGGACGAGCGTGCCAAGCGCATCGTTGATGTGCTCGCGCGCACGGGCCTCGATATCCAACTCATGACCTTCCAGGCATTTCGGCGGGGCGAGGAGGTGCTACTTGCCCGCCGGGTGGAAACGGTTGATCCTACGTCGAGCGGCCACGATGCTGCTGAAGGTACGAAGGCCGGAAATCGGCGTATCCTGGAGCAGCCAGCGGCCGAGCATGACGTATTAGATCTCCTGTTAGAGGTGGCCGATTTTGTGGCTGAGCGCATGCCCGATGCGTACCGCTGGCCCAACAAGACGGCCTTCACGTACTCCCTGGCGGGGCCGGCCCCCGGTGCGCCCTCGGGCCCGGGCGGCCCGCAGCCCCGCCATCGTCCGCTCGCGGGCCAACTCGCGTTCGAACTCCGCGAGTGCCCCAAAGATGTGAAACGTCAAGCGCCCCTGCGCCGAGGTCGTGTCAATCCCTTCGGTTAAGCTGCGGAAGCCGACGCCCTTTTCTTCGAGGGTTTCCATCTTCTGGACCAGATCCTTCAACGAGCGCCCGAAGCGGTCGAGCCGCCAGACGATGAGGGTGTCCCCCTCGCGGAGTTCGTCCAGGCAGCGCTCGAGCTTGGGCCGCGAGGTGGCCGCGCCCGAGGTGTGCTCTTCAAAGATCTTCTTGCACCCTGCTTCATCCAGTGCATCGAGTTGGAGGTCGAGTTTCTGCTCGCCGGTCGAGACGCGGGCGTAGCCGATCTTCATGGGTGTAGGAGTTGTCTCAGAAGGAGCATCCAGTGACACGTTTCAATTCCCGTCGGGCCGGATAAGATATGAGACGCACCCTTTAGACACAAGTTTTGATACAACCCGACCCCGCCTCATCGCCGCTGCGGGCCGGTCGGTAGTTACTGGATAGACCGTTTCGAAAACGGTCGTTTTGGAGACTGCTATCCTGCTCGCTTAAGACGAACGTCCTCTTCCTCTGGCTTGCCATCATGGACTCGATTTTACATTTCTGTCGGCGTGCCGATAATACCGGATGACCCATTCTCTATGCAATAGGACGTCCGCGCACGTCCTATTCAAGCTCTATCAGTAAAAGTATCCTCTCAACGCATGAAGAATCTCACGCTTCTCGGCCTATTGGCCGCTCTACTCCTCGTTGCACCACACACGGCTTCTGCGCAGTACGGCGCATATACGGAGAACGGCTTCGGCATCGGCGCGGGCGTCTCGACCTCCGACAATGAAACGGCCCTCGGCGCAACGACCGGATACGTCTTCGCCTCGGCATTTGAGATCGGCGTCAACCTCGCTCGCAGCAATGCCGATGGATTCGACCTGTCCGTGACCGGCATCGGCCCCTACGTGGCGGTTTATCCCGTCCGGCAGAGCGCGGACTTTCCCCTGTCGGTAGCTCTGACCGGCACGTACACCTTCCTCAGCTACTCCGGCGACGCATACGACCAGTTGCAACAGGAAGGCATTGATATCAGCGGCAATGGCGGCTCGGTGCAAGCCGGCCTCTTCCACGCCTTCAACGCCACCGACACGTTCCAACTGATCCCCTACCTCGGGGCCGGCTACCGGCGGGACCGCTTCGAAATCAGCGCCGGCGGACGTTCCGAAGATAGCACCAATGAGTCTACTTTCGTGACGGTGAGCGCGAGCCTGCTCTTTCAGACCTCGCCGGCGACCTATTTCGCGTTGACGCCTCAGGCGTCCTTCGGCGAAGGCGACTCCTCCTTTGGCGCGTCGGTCTCGCTTACGCTGCCACAGTAATTGCGCCGCCGCATCGCCACTCGGACGCGCGGGCCGCACTCCTACCCATCCAGTATCGACTGAGGGGTAGGGTGTAGGCCCCTTGCGTTACGTTTTCGGCGAATCCGTGTCTACCGCTCCCCTTTCGTACTCATCTAACCCAACTCCACGTATGCGTACTCTCTTCACTCTTCTGCTCTTTGGTCTGATCCTTTCCGGCTGCGTCACCGCCAGCGTCACCCAGTTAAACAACAGTGATCGCCCACCTATCGCCCCCGAAGACGTCACGATCTACCTCCAAGAGAGTGACATCAAGGGCGAGTACGAGAAGATGGCGATCATTGATCTCTCGGGCGCATCGGGCTGGACCGATGAGGAGCAGATCTACGAGAAAGCCCGCAAGGAAGCTGCTGAGATCGGCGCGAACGGCGTGCTCTTTCAGGAGATGGAAGAAGCCGGCACCGGCGAGCAGATCGCCAGCGCCATCTTTGGCACCGGCTCCGACACCGATGCGAAGATGATTGCCATCTACGTATTCGAACGTGACGAGGCGGATCGGTAGGCTTGGGCCGGAGTCCTCTGACTCGGAGCCCTCCGATTCGGACGCCCAGGCCCTCATACCAATTGCACGACAGGTCAACAGCGCCTATGGACCTTCCACCCGCGCTCCGCTACGACCAGCAAATACGTATCGAACGTCCTTCGGATGGGGCTATTGACCTCCCCAAACCGACCCCCACATTCGAACGGTGGCAGGGCGCCATGCCCAGCGACACATATGGCGGCAAACCCGTCCTCGACGCCGGCGGCGAACCCGCCTTCGCTGAGCTTGCTATTTTGCGCCTTCTCCTGCGGGCCGGGTGGGACGGAGTCTGGGTCGACACCTACCGCAACCAGTATCGGCGCGGCTATTGGAACCGCGAAACATCGGTCACGCTGCCGGGCCCCATCGAGACGCTCCTTGATTCGATTGCGGATGAAAACGAGTCGAGGAGCGGGTGCTTCGACGTCTGCGCGTGGTCCAGCGAGGCCGTGCTCTTCGCCGAAGCCACACGGGCCGGCCACGACCAGATGCGCGCCACGCAGCGGCGCTGGGTCGAGAGCGCGGTCCCTGGTCGTCGAGTGGAGCTGTCGAGACGAGTCCGAGTCGCAGGCGTGACCTCCGTGGGGATACCAGCCTGTGTCCTGCGCCCCACCTGTGGGGGCAACTCCCCACCTGCGGGCGCGACTCATGGCGAAGCGGGCTCCATGCAGCTATTTCGCTATCTATTTCCCAAACGTCCGGATTGCCGGCTATGCCCCCTATCGCTGACGCGTTCTCCAACTACTTTCGCGGCTTCGACGTCGAACTCCCCTCCGGTCCCCTAGAAGCCGGCGACTCGGGCCATATCCGCTCGCGGGACGGGTGGGACGTTCGCTATGTGGTTGGCTCAGATGAGGACGGAATCTATCTGGATTTCTACGCCGTGCATCGGATGACCAACCCGCAGCACGTGCGCATTCACGCCGACGGAACCGTAGAGCCCCTGCCCTCCCCGCAGGACGCCGTTCATCTACCGTGCCGATGCGACCGAAGAGGAGCGCCGGGCGGCCCGAGCGGAACGAGACGCCCACAACCGCGCCGTGACCGAAGAACTGCGGCGCAAGGGGCTGATCGGCAATCCCTGATTGATAGGCAGCTCCTGAACAACCCATTTTCAGACGAGAGGCTCATGGGGTGAGATCCTGCGACGGGGCGGATGCTGACAAGGCGCGGCGCATGACGCGTCCCACCCGCCGTTGAAGTAGGTCGGTCTGCCCGGGTCGCGCCGTAATGGCCTCTAATCCAGAGCTAAACGTCTCTGTTGCGCCGGGATAGAGAATCGCCGCGTATCGGACGACGCGCTCTCCGGTTCTACCGCGGATGGCATCGCGATAGGCGTGCATCTTGTCGATGTCAGGTTTCTTGGGCGTTCCTGCGCTCGCATCGTCGCCGCGATGCGACCGTTCGGCATCGAGTTTATACTTTGGGTCGAAGAGGTAGACAGCCTGCTCACCTGATGGGCCTGTCACCTCAATTGCGATATCAGGGTGCTGGGCGTAGCTCACGCTATGGAGGGCGTCTTCGCTGCTGGCGCTATACGTCCGCTCGGGCCAGAGCTGCACCGTCACGCCCGTATCCGGATGCACAAACCGCGCGGCCCGGGGCCCGAGCCGCAAGCTGAGAAAGCCCCCGGTGCGCTGAAAGAGCCCGCTGCGCTCGACCTGGTATCCAACACGGCCCGCCTCCCGGATCGCTACCTCGATCACGTGCAAGGTACACCAGAGCTGATACAGCGACGGGAGATTGCGCAACGGGGCGTCCAGCGCCGGCGCGTCCAGGGCAATGGTCACGCTCTTCTGAGACTCCAAGTACCCCTCAAACACGGCGCGGTAGAGCGGGCGGTTCTGTAAAACCATCGAAGCGTGCGTCGGCGGGCGACTCAGCTCTGCGACCTCATCTAAGAAGTGTGCCTGCCGCCGCGCCTGGTCGAGCCGTTCGCGCAGCGTGTGGGCCTCTTCCGCCAGATCAGCATGCTGGTCGCGAAGAAGCGGCTCGATGCGCCGCAGGCGCAGGCGGACCTGCCGAGTAAACTGGCGCACCATCCGGTTCTCGTAGACGTCCGCCGTGTGCCGCACGCGCCGGTCCGCGACGCGGCGCAGCCGCCCCGCTTCGACATTACCGGGGCGGGCAAAGGCTTGCCCCAACCGATCCGCTCGGGGCGGGCGAGCGCGCCCGCGCCGTACCCACCGCTCCTCGTCGGTCAAGATGCGATGGGGTTGGTCGGCCAGTCGGGTGAGCGCCGCTGCAAGCCCCAACCGCTGCTCGGTGCCCTCAGCCGCCCGGCGCAGCCGCACCCACTCCTGTTCGAGCGTCGTGTCCACCTGCGGGTTGAAGTCGACCCCGGCCAGTCCCCCAGCGCCCTTGAGCGCTATCGCGATCTGTACGGGGAGCCTGTACTCCAACTCGCGAAGGAGAGCTTCGTACTCGCCGCGGCGTATTGTCTCCGGCCAAATCGTGACGCGCGTCTCCTGGGGCCGTTTCCCTCCCAACAGGCGAAGTTGGTAGTGGCCCGGACCTGACCGCGGCCACGGGGCAATGACCCGGACCTTCCCGGCCCGCTTCTCCTGTCGCAGCGGGAGCGGCTCGCTGTTCCGTAGCAGCGACAGCTCGCTCCATGTACCGGTCCACTCGGGGGTCAAGCGCACCTCAACAAGCGCCTCGGCCCATTCCCGGGGCCGCGCTTGCGGCTCGTCCCGAGACCCATTCCAAAAGCGCCACCAATGCGCATCCGAGGGCGTGCCGCTCGACCCGCCTTCGGCCCGTCCCTCGTTGGCCTCGTTCTCCGACGCGCGCTCCATACCTACGCTTTAAGACTTCTCATTCCCTGATTGTGGTTCGCACATCGCCGCTCGCCAACCGCTATTCGAAATACGACGTAAACCCGTGGCGCTCGAAGCTCGCAAGCATGCGCTGGGCTTTGGCGTGGCTGAGCGGATACGTCTCCTCTGGCGCGACCGCTAAGAAGGACCGAAGCGCCTCGCCGACCGCCGGCTCGGTGCCTTTCACCTTGGGGAGTACCTTTTGAAGAAGCTGCTCGTCCAGCGCTTCTTGCCACGTGCTGCCATGCCTTTCGGCCTCGCACACGTACTCGCTGATCTCATCGAGCACCCGAAAGGCGAACGGCGCAACGTCGCCCACCGCGTCCCACACGTCCATCATCGCGTCGGCGTAGGACGCCGCGCCCATGTGCTCGCGAAGCTGCTGGCGGGGCGCTTTCATCTCGATGAGCTGCGCCCGGTCATAGACCTTGTCGGCAAAGGCGTGGGTCGTCTCGTCGATATTGACCGTGCCGACCACGACGAGGTTGGGCGTTAGGCGCACGTCCGTGTTCGGTCCCAGATCCAAGGTCGCCGTCCCCTTGCGCTTTTTCTCTTCCATCTTCGAGAGAAACTTCGCGAAGTAGTACTCGACGCGGGCCAGGTTCATCTCATCCAGCACCAGATGGTAAGGCACCGCCCGCCCCCCCCCCGCTCCTGGGCCTCGTCGTAGGCCGCTTCGGCCTCTTGGAGAAAA
>CAYUVF010000068.1:0-18765 GCA_964448045.1 uncultured Rhodothermales bacterium
GTGGGTCGAAACCGACAGCGGCCTGTTCCGCTCCGATGGCGTGCGCTTCGACCGACTGCCAGGTACCGAAGCCCTCCGCGTGTCGGACGTACAGCACGGCCCCGAGGGCGCTCTCCTGATCGGCACGCACACCGGGCTCTACCGCTACGCCGAGGGCGCGCTCCAGTCCTTTGCGACAGCGCTGGAGCACGTGCTGATCCGGTCGATCATCGAGGATACCGAGGGCAACCTCTGGTTTGCCACCGACGGCGAGGGCCTCTTTCGCTACACTCCGACGCCCTTCGACCACTACACACCCCAGGACGGGCTGGCCGGGAACGTGGTGTGGGATATCAGCCAGGGGCCGGACGGCGACATTTGGATCGCCACGCGAAATGGGATGAGCCGCTACGACGGCGCCACCTTCACTACGGTGACCGGCCCCAACGGGTTGCTCGATCAGGAGCTGATGGCGCTGCACCGCACGCCTGAAGGGGGCCTCTGGATCGCCTCGCGCTCCGGCCTCTTCTACTACGATGGGACGGCCTACACGCCCTATCGGGAGGTGGAGGGCGATCCCATCGGCGACATCGTGGCCATCGCCGAGACGGCGCCCGGAACCTACTGGTTTGCTACGCTGAAGCGCGGCCTGATCCGCTACGACGGCACTCGGTTCGAGCGGTTCACGACGGCTGATGGGCTGTCGAGTAATTACCTTCGCGCCCTCGCGACGGATGCGCGCGGGCACCTGTGGATCGGTTCCAGTACCGGCGTGGATCGGTTTGATGGAGAGGCGTTTCGTCCGGTCGATGCGGTGGAGAAAGCCGCCATTGGGAGCGTCATCGCGCTGGCTGTCGACGCCGAGGGCTTCGCCTGGCTGGGCACTCAGGAAGGCGTGTACGTGCTTCCGCCCGAGCACGCGCCGGCCGATACCATGCGAACTGTTTCGGCGGTGGATGGGCTGCGCGGGGGAACGACGGTGATCCTCGATCTCGACCGGAGTGGCTACCTCTGGGCCGGCACCGAAAAGGGCGTCAACCGGCTCGACATCGCGACGTACCGGCAATCGGGCACGCTGCCGGTTCGCTCGTACGGCCGGGCCGAGGGCTTTCTGGGCGTTGAGGCCGCGTGGCATGCCACCCACGAGACCGAAGGAGGCGTCCACTGGTTCGGGACCGGCCGCGGCGTCACCCGGTACGATCCGCGCCGCGATCAGCTCCAGACGACACCGCCCCGCATCTACATCACCAACCTCCGCTTTTTCTCGGAAGATCCGGACTGGAGCGCGTACACCGATCGGTTCTCCCGGTGGGAGCGCCTGCCGCTCGACCTCGCACTGCCCTACGAGCAGAACCACCTCATCTTCCACTTCACCGGGCTCCACCTGTCCGCCCCCGACCAGGTGAGCTATCAATACCGGCTCGACGAGTTCGACGCCACATGGTCGCGTGCCACCGATCAGCGACGCGCGACCTACTCCAACATCCCGCCGGGCACGTACACCTTTCAGGTGAAAGCGTCGTCGTCGCACGGCGTATGGAGTCCCGTGGCGACGTACACGTTCACCATCACGCCGCCGTTCTGGCAGACGGGCTGGTTTTACGGGCTAAGCCTGCTGGGGCTGCTGGGGCTGATTGTGGGCATCATCCGGTGGCGCACCTGGGACCTGGAGCAGCGCAAGCAGGTTCTGGAGCAGCGCGTGGATGAGCGCACACAGGCGCTCCGGGCCGCCAACGCCGAGCTGGAGACGACCAACGCGCAGCTCGTCGAGGCGCGCGAGGATGCCCTCGCCGCCGCTCGCGCCAAAAGCGAGTTCCTCGCCAACATGAGCCACGAGATCCGCACGCCCATGAATGGCGTCATCGGGTTCGCCAACCTGCTGGCCGACACCCATCTCGACCCCGACCAGCGCGAGTTCGTGGGCACGATCCAGAGCAGCAGCACAACGCTCCTCGCGCTCATCAACGATATCCTCGATTTCTCCAAGATCGAAGCCGGCAAGATTGACCTCGAAACCGAGCCGTTTGTCGTCCGCTCGTGCGTCGAAGACGCGCTTGACCTGATCGCTGCCGAGGCCGCACGCAAGGGATTGGAGCTGGCCTACTGGATCGATCCAGAGGTGCCGCCCGCCCTCCGGGGCGATGTCACGCGGCTCCGGCAGGTGCTCGTCAACCTGCTCTCCAACGCCGTCAAGTTTACCGAGGCGGGCGAGGTGGTTGTCCGGGTCACGGAAGCGGATGCCCCGGCCGAGGGCAGCGGGCTTGCCGGGGTGCGATTTAGCGTGCAGGATACGGGCATCGGCATCCCGAAGGAGAAGCAGGACGAGCTTTTCGAATCGTTCAACCAGGTCGATGCGTCCACCACGCGCAAGTACGGCGGGACCGGGTTGGGCCTGGCCATCTCGAAGCAGCTCGTCGAGCTGATGGGGGGCACGATCGCGGTCGAGAGCGTCGAAGGCGAAGGCTCCACGTTTCACTTCGTGCTTCAGGCCGATCCGGCGCCGGCGCCCGAGCCGATTGCGGCGCTCCGCGGCGAGCAGCCGGGGCTGGCGGGCCGTCGCCTGCTGATCGTGGACGACAACGCCACCACGCGGCGTCTGCTTGCGCGCCAGGCCGCGGCATGGGGGTTGCACGTCAGCGAAGCGGCCTCCGGCCCCGAGGCGATCGACCGCATCGAGGCCGAGGCGCCCTTCGACCTTGTCCTGCTGGATGGGCAGCTGCCCGATGTGCAGGGGCGCTCCGTGGCCGCGTCGATCCGGGCCCATCATCCCGGCGCTGATCTTCCTCTAATTGGCCTCAGCCCCGTCGGTCACCGGCCCGAGGAAGGCGAGCGCGACACCACGATGGGCGTGAGCACGCCCGTTAAGCACGCCCGCTTGCACGAAGCCCTGACGACGCTGCTGACCGAACCGGACCCACCGGCCGGGGCGCCGGCCGAGGCGCCTTCGCCCGCCGCGCTGGCCGAGGCGCATCCGCTGCGCATCCTGCTGGCCGAAGACAACATCGTCAATCGCAAAGTGGCCGTCCGTATCCTCGAAAAGATGGGCTACACGATCGACGTGGCCCACACGGGGGCCGAGGCGGTGCAGGCCCTGCGTACGACCGCGTACGACCTGATTCTGATGGATGTGCAGATGCCCGAGATGGATGGGCTGGAGGCCACACGCCACATCCGCACCGAGTGGCCGCCCGGCGAGCAGCCCCGTATCATCGCCATGACCGCCGCCGCCATGGCCGAAGATCGCGAACGCTGCCGCGAGGCCGGTATGGACGGCTTCATCAGTAAGCCCGTCCAGGTCGATGAGCTGACGGAGGTACTCAAGCAGAGTGCCCCGGTCGCCCGCGGCTCCGAGGCGTGAGTTGCGGCAGGTGCTCAGGCGGTGATCGTACGGGCTACCTTCAGCACATCCGCCAATACGCCGCTGGCTGTCACATCCGGTCCTGCCCCTGGGCCGCGCACCGTGAGCGGCGATGTCGTGTAGCGATCCGTCGCAATCTCGAATAGGTTGTCTTGCCCGTCGAGCTGCCCAAACGCGGAAGCGCGCGGGACCGCCTGCACGCCCACGCGGATGCCATCCGCGGAGAAAGTGCCGAGGTACTGCAGCACCGCCTCCTCGTCTTCGGCCGATTCGGAGCGCTCGCGCCACTGATTATCGACGGCCCCGAGCCGGTTCACCACCGCCTCACGGGGGACATCGTGCAACGTATCGGGCACGAGCGACTCCACCTGCACGTCGCTCCGCTCGATGGGGTGTCCCGCCGTCCGCGCCAGAATGATGAACTTCCGCGCCACGTCCTCGCCCGAGAGGTCATCGCGCACGTCCGGCTCGGCGTAGCCCCGGTCGATGGCCGCGCGCACCGCTGCGCTGAACGTGCTCCCATTCCGCAGCGCGCTGAAGAGGAACGTGAGCGTGCCCGACACGGCGCCGCGAATCGTGCGGATGCGGTCGCCCGTCTCGACGAGGTCGCGCACGGTCTGGACAACAGGCAGCCCGGCGCCGACGGTCGTCTCGTAGCGATAGTGCACGCCGCGCGCCCGCGCCATCCGGAGGAGTCGGTCGAAGTCGGCCTGCGGGCGCGTGTTCGCGAGCTTGCTGGGGGTGACGACGTGGATGCTCGCCTGAAAGAGCCGCTCGTAGAAGCCGGCCACGTCGGGATGGCCGGTGGCGTCGACGAAGATGAGCGGACGCGGCGCGCTTTGCACGAGGCGTTGCAGAACGGCGGACCAGTCGAGTGGATCGGCATCGGCCAGCGCATCGGGCACGGCACGCGGCGGGAGCCCGGCCGGATGCCAGCATGCGCGCTGCGAGGTGCAGGCGCCGATCAGCCGGAGCGGCGCATTGGCGGACGCAAGCTGCTCCAGCACCGCCGATCCAACAGCGCCGACGCCGGCCAGAAACAGATGGGCCGTGCGCGCCGATTTGGCCGGTGGGGATGCGACGTCGAGCGAAGGAAATACGCGAGGGGACATGCGGGGATGGTTTCGGGTTGAGTGGGTTCAGGGTGCAGATTCGGGAGCGCGAGCGCTTGGTCTCCTTCCGCGGGGTGTTCGTGCTCAGGACCCGATAGCGTGTCGGACGGCGGGGAGGATCTGCGAGCCGGGCGCCTCGGGGACACGCGTGCAGCGCACATGCATCGGGATGCCGGTGTCGGCGAGCGGATCGAGCGCGTTGGGGTGCAGGCCGAGGCGCCCATCGTGCGTCCAGGCCAGTGCCTGCTCGAACTCGACCCGGTCGAGCCGCCGGGCGTCGTCGTGCCGGTTGGGGTCGCGCGTGTACAGCCCATCGACATCCGTCCAGCGCTCCAGCCGCTCGGCGCCGAGGCCACGGGCCAGCAGCGCGGCCGAGTAGTCGCTTCCGCCGCGGCCGAGCGTGGTCGTCACGCCATCGCCCGTCGCGCCGATGAAGCCCGTCACCACCGGCACCCGATCGGCCGGGCGCCGTGCCTGCCACTGGCGGATCTGTTGCCCCGTCGCGTCGAGGTCCACGGCGGCGCCTCCGGGGATGGCGTTGGTGCGGATGAGCCGCGTCGCATCGACAGCGTGAGCAGCACATCCGGCCTGCGTAAGCACCGCCGCCAACAGCGGCACCATCAGCCGCTCGCCAGTGGCCAATACGGCATCCCGCGCAGCCGACGTGCCCGAAGTATCGACCGCGCGCAGAGCACGGTGCAGATCCGTCAGATGCGCATGCAGCGCGGCGCCATACGGGGTGCGGAGCGCCTCGTCGTCGAGCGCGGCATGCGCCAACTGAAGATACCGACGGCCAATGCGGCGCGCCCACGTGTCGGCCGCTGACGGATCCGACACCGCTTCATCGGCGGCGCGCACCAGATCATCCGTCACGCCGGCCGCTGCCGAGGTGACGATTACGGGCCGGCACGTCTTGGCCGCCTCCGCCACAATGCCCGTTACGTGGCGGAGCCCGATCGCATCGCCCACGGACGTGCCGCCAAACTTGAGCACGCGAATCGGACGCGCGTCGTTGGAACTTCTCAGAACCGAGAAATCAGTCATCGAAATGGCTTGAAATAAACAGATGGTATGTCGTCGAAGCGAGGACGGATGCGCATCGTCCACTCATCCACTCCTCCTCTCATTCCTTCAGGACGTCCTCACGCGGCCACCGGCCGACACGCCGTCTCCTGCCGCGCGCGCCAGCGGACGATGAGCTCGTTCAGGTCGTCCAGCTCGATCAAAAAGGCGTCGTGCCCGTGTGGAGATGACAGCACCTCCAGCGTCGCATGCGGCAGATGATCGGCCAGCTCCTCCTGTTCGACAAGCGGGTAGAGCACGTCCGAGTCGATGCCGACGACGAGCGCCGGCTGCTCGATGGAGCGGAGCACCGCCGCGTAGTCGCCCCGGTCGCGCGCTACGTCGTGGGCGTCCATCTGCTGCGTGAGGCGGACGTAGCAGTTCGCGTCGAAGCGATCGACCAGCTTCTCGCCCTGATAGCGGAGGTAGCTCTCCACGGCAAAGGGCGATGCGTCGTCGGGCGAGGCGCCGTCCATCACCTCGCGTCCGAAGCGCCCCTCGAATGACGGATGCGAGCGGTACGACACCATCGCCATCATGCGTGCCGCAGCCAGTCCGCGCGTGGGCGGCGCATCCTCCGAGTAGCGCCCGTCCTGCCAGTTCGGATCGGCGTAGATAGCCTGCCGCTGCGCCTCGCTCCATCCGATCTGCCAGGCCGTATGCCGCCCGCCGACGGCGATGGGCACGAGCGTCCGCACAAACGGCGCGCCGTCGGATGTGCGCTCGAAGGCCCATTCGAGCACGTGCATGCCGCCCATCGAGCCGCCGAGCGCGCAGGCGACCTGGCGGACGCCGAGGCGGTCGAGCAGCTTCCGGTGCAGCCGCACCGTATCGCGCGGTGTGAAGCGTGGGAAATCCGCCCCGTAGGGCTGTCCGGTGGCCGGATTGGCCGTGACGGGCGCAACGGAGCCGTACGGCGAGCCCGGCACATTGGCGCAGAGGATGAAGTCCCGCGACGGATCGAGCGCGCGGCCGGGTCCGAAGAGCTCGTCCCACCACTCGGCGGCGTCGGGGCTGCCGGTGAGCGCGTGGCAGACGAGCACGGCGTTGTCGCCCGCGTCGTTCAGCCGGCCCCAGCTCCGGTAGGCCACCGGCACCTCGCGCAATGGGGTTCCGCCCTCCAGCGTAAACTGCGGTATCGTGATCGTTGGCATAGGGAAAATCCGTTTGGGGTGGTGGATTCGCGGATGCCGAGTTGAGGCCGATGCCCCAACCCGGACCCCGGAACCCGGAATGCCGAACTCAAGCGGATACCGGCACGGCGGCCAGCGCCTGCTGAAAATCCGCTTTGATGTCGTCGATGTGCTCGATGCCGACGGAGACGCGCACCATGTCAGGCTCGACGCCGGAGGCCTTTTGCTCCTCTTCGGTGAGCTGCTGATGCGTCGTCGAGGCCGGGTGGATGACGAGCGTCTTCGCGTCGCCCACGTTGGCGAGGTGGCTGGCGAGTTCGACATTTTCGACGAAGGCCTGCCCGGCCTCTTTTCCGCCCTTCACCCCAAAGGCGAGCACGGCGCCGAAGCCGTTCGTCAGGTACTGCCGGGCGCGCTCGTGGTACGGGTGATCCGCCAATCCGGGATAGCTGACCCACTCGACGGCATCGTGCGCCTGCAGCCACTCGGCCAGCGCCAGCGCGTTGTCGCAGCTCCGCTGAACGCGCAGCGAGAGCGTCTCCAGCCCCTGCAGCAGCAGAAACGATCCGAATGGGTTCTGCGACGGGCCGAAGTCGCGCAGGCTCTCGACGCGGGCGCGCATGATGAACGCGACGTTGGTGTCGAGCACACCGTCGGGGCCGAACGTGTCCCAGAACTGGAGGCCGTGGTAGTTGGGGTTCGGCTCGGTGAACTCGGGGAAGCGGCCGTTATCCCACGGGAAGCTGCCGGCATCGACGATGACGCCGCCGATGGTGGTGCCGTGCCCGCCGATCCACTTCGTTGCGCTGGCGGTGACGATGTCGGCGCCGTGCTCGATGGGGCGGCACAGGTAGCCCGCCGCGCCGAAGGTGTTGTCCACGACGAGCGGCACGCCGTGCTCGTGGGCGATGTCGGCGATCCGCTCGAAGTCGGGAATATTGAAGCGCGGATTGCCGATCGTCTCCAGATAGACCGCCTTCGTCCGGTCGTCAATCAGTCCGGCGATGGAGTCGGGGTCGTCGCCATCGGCAAACTTGACGTTCAGGCCGCGGCGCGGGAAGGAGTTCTTGAATTGATTGTACGTCCCGCCGTAGAGATAGCTCGCCGAAACGATGTTATCGCCGTGCTCAGCCAGCGTGTTCAGCGCGAGGAACTGGGCGGATTGGCCGCTCGCCGTCGCCAGCGCGGCCACGCCGCCTTCGAGCGCCGCCACGCGCTTCTCGAAGACATCGTTCGTCGGGTTCATGATGCGCGAGTAGATGTTGCCGAACTCTTTCAGGGCGAAGAGATCGGCGCCGTGCTCGGCATCGTCGAAGGTGAACGACGTGCTCGCGTAGATGGGCACAGCCCGCGCATTGGTGGCGGGGTCGGGCTCCTGCCCGGCGTGGAGCTGAAGCGTCTCGTAGCGGGGCGAATGCTGCTGTCCGTTCGTGCTCATAGGGGCTGGATGGTCGATGGGTTCGGGGAGAGCCATCCAGAAGAGCCGAGCGAACGGCGCCAGGCGAGCCGGCGGTGCGGCGGGACATAAAAAATCCCCAACCGCAAGGGGATGCAGATGGGGAAGGTCAACCAGAAGGTTGCGTTCCCACTCATCTTCCCTCGCGTCGTGCGAGGCAGGACGTGGCACCTTTCCGCGCCGGGTGTGGCGCGGCGGTTGCCAGGGCTTCGTCGGGCCTGCTCCCTCCACCCTTCTGGATGAATGTACTACCAACAGTATGTCATGATGCTACACACGGTATCGGATACCGCCGCCCAAAGTCAATTCCCGCCGTGTGAAAAAGTGGTTATGGGTTTGGGCGTGTGGGCGAGAGGGAAGGGAGATCGCGCTTTTGGGCTCACACGCTCAACCGCCGAGCCGTCCCACGCCATCACGTATCCATTGGTTGGAACTGGAGGGCGGCGAGGTCGCGGTAGAGGCCGTCCTGCTGCATGAGCGACTCGTGCGTGCCCGTCTGCACGATGCGCCCGTCGTCGAGAACGAGGATGCGGTCGGCGTGCTGGACGGTGGAGAGGCGGTGGGCGATGATGAAGGTGGTGCGCCCGTCCATGAGCCGCTCCAGCGCGTCCTGTACGAGCGCCTCCGAGGCCGAGTCGAGCGACGACGTGGCCTCATCGAGCAGCAGAATTCGCGCGTCGCGAAGCAGCGCCCGAGCGATGGCAATCCGCTGGCGCTGGCCGCCCGAGAGCTTCACGCCTCGCTCGCCCACGGCGGCGTCGTAGCCGTCCGGCAGTGCCGTGATGAAGTCGTGCGCGTTGGCGGCCCGGGCCGCTTCTTCGACGGCCTCGTCGGAGGCCTCGAGCCGCCCGTAGCGGATGTTCTCGCGGATCGACGCGTTGAATAGACTGATCTCCTGCGAGACGACGGCCATCTGCTGTCGCAGCGAGCGCAGCGTGACCTGCCGCAGGTCGTGCCCGTCAATCAGAATGCGCCCGTCCGTCGGATCGTAGAAGCGGGGGATGAGGCTCATCAGCGTCGTTTTACCGGCGCCGCTGGGGCCGACGAGCGCGACGGTCGTGCCCGGCTCGACGGCTACGTCGATGTCGCGCAGCACGGGCTGGCCCGGTTCGTACGCAAAGGTGACAGAGTCGAACTCCACATGTCCATCGACGATCGGCAGCGGCGTGGCCTCCGGCGCGTCTTGGATGTCCGACGACGTATCGAGCAGCTCAAAGAGCCGCTCCGACGCCCCCGCCGCGCTGTTGAATGTGGCGTAGAGGCGCGACATCCCGCCCACGCTCCGCGCAATGTTGAACGCGTAGAAGATAAACGCCACCAGGTCGCCCGCCGTGAGGCGCCCGGCGAGCACCTCGGTGCCGCCGTACCAGAAAATCGCCACCAGCGCCGAGAAGAAAAGCAGTCCGATCGACGAGGAGAAAATCGACGAGACGAGCACCTTGAAACGCGCCGTCTCGAACAGGTCTTCCACCGCCGTATTATACCGCTCGACCTCGTAGTCGGATCGCGCAAACGCTTTCACCACGCGGATGGCCGCCAGCGCTTCCTCGGCGACGGAGGTCGTATCGGCGAGCTGATCTTGAATCCGGCGCGAGAGCTGGCGAATCTTGCGGCCAAAAAAGACCGCGGCCACCGTTACCGCCGGCACGACGACGAAAATGATGAGGCTGAGCCGCCAGTTGAGCACCGCCATCAGCGCGACCGAGCCGACGAGCGAGAGGCTCTGTGTGAGCAGATCGGCGAGGGCCTGCGTGACGGCCGTGCGGACGGAGCCCACGTCGTTGGTGAGGCGCGAGGTCAGGTCGCCCGTGCGATGATCGGCGAAGAAGCGCAGGCTGAGGCGGTGCAGATGGCGGTAGACGCGCTGCCGCAGATCCGCCACGACGCGCTCGCCCGTCCACTGCAACAGGTACGATCCGCCGAAGGAGGTGACCGCCTGAATCAGGAAGAGAATGAGCAGGCCGATGGTGAGCCGGTTGAGCAGCGCGCGGTTGCCGTCCTCGAAGACGGCGTTCAGGAGCTCGCGCAGGCCGAGCGGGACCGCCAGCGCAATCAGCGAGCCGAGCACGGTGAGTACGAGCGCGAGGTAGAGGCGGCGCCGGTAGGGCCGCGTCAGCCGGACGAGCCGGCGCATGGCCGTCCACAGCTTCGACGGCGCGCGGTAGGTTGTGTCGGATGCGTCGGTGCTCACGTCAGATTACTGATCGTATGCAGCATGCAGTGGGTTGCCTGCTCCGGGCAGAAGCGGTTAGGCGTTCGGGCGAGGGGCGTTTTTCTCTCCCAGACTCCCACACGCCCTTTCGCTCACACGCAACCATCACGTCGACGGCGCGCTGGCGACCTCCGACGAGCCCGTGCTCAGGTCGGGTTCGGGGAGGCCTTTGTAGACGAGCCACGCCATCAGGAAGACCGACACGGCGGCTGCGGCGGTGTTGCTGGCGTACCCGTATCGCACAAAAGCGATGCCGGCGGCGAAGCTCCCGAGCCCGATGCCGGCCTGCCCGATGCCCACGGCGAGGCTCATCAGCGTGCCGCGCTGGGCGCCGGGCACGAGCGCGGTGAGCAGCGATTGCAGCGGACTAATGCGCATGCCAACGGTCACCATCGCGAGGAAGAACAGCAGCGCCGCGCTGTAAAAGCCGTCGATGTAAAACGGCGTCACGAGCATGATGATGCCGAGGCCGAGGCACGAGAGGATGATGAGCGGCTTGCGGCCGAGGTCGTCGGAGACGCGCCCGGCGATGGGTGCCGCGAGCACATTGGCGGCCCCGCCGATGGCGAAGAGCAGCGCCACCTGCATGCTCGTGATGCCGATGTCCGTCTCCAGCCACGTCGGCAGGAAGACGACGAACAGCCCGATGCCGAAGAACATCAGGAAGTAGGAGCCCACGGCGGCGGCCACTTCCGTATTTTTGACCATCCGCCCGTAGTTGCGGAGCGCGCGGCGGAGCGTCAGGCGCCGGTCGTCGAGTTCGACGTCGGGCTGGGGCACGTAGCGGGCGATCAGGACGGTGGCGATGCCCATCGTGAGGGCAAACATCAGGAAGGGCCAGCGGTAGCCGAAGGCGTTGGCGAGGATCTTGCCGAGGGGCACGCCGGCAACCTGCCCGAAGGCCGTGCCGCTCATGATCCAGCCGTTGGCCCAGCCGCGCCGCTCGTACGGGAAATAGTCGCCCACGTACGCCACCGAGCCGCCGCTGAGCATGCCGCCGGCGCATCCGGCGAGCGCGCGCATCGTCACGAGCAGAATGAAGCTCTGGGCGACGGTGTGCAGCGCCAGCGCCACCGCCATGAACCCCGTCCCAATCAGCAGGATGCGCTGCCGCCCGATCTTGTCCGAAATCGGGCCGGTGATGAGGGCGAAGACGCTCAGCATTACCGAGTAGATGCCGACGAGGAAGCTCTGCCAGAACTCGGAGATGGCGAGCTTGGCGCTGATCTCCGGCAGGATGGGGGTGACGATGATGACCTGGCTGCTGGCCGAAAACATCATCAGCCAGAGCGCAAAGAGGATGAGGTATGTGCGGGGGCGGATGTCGGTCACAGGGCAGAGGGGCGGCGGCCAGCAGGACCCTCGCAACGGATCGCCGTCCGGGCGGGTTTCTGCGCGCGAGCCGGCTGCGGCGGGGGTGGGCTCGGATCAAATGTGAAAATGCAGGCGCATCGGGGTGAAGGAACGCTGAATTGACCCGCGTTAACATAAGCGTAATGCGGGCATAATGTCAGGTTAACATCCGGCTGTTATTGTGCAACTGACTGAAAAGTCATCGGCCACGCGCCTCCCACCACTGGGTTCGGGCCGCAGGGTTGCACTCCACTCACCGGATCTAACACTTTTCATGATAGCCACCACGGTACGCACGCTTGCCGTCTATCTCGTCCTCGGGCTCTTACTGGGGCTCACGCCGGCGCAGGCCCAGACGGGCACCATCGCCGGCGTTGTCGTCGACGCCGAAACGGGCGAAACGCTCGTGGGCGCCAACGTCGCGCTCAGAGGCACCACCACCGGCACGGCCACCGACCTGGACGGCCGCTACCGGATCCGTGATCTCGCGCCCGGGACGTACGATGTCGTCGTTTCGTTCGTCGGCTTTCAGGGGAAAACCGTCACGGGCGTCGAGGTCGAAGGGGGCGAAACCACAACGCTGGATGTGACCCTCGTCGAGGCAACGGCCGAGATGGAGGAGGTCATCGTCAGTGCCGAGGCGGCGCGCAGCTCCGAGGCCGGTCTGCTCAAGCAGCGTCAGAAGGCGGCCGGGGTGAGCGATGCCATCAGCGCCGAGGCCATCAGCCGCGCCGGTGCCGGCAATGCCGCGGATGCGATGAGCAAGGTCACCGGCGCCTCCGTCATCGACGGCAAATACGTAAACGTCCGCGGCCTGCAGGGGCGATACGTCAACGCGCAGCTTAACGGCTCCGATCTTCCGAGCACCGACCCCGATGGTAACAGCGTGGCGCTGGACCTCTTCCCATCGAATCTGATCGACAACATCGTCACGACGAAGACCTTTACGCCCGATCAGTCGGGCGCCTTCACCGGCGGATCGATCAACATTTCAACGAAGTCGCTTCCTGCCGACTTTTTCTTCAACCTGTCCCTTTCCTCCTCCTACGACAGCGAAGTCGGGCTCGGCGGCCGCGTGTTGCGACCGACCGGCGGGCTGGATGCGGTGCCCGATGTCGTTCAGAACGAGGACTTGCCGGCGAGCCTGGCGCAGACGTTCAACGATCCCGAGAAAGCGCAGCTGCTCGACGCGGCGTCCCGCGCATTTGCGACCTCCGTCGCGCCGGTGCGAAAGCAGATCGAGCTCATGGAGAACCGCAGCGTCGAAGTGTCGCTGGGGAATCAGTTCAGCGTGCTCGGCGGGCGTAATCTGGGATTCATCGCCTCGGCCTCGTACGACCACTCGTTTTCCGGATTCGACGATGGCACCACGGCTCGCTTTGAACAGACGGGATTAGACTCCGGCATGCTCAACCCGACGGCCCGCTACAGCACCCAGCGTGGCACCGAAGCGACGCTCTTCGGAGGCCTGCTCGGCCTCACCTTTCAACCGTCCTCCACGCATGAGCTTCATGCGCGCCTGCTGTACAATGCCGACAACGAGGAGGAAGCCCGCTTCGAATTTGGACGCCTCCCGCGCGACCTGAGCGGCAATCAGTTCTTCCAGACCCGCGTGATGCGGACGACGGAGCGCGCCGTGCGTGCGGCTGAGCTGAACGGCACCCATCAGTTTGGTGTGGGGCGTGACGGCATCCGTGCCGAGTGGTCGGCCTCGCTTTCTGAAGCCACGCGCGATGAGCCGGACTACCGGTTCTTTTCCAACCAGATGGCCGTACAAAACGGAGGGGCGGATACGAGCTACGCGATCTCGAAGTCGATCTACCCGGTGCCGGCCCGGTATTTCCGAGATCTCACCGAGCGCGACGGCGGCGGATCCTTCTCGGTTGAGGTGCCGCTGGGGACCGTCACGTTGAAAACGGGAGGCCGCCTCAAACAGCGGACGCGCACGTTCCGCGAGCGCCGCTTCGACCATCTGTCCGATCAGCTGGGCTTCGAGGGGAGTCCGAACGCCTACGTTCGTGAGAAGGCCGGCCTCATCGGGACAGATGCTCAGGGACGCCCCCGCTACGGCACGTATGTGATCGACCAGACCCAGGCGTCGAACAATTACGATGGCGAACAGGACATCCGAGCCGGCTTCATCATGGCCGAATGGCCCCTGCCGGGCCTCGCTGAGGTGGAGTTCGTAGGCGGCCTGCGCGTGGAGCAGACGGATATGTCCATCGTGACGATCGACGACTCGCGCGAAGGACAATTCACAGAAACCGACCTGTTGCCGTCCGGAAGCCTCACGTGGTCGCTCCGCAGCGACATGAATCTGCGCCTGGCGTACGGCCGCACCATCGCCCGGCCCTCCTTCCGCGAGTTTGCTCCGTTCAGCTCGTTTAACTTCGTCGGTGACTACATCGAGGTGGGCAATCCCAATCTGACGCGCACGCGCATCCACAACGTCGACCTGCGATGGGAGTGGTTTATGCGCGGGGGTGAGCTCCTTTCGGCCGGCACCTTCTACAAGTCATTCGAGGACCCCATTGAACGGACGATCAACCCGACCGCGTCGGGAGCCAACACCGAGGTGACGTACCTCAACAAGAGTAGCGCGACGGTGTATGGCGCCGAATTTGAGGCCCGCAAGCGCCTCGATGGCCTCGCGTCCTGGCTCCGCCACGTTCAGCTTGGTGCCAACTTGACGCTCATCCAGTCCGAGGTGAGTCGAAGTGAGAAAGAGCTGGACGCGATCCGGGCCTTCGACGACGACCCGAGTCCCACGCGCCCGCTGCAGGGCCAATCCCCCTACATCGTGAATCTGAATGCCGGATATGAAAACCCCGACAGCGGCACGAGCATCAACGTGTTCTTCAACCGCTTCGGCGACCGGCTCGACACCGTCACGCGCAACGGACTCGACCTCTTCGAGCAGGCGCGTAGTACCGTCGATATGACGGCATCACAGCGACTGATGTACGGCTTTTCGATGAAGGTATCGGTCAAGAATCTGCTGGATACTGACTACGTCGTCTCGCAAGAGTTTGGCGGCGAGACCTTCGTGAATGATCGCAATCCGCGCGGGCGGACGGTCTCGGTCGGGTTCTCGTACTCATTCTGATGCGGGGACACGCACGTCCCCGGCCTCATGCACTGCTCAACATATTTCCACCCTGTATCGAAGGGACGGGCCTCCGGGTTCGTCCCTTCGGTGGTTCAAGGGCGTGTGTTACCAAATTGCAAACTGATTGCAATCGGACGCCCTCGCGCAGACGCGCTCTTTCTCACGCAACACCCACATAATCATGAAACGAATGCGTACCACCTCTCGGATGCCTCAGTGGCTTGCAACGTGCATGCAGGCAGGAGCCGCACTGGTCCTGTCCGCCGCTCTTCTGCTAACCGGATGCGACTCGAATGGCGGAAACGAGCCGCCGCCCCCACCGCCTGGAAATGGCAATGGCGATGACTTTAGCGTCGCCGCTTACGACACCAGCGACGCGGGCGACGTGATTGTCGTCTCGGATGTCGAAGAAGGCGGCATCGGCTACACCGACGCCGATGGCGACGAGGTCACCGAGGTGACGTGGACCAATGACTTCGTCTACAGGCTCGACGGCTTCGTCTACGTCAACGATGGGCAAACGCTCAACATCGAGCCTGGGACCATCATTAAGGGCTTGCCCGGATCGGGAGAAGACGCCTCGGCGCTCATTGTCGCCCGTGGGGCACAGATTTTTGCCGATGGCAACCCCGGCAGTGACAATCCCGATGAGGCCAATCCCATCATCTTCACCGCCGACGCCGATGACGGCAGCGGCCTCGGGCGCGACGTGCGCGGCGAGTGGGGCGGCG
Source organism: uncultured Rhodothermales bacterium (assembly GCA_964448045.1). Lineage (GTDB taxonomy): Bacteria > Bacteroidota > Rhodothermia > Rhodothermales > Salinibacteraceae > CAYUVF01. The sequence goes on from CAYUVF010000068.1 coordinate 15,506, forward strand.
TCATCCTCCTGGGGGATGCCACCCTTAACTCCGACCCACCCGTCACGCAGATTGAAGGCGTGCCCAGCACCATCGGCCGCGCCGAGTACGGCGGCGATAACGACGACCACAACATCGGCGTCTTCCGCTTCGTCTCCATCCGCCACACCGGCTCCGCGCTCGAAGGCGGCAGCGAAATCCAGGGACTGACGCTCGGCGGTATCGGGAGCGGGTCGACCATCGAGTACGTCGAGTCCTACGCCAGCGACGACGACGGCTTCGAGTGGTTCGGCGGCACCGTCAACACGAAGTACATGATTGCCGCCTGGGCCTCGGACGACTCGTTCGACATGGACGAGGGGTATCGCGGCAGCAATCAGTTCTGGCTCGCCGTGCAGGCTACCGACGAGGCGGGCCGCATCGCGGAGCAAGATGGCGGCACGGATCCGGAAGATGGCCAGCCGTTCGCTACCGTTAAAGTAGCTAACGCCACGTACATTGGGATCGGTCCGGGCGTGGAGGGCACCGAAGGGGATGGCAATCAGCCCTTCATCATCCACCGCGACAACAATGCGACCTCGTACTTCAACTCGGTCTTCATGGATGCGCGCCTGAATGCGGGTCTGCAGATCGAGGATCTCGGCAGCGGCGAAGACAGCCGCGAACGCTGGCTCGCCGATGAGCTCCGTTACGAGAATAACCTCTGGTGGAACATCGGCCCGGACTACGATCCGGAAAACACCACGTTCGAGGACATTATCCAGCTTACGGGAGAAGATGAAAACGAGCTCGGCGATGGCGGTGCGGCCTTCCGCGGTAACCTGGCGAATTATCTCCGCGATCAGGACAATCAGCTGCTCGACACCTCGCCCATCACGAACATCGACCGCGACGAGAACGGCGTGATCGGCAGCTTCGACCCGAGCGCCGCTGGTCCGGCGGATGCCACGCCCCCGGAGCCGAGCGTCTTCGGCGACGTGGGTGGTGTGAATGCGGACCTGACGCCCGCGAGCTTCTACGGCGCCTTCGGCAGTGACAACTGGGCCCGCAGCTGGACGCTCCTCAGCCAGACGGGCGAGCTGCAGTAAGTCCGCTGACCATCGTTCAACGTTCCCTGCGCCGGGCTCTCTTCGGAGGGTCCGGCGTTTGGTGTGGAGAAGCCGAGTAGGGAAACTTTCCGGCACTTAATTCATCGAATGAATACGATGAAATGATCAATCAGCGATTCCCATGCAAACGAAAGCCGACCAGTTCGATGCCGACCTCGGGCGTCTCGCCGAGCAGGCCAAAGCGCTCTCGCATCCGGCGCGGCTCGAAATCCTGCGCGTGATTGCGGCGAAAGAAGCGTGCATCTGCGGGGAGATCGTCGACGATCTCCCCCTCGCGCAGTCCACCGTTTCACAACACCTGAAAGTGCTCAAAGAGGCCGGGCTCATCCAGGGCACCATCGACGGGCCGAGCGTCTGCTACTGCCTCGACGCCTCCGCCATCGAGGCGCTGCGCACCCAGTTTGGCACCTTTATGGACGACCTGCTCGCTCACACCGCGAATGCCTCCACGTGTTAACCGACGCCCTGCTATGCCGAAGCCTTCTGTGCTTTTCATCTGCACCCACAACTCGGCCCGCTCGCAGATGGCCGAGGGGCTCCTGCGCGTCAAGTACGGTGACCACTACGACGTGCACAGCGCCGGCACGGAGAAGACGCACGTGCGCCCGTTAGCCATTCAGGCGATGGCCAACATTGGCATCGACATCTCCGATCACACGTCAAAAACCATCGACGAGGTCACCGACGGGCAGACGTTCGACGTCGTGGTGACGGTGTGCGATCACGCCCGCGAGGCGTGCCCGTATGTGCCGGGGCGCAAGCAGAATCTGCACCGGTCGTTCGAGGACCCCGCCGCGGCCGTAGGTACCGATGAAGAGCGGCTGGCCGTCTTCCGCCGCGTGCGCGACGAGATCGCCGACTGGATCGATCAGACCTTCGCCCCGGAGGCCGCCGACGAGCACGCACGCTGAGCGCGCCCCCCTCAAGCGCGGCCGGAAGACACCCCTCTTTATCGTATAAAAACGATGAAAAGGCGGGGGTCCGTCCTCCTACTCCAAACTTCCTGACTTTTCTTTTATATCGTATATTGGCGATAATCAAAAACCTAACCCAGCACGACCATGGATGCTTCCTCTGATACCCTGCGCGAGACCGTGCGGGCCAGGTATGCCGCTCTGGCCCGCGGCGAGGCCGACGACTTCGGGTGCTCGTCCTGCTGCGACGCGCCTGCCGACGGTGAGGTGACCAACATGATTGGTGACGCCTACGCAGGTGTCGAGGGCTACGTGGCCGCAGCCGACCTGCACCTCGGCTGCGGCGTTCCGACCGAGCACGCGGGTTTAGAGACCGGCCAGACGGTCGTCGACCTCGGCTCGGGCGCCGGGCTCGACGCGTTCGTCGCCCGCCGCATCGTGGGCGAGACGGGCCGCGTCATCGGCGTCGACTTCGCCCCGGAGATGGTGGCGAAGGCCCGTGCGAACGCTGAGCGGCTGGGCGTCGACAACGTGGCGTTCGTCGAGGGCGACATCGAGGATATCCCGCTCGACGCCGGCACCGCCGACGTGGTGCTCTCGAACTGCGTGCTGAATCTGGTGCCGGACAAGGCGCGCGCCTTTGTGGAGATGTACCGCATCCTGCGGCCCGGCGGGCACTTCTGTGTGTCGGACATCGTCTCCCGCGGCGCGTTGCCCGATGCCATCCGCCGCTCGGCCGAGCTCTACGCCGGGTGCGTCGCCGGGGCGCTGGAGGAAGACGCGTACCTGGGCCTCCTCGACACCGCCGGTTTTGCCGACGTGGACGTGCCCGCCCGCCGCCGCATCGAGATCCCCGACGACGCGCTGCCCGCCGAGCTCTCCACCGCCGAGCGCGCGGCCTTCGACGACGGCGGACTCTGGAGCCTCACCGTCCGCGGCACCAAGCCTGCGGCCTGACGCCGCCGTTCCACACCACGCGGATCACGCCTCACGCGCTACGCATCACACTACATCCGATTGCAGCGTTTGGATATGAACGTGGAAACGTTCATACGTACACACCCTCATACGTCCACCCCCCAACGACGCATCCGGAGTTGGGATCGCGTTTCACACACCATAGCTCCCCGACCCTCCCATGCCCACGATCCAAGTGTTCGATCCTCCGATGTGCTGCTCCACCGGTGTCTGCGGCCCCGAGGCCGACGACGCGCTCGTCAACTTCTCCGGCGCACTCCGCTGGCTCCAGCGCCACGGC
>CAYUVF010000069.1:0-17992 GCA_964448045.1 uncultured Rhodothermales bacterium
CGTTCCTATGTTTACGTGCGGCTTGTCCCGCTGAAACTGCTCCTTCGCCATGGTTTTAGGTAATCTGGTCTGGTAGGGGAATGATGAATAGTGGGAATGTCGAAGGGATGAGCCGCCGGGGTCAACCCGAGCGGCTCGGCCGGCTTTACACCGCCGCGGTTTCGGACTCGACCACTTCGTCGGCGATGGAGTCGGGCACCTCGGCGTACTTCTCAAACTGCATCGTGTAGATGGCGCGGCCCTGCGTGACGTTGCGCAGGTCCGTCGAGTAACCGAACATCTCGGAGAGCGGCACGAGCGCTTTGATCACCTGTGCGTCGTTGCGCTGCCCCATGCTTTCGATGTGGCCGCGCCGGCCGTTGATGTCGCCAATCACGTCGCCCATGTACTCATCGGGCGTGATGACTTCTACGTCCATCATCGGCTCCATGAGTACCGGATGCGCGCGACGGGCCGCCTCACGGAAGCCCATCCGACCCGCAATCTCGAAGGAGGCCTGATCGGAGTCCACGTCGTGGTAGTCGCCGTCGTAGAGGCGCACCTTGACTCCCTCGATCGGATAGCCGGCAAGCGGCCCCTGATCCATGGCGGACTCAATACCCTTCCGGACGGACGGAATGAACTCGCGCGGAATCGAGCCGCCGACGATGTCATCTTCGAAGACGAGCCCGGTACCTTCATCGTTCGGGCCCACCTCCATGTAGACCTCGGCAAACTGGCCGCGGCCACCGGTCTGCTTCTTGAGCTGGTAGTGCTCGTCGATCGTCTTCTTGATCGCTTCGCGATAGGCCACCTGGGGCCGCCCAACATTGGCCTCGACCTTAAACTCGCGCTTGAGCCGGTCGACGATGATCTCCAGGTGGAGCTCGCCCATGCCGGCAATGATCGTCTGTCCCGTCTCCTCATCGGTGGAGACATTGAACGTCGGATCCTCTTCGGAGAGGCGCATCAGGCCGTTCGTGAGCTTGTCGCGGTCGGCCTGCGTCTTGGGCTCGATAGCAATGCGGATGACCGGCTCGGGGAATTCCATCTGCTCCAGCACGATCGGATTATCCGGATCGCAGAGCGTATCGCCCGTCTTGGTATCCTTCGGCCCGACGGCGGCGGCGATATCGCCCGCGCGCACTATGTCAATGTCCTCGCGGCTGTTGGCATGCATGAAAAGCAGCCGCCCGATGCGCTCTTTGTCGCCCGTCGTGGAGTTGAGCACCTTGGTGCCCTTCTCCAGCGTGCCGCTGTAGACGCGGAAGAACGTCAGCTTTCCAACGTACGGGTCGGTCGCGATCTTAAACGCGATTGCGCTGAACGGCTCGTCTTCCTTCGGCCTGCGCGGTTCCTCTTCCTCGGTATCGGGATTGATGCCGCTCACGGCCGAGACATCAACCGGGCTCGGCAAGTAATCCACGACACCGTCGAGCAGGCGCTGAACACCTTTGTTCTGCAGCGCCGTACCGGCAAAGACCGGCGTGATGTCGCGGTTCAGCGTCGCCTCACGAATGACGGCCTTCAGCTCGCCGGGCTCAATCTCTTCGCCCTCGAGGTATTTCATCAGCAGCGCGTCATCGTACTCGGCCACGCTCTCCAGCAGGTTGATGCGCCAGTGACGCGCCTCGCCTTTCAGGTCCTCGGGAATCTCGATCTCGTCCCACGTCGTGCCCTGCGTCTCGTCGTGCCAGACGATGGCTTTGTTCTGGATCAGATCGATCACGCCGCGGAACATGTCGCCCGCGCCAATGGGGTATTGCACCGGCACTGGATTGGCCTTCAGCCGGTCTTTCATCATCTCGATGACATTGACGAAGTCGGCCCCCGTGCGGTCCATCTTGTTGACGAACGCGATGCGCGGCACGTTGTACTTGTTGGCCTGGCGCCAAACAGTCTCGGACTGCGGCTCGACCCCGCCGACCGCACAAAAGAGCGCGATGGCACCATCGAGCACGCGGAGCGAGCGCTCCACCTCAACGGTGAAGTCGACGTGGCCCGGCGTATCGATAATATTGATGCGGTGGTCGTCCCAGTAGCAGGTCGTCGCCGCACTCGTAATCGTGATGCCACGCTCTTTCTCCTGGTCCATCCAGTCCATCTGCGAGGCACCTTCGTGCGTCTCGCCCATGCGGTGGAGGCGCCCCGTGTAAAACAGGATGCGCTCGGTCAGCGTGGTCTTTCCGGCGTCAATGTGCGCCGCAATCCCGATGTTGCGCGTCTTCTCAAGCGGGAAATTTGTGTTGTTGGTGCTACCAGCCATATTCGTCTATACGTCGTAAGTGTGCTTCGCTGTGGGCGCTGCGCGCCATGGTCGTCCGCAGGGGGCGGCGAGCGAGCAAAGCGTTAGAAACTAAAGTGGGCGAAGGCCTTGTTGGACTCGGCCATGCGGTGCACGTCGTCTTTCTTCTTGACGGCGCCGCCTTCGCCGCGAGCCGCGTTGATCAGCTCGCTCGCCAGGCGGTTCATCATGCTCTTCTCATTACGGGCCCGCGCATACTGGATGATCCAGCGGAAAGCCAGCGTGATGCGCCGTTCGGGGCGAACCTCAATGGGCACCTGATAGGTGGCCCCTCCCACGCGGCGGCTGCGCACCTCAACGAGCGGCGCTACATTATTGACCGCTTTCCGAAACACGTCAATGCCCGACTCGCCCGTGCGCTCCTCGATCACGTCGAAGGCCTCGTAGACGATGCGCTGCGCGAGGCTTTTTTTCCCATCGCGCATCACGTTGTTCACAAATCGGGAGACCAGGTCGTCCCGGTAAACCGGATCGGGAACCGTCGTGCGGTGCTCTGCTGACTTCTTTCTGGCCATAAGTTCTTTCGAGGTTGCGAGATTGTAGTAGCGCCTGCCGCCCGGAGCAAACCCGCGGGGCGACAGCACCCGACAAAAAAGCGCCGTGCCGAAAAGCACAGCGCATCGGGTTGGGAACGTGGCTCGTATCGAGCCGAAAGCGATGGATTATCGGGGCTTCTTGGTCCCGTACTTGGAACGCCCTTGTTTGCGGTCGGCGACGCCGGCAGCGTCGAGGGCCCCACGCACGATGTGATACTTCACACCGGGAAGGTCCTTCACCCGGCCGCCGCGCACGAGCACAATCGAGTGCTCCTGGAGGTTATGCCCCTCGCCCGGGATGTACGCCGTGACCTCGTAGCCGTTGGTCAGCCGCACACGGGCAACCTTCCGGAGCGCCGAGTTCGGCTTCTTGGGCGTCGTGGTATAGACCCGCGTGCACACGCCACGCCGCTGCGGGGATCCCTGCAGCGCCGGCGAGGTGCTCTTCTTCTCCTTCGGCTTGCGGCCCTTGCGAATAAGTTGTTGGATCGTCGGCACGATGTATCTCGGTTGACTTATGAATCGGTCAGTAGACCCCGGCGAGGCCAGTCTCGCGGTACGAGTCCGCCCCGGCGCGTCAGCCTTCTACTATAAGACGGAAGCTCTTCGGAGTTCATACCCCCCCATAAAGATACGGTTAAAAGAGCGCGATCGCTGCTTGAAGACGCTGACGGTGGCACCTTATACGATTGATCGATATATATCAGACAATCAATATACTGATACCCTTCAGTTGATGGCGTGCGCCTCAACTCTGGATGCCGCTTCGTAGCTGTCCTGAGCGTAGACCAGAGGGAGGTATGCGCCCCATCCAAATAAAAAGAGCGGCTGGTGAGCCGCTCTCGATAGCCAAGTTAAGACGGTATGGCCCAAACGGAGTTCCGCTCACTCACGGTCCTCCGGGGTGCGTTCGCCAGGTTGCACTTTTTCTTCACCGGCATCGGAGGGAACGGCCTCGTCGTCGGGGACCGGTGCATCGGACTCGGACGAAGATGCCGCGGCGGCCTCACCGTTGGGCATCAGCTCTTGCGCATCCGGGGTGCCATTCAGCGAAACGTAGTCGCCGTGGGGCCGCTCGCCGAGCAGATCCACCAGCTCGGTGGGTCCCAGCACCTCTTTATCGAGCAGCGCCTCGGCCATCTTATCGAGCTTGTCTCGCTTCTCCCGCAGGAGCCGATGCGCGCGCTCGCGCACCTCATCGATGATATGCTTGACCTCCTCATCGATGACGCGGGCCGTCTCGTTGGAGTACGGTTTGTCGAACACCGGCTCGTCCTCACTCCGGTTCGACAGATTGAAGCTCACCTGCCCGATGCGCTCGCTCATCCCGTAATCGACGACCATCGCGTAAGCCATCTTGGTGATGCGTTCCAGATCGTTCTGGGCACCCGTGGTTACGCTGCCAAAGATGATCTCCTCGGCCACGCGCCCGCCGATCGCCATCGTCATGCGGTCCATGAGCGCCTCTTTAGAGTAGAGGTAGCGCTCCTCGGGAAGGTACTGTGCATAGCCCAGCGCCGAGAGCCCGCGCGGCACGATGGAAACCTTCACGACCGGATCGGTGTGCTCGAGGTACCACCCTACAATGGCATGACCTGATTCGTGGTACGCAATGATTTCGCGCTCCTCGGGCGAGATCAGCTTGTTCTTCTTCTCCAGGCCGGCAATCACGCGGTCGATGGCCTGCTCGAAGTCATCCATCTCGATGACCTCTTTGTCCTTGCGGGCCGCCAGCAGCGCCGCCTCGTTGCAGACGTTCGCGATCTCGGCGCCGGCAAATCCGGGCGTCTGGCTGGCCAGCACGTCGAGATCCACCTGATCGCCGATGAGCAGATCGCGGGTATGCACATCGAAAATTTGGCGCCGGGCGCGGCGGTCGGGCTTGTCGATCAGGATCTGCCGGTCGAAGCGCCCCGGCCGCAACAGAGCCGAGTCGAGCACGTCGGGACGGTTCGTGGCCGCCATGATGATGACGCCCGCATCGGAGTCGAAGCCGTCCATCTCGACGAGCAGCTGGTTGAGCGTGTTTTCGCGCTCGTCGTTGCCGCCCACCATCGAGTTACGCCCGCGCGAGCGCCCGATGGCGTCCATCTCGTCGATGAAGATGATACACGGCGCTTTCTCTTTCGCATTCTTGAATAGATCGCGCACGCGCGAGGCACCGACGCCGACAAACATCTCGACGAAGTCGGAACCCGAAATCGAGAAGAATGGTACACCGGCCTCGCCGGCCACGGCTTTGGCCATGAGCGTCTTACCGGTGCCCGGCGGCCCCACGAGCAGCACGCCCTTTGGGAGCTTGCCACCCAAGCGGGTAAACTTCTCCGGCGTCTTCAGAAAATCGACGACCTCAACGACCTCTTCTTTCGCTTCTTCCAGCCCGGCTACGTCGTCGAACGTGACGTTGTGATCCTCCTCCGCATCGAAGAGCTTCGCCTTGTTTTTGCCGATGTTGAGCACCTGCGAGCCGGGGTTCATGCGGCGGATCAGGAAGATCCAGAGCGCCACGATGAGCAGCAGCGGGATGATCCACGTCAAGATACCGCCGAACCAGTTCTCCTCTTGCGTCGCGGTGAACTGGACTGGGGCTTTGTCCTTGACCTCGCGCGCCTGCTGGTTGTACGCACGCAGGAACTGCGTCAGCTCGTGATCGCTCGGCTTGGTGGTGGTGAAGGCGCGCCGCTCTTCACCCGAGGGGCCGCCCAAAAAATCATCGCTCGGCGGGGGTACTTGCACGGCGCCGCTCTGCACCGCTTCGACGGTATAGCGGCCCCGGATTTGCGAGTCGTTTACCACCTCGACGCGCTCGACGTGCCCGGCCTCTACCTCATCGAGGAAAGCGCTGTACTCGACTCGGTTCGGCTCGGTACTGGGGTAGAAGATGAAGAAGTGAACGAGCAGCGCCAGGAAGATGGCGAGGTAAACCCAGAGCGACAGCTTCGGGCCACCCTTCGAAAACGGCGATCCGCCGTCCTTCTTGGAATCCGATGAATCTGTATCAGAGGAGCGCTTAGGCTGCGCCATAGACGACAGACGCTTTACGACGAAATAATCAATCCGGGTGGGCCGGGACGAACAGGCACTGCTCCTACTTCCGGGCATCACCGACGCAACGGCAGTGGTCCAGCGCTGATGGAGCCGAACCGTACACCGGAGCTTTAGTTCCTCTGCTGCGCCGAGCTATCCGGCGGTGTAGACGACCGCGGCCCCGGCAGTGCCGACGACGTGTCCGGCGGCGTCGCCGCGGTGTCCGGATCGGCTCGGGGGGACGGCGGAGGCGGGAGCGCGGTGCTGTCCGGTGCCGCGGCCGAGTCGGGGGGAGGTGACGTATTCGACGGGGGCGTGCCAAGCGTATCGGCGGGCGCCGCTGTGCGAGAGGTATCGGATGGTACGTCCGGCGCAGCGGCCGAATCGGGCGCAGCGGTCGAATCGGAGGCCGCTGCACCGGCAGCCGCATCGAGCGCATCCAGAACACGGCTGGCGCGGTCGGCCTGCGGCGACTGGGGATACTGTTCGCTGATGTAGGAAAAGAGCGTCCGGAGGACCGGCCCGGCAGGCGCCTTATCCGCAGCCGGATCAGACGACGCGCTATCCCCCACGGAGGACGAACGGAGCGTATCTGCGGGCGCCGCTCCCACGGCATCGGCTCGTGCCGAATCAGGCACCACGGCGGAGGAACGGGCCGTCGAATCAGCCGCGACCACGGAATCAGGCCAAACCGAAGTGCCCGTGGTGTCGGAATTCATGGGCCTCGCGGTGGAATCGGCTGGCGGACGCCGCTGGAGGGAGTCGGACGCCGCTGGAGGACGGCGCATCGAATCGGGACGCGCGGCACGGGTCGAGTCGCCGACGGCTCCCGGGACTTGCATGCTGCGGCGCGTCGAATCGGACAGTGCGGGGCTCTGGGCCGAATCGGGCGCGGCAGTGATCTTCGGCTGGGCTTCGAGAATGGACGTGAACACGTCGGGGAGCGGCGTCGTGGCGGTGAGGCTGTCGGGCGGGCGCTGCTCCATGAAGATCGACCCGGCGGCCAGCAGGGCACGCGGCGCGATGGTGGTCTGCGGAAACTGCTGGGCCACGCGAACCATCTGCTGGAGGGCATCGTCGTGGCGATCGTTCTGCCAGGCGTCATACGCGCTGGCGTAGGCTGTCTCTGCGAGGGACATCGAATCGGAAGGCGCGGCCTGGGGCGCCGGCGCCACCCCCAACTGCTCGCGGGCGCGGCGGGCGAACTCGGAGTCGGGGTGCTGCGTCAAGAGGCGGCGATAGAGTTCACGGGCGCGGGTCGAATCGCCCAGTGCCGAGTGCGCTTCGGCCAGCGCATAGAGCGCACGCCGGGCGACGGAGGCATTGTGGGCGTTTTCCACGACGCGGCGGTACCAGGTGATGGCCGAATCGGGGCGGCCGACGGCGAGGAAAAGCGCGTTCCCCAACTCATAGCGAGCCAGCGCGCGCTGGTTGCGCATCTGGGCCTGGCTGGCGGAGTCGCGCGGCACGTCGGAAATATCAACCAGCGCCGCCCCCGACGCCTCTCTCCCGGCGTCGGCAGCAGGCCGGCCGATTGCACCCGGCTGCTCGGCAGCGAGCGAGTCGACGGCGCCCTCGGCGGCGCCCTCTGCTGTCGAAGTCTGGTTAACGATGGCTGTGCGGCGGCGCCAGTTGGGCACGAGCGGGCGACGGCCCCACTGCTGCTCGAAGTTGCGGCGCGCCTGCTGCGCGCGCACCAGATCGTTATGGAACAGAAATCCGGCGTCGCTGGACCCGGTCGCTGCAGCGGCGGTCGTGGGGCTGTCGCCCTCGCGCTGCCCCGAATTCGATGCATTGGCGGCGTTGAAGCGCCGGGCCGATTCCCGATCGCGGCGTGCCTGCTCCTGCTGGGCCTGCTCGCGAGCACGCTGTGCCCGCAGGTCGGCCACGAAGCGGCGGAAGTCCTGCTCCCCCATCGTGCCGAGACGAAGCAGCGAATCCAGCCGCGCGACCGCCTCGGATTTGTCGGCGACTTCGCCGAAAATGGCTGCCTGCTCTTCACTGTCGGTGATGGCGGAGGGCGCAGGCGTCGGCTGATCCTGGTCGCCCCCACGACTACTGCTCCCGCCCGGCGGGCGGATGGACGCGGAGGCGGTGTCGAAGTGGGCGGCGGCGACGGAATAGTTCTCCAGCGCATCGCGGTAGAGGAGGCCCAGGGCATAATGCGTGCGACCTGCGACCTCGCCCTGCGCCGCGTCATCGCCGTACAGGAGCTCGCGATAGGCGGATCGGGCCTCTGCCGTCCGCCCCATGGCCTGATACAACCGGCCGCGCAGCAGGCGCAGCTCGGCGCGCTTCTCGAAGTTCTTGTCGTCACTTTCCATTGAGCGAAGTTCGTTCAGCGCCTGCTCGGGCTGCCCGTGGAGCCCGCTGGCGCGGACGGCGCTGATCCGCGCAGCGTAGTTGAGCTCGTAGCGCGCCCGATACGACGCCGCACGCTCGTACGCCGCCGCTGCTGCCTCGAAGTTGCCCAGCGTCTCCTGCACCTGTCCAAGGAGGAACGCCGCGCGCGCCGCCTCATCGCCGCCTACGTCGCCCTCCAACCCGCGCGCCAGCGCTTCGGCCGCAGCCGACCAGTTTTCGCGCTTCACGGCCAACTCGCCCTGCGCCAGCGACATCATCGCCGTCCACCGGCCGAAGTCGTCGTCCAGCGCCAGGCTCGTGCGCAGGTGCTCATCGGCGGCGGCGTAGCGGCCCGCGGCGATCAGGGAGCGGGCGAGCCAGAAGCGCGCCTCGCCCTCCAGCCCGCTGCCAAGGCCAATCACCTCGCGGAATTTCTGCTCGGCACCGACGTAGTTGCGCTGATAAAAATAGGATTTGCCGATCATCAGTAGCGCATCGTCGACCCACTTCGAGTTGGGATGCTCGCGCAGCACATCGGCGCTCTTACTGATCGCATCCTCAAAAGCCTGCGTGTTGGACGTCTGCGCGGGCGATCGAAACAGCGGCAGATAGGTCGTCCGGTCGATAGGCTGCTCGGACTGATTCATCGCCTCGACGCCTTTATCGAACGCCTTTTGCGCGTTGTAAAAGGTGTTGTAAAACGCTGTGAAGTTATCGTACCGCTTGCCGATAAAGGAGCGATCGCTGCACCCCACCAGCAAAGCGGCACACAAAACGAATAACGAAAAACGACGCATCGACGCACCGTCGCAAGCCAATGAATACTTCGGAGCCGCCCCGGACGAGCCCTCCCGCGGCGGACGCCTCACACGGCGCTGACGTGAACCATGTTGGTGCGCCCGCGGGCCGGTAGCGGCATGCCCGCCGTGATGACAATCTGATCGCCCGCACTCACGATACCTTTCTCTCTAAGCACCTGATGCACGAGCGCGATGCCCCGGTCGGTGTCTTCCTGAAAGGGGATGTGGAACGCTTGAGTTCCCCAGAGCACGCCCAGGCGTCCGACTACGTTTTCATTGTCAGTAAACGCGTAGATGGGCATGCTGGGCCGATGCCGGGCAATCGAGCGGGCCGTGGCACCTGAGTTAGTCAGGCAACAGATGGCCTGTGCGCCCACCTGCTCGGCGAGACGGCACGCCGTAAAACTCACCGAGGCGGTGACGTCCCCCGACTGCTCCAGCCGCCCCGGCGGATTGTCGAGCCCCTCGCGGAAGGTCCACCGGTGCCGTTCCGCCTCCTGTATGATCTGGTCCATGGTATTGACCACGCGCACCGGGTAGTCCCCGACAGCCGTTTCGCCGGAGAGCATCACGGCGTCACTCCCATCGAGCACGGCGTTGGCGACGTCGCTGGCCTCGGCGCGGGTGGGCCGCGGGTTTTCGATCATCGACTCCAGCATCTCCGTCGCCGTAATCACCGGCTTGGCCGCCGCCATGCACTTGCGAATCAGCATCTTCTGCGTGCTCGGCACTTTCTGCATCGGCATCTCAATGCCCATATCGCCGCGGGCGACCATTACCCCGTCCGACACTTTAATGATCTCATCAATCCGGTCGACGGCCTCGGGCTTTTCGATTTTAGAGATGATGCTGGTCGTCTTGCCCGCCTGATCGATACGCCGCCGGAGCTTCTTGACGTCGCTGGGCTCGCGCACGAATGAGAGCGCGATGATATCCACGCCCACCTCCAGCCCAAACTCCAGATCCTCCATATCTTTCTCGGTAAGCGACGGGGTATTGGTGCGAATGTGCGGCATGTTCACGCCCTTACGCGAGCGCAGCGGTCCCCCCGTGATTACCCGGGTGAGCACGGCATCGTCCCGGATCTCAGTGACCTCCAGCTCCAGCAAACCGTCGTCGAGCAGGATGCGCCCCCCCGTGCTCAGGTCCTCGGCGAGTGTCGGATAGTCGATGTAGATTCGGTCCTGGTCGCCTTCGTCGATGGGCTCGGTGGTGAGAAGCAGATCGTCGCCCTCGCGCAAGAGCACTCCCCCCTCTTTCATGGGACCGACGCGGATCTTTGGCCCCTGCAAGTCCTGCATTACCGATACCTTCTGCCCCTCGGCCTCCGCCGCGGCCCGCACGTTCTTCATGCGCTCGTGGTGCTCGTCGTGCGAGCCGTGCGAGAAGTTCAGCCGGGCCACGTTCATTCCGGCGCGGACCAGCGCGCGAATGGTCTCCTGATCCGACGTAGCCGGACCCAGCGTGCAGACGATCTTTGTGCGGCGTTCCATAGGGTCAATCCATTAATCATGGGGCAGCGAAGAGACCGGGCGGCTTCGATGCGGGTGGAGGGCCGCACGGCATACCCCCAATATAACCGTCGAACCGGGATCCGCAAAAGCCTGCGCGGCCTGCTCCGATCAAGATTGGAGAACATTTTCGGGGTCGGACTGGACCTCGCGGCCCCCCAGCCGAGCCTGCCGCCCCTTGAGCGCCGAAGACACCATCATCAGCTCGCCGACGTTTTCGAGCGTCAGCAGGCCTACGATCTGATCGTTGCGAAGAACCGGCACCGTCGAGCAGTTGGCCTGCTGCATGCGGCTGAGCGCTTCGTCGAGCATGGCGCCCGCTTCGACGCTGAAGCACTCGGCATCGGCCACCTCGCGAACAGGCGTCTCGCGGCCCCGATTAGAGAGAGCCTGCAGGAGCGGACGGCGGCGCAGAAGGCCGATGACCCGCCCGTCGTCCACCACGGGGAAGTCGTGCTCCGAGCCGGCCAGCAGCTTATCGACCGCGTCGCCGAGCGTGTCGTCGGGCGCGAGTGTCTGGAAGCGCGTCATCATCGCCTGGCGGACGGGCATGCCCTCGGTGAGCGCGCGCATCATGGCCTGCTGTGCCTCCTGCTGCGCCCCGACGTAGACGAACAGCGCGATGAACAGCAGGATCGGGTTGAGCATCACGAGGCCGAGCAGGCCGAACAAAATCGCCATCCCCTGCCCGATGTTGGCCGCCGTCTGCGTCGCCTCGGCGTAGTCGTTGCGCGTGGCGAGCAGCGCGCGGAGGACGCGCCCGCCATCCATCGGGAAGGCGGGCAGCAGGTTGAACCCCACCAGCGCCGCGTTAATCCACAGGAGCGTGGCGAGCATGTTGCTGCCGGGGTTGAGCAGCGTCTCGGGCTGGTACGATCCGCCCGTCACGCTGATGAGAACGGCCAGCACGAGCGCAATCGCCACGTTCACGGCCGGCCCTGCAATCGCAATCCAGAACTCCTTCATTGGCTCGGAGGGCAGGCGCTCCAGCCGCGCGATGCCGCCAATCGGGTAGATGGTGATGCTGCGCGTGGGCACCTTGAAGCGCCGCGCCGTGAGCGCATGTCCCAGCTCGTGCAGCACGACGCAGGCGAAAACGCCCAGAATCAGCCCGACGCCCACCAGCGCCGCCGCTACCGTATTGCCCTGAAACAGGTAAAAGGCGAAGATCCCGGCGAGCAGCAGCAAAAACGTCCAGTGTAAAAAGATGCCGATGCCGGCAACCGACCCGATCTTGAGCGACTTTTTCATGGCGGCGTCCAGATTGTGGGCAGAGACGGATTATGTGAACGCCCGATGCGGATACGGCGTTTCTCGGGGCCGAGGCGGATCGGCCCCTTTCACGAAAACATGTTTTCTGCGCTTCCCCTGATGAGCGCCGTCACGGCCGCGCCTCGATGCGCTCCAGCATCGGCCACAGGTTTTCTTCCCAGTACGGCGTGCGCAGATGCTCCACGAGCCGCATGCGGTAGCTGCCGCTGCCACTTTCCAGCTGCAGCAGCAGGCGCGCGCCTCCCGTGCCGCGCCAGTACGTTTCGGTCGAATCGACGGTCTCCGCGATGGGCGACGGGGCCCGTTCGCTGTACGTCAGCCGGATGCGCTCGGCCGGCGTCGGGGTGCCGGCATAATCGAGCGTGTCGGGCGTGAGCCGTTCGGCCTCAACGGGGACAAACTGGCCATCCGGGCGAATTACGTTGAAGCCGACCGGCTCGCCATCCGCAACGTCGAGCGCGCGAACGAACAGCGGCACCTCGGCCGCGGGCACGGTCCGCGGCTGATAGGCATACCGGTTGGTCTCGTTGCCGTAGTCATCGCTTCGTTTCAGGTAGTCGATGGAGCCGGTCATGTGGAAAGCGTACTCTTCATACAGGTTGGAGCACCAGTCGAAGCTGGTCAGCGAACGCTTGAAGGGTCGCAAGTCGCGTTGCCGGGCGTTCGTGACGTAGTTCCGCTTGTACTGGTACGACCCGCTTTCAAACTCGTAAAAGAGTGCATATTTGAAGGCCGGCTCCCCGGCATCGCCGCCCTCGGCTTTGGTCATCTGGCCCACGGTGAAGTCGTGCTTGACGAGGTACGTGCCCACCATGAACGCCTGCGAGTCGGGCTCGCTGTACTGATTGAAATTGCGCTCGACGCGGTAGAAGGCCACCTCGGCCTGGCCGTCGTTCCAGCGGTCGGCGGTCAAGTACGCTTGATCGGTGATGGCTTCGGCCGATTCGGAGTCGACGGAGGGGCGGCAGGCGGCAAGGACGCTGCCGAGAAGCAGGGCGGCAGCGGCGAGTCGGATAAACGGTACGCGCGGCATGGACGATTCGTGGGGTTGATTCGGAGACAAAGAGCGAATCGGATCGTGTACCGGCTTTGTACGGAAGCGCCCGGCATCGGATCTGGGCATGGCGCATCCACACCAACGCCTCCGCGCCACGGACGTAGCGTCCGGCACGGAGGCGTGGAACTGGAGGCAATGAAGAGGGCGGGCCAAGGGGCCTCAGTCGCGGGAGCGCCAGAACCAGAGGACGCCGAGGAGCGCTCCCAGCGCGGCAACGAGGCCCAGCGTCCAACCCGGTCGCTGGCGGGCTGCTTCGCGAACGGTGGAGCGGGCGCGCACTTCGACGTCCGGGAGATCGAGCAGGCGCATCACCCCACCCGGCCGGGCGTCCGCTCCGACACGCGCAAGGGTTTCCCCCTGCAGGCGCACCTCGGCGGTGAGGCCGGCGGTGCGCAGCAGCCGGCTGGCCCGGGTGAGCCGCTCGCGCCGCGTACGACCTCGGAGTGGGGCCGTGTTCATCAGGTGCTGCCCGGCATGGAGCGACGACAGCTCGATCACGATCGTGTCGCCGGTGCCCCGGACGGTCACCGCCTCGCCGTCGACGACGAGGTCAAGATCCGCTTCAATGTCGAATGGGCGGGCCATAGGGGTTACTGGTTGGCCTCGTCTTTCGTGCGGATCCGGACGGTGCCGTTAAGCTTCCAGTGGGCGTGGTCGGCGTCGCTTCCGGCGTGGCTCGGCACGAAGACGTCGAGGTTGTCAAATTCATACGTGATTTCGGCGCCGCGGCCCGTCAGTTTATCGTAGAGGCCAATCGCGAGTTCGGGCCACGTTTCGGTTGCTTGCTTGGTTTCAGCCATGATCAGATACAGGGTAGTTGGCAAAAGAGTAGCTTGATTGCAGTGCTTTGATCGGATTCACGTGCGGGTAGTTCTGCTGCGATGCAATATTTCCGTAATGCGAGCGCTATTAGCCGCAGATATTGCAACGTCGTGACGATCGCAGGCTCGTAGAGCCCCGATCTGCAAACAGAGTTCCCGATGTCGAGTACAATTCACTTGCAACCTCTCTACATTCCTTCCGACGCTCAACCGCTCGGCCCGCCATGGCCTCTCCCGATGCGCCGCCATCGTCCGACGCCCCCCGACGCATCCTCGTGAGCGGCGCGACCGGCTACGTGGGCGGGCGCCTCGTGCCGTGCCTGCTCCAGGCCGGCTACCGTGTCCGCTGTTTCGCCCGCGATGCCGACCGCCTGGCCGATCGCCCGTGGCGCGACGCCGTCGAGGTGGTCGAAGGCGACGCGCTGAAGGCGGACACCCTCCCCCCAGCGATGGAAGACATCGACGCCGCCTACTACCTGATCCATTCCTTGGGCGCAGGCGAAGACGAATTTGCCGAACGCGACCGGCGCGCTGCGAACAACTTCGGGCGCGCTGCCGAGGAAAAAGGCGTCGGGCGGATCATCTACCTTGGCGGCATCCAGCCGAAAGGCGCGCGCCAGTCGAAGCACCTGCAGAGCCGAATGGAAACGGGTGACCATCTGCGCGAATGGAACGTGCCTGTGACCGAGTTTCGCGCGGCCGTGATCGTCGGCTCGGGCAGCCTCTCGTTCGAGCTGATCCGCTACCTCACCGAGCGCGTGCCGGTGATGATCTGCCCCACCTGGGTGCGCACGCCGACCCAGCCCATCGCCATCCGCGACGTGCTGAAGTACCTGGCCGCCGCGCTGGACACGCCCGAAAGCACCGGCAAGATCATCGAAATCGGGGGGACAGATGTGCTCACGTACGGCGACATGTTTCGCATCTACGCCGCGGTGCGCGGCCTGCACCGGCCCATCATCAACGTGCCCGTGCTCACCCCGCGGCTTTCCTCGCACTGGGTTGGCCTCGTTACCCCCATCTCTACAACGATCGCACGGCCACTCATCGAAGGGCTCGACAACGAAGTGACCGTCGACGACGCTGAGAAAGCCCGCCGCCTCTTCCCCGACATCGAGCCCATCTCCTACGAGGCCGCCGTCCGCCACGCATTGCACCGCTCCGCTTCGGGCGACATCCCCACCGTGTGGAACAGCGCAATGTCGTCGGTGCCCCACGAGTCGGGCATGACGCAGGAGCTGGAAACGACCGAGGGGCTCTACAAGGAGATTCGCCAGATCACAGTCGATGCGCCGCCCGAACCGGCTTTCGACGTAATCGAGCGGCTCGGGGGCGAGACCGGATGGCTCTACGGAAACCTCCTGTGGAAGCTGCGCGGATTCATCGACCAGCTCGTGGGCGGGGTCGGCTTCCGGAAGGGGCGCCGCCATCCGACGGAGCTGCGCGTGGGCGACACGGTCGATTTCTGGCGCGTGGAAGCGCTTGAGTCAAATCGGCTCCTCCGCCTGCGCGCCGAGATGAAACTACCGGGCCGCGCCTGGCTGCAGTACGAGGTCACGCCCACCGAGGAGGGCACCTTGATCACGCAGGCCAGCTTCTTTGAGCCGAAGGGACTGATCGGGACGCTGTACTGGCACCTCGTCGCCCTCGTCCACCGCTGGGTCTTTTCCGGCATGCTGAAGGCGCTCGGGCGCCGCGTGGACCAGCACGCTCGCTCCACAGCTTCTTCCGAGGTCTCGGCCTCCGCCGTTCACGCCTCCAGCTGATTCCCCCGCATTGCCCTTCCGCCTGCCCCCTCCCCTCGCGTGCTGCCCCGCTTCCGATCCCCGCGCTCCTATCTCACAGCCGCCGCGCTGTGCCTCGCCGGATTTGCTGCAACCGCCCTCCACTGGATCCGTCAGCCGAACTTGCCGCCACTGGATACGCTCGTGCAGCGCTGGACCGACGCCATCGCCACGCCGCTCTTCACCGACGCGATGGAAATCGCAACAGTCCTCGGTAGCATCCCCGTAACGGCTGCCCTCCTGATTGGGCTCGCAATATGGTGGGCGCGGTGCGGACACAAGCGGGCCGCATGGCTTCTCATCGGATCCCTTCTGGCCGCCGAGCTGATGCTGTTCGGGCTCAAGCTTGCTTTCGGACGGATGCGCCCCTCGGCGCCGGGCATGCTCCTGCGCGACTTCGGCTTTCCGAGTGGACATGCTTTCCACGCTGTGTTCGCGTACGGGATGCTGCTTGCGCTCAACTCTCACCGTTGGCGCCGAGGAATCCGCTGGACAGTCGCAACAGGAACCGGCGGCCTCATCCTGATCGTAGGCGGCAGCCGCCTCGTGCTCGACCTACACTACGCCACCGATGTGCTCGGCGGATTTGCGCTCGGTGGCGCCTGGCTCGCGGCCACGGTGGCGGCGCTCACCTCCTACGCCTTGCCCTCCCTCAATTCAGCCACCAGATCGCCGCGTTGAGGGCCGCGGCATACGTCACCCAGGCGAGGTACGGAACGAGCAATCCGCCCGCGCCGCGGTGAAGCCCAAAGAAGCGGCGCGTCGTGACAGCGAGGACGATCCAGAGCAACGCAATAACGACGAGTCCGCCGCCGGGCGACTGCGCTCCAAAGAAGGCGAACGACCACGCGCCGTTGAGAACAAGTTGCGCCGCAAACCAGCCGAGGGCCGTGCGCACTGCAGCACGCTGCAAGCCCTGCCGTCCCACGAGCCACACTGCGATGCCCATAAGCGCATACAGGGTGATCCAGACCGGCGCGAAGAGCCCGTCTGGCGGTGTAAAGAAGGGCTTTTGAAGCGCCGGATACCACGTTTCGACCGAGGCCTGCGTGGCCAGACCCGCCAGGGCCCCGACGCCCTCACAGATTGCGATGGCCCCCACCAGCAGGCCTGCCTGCTTAGCCCAGGATAATGAGGAAGCGTTCGCGTCAGCCATAGACCTCGTCGGGGTCAAATACGTGCTCGCCCGTATCGGTGAGCGCACCGTCCTCGTACTGCCGGTAGAAGCACGACCGGTGCCCCGTGTGGCAGGCCGCATCGCCCACCTGATCCACCGCGAACAGCAGCGTATCGCCGTCGCAGTCGAGGCGGACCTCCTTGACGTGCTGGATGTGCCCGCTCGTTTCCCCCTTCTTCCAGAGCTGCTGGCGCGAGCGGCTCCAGTACGTCATCCGGCCCGTTTGAAGTGTAAGGCGCAACGCCTCGGCGTTCATATAAGCCAGCATCAGCACCTCGGAGGTGCCGGCGTCCTGCACGATGGCAGGGACCAGACCACGATCGTCGAAGCGCACCGCCTCAAGCAAAGATTGCGCGTCCATAGCGTATCGCACTTTTCGGGAGTCATGACGTCCCGTGAACCGCCGAGCGCCATGCAGGTTCAGCTGGAAACTGCTCGGGCGCTGACGGTTTAAGGGAATCCCTCATCGCGCACATGCCGATGCCTATGCTCCGCTTTCTGGCTCAGATACCCCGTCGCCTGTTTATCGCTGTCGTCCGGGGCTATCAGCTCGTCATCTCGCCCCACTTCCCGTCGACGTGCCGCTATCAACCCACATGCTCGAACTACGCGGTCCAGGCGTTCCGCGAGTACGGCGCTGTCAAAGGGCTGATCTTGACGGTCCACCGCCTCTTCCGATGTCATCCCTGGGGCGGACACGGGTACGATCCGCCCCGCTGGTTCGGCGAACCGAAACCACATCCGCCCCGCGATTCCGTCGCGCCGGAGAACTCCTGAGCAGCTGTCCTTCTTTTTCCGATGCCGGACTTAAGACGAGGGCGCACCTGCCGAAAACAGAACGTAGCGTACGTTGGGAGATTGCGCTGTCGCAGATCTGAGGACTTGCATTATGGCGACGGGCTTTCAGGAGTCCGCTCCAACCCCTACGTTGGAGTCTATCCCCTGCGTGCGCCTGCCGAATTCCCGACAGGTCCAATACTGAGCCCGGTATGATGTCGCACTTTCCGATCCGCCCCCTCCTACGGTCGTTCGCTGTGATGGCGGTCACCGTGCTGCTTGCCACCTTCTTTGCCGCGTGCACGACCTCCGCGCGCACCGTTCAGCTTAACGCCGCCGTCAAGGGGCCGTCTCCGACTTCGTCCGCGTCCACCACACCGAATGACGTGGGCGCATGCGCACTGCGCGAAAGAGAACAACAAGTCGCCAAGCTGATGGCCAGCGATCCGCGGCAGGAGCGCCCGTCCCTCTACTGCCATCCCACGCTGGTGGAGGTCGCCCGCGAGCGAGCGAGCGACATGGCCGAGCGAGGCTACTTCGACCACGTAACCCCGGAAGGCTACGGCCCCAACTACCTGCTCCGCAAAGCCGGATACCCGCTAC
>CAYUVF010000070.1:0-16922 GCA_964448045.1 uncultured Rhodothermales bacterium
GATTACCTGCTGTACTTTGCCTCCCCGTTTGCGTTCAAATGGCTAAAGTCGAGCTGAGGAAACGGATCGTCCTTCCGCGATAGTGAGCTCAACGATGGCCGGTTGGAGGCGGCGAAGCGATCCGAGGGTGCCGTGAAATTCATTGGCGTGCGTTCGTCGCAATCTCGGCATAGAGATTTGGAACGGATGAACAAGTCGTACAGCATGAGTTGATCATTGGTTAAACATAGGAATTGGTACGGTAAAGTCGCTATCCGGATGAGGTATCAGGCGTCCATCCCGCGATATTTGTCGAAGGTTCATTGGAGACGAGGCATCAGCAGGGAGCATACATTAAAGTACGAGTGCCGTGCGCCGATGCTCTTCCTTCAATCGAGCTGCCCCTATGCGAGCGTGGAATCCGATCCCCCACCCATCAACGCGCTCTACCGATATGGCGCCTTTTTACGGGCCGTGGTCGGCAATGGATGGGCGCGCCGTCTCGTTTATCTTGGTCGCGTATCTTGGTCGCGCTGAAAAAGCACCTGAATCATCCCGATATGCCGTATCCGTTGATGCTGTCCTTTGCGCGCTTTTGACTGGCGCGGCGCTGCGACGATCCGAGGGCATGTCGGCCCGCTCGATTGAGGAACTCATCCCCCGCATGAGCTGCCGGTTCGCGTGGGGAAAAGGGCCGAGAGGTCGCGCCGTCGCGGCTGGAACAAACCCCTCTGCCGCATATTCGAGCGAGAGAATTATTCTGGACGTGTAGGTTCGTTTGCTGTAATGCCCGCCCCCCCATCCGCGCCATCGCGCGCGTACAACAATCTGCCGGATGCGCTGCAGCATCCCACCGTTTTCGCATTGCTTCGTCTTAGCCTCGCCGAGGATCTGACAGCCTCGGGGCAGGGTTCCGATTGGCACGCCGACAGCCTCCGTGGCGATGTGACGAGCCAGGCCACGCTGGAGCCTGAACGCACCCTCGAAGCAAGGCTCATCGCAAAAGAAGCCGGTATCGTGGCGGGCGGTCCGATCGTGCAGTTAATCGGGCAGATGGTCAGCGACGCGCTCGAGTCGGAGTTTTACGTTACGGATGGCAGCGCGGTGGAGCCGGGCCAGACGATCGCGGTGATGAGCGGGCCGGGCCGCGCCATGCTGGCTGCTGAGCGCACCGCTCTCAATCTGATGGGCCGCTGCTCGGGTATTGCGACCCTCACGCGCCGATACGTCGATGCGATTGCGGGGACGCCGGCGACCATCTTGGACACCCGCAAGACGCAGCCGGGTGCCCGGCGCATCGACAAGTATGCCGTCCGGCAGGGCGGCGGCCAGAATCACCGCCTCGGCCTCTTCGACATGGTATTGATCAAGGACAATCACATCGACGGGGCGGGCAGCATCACCGCAGCCATCGAGCGGGTCCGCGAGCGGTACGGGCGGACCTACTGCATCGAGGTCGAGGTCAAAACGCTGGACGAACTGGACGAAGCGCTCGCTCTCGCCCCCGACGTGATCCTGCTCGACAACATGGATCCGGATACGCTCCGCACGGCTGTACAGCGCCAGCAGGACGGCGTGCTGCTCGAAGCGTCGGGCAACATTACGCTCGACACGGTGCGCGCGGTTGCCGAAACGGGGGTCGATGCGATCTCAGTTGGGGCGCTCACGCACTCCGCTCCCGCACTGGATCTGAGCCTGCGGATGAGCTGACGAGTGGCTCCAGCGCGTTCTCTTGTCCGGCTGCGCATCCCTGCTTTCTTTCTCCACAACCACCCCAGAGCGATGAATCCCGTTGCCCACGAAACCTCCGCCGAGGTGCTCTTTGCGCATCTGAAAGAGCGGCTGGATTACACGTATGCCGAGGGCCTGCGCGCCAAAGCGGAGGTCGCCGCCGCGGTGAACCGCCTCAAAAGAGAGCGGAACGCGGTCATCCTCGGTCACAACTACATGGAGCCGGCCCTCTTCCACACGATCCCCGATTACACGGGCGACTCCCTGGGCCTGAGCCGCCGCGCTGCCGAGGCCGATCAAGAGGTCATCGTGTTCTGCGGTGTGCGATTCATGGCCGAGACCGCCAAGATCCTGAATCCCACGAAGACGGTGCTCGTGCCGTCCGAGCGGGCCGGGTGCTCGTTGGCCGAGAGCATCACCGCAGCCGATGTGCGCCAGCTCCGCGAGCGCTACCCCGGCGTACCCGTCGTGACCTACGTCAACACCTACGCCGAGGTCAAGGCCGAGAGCGACATCTGCTGCACGTCGAGCAACGCCGCAGCCGTCGTCGAGCATCTTGATACCGACACGGTGATTTTTCTGCCGGATGAGTACCTCGCCAAGAACGTCGCCGATGAAACAGGCAAGCGGATCATTTTTCCGTCGACGAACGGAACGGCCGGGAGCGCGAACGGCGTCAATGCCGAGATTATCGGATGGGAGGGGCGCTGCATCGTCCACGAGCTCTTCAACGTCGACGACATTCGCACCGTACGTACGGAGCACCCCGATGCCGTCGTGCTCGCACATCCGGAATGCAGCCCGGAAGTCGTTGCCGAAGCCGATTTTGCAGGCAGCACGTCGGCGATGATTGACTACGTCGAGCGCACCGATGCGCCGCGCTATCTGTTACTGACCGAGTGTTCGATGGGCGAAAACATCATGGCGGAGCATCCCGAGAAGCAGATGGTGCGCAGGTGCTGGCAGCGGTGCCCGCACATGAATGAAATCACGCTGGAAAACACGCGAGATGCGCTGCAGAACACCCAGTACAAGGTGGAGGTGCTGGAGGACATCCGCGAACGGGCTCGTGAAGCTGTTGAGCGCATGCTTGCGATCGGATAGCGGATCTGTAGATGGACGCCCGGAGGAAGGGGGCGGCCCTTCAGCCAAGGGAGGGCATCTGCGACGAGGGAATCAGGTCGGCACGCGGAGACTTGCCGGCGTCTCGGCTGAACAGCACGCAGCCAGCCAGCGTCACGGCCGCGACGGCCATGGCGAGGGCTGCACAGATGGGCAAGTAGCCCGCACACACGTCCATGAGCATATCTACCCGTTCGAGCGGATGCAGTAGGGGCAGGAGCGCATCCCAGATGAGGTCAGATGGTGTGGGCCCGTTCATATGATTGCCTCCGGTCGTGAGTGAGGAGACCGCGCGTTTGGCGGCGCAGGGCAGCACGTCAATCACACCCCGGCGCCCACTACATCTGTAATATGTAGAAATGACGAATAATTCGCAAGGAGGATAGCATATCGTTCGGTGTGTTGCCGGGGTGCGCCAGCGGCTCATTGGGCATAGCAAAACGGCCGCCCGGGAGGGGCATCCCGGCCGGCCGTCTCCTGATCACCACCCCTCACACGCGAGGGCGCGCGACGAGCGGTGCCATCTGTCAAGGAGTGCACGCAATACGCGTACCAGCGAGCGGGTGCTTGTCGGATGCGTATTGGGGGAGCGGGGTTACCACTCTGATCCGGACGCACACCGCAGATATTCGCTTGAGGCCTGGGCGCCCAGACGTGCATATCGCCGCATGCCCGCGTCGTCGCCGCGCTGCCGTCGGGCGCAGGCCAACTCGTCCAGCTGAAGGGTGCGCAGCCATAGCTGGTGGAGCTGCCCGGCACGGGCGATGTGGGCGCAGGCTGTTAGCATCGGCAGATCGGGCGGTTCTTGCAAAAGCATCGTTTCCATACAAAAAGGCCGGCAGGGGCCCCACCATCGAGGGCTCCACCCCTGGAGCCCCTATGTTATTCCCCTGCCGGCCCGGTACTGCGCAGGAGGTTTAGTGGGCCTGCACAGCGATTGATCAGACACTCACCACGCCGTATTCATAACGTCGACGTTCGAAATGTTACATTCTGCCGGCGCATGGCGCGAGGACGGCGCCGAGTGTCGGTCGAGAGTGTCGGTCGAGCAAGGCCTGCGGCTCGGATAGAAGGCGCCGCGCGGCTTGTGGGCGACTAAAGCAGCCGATGTAATCGGGCGCCTCCTGCCCAATCAGGTGGTCGCCAGACAGCGGGATACGACAGTAATGCTCCGGGTCTCGCGCTGGCTCGATGAAGGGAATAGGTAAGGGGAAATAGCGGTGCGAAGGGAGCGTTCACGGCGCATCGAATGAGCACGAGAGGGCAGAAACCACTCGTTGTTGGCGGCGGCCCGAGGTGCAGGACCAGAGCGAACGCAGCCGGTCCGTAGCGGTACATCGTCGCGGATCTTCTGGCATCGACACGGTTCCAATGCGCCGCCGACGGGCCGGAGGATAGCCGATCGGATTCCATCCTCGGAGCGGCTCGGGCTTTTGGCTGCCGGAGCGAAAATTATAATCGGAGGCACGCACGATGATGCTGTCGTTCCTGTACTGGGCAGTCGTGGCGCTGGGGAGCGCCATGGCAGTAGGGACCCTGCTGAGCTTCAGCCGGCACCCGCACTGGTTCGTACGGGGATGGGACTTTCCGCGACCGCTGATTGCCGGGCTGGCACTGGTTTCGGGCAGTGCGTATGGGACGTTGTTCCAGAACGGGTCGTGGTGGGATTGGGCATTTCTCGGCATGATTGGCGGATGCATCGGATGGCAGTGCTATCGGATCTATCCCTTCACGCCGGTGGCCGGGGCCACTGTTGCGCCGGCTCGCCGGGTGAAGCGCGAGGAGACGATCCGGCTTGTGGTCTCCAATGTTCAGCGCGACAACCCCGAGCGCGAGCGCTGGCTCGAAGTGATCGGCCGCGCCGATCCCGATATGATCCTGGCGGTCGAGGTCGATGCGGCCTGGGCACGGACACTCGACACACTCCGTGAAGAGTACCCGCACGGTGTCCGGCAGCCGCAGGACAATTACTACGGCATGATGCTCCTCTCGCGGTTTGAGCTCCTCGACCCACAGGTTCGCTTCCTGGTGCGGGACGACGTGCCCTCAATCCACACCGAGGTGGTGCTGCCCAGCGGCACGCGCGTCGACTTTCGGGGGCTGCATCCGCCTCCTCCGGAGCCCATCAATGGCCAGCACGCGACGGCCCGCGATGCTGAGATCATTGGCCTCGCCCGCACCATGGCCGAGCGGACATCGCCTTCTCCGACGATCGTCGCCGGTGACTTCAACGACGTAGCCTGGTCGGAGACGACGGATCGGTTCGTGCAGCGCAGCGGCCTGCTCGATCCGCGCAAGGGGCGGGGCCTCTACAACACGTTTCATGCCCGGTGGCCGCTCTTCCGGTTTCCGCTGGACCACGTCTTTCACTCCGCCGGTTTTCAGCTGGTACGGATGCGCGTGCTGGACTACGTCGGATCCGACCATTTCCCCGTGTGCGTCGACCTCAGCTATGCGCCGGCAGCGGCTCGGGCGAGCGGGCCGATTAGCCGAGCAAAGCGTGCCGGTTCCCACGCCGGTCCGGCCGGATGATGCGTACGGCTCGGGTTGCCTGCGCCGAGGCTTACGACGCATCCTCCGGCACCGAGTCGGAGGCGTCCACGGCGGCGTCCAGCGCCCCGAGAGGCGTCCACACACGATCTTGGAAGCCCACGATTAGCGCGGTCCCGATAAGGAAGGGGGCACCCCAGTACAGCAGCGCGCGAGCCCAGGTGGGCCAGCCGGGCGGGCCGTAGGCGAACAGGTGGGAGCCGGTGGCCATCACCAGTCCCATGTACGAGTACGAGATCCAGAAGTAGTGATGGATCATCCAGCCGGGATGATGCGCCCGCCGAAGGGGGAAATACAGGGCGAGAGCCAGCGTGCCCCCGCTGACGATCGAGAGGGCATGGAATGGGTCGAAGGTGCCAAACAGCTCAACGATGGCAAATGAGGTGAGGATGAGCCCGGCCATCGAGCCGGCATAGACCCAGCCGACGACGCGGTGGCGGCGCGTGCCCTTCATCGTAGCCAGATTCCAGGCGCCGGCAATCAGCGCGACGACGCCGAAGAGCGTGTGGATCGTGTTGATCATGGCGCGTCGGGCGTTGAACGGATGGGGCAGCGCCGAATCAGCATGAAGCTATGGAGTGGATCGTACGTCAGCAAGCCGGTGGAGGGGCCGGTTACGTGGGGATGCGGCGCAGCTGCTCGGCCTCGGTGATAACGGCCCGGCTGAGGAGCAGGCTGCTGATCATACTGGTAAGCCCGCCCGCGGCGAAGATCATCGCCATGATGACGAACTGGTAGAGCGCCGCGTAGATCGGATTCTCGCCGGCGAGGATCATGCCCGCCATGATGCCGGGAATCCACACCCAGCCCAGGCTCTTGAGCGAGTCGACGACGGGAATCAGAGAGGCTCGGACGCTGGCGCGCACGCGATCGGCGAGCACGGCTTGGGGCGGACCGCCGAGGGCGAGGCCGACTTCAATGACATTGCGGTTGCTTGTGATCTCCTCACGAAAGCGATCGAGCGCAAGTCCATTGATCTTCATTGCGTTGGCGATCACCATGCTGCCAACGGGCACCAGGCTGCGCACCGTCGCTTCGATGGCGCCGGCCCACGTCATCGTCACGATCACGAGTCCGGCTCCGAGGCCGATGGAGAGTAGCGAGATGCGGGTGACGCGGGGCAGGTGCTCCCCGCGCTGACGTGAGATCCACGTCGCGCCGCCAACCATCCCCAGGAGGATTACTCCGCTCCAGGCGAGCGGCACGGTCAGCAGCACGCCAATCAGCAGGCCCATGGCCACGATCTGCACGAAGCCGCGAGCGAATGCGACGCTCAGCTCCGATTCCAGGCGAAGGCGCCGCACGTAGGCCAGGACGACGACGAGCGCGGCGAGGAGGCTGGCCGCGCCCACTTGCAGCAGGCCGTCGAGGACAACGGGGTCCTGAGCGCGGGCCCAGACATCGGCGAGGGGGGAGGGCAGCATGGATCCGGAGGCAGCCGTTACGTATCGAGGATCGTGTCGATGGAGCCGCGGCGTGCGGGGGCACCGCCTTCGAGGCGCAGCCCCCGCGTGCCGAGCCGCCGGGCCCGGGCGGCGTCGTGAGTGACGAGGACCGCCGTGAGGGAGAATGCGTCCATGACGTCGGAGAGGAGGCTTTCGACGCGTTCGGCGGCAGCTGCGTCGAGGCTGGAGGCCGGTTCATCGAGCAGCACGATGTCGGGCTCGTTGAAGAGCGTGCGTGCAATGGCCACCCGCTGGGCCTCCCCGCCCGATAGATCGGCGGCGTCGCGGTCGGCGAAGCCGGCCAGCCCGAGGCGAGCGAGCAGCGTATGGAGCGCGTCCCCGTCGACGGGGGCGCCCCGCAGTACCGGGCCCCAGCAGACATTATCGCCTACGGTGCCATCGGTGAGGGTGGGCTGCTGCGGAACGAGCCCAACGCGCCGTCGCACCGTACGCGGCGGGAGCGACCGGTAGTCGGTGCCGTCCAGGTACACGGTGCCGCGTGTTGGTTCGTCGAGGCGGTTGAGGAGCCGAAGCAGCGTCGACTTGCCGGCGCCCGATGGGCCGAAGACGACGAAGACATCGCCGTGTTCGACGGTGAAACTGAGGTCATCCACCAGTGGCGTCCCATCGACAACCCGCGTAAGGTGCTCGGCTGCGAGTGGGGGCGGTGCGTCGGGCATGAAGAGATTGGCGGAGTTCGCGGAATCAAACCGAGGTGCGATACGAGCGGGCGGTTCGGTTGTTTGGGCCGAGGGGTGGAAGCGCTACCCACCGGATCGGTGTGAAGAAGCGGTAAGCGAAAGGGCTTTTAGCGGCCGGCACCCCGAACCGGTGCACCCCCCTGGGATTGGAGCCCTCGACGCCCACACGCTGAATTCCCGAACCATCCTATTCTTGTATATGAGCCTGTTTACTCGCATTACCGATCACATCGCCCGGTTATCGGCCGCCACGAGCGCACCCCGACTGATGTGGCGCGACCGATGCCCGCACTGTGAGGAGTCCACGGATTGGCACGTGGCGATCTGGAGAGGATACGCCCGCTGCCTGCAGTGCGACCAGAATCCCCTGAGCCCATCGGCCGAATCGGAGTAAATGCGTCGACAGAAGAGGAGACATTCGCGCCCGCTCGGGGAGACCCGGGCGGGCGCTTTTGGGTTGGCGGTGCGTCGTTGGTGAAAACAGGGGGAAGCCCGCTCCCGCCAGTAACTGCGGCCGTGAACTGATATATTTAACACCATAGACTACGAAATAGAGTATCATCCGTTTCGCTCGATGTCGAACTCCAGCGCTGGAGCGTGGCGGTAGGTGTGGGAAAATCCTCCACATTCCGATGTGGGATGGCCCCGGCAGGTTGGCGACGTGGCGTGGTGCATATTTACAGTTGCGGAAAAGAGTCGCTCGGTATTCTTCTCCACCAGCCCATGCACATAGGCTCATGCGTCATTTCATTCCCACCGTGCTCTGGACAATCGTGCTCCTGCTGATGACCAGCCCAACCGCAGCCCAGGAGCCTGTCGAAACGCACGTCGTGCGCGGCGACACGCTGTACGTAATTCGTGGCGACACGACCGATATAAAACGGCTCGAAAACGGCTATGCGCTACGCCCGGTCGAGGTCACGGCGCGGGCGCTCGAATGGGGCGAGACGCAGGTGCTCTTCTCCAAAGAAGACCTGCATCGGGTGTTGGCCCAGAGCGAAGTCGAACTCATCCGGAAGGGGGCGTTTCTGGCCAGCGACGTCTATCTGGACGGCTTTGCCGGCGGCATGGTCGATATCGTGATCGACGGCGAGCGCTACCCCAACTCGTGCCCGCGACGGATGGACCCGCCCGCCGCCCGCGTCAATCCCCTGGAGATGGAGCGCATCCGGGTCGACAAATCATCGGCGCAGCCGCAGTCGGGCCTCGGAGGGAAAATTTCGTTTGAGCGTGCTCGTCCGGCCGAGCAGTGGACCCTGCGCGGGGGCGTGACCGGACGCGGGGTCGTGGGCGAGAACGTAGATGCTGCGCTGGCGCTGGAGGGCTATCGGCACCGCATCACCGGGCGTGTCCTCAGCAAGCAGCCGTACGAAGACGCGCGGGGCCGGGCGTTCGAGGATCGCTACGGCTACCTCGGTGCCCCGCGCTATCAGTTGTACGAGACATCGTTCAGCGGCGAGCAGGGCGCCTGGGCGTACCATGCGTCCCTGCTCGTTTCCGAGGACATTCCGTTCCCGTATTTGCAGATGGATGAGCGCGAAAATGTGCTCTGGAGCGCCTCGGCCAGCTACGACGAGCACAAGGCCTACATCAATCACACCCATCACGTGATGGACAACGGCCTGCGCACCTCGTCGAATATGATGGAGATGGAAACCGTCGCCGATAACTTCACACTGGGCGTTTCCGGTCCGTTTTACGAAGCCTATTACCGCCGATGGGATGGATGGAACACGATGGATATGGGCGCGAAGTCGATGCGGCAGCACCTGATGCCCGACCTCCGCATGGCTTCGGCCACGGCGTCGCATACCATTCGCCGTCAGCCGCTTTCACTTTCGGCGAAGGTGGGGCTAACGCGTATCGGGATTGCCGATGCAAGCCGCCTCGCGATGTATCAGCAGCAGTTCGCCCGCGCCGATGACGAGCAGTGGTTCGTGCCGTTTAGCGCGGTGGCGCGCTACACCCGGCTCCTCGTGCGCGACTGGACGCTGGGTCTCATCGCTGAGGTCGCCCGTGAGGCCCCAATCCCCGAGCAAATGTACATCGGCCTGAAGCGCCCCGCCGGTAAGCCGATGTGGATCGGCAACCCCACGCTCGATGCGCCACTCAAGACGACGCTGCGCAGCTCGGTCGAGGCGGGCTGGTTCGCGGGCGATGTCTACGCTACCCACGTGCACGATTTTTCGGGGCTCGTGGCGGCGGGTACGGAGGCGGCGCCGGTCGTCACCTACGACGAGATTGAGGCCTTCATGGCGGGCGTGAACGTGCGCGCCACTTGGCCGCTCGCTCACGTGAAGGCCTCGTACACGTGGGCGCAAGATCGCACGCACGATGAGCCGCTGGCCGAAACGCCGTCGCTGCGTGGGCAGGCCACGCTGCGCACCCCGGTGGTGCGGGGCCTGCAGGCGCGGACGACCGTGCACGCTGCCGCGGCACAACGGCGTGTGGCCGAGCGGTTGGGAGAGCAGACGACGCCTGCGTGGGCCCGGCTCGATCTGGGAATGGCCTATGCGCCCCGCCAGCCGGTCCGGCTGACGCTCGACATCGAGAACGTCACCGATGCACTTTACTACCGGCACCTCTCGTACCTGCGCGATCCGTTCTCATCGGGCCTCACGGTTTACGAGCCGGGCCGCACGGTGCGCATCGGCCTGCAGTTCGAGTTGTAGACGCGGTGCGGGGTGGGCGCGGGGCCTGTCGGTCAAATGCAGCACCTGTCCAACACGCAGCCGGCCCGGCGCGGGGGCCGGACCGGCTGCTCCACCATCAAACTCCTCGCAGAAGCCGTTCAGCATCTACAAGGCGTTAGCAACGTACGGGACCCACACTGAAGTGAATGCAGCCAATCCGGAACTCCGTGTGCTACTTTTGAGGAATCGGATGTAGGGCGTTTGCTGATGGGGCGCCCCGGCTGGATTACGCCGGCTCATCCTACCGGCGATCAAGCGTCACATATTGCATGGTGCGTCCGCGCTGCACCTGCGCGACGAGGATGGAGGGCGTACGGTCCTGCATCTGGACGGCTCGGCGCAGATCCGCCAGGCTCGAAATCGGGCGGCCGTCCATGGCGTAGATGACATCGCCGGGCTGGAGTTCGTGGCCCCAGACGGTCGATTGGGCACTGCTCGCCGCGACGAGCACGCCCTCGGTACGCCGCAGGTGGGGTAGCAGAGCGCGGATATCCGGCGCGAGCGGCAGGCCCAGAATGCCGAGGGCCTCCACGAGGTGCTCCTCCGGGTTGGCCATCCGCGAGAGGCGCGTCTGATTATCCGGTCGTTCCACTACCTCCACCCGATGCGTCTGGATCTGCCCGTCGCGCAGGATTTCCAGTGTAACGGGCGAGCCGATGGGTTTGCCGTAGAGGTTGACGTCGAACTGGCGCCCGTTTTCCATGAACTTGTCGTCGAGACTCACGATGATATCGCCCGGGCGCAGGCCGCTCTGGGCGGCGGGACTGCCGGGGTAAACGTCGCCCAGAATGACGCGATAGTTGCCCTGGATGTCGAGGCCCTGAGCTAACGCGGGGGTGATCGTCTGTGCGTTTACGCCGATGACGCCGCGGCGCACATACCCGCGTTTGCGGATCTGCCGGTACACGGTTGCGACGATGTTGCTCGGAGCGGCGAAGCCCAAGCCTTCGCTCCCGCCCGACTGCGAGAGGTTGAGCGTGTTGAGGCCCACGACGTCGCCCTGCGCGTTCACCAGCGGCCCGCCACTGCTGCCGGGGTTAATGGGCGCATCGGTCTGAATGTAGATCATGGGGGCGCCGGGGCGAAGCTGCCGCGCGGTCGCACTGACGATGCCCATGCTCACGGAGTTTTCCAGCCCCAGCGGATTGCCGAAGGCAAACACAATTTCGCCGGGGCGCAGCGCATCGGAGTTGCCGAGCGAGAGCGTTGGGTAGCCCGAGCCGCTGAGCTTGAGCACGGCAAGGTCGGTCTCGGAGTCGGTGCCCACGACCTCCGCCGAGATAAGATCGCGCTCCGGGCGGAGGATCGATTGGCTGCCGGGAGCGCCGCGCAGCGGGGAGGGGCGGCGGACGAAGACCTCATGCGCGCCCTGCACCACATGCGCATTGGTGACGACGTATCCCACGCTATCCAGCACCACGCCCGATCCGGAGCTGCGGCGCTTTGTGAGCCGCGCGCCGCCACCTCGCAGCGATTCGTTCACGCCGCTGTACCGGCTCGCGATAATCTGCACGACGGCCGGATGGACCTGCCGCGCGAGCGCCTGATAGGCCTCGCTCACCGTGCTGATGCGCGGCGCGTAGTCGTCGGGCAGCCGCAGATCGTCATCCGGTTGAGCGGTGGAGTCAGCGGGCAGCGCGACGCCGACGGCAAAAACAAAGAGCAGGAGAAGGCACCATCTACGCATGAGACGAGAAGAATCGATGAGACAAGTCGGGGGATGCGCAAAGCGCATAAACACAGCCGCCCATAGAGTCCCGATGCGCCCCCGAGCGTTACAGCTGCCCATCACCACCACATCCTCCGATTACAGTGCGGGCTGGAGCGCCAATGGCATGTTTGGGTGATCAATGCTATCCTTTGCATGAGGAGTACGTGAGAGCAAAATTAACCAGGCGACCGGGCTGCAAAGGGCGCGTAGCATCCAGCGCTCGGACGGGCACCCGGCTCGGTGGCAGGAGGCGGGGCAGTGTGAACGCGCCAATCATCCGGGGATTGCTGGTGGTAATGCTGGGGATGGGCGCATCGGTACGTGCTCAGGCCCAGTCCCAGCCGGCGGCCTCCCTTCATTTTGAGCGGCTGGACGGGCTCTCGCACAACACGGTGTTTACCGTCTTGCAAGACCAGCAGGGCTTTCTCTGGATCGGCACGGCCGATGGACTCAACCGCTACGATGGATACGACGTAAGGGCGTACCGCCATCTGCCGGCCGATTCGACGTCGCTCGTCAATAACATCGTGCAGGCGCTTGCGGAGGCGCCCCACGGCGACCTCTGGGTGGGCACGGCAAGCGGGCTGGATCGTCTCGATCGCACGACGGGCCGGTTCGTGCATTACGACCTGACGCCGGATTCGTCGGATGCCGCCAAAAGTATTGCTCGCGTGGTGGTGGATGGGGCGGGCCGACTGTGGATCTCCACCTATGGCGATGCCCGGCTCTACCGCTTTAACCCGGCATCCGGCACATTCGAGCGCTACGGGCTGGGCGCCCCCTCCGGCACAGCCGGCACGATCGAGGTAGGTCCGGAAGGCCGGATCTGGGCGATCGGGAGTGCAGCGTTCACCTCACCGGCCCCCGATGCGTTGTACCGATACGATGCGGCGCGGGACGACTTTGAGCCGGTGACACTGCTCCGGGGCGGACCACTGCACACCGGCCCCAGCGGAACGATGTGGATCGGAGGGCCGCAGTCTGATTCGCTCGACGTGGCGGGCGCTCCGGCGCAGCGCATCCGGGCCAGCATCCCCTGGGGGGCCGCGCGAAACGAATTACACGAAGGGCGTGATGGCACCCTGTGGATCGGGACGGGGCGGGGGCTGTACCGCTTCGATCCGAGCACCGGGGCGCTTCAGCACCACCTCATTGACACGACCGGCACCGCGGGGTTGAGCAATTACGTCTGGGCGCTCCACGAGGACCGGGCGGGTATCCTCTGGGTAGGCACCCGGAGCGGGCTCTATCGCTACGATCCACATCGGAAGCCGTTTGCCCACTGGGGCCCCGATGAGGACGTGTTGCGCGCGGCCGGGCAGAGCGCGGTGATGGCTCTTCGTGAAGCAGAGGACGGGGCGCTCTGGGTGGGCACGCTGGGTGGAGGGCTCGTGCGGCTGCGGCGGGAGGGTTCGCGCTATCGGCCGACCGGGACCGAGTACACGCTGCCCAGCGATCACGTATGGGTCTTGCACGAAGACCGGCGGGGCCAGATCTGGGTGGGCACTGCGGCGGGCAGTTGCGTGCTGGATCCGCCGGGACCGCGCTGTGCGCCGGATGCGCAGGGGGCCGATCCGGATCCCGTCTACACGATTGCGGAGGGGCCGGATGGGGCGCTCTGGCGAGGCGGAACGGCGCTGCATCGTCGCGATCCGTTGTCGGGATGGGAGCACGTTCCACTGCCAATCGAATATGGAACGGACTTCAGCACGATCCAGGCGCTCCACGCCGGTCCGTCCGGCCATCTCTGGATTGGCATGGAGGGCGGCGGGCTGGCCCGATACGACGTCGCCACCGGAACGCTGACCGAGCATCCGCATGCCGCATCGGACCGCGAGCGCAATGGGCTGAGCCAGACGGTCTGGACGATTCACGAGAACGCGTCGGAGGTGCTCTGGCTGGGGACGGACACCGGGCTGGTGCGGCTCGATCCGTCGACCGGCTCCGTGGCGCACTACTTTGATGCCGATCGCTTGCCGGGCTCGATCGTGTACAGCATCCTGGAGGACGAGCGCGGGCGCCTCTGGTTGGGCACCAATCAGGGCCTCGTGCGCTTCGATCCCGACCGGGAAACCTTCCGCCATTACGACGCCAGCGACGGCCTGCGCAATACCGAGTTCAATCGGCGGGCCGCGCTTCGGGGGACGCAGGGACGATTCTTCTTTGGCGGATTGCGGGGCATCACCGCCTTCGATCCCGCTGCCATCCGCGACAATCCGTACGTTCCACCCGTCGTAATCACGCAGATGACCAAGGTGAGCCGGAGCGAATCCGTGGTGCTGAACCCGTCGGGCCGAACGCACGTGGTGCTCGATTACCGGGACCGGGTGTTCACCTTCACGTTCGCGGCGCTCAACTTCACCCATCCGGAAAAGAACCAGTACGCCTACCGGCTCGACGGCTTCGAGGACGGCTGGGTCGAGGCCGGGACGCGCCGCACCGTGCGCTATACGAACGTGCCGCCGGGCGAGTACGTCTTCCGCGTGAAGGGGGCCAACAACGACGGCGTGTGGAATGAGGAGGGCGCCTCGATCCGCGTGACGATCACGCCCCCGTTCTGGCAGACGGGATGGTTTCGCGTGCTGATGGGGGCGCTGCTCGTGGGCGCCGTCGTGTTGGCCTATCGCCTTCGGGTGCGACACCTGCTGGCGATGGAACGCCTGCGCCTACGCATCGCAAGTGATCTGCACGACGACGTGGCGAGTCAGCTGGCCAGCGTCGCCATCTCCAGCGATGTCCTGCGCGCCACGGCCGATCTGACCGAGGACGAGCATGCGGAGTTGCGGGAGATGGGCCGCCTCGTGCGGGTGACGACCGAGACGCTGCGCGACATCGTCTGGTTCGTCGACCCGGAACACGACCAGCCCGAGGCGCTGCTGTGGAAGATGAAGAACGAAGCATCGGCGTTGCTGAGTGGGATGGCGTACACGTTCGAGCATCCGGAGCCCGAGCGGCTCGCCGCGCTGGAACAACTGGACGTGCGCACGCGCCGCAACCTCTTTCTGATCTACAAAGAAGCGCTGCACAACATCGTCCGCCACGCCCGCGCAGAAACCGTGCAGATTACCCTGCGCCCACAGACCGATCGGTTCGAACTGACGATCACCGATGACGGCATCGGTTTCGATCCGGAGGCGGAAGATGCGGCGGGGCAGGGACTCAGCAACATGCGCCGCCGCGCCGAGCAGATGCAGGCTGATCTCACGCTGGCGAGCCAACCCGCACACGGCACGACCCTGCGGCTCGTGGTGCCGATCACGTGAGGGGTGCTGGACAGTGCATGCAGTACAGTGTATGCGGTGGTGTATAACGAGAATTCGCTATGGCGGCTTTCCGTGAGAGGTTGTACCCTATCCTCTGGAGCTACTGCTCATGCAACCGATGCTACCATGCTTGCTGACGTCTCGTCGTCCGACGGTCCGCCCATCAGCGTGTGGATCGTCGAGGATGATCCCCACTTCCGGACGGCCATCGTGAAGCTCCTTGCGGCGGCGGAGGGGGTCGCGCAGCCGCAGGCCTTCGAAACCTGCGAGGCTGCGCTGGAGCAGGGCGAGCAGGCGGATGCGCCCGAGGCGATACTGCTCGACATCGAGCTGCCCGGCATGAGCGGCATCGAGGGCATTCGTCGCTTCAAGGCGCTCTCGCCCACGACCCACATCGTCATGCTGACGGTCCACGAGGACAACGACAAAATCTTCGAGGCCATCTGCGCGGGGGCGTCGGGGTATCTGTTGAAGCCTTCGTCGGGGGAGCAGATCGTCGAAGCGGTGCGGGCGGCCCGTCATGGCGGCGCCCCCATCAACCCGCAGATCGCCAGCAAGGTGCTGGGCATGTTTGCCGATCTGGCCGTACCGCAAGGCGACTACGACCTGACCGACCGTGAGCGCGAGGTGCTCGAAGAGCTTGTCGCAGGCAAGACGACCAAGCGCATTGCCAGCGACCTGGCCATTAGCTACCACACCGTCGACATGCATATCCGCAACATCTACACGAAGCTGCATGTCCACTCCCGCAGTGGCGCTGTGGCCAAGGCGCTGAAGGAGCGGTTGATTTGAGCGGGCGTGATGCGTATTGCGTGAAGCGTGAGGGTGCCGACCATCACACGTTCCACCTTCCATACCGCCTAAAATAACGAATATTCGTTATATCATCCGTTAAACGCGAGAGATAGTTTAGCAGCTGTGGCTCCTTTTTATCGACTTCCCACGCTGCCATGCTACGTCGACTCGCGTTCAGCCTTGCCGTCCTGTTGGCGCTGATGGGTGGCGTTCGCAGTACCAACGCACAGGAAGCGCCGGCGCCCCGCATCGAATTGCCGGATGCGATGGCAGAACCCACCGCAGGGCAAAAGGCCGCAGCTAACCAAACATGCACCGAGGAGCCGCTGGAGCCGGGGATCCGGTTCGGGTTTGGCGGCAACGTGACGAACACGGGTACCGAGGAAAGCACGGGGGTAGAAGTAACGTACACGATGGATGGCGTGGCCGAGTTTGTGACCGGAACCGAAAACGCCGAAAAGGGCACATGGAGCACCGTCACCGCCCAACAGCTCGTCCTGAACATTGCCGTGATTGCGCCCGGCGACGTTGTCGAGGTCACGTTCGATGTCCAGTCGCTGGGCGAAGGAACCGCCACGTACACGTTGCAGGGGATCAACGATTCCGGCACGTTCGCCCAGTTTACTTGCGACTTCATCTTCGGGCAGCCCTCTTCGGCCGGGCTCTCCGGCCTCAAGTGGAACGACGCCAACGGCAACGGCCAGTTCGATGACGGCGAAGAAGGCCTCTCCGGCTGGACCCTCGAACTCAACACCGGCCAGACCACCACGACCGACGCGAATGGCGCCTACTCATTCCCCGACCTGGAACCCGGCGAATACACCGTCAGCGAGGCGCAGCAGGACGGGTGGATGAAGACGTTTCCCTCTGGAGGAAGCCATACGGTGACGCTGGAGAGTGGCGACTTCGCCGAAGGGCTCAACTTCGGAAAT
>CAYUVF010000071.1:0-16859 GCA_964448045.1 uncultured Rhodothermales bacterium
TAGATTTTGGCGTTGTTGGCCGTTAGATGCATATGTGCGTAGAGCGTTAAACGTGCAACGTTGATCGTGGAACGGGACTGGGTACGATGCTACGTCGTTGGCGCCTCCACCTGCACCCAGTCGGCCGGGACCTGCACCTTTACGGCCTGGCGAATGGCTTCGACGCGCACGAGGACGTAGGTCTGCCCGCGGTGCTCGAGCACCTCACCGGAGAGCCCTTGCAGGGGCCCCTCCGTTACGGTGACCTCTTCTCCAATCGGCGGGCGCAGGTCCACCACCGCCAGCCGGTCGGGCGCCTGCTGGGTCCGCTTGAGCTGGTCGATCTCTTCGCTTCGCAGGCGCGCCGGCTCGCCCCGGAAACTCACGCACCGGACGATGCCCGGCGTCCGCAGCACGCACAGGCGATCCTTTTCATCGACACGGGCGAAGATGTAATTTCGGAAGAGCGGCTCGATCACCTTTTTTTTGCGATCGGACCACTGGCGCATCACGGCCCGCTTGGGGAGCAGCACGTCGACCTGACGACGCTCCAGGCGCTCCTCACACTTTTTCTCGGCCCGGGCGCGGGTGTAGAACACGCGCCACACCGGATCAGATGCCGAATCCATCGTCTATCGAGTCGTTTGATCAGTACGTCGGTTGCGTGAAGCCGATGCGCAGGTGGTTCGCCCCACTGCTGCGGTTCCACCCCGCGCAGATACGGCTCCGCCACGTCAGTCCCACTATTCTGTCGAAAAACGACAGACGGGGACATCGCTGGACGATTCGTATTTGTTACACGACGAGCGCGGAGTGCCGGCCCAAGGTATGGGGCCGTACGCCTCGGTGCTCGTCCCCAGCGCTCGTGAGAGTACGTCCACTATGAGACGTACCGCTCGCCTTTCGGCCAAGCGTAGCGTCATCTTTTGGAGCAATAGATTTGCCCCTGGCTGTACTCCCGCAGGATGCCCTTGGAGGGCGCTACACCAGATAGTTTGCTCATAGGACGCGCGTGAGTCGCTCAACCAGGAGAATTACCGTGCTCAAGCTGGTCAGAATCTGCAGCCCATCACGCCACCCGAACCGATTTCGGGTTTGAACCTCTACGCGGATCAGGTCGCCATCCCGCAGTTCGGGATACTGGTTAGGATTCATCTGAAGAATCTCCTGGAGCTGCTCCTCAAACACCAAAACGCGGTTGCCCCCCTCCTGGTGATAGTGGCGTATCGTAATGCGCTGCTTCGTCCTCGGCTGCACGGGCTGCGGGGCCAATGCCGACAGGGCGAGGAGTTCGTCAAATCGAGTACCTTGCCCGATTTCATAGATCCCAGAGGCCCCCTGTCCGCCGAGCATATATACCCGGATGGTAGCCTCGCCCTGCTCCGCAAACACGCGATAGGGGACGCCCTCTGCGGTGATGCGTTGCGTCCGCCCAACCTGTTGTCCCGCAGCCGTCTGAACGACGGGGAGCACTCCGATCAGGAGAAAAAGG
This sequence comes from uncultured Rhodothermales bacterium, assembly GCA_964448045.1. Classification (GTDB taxonomy): domain Bacteria; phylum Bacteroidota; class Rhodothermia; order Rhodothermales; family Salinibacteraceae; genus CAYUVF01. The sequence continues at coordinate 1,472 of CAYUVF010000071.1, forward strand.
GCAAAGGACGGCGAGGCGAACCACCGCGTGTGGAGGCGTATCAATGGTTTACTGATCACAGCGAAAGGGTCAATGATAAAAGCCAATAAAGAGATAAGCGTCAACCGTTTCCGTATCCAGTATAGTGCCCATATTTCGAGTAATCTCGATACCGGTACTTGTAATCATACGCCATAGACACGTCGAAGCCGTTAAGCACGATTCCGAGGATGCGAGCCCCGACGCGCTCCAATCCCTGCAGCGCGCGGTTGAGCTCTTCTTCCTTGGCCTCGCCGGCCCGGGACACCAGAATCACCGAGTTGCAGCGCGAGGCCACGAGCTTGGCATCCGTCACCGCGAGGGTCGGCGGCGTGTCGATGATCACGACATCGAACTGCGTTTTAACCGCACGCAGAAGGTCCTTCATGCGCCCCGATCCGATGAGTTCAGACGCATTGGTGGCGGCCGTCCTCCCAGCCGTGATCACGAAGAGGTTGTCGATATGTGTTTCCATGTTGCGGGGATCAAACTCGTTATCCCCTTCCAAGATTTGTGTCAGCCCTGGCTTGAGCGGAAGCCCCAACATCCGATGCACCTGAGGGCGGCGCATGTCCGCATCGATGAGCAGCGTCCGCGCGCCGCTTCCGGCAAACGATACCGCCAGATTACAGGCGGTCGTCGATTTCCCTTCCCCCACGCCGGCGCTCGTAATCACGACCATACGCGCCGTACCATTGGGTAATCCCAGCTGAATGTTCGTCCGCAACTCACGATACGCCTCGGACATCGACGACACCGGATTATGTAATGCCACCAGGCTCGTCGATACGTCGTGCCCATCTTCTTCAACATACTCTTTCCCTCCATGCGCCGACTTGATCAGCGGTGTCATATTGGGAATGAGTACCGTACAGTAGCCCAGCTCCTCTACCTGTTCGGGACGGTACAGGCGGTTATCCAGCGTATACCGCAGGTAGGCTAGCCCCACCCCCACGAAGAGACCGAAGAAGGCCCCAAGCATCAGATTGCGAAACGGCTGTGGGTAGACGGGCACCGACGGCACCGACGCCTGTGAAATCAGGCTGGCGTAGCCGAGTTCACCCTCCTCCTTCAACCGAATCTGCTGCAGTTGCTGGAGAATAAATTCATACATCTGCTCGGCTCGATTCCGCTCGCGCTGCAACCGCGCGTACTGGAGCGATTCGCCCGGGATCTCCTGAAGCCGCCCTTGATAGTTCTGCACCAGCGAATCGAGCGCGTCCCGCTCGGTTTCAAGCTGCATGATGGCGACCCGCTCATTCGCAATTTGATTCCGCAGATTAACGGCCACCGAGAGCCCATCGGACTGCGTCGAATCAGCGCTGCCTGCAGCTACCGACTCGCTCACGTACTGTTCAGCCAGCGACTCGATCCGACGCTGAAGCTGCCGGATATCAGCATTGATCGACTCCAACTGGGGCTGACTGTTGGGCTCCCATTCCGGATTGCGGATCAGCGCTTGCTGTTTGGTGGCTTTCAGCTTACCCAACTCTTCCTGAAGCCGCCGAAGATCCTGCTCCGTGGTCGAAGCGGCTCGCTTGGCCAAGTTGGGCTGCAACTCGTCGAGACGCTTCTGTAGCGCGTCCAGGGCGGCACGGCGCTTCTGAAGTTCGACACTAATCTGATCCACACGAGTTTCCATCTCGGTCACCTGCGAGGCCAACTGAGATCCTTTCGCGTCAATCGACACGGTGCCCTGCGTTTCCAGATAGGATTGAATCTGCCCTTCGATCCGGCGCAGATCTGCTTCTCGTTTACTCAGCTGCTGCTCTAAGAATTCGCGCGAGGCAACCATGCTGGCCCGACTGCTACTCCGCGACATCTCGACATATTCCGTCGCATAGAGATTAGCCAGGAGCGCAGCCTGAACCGGCCGGGAGCTTTGCGAGGAAAACTGGAGCACCCGATCCTCACGGGCTGAAAACCCGACCGACGCCCGGATACGTCCGGCGAGCTGCGCCTTCGATACTGTCTGCCCCTCGCTCGTCGAAAAGATCGGCCACGCGGCCGACACCTCACCGGCCTCCCGGAGTTCCATCAGCGAATCCGCGACGTTGAAGGGAAGCTCTCGCGAGTACCGGAGAAGCGTCAGTTCGTTTGACACCGAGCGCCCCCACTGCCCGGCCATCCCGCCACTTGCGTAGGCCAGCGCCGGCGAACTCGCCGAACCGCTCCGGTCGCTGCCATTGTTATTGGTCAGCATCACCATACTGGACGCCTGGTAACTCGGCGTGCGCGTGTAGGTGTACCCGGCTGTTGCCCCCACCACCAGCACAAAGGTGACGAGGATAATCCATTTCCCCTTGTACAGGACATCGATCAGCCGCTCCAGCTGTTCTTTACCACTCGGCGCCTGAGAAGCCCCCCCATACATTCCGTCCGATTGCTCGGAATATACGATTTCCTTTTGGTACGGCTGAAGTTGACTCACGGCAGTACGAAAACCTACCATTTTAGAAGGATGCGACCGGGCGATCTTAACGCAGAAGGAGCGACTCTGCTCCACAGGTTCAATGCGCCAAAGTCAGGGTTGGATGGGGGACTTTTGGATCATATCATCATTTCCTGAGCGGGGCCTGACTCATTCCTGCGTATACCGATGCGTGAAATCGCTCACTCTAAGCTATCGACCAACCGGCTCTTTCCTTAAACCGATGAGACAAAGAATGAGCCACGCGGGCCCTAAACACATGTTCGATAGGACAATGTTACAAGATTGAGATATGCCGTCCTGTTCCACTACTTGTTGCCCCTCACGCCTCCGACTCGTCGGGCTTGGACCCCGCCGGCACGCCCTCCCGCCCGTAGGCCCACTGCACGGCGTACTGTAGGAGCTCGGCGACCGTTTCGAAGCCGAGCTTCTCTTTTGCGCGGCGGCGGTACGTCTCGATCGTCTTGCGGCTCAGGTCGAGCTTGTCGGCGATCTCGCGCATGCTGGTGCCCTCACCGAGCATCCGAAAAACCGCCATCTCGCGGTCGGTGAGCTCCTCGGTCGTTGAGCTGAGCGAGTAGTCCTCCTGGCGAATGGCTTTGCTCAAGATGCGCGAGGCCATCGCGGCGCTGAGGTAGACATCGCCCTTGTAGACGCTCTGGATCGCCTCGGCGACCTTCCGGGTCGGCTCGGTCTTCATCAAATAGCCCGAGGCGCCCGCCCGAATCGCCCGCTCGGCGTAGACGCCCTCGTCGTACATCGAGAAGACGAGCACCTTCACGTCGGGAAATGCTTCCCGGATCTCTCCCACGAGGTCGAGCCCGTGGGCGTCCTGCAACGACACGTCGACGATCGCGACGTCGGCGGCGCGGCGCTCGAGGATCTGCATCGCTTTGTCGGCCGAGGCCGCCTCACCGATGAGACGCATACCGATCCGGTTGTCGATCGTCGCGGCCATGGCCTCGCGGATCGCCGGATGGTCGTCGACGACCATCACCTTGATCGTCGCGGCCGAGGCCGATGAAGCGAGCGATGACGGCGAGCGAGCAGACGAGTCGGACGAGGTTGGGTTGGCAGGCATGGGCAGGTTGGTTTAGTCTCGGCCTGACGCGCGCGGGCACATCCTGCGCGGGCATGGGCATGTCCTGCAGGCAGGATCCCTCGCAGGGGCCGGGCCGGGCCGAACGTCCAATACGGTGGGGTGAGCAGCAACCGGTCGAACTGATGAACGAAGTAGCGATGCCCCGGCACGTGCGGCCCCGGGAGTGCGCTACGACCTGCACCTCCTGCCGCGGTTCGGGCGCGGCCGCAGGGGTTGCGCGAGGGCCTCACATACAAGGGCACCGCAGCGCGGTAACGCCACGGTGCCCTCTAACATACAAGCCGACTCGACGGGCGCGTGTCCGGTTCGACCAATGGTGGGATGTAGATTCGGCGCATGCCGGGTTGCCTTTTGTACACCGGCCCTCCGCCAATCGCTATCTCCCCCGCGGCCCCGGTGCCCCGCTCGTCCTGTTTTCAGCCCACGTCTGGATCAACCCACGTCTGGCTCAGCCCACGTAAGGCTCAACCCTCTTCCTGCTCGGCCGGCGGCTGGGGCGTGCGGACGTCGCTGTCTCGCCCGTGCGTGCCCTGGCCGTAGTTCCACTGCACGGCAAACTGGAGCAGCTCGGACACCGTGTCGAAGCCGAGCTTCTCTTTCGCGCGGCGGCGGTACGTTTCGATCGTCTTGCGGCTCAGGTTCAGGCGGTTCTCGATGTCTTCGATGCTGTAGCCCTCGCCCAGCATCTGGAAGACAGCCATCTCGCGGTCGGTAAGCTCGTCGATCGCGAAGTTGGGCTCGGAGGTGCGGCCCATCGCGACCTTGTTGAGGATCTGCGACGCCATCGAGCGGCTGAGGTACACCTCGCCGCGCATGACCCCGCGGATGGCCTCGATGAGCTGCTTCGTCGGCTCGCTCTTCATCAGATAGCCCGACGCGCCCGCGCGGATCGCCCGCTCGGCGTAGACGTTCTCATCGTACATCGAGAAGACGATCATCTTGACGTTGTCGTGCTGGGCGCGGACGTTCTGGACGAGGTCCAGCCCGTGGGCATCTTCGAGCGAGATGTCGACAATGGCCACATCGGGGTCGCTCTTTTCGACCATCCGAAAGGCGCCGTCGGCGGAGCTGGCCTCGCCGACCACCTCCATATCCATCGTGCCGTTAATCGTATCGGCGATGGCCTCCCGAATCGCGGGATGGTCGTCGACCAGAAGAACCCGGATGTGATCGCTCGCTCGGTTGTTGGACATATTCGTATCAGAGTTGCTCATAAACGCGAAATTCGTGTCGATGCTGTCGAAAGGAGTCGCGGGCCGACCCCGACGGGCACCCCGGTCGGTTGGATTCGCATGTCAGCCCAGATTCGCACGTCCGTCGGGGACGCCGCGGGGGGCGGGCCGCCGGATGCATCGGGAGGCGCCCGTGCAGGCGCCGTCCACCCCGTTTATCGGCAGCCGCCCCTGGTATCTTTAACGCCCCATGGAGTACCCGGCACGCCGGCGCCGGGCCGAGGCCTCATCCGGTTCCTGTACGATATGCGTGTTTATCTCTTTATAAAGTAGTCTTTGGCGCACCAACGATCAACCTCACACCTACATCCATGGGGTCCGTTCCGGGTTCCGGCCGCGCCGGCGCCGTGTCGACCCGGGCATTGCCGCAGCCGCCTCAGCCCGCCGAGGCGCTCGACTCGCCCTCGGGCTGCGGGAGGGCCTCCAGTGGCAGCTCGCACTGCACGGTCGTGCCCAGGCCCGGCTCGGAGTCGATCTCCATCTCGGCGTCGACCGACCGGGCGCGGTAGACCATGCTGTGCAGCCCGAGCGACTTGCCCTGGCAGGCGTCCACGTCGAAGCCCTGCCCGTCGTCTTCGACCTGCAGGACGAGGCGGTCGCCTTCGGTCTTCAGCATGATCTTGATGTACGACGCGTCGGCGTGCTTGACGGCGTTGTTGGTCGCCTCCTGCGCGATGCGGTAGAGTTGCAGCTTCGTTTCTTTATCGGTGACGTCGGTCGTTTCGTCGTGGACGTAGATACACTCGATGTTGGGGAAGGCGTTCGTGTTCGAGGCCAGCTCACTGAGGGCCTGCGCGAGGCCGCCGCGCTCGGTCTGTACCGGCATCAGGCCGCGCTGCAGGTTGCTCACGTGCTCGGTCGCCTCGTTGGCGTAGCTCACGATGCGCTCGATGCGCTGATGCCCGGAACTCCCCTCCTCGAAATGCCGGTCGGCGAGGTTCTGCGCGAGCATGCGCACGCCCGTGAGCAGCTGCCCCACGTTGTCGTGCAGGTCGCGGCCGATGCGCTGTTGCTGTTGCTCCAGCGCCGAGACCATCCGCCGCTCCAGCTCGACCCGGTCGGTCACCTCGGTCGCGCTGCCCCACAGCCCGTGCAGCTGCCCCGCCTCGACCACGCCGATCGTGTTGACGATGAAGTGGCGGGCGCCGGCGTCGCCGCGCACGACGACTTCTTTGCTGCGGAGGCGATAGTTTGTCTCGACGAGCGACTCGACGATGCCACGGCCGGTGTAACGCACCGCCTGCGCGAGGTCCCATCCGACGACCTGCTCGGGCCGCTCCAGCCCGAAGAGCTTCGCCATCTCGCTGTTGCACTCGGCGATCACGCCCCGGTCGAGCACATGCTCCACCTGCGCCTCGGGATCCTGATCGACGCGCACGGGCGGATCGATCTCGACGCGCCAGATGGCCTCGGAGATCGTGTCGACGAAGTGGCGGTAGCGCTGCTCGCTCCGGCGGAGCGCCCGCTCGGAGAGCTGCCGCTGCAGGTACGTGCAGAGCATATCCCCCAGCACGTTGAGCACCCGCGCGTCGGCGTCCTGTAGCGGCGTCGAGTCGCCCTCGTACTCGATGCCGAGGTAGCCAAAGAGCTGCCCGTCGGCCGAGAGGATGGGCACGGCGAAGGTCTGCGCCTCCGCACCGCCGTGCTCCTCCTGGTCCAGATGTATGTCCCGGCCCGGCGCGGTCCAGGTGTACTCTTCGTAGGCGTCCAGCTCGATGGGCGGCGGCTGCCCCTCGGCACGGTCGAGCCCCGCCCCCGGCGCCGGGCGGTCCTCGCCCTCGGGCGTGATCGTCACCAGGTAGGCGTGATCGGCCCCCGTCGCCTCGCCAATGATCGACAGGAGCGCCTCCATATCGAACGTGTCCGCCGAGACCAGCAGGCGCGAGGCCTCGACGAGCGCCCGCTCCGACCGTACCCGGTGGTGCAGCCGCAGGTCCTGGAGCACCTCGTCGATGTGGGCGGAGGCCTCATCGTAGAGCCAGCCCAGATGCCCGCGGTGCTGACCCTCGACGTCGCGCAGCGGCGTCAGGTAGAGCAGCACCCGCGTCGGTGCCGCATCCGATGGGTCTTGATCCGAGTCCGCCCGCAGGGGGATGTCGCCTTCGTAGGCCGTGCCGCCCTGCAGCGCCACATCCACCGCGTGGCGCTCCTCGCCGGCGGCGATCCAGTCGGTGAGGGGCGTCTCGCGTCGGGACGAGCCGACGACCTCGTCGAAGGCCGGGCTGCGGTAGACAACGGCGCCGTCGGGGGCGATGACCGCAAACCCCCCGCGCGAGGGCCGCCCTCCGTCGTGCACCGCGTCGTACGTCCCGTCCCCCGAGGAGCCAGGCTCGACGGAGGGCCCGGCGGCGGGCTCGCGCTCCACCGATTGCGGCTCGGTCTCCGCGCCTTCAGCCGATCCGGTCGATACGTCGCCCGAAGCCGGGTCCGCGCCGGACGCTTGGTCGGGCGGGGCAGGGCGACCGTTCGACACGCGGGGGGGCGGGACGAATCCGTTGGAGAGGACCTCCATGAGCGCGTCGGCAACGGGCTGCAGCGCCGCGGCCTCGGCGTCGGTCCACCGGGTCGCGCCGTCGCAGGCATCGAAGCGGAGTCCGCCCCAGAGGTCCTCGCCGTCCCGTAGCGGCATCACGAGGAGGAACGTCGTGCCGTCCGCTGCGAGCCCCTCGCGTTCGGGCGCCGGGCGCGCATCTACCGGGTCGCAGATCCAGTCGCCCCCGTCGAGTGCCGCGTGCCACTGCCCGTGGGCGGAGACGTGCATCATGCTGTCGGCGGCGGCCTGGCCCGTGCGGCTCCAGGCGACGCGGCGACAGGCGATCGGCACCGCGCTGAACGGGTCGGCGCAGAACTCGAAGATGGACGCGCGGTCAGCCCCCAGGGCGCGGGCGACGTGGGCCAGCGCCGCCGCCGCGCTCCGCTGCCCCTCGCCGCTGCCGGCCAGGGCCGTGAGCGCCTCGGCCTGTCCCCGAGCCAGTTGCGCGCGGCGCGCAAGCGGCAGGCGCGGGGAGGACGGATCCGCGTCGGAGGACCGTGTCATAGAAGAAGTACCCAATCACGGGAAGGGAAACGACGAACCGGCCAAGGCGGGGATCGGGCCGCCGGGCCGGTTACGAGTAGCGATCAACATCCGTGCCAGGCGGTTCGGAGCCCAGTCGATCGGCGCGCCCCGTAGAAACGTACATCCGCCCGAAAGCAAAAAAGCGAAGCAGACCGCAGGTCGGTCTACTTCGCAGTATCGGAGCGGGTGATGGGATTCGAACCCACGACCTTCTGCATGGCAAGCAGATGCTCTAGCCACTGAGCTACACCCGCTGGGAGTCGTCGTTTCGGCGCTACATATGGTACGAACGGCGGCGCCTTTGTGTCAAGCGATTTCCCGGCTTCATGCAAAGCTCATCGCGACCGGGGGCTCCGCTATCGGGCATGATATCGGTACAGGGATCAAAACGACGCCTTTCGTCGGAGGTTCCAGCCCCGCCCGCGGCTCCAACCGGCCCCAGCTCGTCGGGGCGCACCGCACGCGTCGTGCGTTGCAGTCGGATCGAACGAGCCGTACTTTAGCGATCGCACGCATACTCCCCGTCCGATTTCCCTTCATCGCAGCCCCGAGGTCCCGATGTCGACCTCCACTGACCCGTCCCCGCCGCCCGCCGATACAACCCCGGAAGATCTTAACCCCTTCCACATCGCCCGCCAGCAGGCCCGGCAGGCGATCCGCCATATGCCGGACCTCAGCGAGGGGCTCATCGAGTTTCTGATTCGGCCCGGCCGCATTATCACCGTCGAGTTTCCGATCGTGATGGGCGACGGCTCGGTGCGCACCTTCGTCGGCCACCGCGTCTTGCACAGCCACGTGCGCGGCCCCGGGAAAGGCGGCATCCGCTACCACCCGGACGTGACCCCCGATGAGGTGCGCGCGCTGGCTTCCTGGATGACGTGGAAGTGCGCCGTCGTCAACGTCCCCTTCGGCGGAGCCAAAGGCGGGGTCGTGTGCACCCCGAAGCGGCTCTCCCGGCGGGAGCTTCGCAGGATCACCCGGCGCTACATCGCGGCGCTCGGCGACAACATCGGCCCCCACACCGACGTCCCGGCCCCTGACGTCAACACGGGCGCGGAGACGATGGCCTGGGTCTACGACACGTACGATATGATGCACCCTGGGCAGAACAATTTTCCTGTCGTGACCGGGAAGCCGGTCGACATGGGCGGCTCCCGCGGACGCACCGAGGCGACAGCGCGGGGGCTCCTCCTGGCGACCCGCACCGCCCTCGACCGCGGACTCGTAGACGGGCTCGGCGATGTCTCGGGCGCCACCGTTGCCATTCAGGGCTACGGCAACGCGGGCGCCATCGCGGCCCGGCTCTTTGCCGAGGCCGGCGCGACCATCATCGCGGTGAGCGACTCGCAGGGCGGCATCCACGCGACGGAAGGGCTCGACCCCGAGGCCGTACGGGCCCACAAAACCGAGACCGGCTCGGTCGTCGACGTCCCGGGCACGGAGCCTCTCTCCAACGACGCCCTCCTCGAACTGCCGTGTGACATCCTGATCCCCGCCGCGCTCGAAAACCAGATCCGCGGCGACAACGCTCCCGACGTCCAGGCCCGCCTCATCGCCGAAGCGGCCAACGGCCCGACCACGCCCGCCGCCGACCGCATCCTCTTCGACCGCGGCATCCCCGTGCTGCCCGACATCCTGGCCAATGCCGGCGGCGTCACCGTCAGCTACTTCGAGTGGGTCCAGAACATTGAAAACGAGCAGTGGGACCTCGAGGTCGTCAACGATAAGCTGCGGACCACGATGGAGCGCGCCACGGAGGCCGTCCTTGACACGCAAGCCGCCCACGCGGGCATCGACCTGCGCACCGCCGCGCTCATTCAGGCGATCGGGCGCGTCGCCGGCGTTGCCCGCAAGCGGGGCATCTGGCCATGACAGCGGCATCCGGCCGGAGCGGAAGTGCGCCTGACCCGTCAGGCCTGGGCGTTCAAGCAAGTGGCTTCGCCCGCCCCCTCCGACAAGGCTAAATCCCGACTACCGCGAGACATCGTCCCCGTTCGCCGAGGAGAATGTTGAATACCTCCTCGGCGGAGCGTACGCCATGGCCGCTCATGGACATCCGCGGGCCACGGGCACTATCGGTGCTCCGGGTTCGGGTGATCGAAGCGGCAGCCCGCGGCCCACTCGGAGCGCTGGTTGCCATGGGCGGGGACGCCGCCATCCGCCTTGAGCTGATGGGCCAGGTGCATCAGGTTCCACGTCATAAAGGTCGTGTTCCGCTGGGTGAAGTCGTTGTCCTCCCCCACCCGCGTCCCGTCGTCGCTCTCGTCGCCATAGCTCGGCCCCGGCCCCGCCTCGCCGATCCATCCCGCATCGGCCTGCGGCGGGATCGTGTACCCCAGGTGCTGCAGCGCGTACAAGATCCCCATCGCGCAGTGCTTGATGCCGTCTTCGTTGCCGGTAATCAGGCAGCCGCCCACGCGCCCGTAATAGGCGTACTGGCCGGCCTCGTTCAGATCGGCCGAGTTCGCGTAGAGCCGCTCGATCACCTGCTGGCAGACCGATGACTTCTCCCCCAGCCAGATCGGCGATCCGAGGACCAGAATATCGGCCGCGAGCACCTGCTCGTAAAGCCCCGGCCAGTCGTCGCGCTCGGCGCCGTGCTCGGTCATGTCGCCGTAGACGCCCGGCGCGAGGTCGTAGTCGACCGGACGCAGGATCTCGACGTCCACGCCGTTTTCGGTCATGATCGCCGCGGACACGTCGATCAGGCGGCGCGTGTGCGACGACTGCGGCGACCGCTTGAGCGTGCAGTTCAAAAAAAGCGCCGAAAGGGCGCTGTAATCGTAAGGATTTGCGTCGCAGAGCGCCTGCTGCGTGTCGGAAAGAGGCATAGCATGAGGGGGGTGATAAAACGAGGCTGGTGAGATACGCAACAATCCTGAGAAATTCATGCGGAGGGCCGCCCGCGGGCGTCCGGGTACTTGGTGTGCGGCCGGCCGATCCGTTACACTGTGCCCGCCGCCTTTTGGACTGACTACCGCCCGCTCCCGTCTGTGCTCGACGCCCTGTCCGCTTTTTTCTCGGCGTTTGGCCGCTACGTGATGCTGCTCACGCGCGCGGCACGGGCGCTTCGGGAGCCGCACCTCTACCAGCAGAACTGGATCGATGAGATGGTCCGCGTCGGGGTCGAGTCCATCCCCATCGTGACCATGGCCGCCGCGTTCTCGGGCGCCGTCATGACCCTGCAGGCAGGCTATCAGCTGTCGACGTATTTCGTGCCGGACATCTTTATCGGCGCGATCGTGGGCCCCTCCATCATCCTGGAGCTGGCCGCCGTCAGCAGCGGCTTCGTGCTGGCCAGCCGCGTGGGCGCCCGCATCGCGGCCGAGCTCGGCTCGATGCGCGTCTCCGAGCAGATCGACGCCCTCGAGGTGATGGGCCTCAACGCCGTGGGCTACCTCGTCGTCCCGCGCGTCCTGGCCGGCGTCGTCATGTTTCCGATGCTCTACGTGGCCGCCTGCGTCGTCGGCCTCGGGGCCAGCATCGTTGTCGGCGACGTGACGGGGGTCGTCTCCCCCGCTGCCTTCTGGGAGGGCGCCCGCCAGTTTCACGAGCCGTTCGACCCCTACTTCGGGCTGATCAAAGCGGTCACGTTCGGCTTCATCATCACCTCGGTGGCCTGCTATCAGGGCTTCACCTGTCGCGCCGGCGCCGAGGGCGTCGGCCGCAGCACGACCGACGCCGTCGTCCTCAGCTGCATCGCTATCCTCGCCGCCGATCTCCTGCTCGCCGTCCTGCTCCTGTGAGCGCGCCGGGGCCGAACCCGCCGTACCGGTCCCTGACGCCGCTACTCCGCCTCGGCATTCGGCAGGGCGACGGTGACCGTGGTGCCCTCACCCTTGACGCTGTCGACCGCAATCGAGCCGTCCATCATGTCGACGAGCTGCTTGGTGATCGACATGCCCAGCCCGCTCCCCTCGAACTCACGCGCGTCGCCGGTCGACTCCTGCTGAAACGCCTCGAAGAGGTGCGGGACAAAGTCATCGCCGATGCCTACGCCCGTATCGGCGACGATGAGCACGACCTGATCGGGCGCCGGCTCGACGGTGACGGTGACGCGCCCCCCGGCGTCGGTAAATTTGATCGCGTTGCTGACGATGTTGGTGACGATGCGCTGCAGCGCCCCCCGATCCGTCTCGATGACGGCGGGATCGGCGGGCACGTCGATGGCCAGCGCGACCCCGGCCTCGTCGGCACGGGTGCCAAACCCCTCGACGATGTCGCGCACCTCGTCGCAGATGCGCAGCGGCACGGGCCGGATCGTCATCGCCCCCGCCTCCAGCTGGGACAGGTCGAGGACCGAGTTGAGCGTGTTGAGCAGCCGCTCGCCGCCCCGGTGAATGAGCCGCACAAACCGGTCCGCGGGCGCGGTCAGCTCCATTTCTTCGAGCACCTCGGTAAACCCGATCATGGAGGTGAGGGGCGTACGAATCTCGTGGCTCATGTTGGCGAGGAAGGCCGATTTGAGGCGGTTCATCTCTTCGGCCCGGTCGCGCGCGGCCTCAGCTTCCCGCTTTGCTTCGATCAGCCCCTCTTCGTACTGCTTCCGCACGGAGATGTCTTTGACTGTCGCCAGAAAGTACCGCGGCTGGCCCTGCCCATCGGTCAGGCGCGTCGGGTTGAGCAGCACGGGAAACTCCTGCCCATTTTTCCGCTGGAAAGTGAGCTCCAGGTCGCCGCTCGCATCGCGGAGCGTCTGCGCGAAGGCGTCGCCGAGGGCCTCCTGTTCGCCCTCGGGCCAGTACGGATAGGGCGGCGTCGCGCCGATCAGCTCGTCCTCGCTGAAGCCGGTCATCCGGCAGAAGGCGTCGTTGACCTGCACCTGCACGCCGTCGGCGTCGACGACGGAGAAGCCGTCCTGCATGGCCCCGATGAGCCGCTCGGCGTACGTCTTGCTCCGGCGCAGCTCGGCCTCGGCTGCCTTGCGCTCGGTGATGTCCATGTGGGTGCCGACCGCGCGGCGCGGCGTGCCGTCCTCGTTCCACGCGACGATCTGCCCCCGATCGAGCACCCAGCGCCACGAGCCGTCCTTCGCGCGCATCCGGATCTCGAGGTCCATGCGGGGCACCTCCCCCGCGGCATGGCGCTCGACCGCCGTGAAGACGCGGTTCCGGTCGTACGGATGGACGTGCTCACGGAAGAAGTCGAGGTGGGGCTCGACCTCGTCGAGGGTGTAGCCCAGCATGCTGGCCCACCGCTCGTTGTACCGCACCGCATCGGTGTTCATATCCCAGTCCCACATCCCCAGGTCGCCGCCGGCCAGCGCCAATTCGAGGCGGCGGCGACGCTCTTCGAGCAGCTCCTCGTAGCGGTGCTGCTCGGTGTTATCGCGCACGTTGAGCAGCACCTCGGTCGCGTCGTGGGGCGTCCAGAGCTGCCCGGCCCGTACGGACAGGCGCCGCCACGACCCGTCCTCGTGCCGGTACCGCAGGTCGACCTCGACCGTTGCGTCTGGGTCGCGCACCGCCTCCTGCAGGGCGGCCTGCCCCTCCGCCAGATCGTCGGGGTGGACCCGCTCGAAGGCGTTCGCGCCGACCATCGCCTCCCGTGAGAGCCCCGTGACGGCCTCGAACGACGCCGAGAGGTAGCGGAACGTCCCGTCCGCGCCGACGACACCGATCACATCGAGCGCCTGCTCGCTCACCGCCTGAAAACGCTCTTTGCTGCGCCGCAGCGCGTTCTGGACGGCTTTCAGCTGTGAGATGTCCTGATAGGTGCACACCGCCGCCACGATCGCCCCGTCGTCGTCGCGGATGGGGGCGGCGTTGACGAGCAGGTGGCTCACCGAGTCGCCGCCCGCATACACTAACTCTTCCTGCGCCACGGTCGCGCCGTCGAGTGCCCGCGCGGCCGGATACTCGTCCGCCGCATACGGCGTGCCATCGGTGTGCAGGGCATGATACTGGTCGTAGCGCTCGCGTCCGCCGGGTCGGATCGGGTGGCCCAGCAGCGCCTCGGCCGCCTCGTTCGAGCGGACGACCGTGCCCGACGGCGCTTCGACGATGATGACGCCGCTCGGCATGTTGTCGAGAATCGACGAGAGCTGCTTCTCCCGCTCACGTAGCGCCGCTTCGGCCCGGCGCTGCTCCGTCACGTCGCGCAGCACGGTCTGCGCCGCCGGCTCGCCCTTGTACGTCACCGGCACCGACTGGGTGACGACGATCCGCTCAGCCCCATCGAGCCGTTGCATCCGATGCTGGAGCGGCTCGGTCGGCCGGCCGGCGTTGACCTTCGCCCGGCGCGTTTCCATGAGGGCGTCGACCTCCGGGTGGGCGAAATCGAACACGGAGCGCCCCTCCAGCTCCTCGGCCGACGCGGCGCCAAAGATAGCCACGGCGCTCGGATTGAGGTACTGAAGGATGCCGTCGACCGTGATGTAGGTCGGGTTCGGATGGGCCTCGACGAGGCGCCGCCACCGCTCCTCGCTCTCGCGGAGGGCCTGCTGGGCCTCGATACGATCGGTGATGTCGCGCTGGATGGAGATCCAGTACGTGTGCCGGCCCTGGGCGTCGTGGACCGGCGCGATGGCAACCTCAGCCCAGAAGGGCGTCCCATCCTTGCGATAGTTCAGGAGCTGCTCCTGCACGGCCTCCGTCGTTTCGAAGGCTGCGGCGATGCGGCGGAGCGGGCGCGGATCGGTCTCCGGGCCCTCCAGCAGCTGCAGCGACGCGCCAATAACCTCCTCGGCCGCGTACCCGGTCATTGCCTCGAAGGCGGCGTTGACGTAGGCGATCGTCCGTCCGCCGCCGGGCGCTGACGCCGCCGTCAGGATGATGACGCCCTCGTGGGCCTGGTCGAGCGCCGTCTGGAAGAGCTGCAGCCGGTCCTCGTTCGCGCGCCCCTCGGGGCCCTCCGGGATCGGGGCAGCCGGGGGGCGCTTGAGGAGCCGCGCGTAGCGGCGGAGCGCCGCGGCGTCAGTCTCGGTCCAGGCGCGCGCCTCGGTCCGCCCACAGGCAAGCACGCCCGGCGTGTCGCCCGGTAGCGCCTGCCCGAGATAGGCGCGCAGGCCCGGCCCCACCGACCGCAGCGCATCGGCCTTCTCCAATTCCTCGGCCTCGTCCCGCCAACGACTCGCCACCGGCCGGTCGGTCTCTTCCGTCAGGCTGGCCCCCTCGGCCGCGTACGCCACAGCAGTCCCGGCCTGCCGGGTGCGCGTCAGCGTGGGGCTTGCGCCCTCCAGGGTCCGACTCGCCGCCCCATCCGTAGTGACGATCCGCCACGTATCCCCCTCCGGCCAGGCCACAACGGCCACGTCGGCTGCCAGGTGATCGCGCGCCAGGGCCAGCACGTCGCGCAGAAGGTCTCGGGAACCGGCCGGCGACGAATCGGACGAAGAATGCGCTCCAGAGGAACGAGCCATAGTCGAAGGAAAGCCAGGACCGGGCGCATCCGCAGCGGGGTGGAGGCGCCGGAGAACGACGGGAGGGTCACGGATCGAACGCACCATTCAGTATACGATCGCAGATCCGCACAACCAAACGCTCAGACGCACACAGGGCTGCCTCATTTAAATTCTGAGGATCTCTTCTCGGTATGCATCGTCCCAC
>CAYUVF010000072.1:0-16747 GCA_964448045.1 uncultured Rhodothermales bacterium
GGCGGCAACCCCGACGTCATGCTCCGGGCCGACTTCCGTCCGCTCGCCCACTGGGCCCCCGCCGTCCGCACGGATGAGGACGGATCGGCGCAGGTCACCTTCCGCCTGCCGGAGAGCCTGACGACGTTCCGCCTGATGGCGACCGCGCTCACGGCCGATCACAAGTTCGGCGCCGCGTCGACGGACGTCACCGTGACGCAGCCGCTCGTGATGACGCTGGCCCTGCCCCGCTTCGCGCGGATGGGCGACGCGTTCTCCGCCGGCGTGCTCGTCAGCAACCGTACGGGCTCGGACGTCACCGCCACCGTCACCGCCGAGGCCGACGGGCTGACGCTGGGCGGCCCGGCCACGCAGACCGTCGCGATTCCGGCGGGCGCGACGCAGGAGGTGCGTTTCGGCTGGGTGGCCCCGCGCCCGGACACGGCTGCCGTGCGGTTCCGCGCGGCGCTTGGTGCGGAGCAAGACGCCCTCCAGACGACGCTCCCCATCCAGCGCCCGACGGCGAAGCAGGTCTCCGCCACGCTGGCGGCGACGGACGATCAGGCCCAGGAGGCGCTACGGCTCCCGACGGATCGCGTGGGCGATCTGGGATCGTTCGAGGCGCGGCTCGCCAGCACCGCGCTCGTGGGGCTCGACGGGGCCGTGGAGCATCTCTTCGATTACCCGTACGGCTGCATCGAGCAGCGCACCTCGCGCATCCGGCCCGTGTTCATCGCCCGGGACGTGCTCGACGCGTTCGGCCTGAGGGTGCCCGGCTTCGACCGGCAGCAGGCCGTCGACGCCTGGCTCACCGGGCTGGATGACTACTGGACGGGCAACAGCTTCGCGATGTGGGCGGGCGGCACGCGGGCCAATCCGTACGTGAGCGCGTACGTCGTGCTCGCTCTGGCCGAGGCGCAGGCTGCTGGCTACGACGTGCCAGCGTTCACCGGCGACGCCGTCGAGGCGCTCGAACGATGGGTCCGCACCCGCAGCGACCGGCCCGATTTTTATGACGCCGACGTGTGGGCCGAGACGCGCGCCTTCATGCTGTATGCGCTCGCCCGGCACGGTCGCGTGCTGGAGAGCGAGATCGACGCGCTGGCGAGCAACCCGCCCGTGAGCGCCGAGGCGCTGAGCCATCTACTGCGGACGGTGACCCTCGCCAACCAGCCGGCGCTGAATCGCTACCAGGCGCCGCTCGCCGAGCAGCTCCGCCGGCGCATCCGCGTGGAGGGCACAGCGGCCTACCTGACCGTGCCGGAGGACGACCGCACGGGTTGGATTTTCAGCAGCACGACGCGGGCGACGGCGTTCGGGCTCACCGCGCTCATCGAGGCGAACGCGACGGACGACGTCCAGCCCCTCGCCCAGCGGATGGTGCGCTACCTGATGGACCAGCGCCAGGCCGGGCACTGGGCGTCGACGCAGGACAACGCCGCCGTGGTCGACGCCTTCCGCGCGTACTTCGACGCCTACGAAACCGCCGCGCCCGACTTCACTGCCGAGGTCCTGCTCGCCGGGCAACAGATCCTGCAAGCGGCCTTCCAGCAGCGCACGCTCCGCACGGGCGATGTCTCCGTCCCCGCCCGTGAGTTGCCGAGCGGCGAGACGCTGCCCGTCGCCATCAACAAAACCGGCACTGGCACGGCGTATTATTCGCTGCGGCTCACGACCTTCACGACGGCGCCGCAGCCCGCGCGGGCGCAGGGGCTGAGCGTCGCCCGCACCCTCCAGCCGCTAAACGAGCGCGGCGAACCCGTCGGCACCCCCATGGCGACGGGCGACCGCACGATCACGCTGCAGTCGGGCGACCTCGTGCGCGTCACGCTCCGCCTCACGAGTCCAGCCGACCGCAACTACGTGGCCGTCGACGACGCGCTGCCGGCGGGCCTCGAAGCGGTGAACGCGGCGTTCGTCACCGCCGAGCAGGACGTGTTGCAGGAGGCCGAGGCGGGGCCGGGCCGGTGGTGGGGGTCGTTCAACCACACGGAACTCCGCGACGACCGCGTGCTCCTCTTCGCGGATTACCTGCGGCAGGGCGAGCACACGTACACGTACGTCGCCCGCGCCACGACGCCCGGCACGTTCGGCCACCCACCGGCCACGGCCGAGGAGATGTACCGCCCCGAGACGCGCGGGCAGACGGCCACCGGCATGCTCGTCGTGGAGCCGCCTGCGGGCGAAAAATCCACATCCGCATCCAGCCCCTGACTCGCACAAGAACCAATCGGTACCTTGGCTGCCGTCCGGTTTCGGTAGATCAGCTTTGAGTTCCGGGCTGCCTCAAATCAAGGAATCGCGACGTTCTCATTCCAGCAGAGACCGGCCCACCTCCACTCTTTCGCTTCAACCGCGCTATCCCCGATTTTGAGGGGAGGCCGGAGAAACCACTGGTAACGTTTCGTACATCACCATGGCCACGATCAGTCCGGAGGCCGCCGTCAGTCCCCCGATGATGCCGATGGACCATGCGATTCCCAGTGCGTCAGCCGCGACGCCTGCTACGGCAGCACCCACAACGTAGCCGCCGTCGCGCCAGAGCCGGTAGACGCCAACGGACGTACCGCGCCACGACGGATGCGCCACGTCGCCAATGGCGGCCAGCAGCGTCGGATACACGAGCGCCGTGCCAAAGCCCATAAGCACCATCGCCAGCGCAAGCACCACGAAGGATTCGCCGGCCAGCAGCGCGAAGAGACCTGCGGCCTGCACCCCCATGCCCGCTGCAATCATCCATTTGCGCCCCCACCGGTCCGAGAGCGCCCCCGTGCCGAGCTGGCCGAGCCCCCAGATCGCCGGGTAGAGCGCCGCGAGCACCCCGATCTGGTCGACCGGAAGCCCCAGCGTTGCAAAGTAGATCGGGAAAAGTCCCCACGCGAGGCCATCGTTCATGTTGTTGATGAGTCCCGCCTGACTCACGGAAAAGAGCGCCCGATCCTTCCAGCTGGTGATCCGAAACGCCTCGGCGAACGACACGTCGTGCCGCGCTGCCGTCTTGTCGTGTCCATTCGCTTCGTTCCACTGCGCGCCCTCCAGCGCGGCGTGCGCCTTAGTCTCGCGCACGGCCGCGGCCGAGAGCAGGAGTCCGGCAAAGGCCAGCCCGATGCCCAGATAGAACGGCTCGGGCCGCAGCGCGTACGCCGCGGCGATGTAACCCGTCGCCAGCGCGGCCCCCGAAACGGCCAGGTAGCCGGCGGCCTCGTTCAGCCCCATGGCGAAGCCCCGCTGCTTCGGCCCCACGAGGTCGATCTTCATGATAACCGTCATCGACCACGCCAGTCCCTGATTCACGCCAAGCAGCACGTTGGCGAAGACGATCCATCCCCACGTGGGCGCCACCATCACAATCAGCGGCACGGGCAGGCCCACGAGCCAGCCCGCGATGAGCACGCGCTTCCGCCCGAAGCGGTCGCCCAGTTGCCCGGCCGCCATGTTGGCGAGCGCCTTGGTGAGCCCAAAGGTGGCAATGAACGACAGGATGACGGTGCGCGAGGCGAGCCCGAACTCGTCGTCGGCCAGCAGGGGGAGCACGGTGCGCTCCAGCCCCACCATCGCGCCCACAAAGGCGTTCACCACGACGAGCAGCGCAAACTGCCCGAGGTTTTCGCGGAGTCCGAGCTGGATGTCGGTAGATGATGGCATGGCGTGCGATGTCGTGAATGCCGGCCTTCCCAATCGGAGGACCCTCACGCGGCGTCGTTCGGGCCATCGGATTTAGGCTGTGGCTCGACGGCCATAACGTCGGCGGGCGTCGCGGACGCGTTGTCAGGGTTCGGATTCAGTCGCTTCATCGGTGCCCAGAGCAAGCCGGTGAAGCGCTGGTCCTCGGGCGCATCCCACCCGTCGAGCCCGAACTCCAGCGTCGACGGATCCTCCCGCAGGCGGAAGGTGCGGCCAATCCGATCCCAGAAGGAAAAGAGCGAGCTGTAGTTCGAATCCGTTTCCGGCTGCCAGCGCGAGTGGTGCACCTTGTGCATGTTGGGCGTGACGATCACCGCCCGCAGCGCGCGGTCGACCCGATCCGGCAGCGCGATGTTGGCGTGATGAAACTGCACGACGGCGAACATCACCGTCTCGTAAAGCACGAGCTCCCACAGGTAGACGCCGAAGAGCACGATGATGCCGATCCGGAAGAGCGAGGAGAGCACGATCTCGCCCGTGTGGAAGCGGCTGGCCGTCGTCACATCCATCGTGGGGTCGTGGTGATGGACGCGGTGGAAGCGCCAGAGAAACGGGATCACGTGGTTGATGCGGTGCCAGACGTACATCCAGCCGTCGAGCAAGAGCGCCGCGCCGAGCGCGTGCGCCCAGAGCGGCAGCGCTCCCATGGCTTCCATCCAGTGAAGCAACCCGATACCCCACTGATCGGCCCAGATAGCGGCTGCGCCCCAGAGCCCGACGAAGAGGACCGAGACGATGACCGCGTTGAGTCCGCCCAACAGTAGATTGCGCAGCGCGTGTTTGCTGCGCTTCTTCGGATCGGTGCGAAAAAAGTCGAAAAACGGATGCGCATGTTCCCAGAGCAGGAGCACCGCCAGCCCCACGAGCATGGCGATCGTCTGGGTTTGCTGCATCGCATCGAGAAGAGCAGCCATGGGAATGGGTTAGGGTAATGAGTGTCTGTGTGCCCGTACGTGTTCGTTGTTATCCCCTCGTTTCGACCGGGAGACCGGCCGTCTTCCAGTCGGGAAAGCCTACGTCGAGCCGCCGTGCGCGGATGTCGTGGTTGCGGAGCGTGTCGACGGCCTCGTCGGCGAAGACGCAATACGGGCCGCGGCAGTAGGCTACGACCTCGGCGTCGTCGGGCAGTTCGTCGAGGCGCGCTTCCAGCTCACCGACGGGGATTGAGCGGGCCCCGGCGATGTGGCCATGGCGATACTCCTCAACCGGACGCACGTCCAGCACGATCACGTCCCCGCGTTCCACCCGCTCGCGGAGCACTTCCAGGCCGATCGGCTCCAGCACGTCGGGGGTCGCGCGGTACTCACGTATGAGCCGGTCGACTTCGGCCAGCCGCGCTTCGCCGACCGCCCGGAGCGCCTGCCAGAGGCGAACGACGTCGTCACCGGCCAGGCGGTAGTAGACGTACGTGCCCTCTTTCTGGCGACGGACGAGCCGCGCCCGCCGGAGCACCTGCAAATGCTGCGAGGCGTTGGCGAGGGTCAGGGCCGTTTCCTCAGCCAGCGCCTCGACGGACCGCGGCCCCTGCGCAAGCACATCCAGCAGCTCCAGCCGATGTGCATTAGCCAGTGCCTTTCCCATCCGCTCGAACTGCGCGTAGACCGCGTCCTTAAATGCCCGTTTCTCAGTCATATTTATATATTCAATAGATCACTTGAATACAAAGTCGACTAATAAAGAGGATAGAGATACGGCTGGTTCCCAATGGGCCATCTGCTCTACCATCGCGCAGGCGGATCGCCCTCACGCCGTCACCTTCCGGTACTGGCGAATCGCCAACGGGAGTACAACTGCTGCCATCAAGCAAAGAACTCCGAACGGCCGCTGAATGTCGGTCCAGCCCGCGCCTTTCACCAGCACGCGCCGCATGATCTCGATGAAGTGGGCGATGGGGTTTCCGACCGTGAGCTCCTGCGCCCAGCCCGGCATGCTTTCGATGGGCGTGAAGAGGCCGCCCATCAGGATGAAGACGACGGCGATGAACCAGGCGATGAACATGGCCTGCTGCTGCGTCTCGGTCCCCGTGGAGATCCATAGCCCGAGGCCGAGTACGACGAGCAGATAGACCCCCGCCACGCCGAAAACGATAAGCAGGCTGCCCGCCATCGGGATGGCGAAAATGAGCTTGGCGAGGCCGAGACCGATCGCGAGCTCCGCCATCCCGATGATCCAGAACGGCATCAGCTTGCCCGTAATGAACTGCCACTTTGTGATCGGTGTCACGTTGATCTGCTCGATGGTGCCCGTCTCTTTCTCTTTCACCACGTTCATCGCCGTGAGAAACATGCCGATCATCGTCACGAGGATGACGAGGATGCCGGGCACCATGTAGAGATCGTACGCCACTTCCGGATTGTACCAGTTGGACGGCTCGACATCGATGACCACCGGCGGCCCCGCCCGCGCCGTTCGGATGGGCCGCGTTTCCACCTGGACTTCTCGACTGAAATCGGCGATGATGGTCGTCGCATACGCCTGGATAACGCTGGCCATAAAGCCGTCCTCGGCGTTCAGGACGATCTGTACGGGCGCCGTGCCCGTCCGCGTCAGGTCGCGCTCGAACGACCGGGGGATGTACAAGATCATGTTGACCTCGCGCCGCAGCAGGTCGTCATCGGCCTGCTCATTCGACATTGAGCGCGCTACCACGCTGAAGTAGCCGGACGCCGTCAGTTCCTCCACAAGCCGGTGCGAGGTGGGCGACTGGGCCGCATCGATGAGGTGCATCCGTGTGTTCTCCACCTCAAACGTGGCCGCATGCCCCAAGATGATGAGCTGCACGAGCGGCATCACGAAGATAATCGGCCACATCGCCCGATTGCGGAAGATCTGCCGGAACTCCTTCTGTAAGAGGAAGCGGATGGTGCGCATACGCTCACGAGACGAAGAGACGAGGAAACGAAGAAACGAGGAGGCAAGGGGGGCGAAGTGCGCCGAATCAAATTCGTCGATTCGTCGGCTCCTCGCCTCGCCGGTTCAATCATTCGAGGCGGATATTCAGATTATTGACACTCGCGCCGACGAACAGCGCCGTCATCCCCGTCAGGACGAGCGTTTCTTTCCAGAGGATGCCGAGCCCGATGCCCTTCAGCATGATGCCCTTCACGATCATGAGAAACCACTTGGCGGGGACGATGTGGCTGAGCCATTGCAGCGGCCACGGCATGCTTGCAATCGGGAAGATGAAACCGGACAGGATGATGGTCGGGAGCAACAGCCCGGCGAGGGCGATCATCATGGCCGCCTGCTGGGTGGCGACGCGCGTCGAGATGAAGACGCCGAGCGCGAGCGCGGCCACGGCGAACAGCATCGACTCGGCCAAGAGCAACGCCAGACTCCCGCGGATCGGTACCTCAAACACCCACCAGGCCACGGCCAGAATCGTGACCACGTTGGCGAAGGCGAGCCCGAAGTAGGGAATCACCTTGCCGATGATAATCTGCACGGGCCGGAGCGGCGAGACGAGCAGCACCTCCATCGTGCCCGTCTCCTTTTCGCGCGTGATGGTGATGGAGGTCATCAGCGTGGACACGAGCATGAGGATGACGGCGATGAGCCCCGGCACGAAGAGGTTGACGCTCTCCAACGTGGGGTTGAATCGCATCCGCACGACGGGCTCGATGCGCACGCCGCCGGAGGCGCCCCCCGACAGTTCACGCTGCACGTCCTGGAGCACCGCCGTCGTGTACGCCCGCATGATGCGCGCCGTGTTCGGATCGGTGCCGTCGGTGATGATCTGCACGGCGGCGCGGCCGTTCTGGGCGAGTTGCTGGGCAAAGTTCGATTCGAAGACGAGCGCCTCCCGAACGGCCCCGCGCTCGAAGGCATCGTCGATCTGCGACGCGTCGTTGAGCGACAGCGTGGCCGAAAAATAGCCGGTCGCTACCAATCGCTCCTTGATGTGCCGCGTCACGTGATCGCCCGCTGGATCGACGACGGCGAGCCGCACGTCCTGCACCTCATTCCGGATGGCGTACCCAAAAAGGAGCAGCTGGATCAGCGGCATCCCGAACAGAATCAGCAGCGTCCGCCGATCCCGGAGGATGTGGTAGATTTCTTTTCGAATGAAGCCGAGGAAAGTCGACATGGGGGTATTATTTATTGGTCATATGCTCGCCCTCGGCTTCGCGTCAGGTGCGCCTTTCGGCGCGGTCAGGAGACTCGCTACGCTCGTCGTCATGGATAGTCAGTCATGGATGGTCATTGGTTGGACAACAAGTGTCGTGAGCGCAGCGAACAAATGACAGCGAGCGTCAGCGACCTATGTGACAGCGCCCGAAGGGAGCCATAATGACGCGCCGCAAGGCGCACACCTGACGGCGAGCCAGAGGCGAGCCTTTTGACGCGAACGCAGTGAGCATTCGACAGCGAGCACCGCGAGCCTCAACGTACCAATTGCACAAACGCCTCATCCATCGAATCCGCGCCAAACCGTTCCTTCACTCCATGCGGCGTGTCGAGCGCCTCGATCCGGCCGTCGACCATGATCGAGACGCGGTCGCAGTACTCGGCCTCATCCATGTAGTGCGTGGTCACCAGGAGCGTGACGCCCTCGTGCGCGGCTTCGTAGATCATGTCCCAGAACTGCCGCCGCACGATGGGATCGACGCCGCTCGTCGGCTCGTCGAGAAAGACGACCTTGGGGCGATGCAAGACGGCCACAGAAAACGCGAGCTTCTGCTTCCAGCCGAGCGGGATCTCACCGATGAGCGTATCGCGGGCGTGCCGCAGATTGAGCTGGTCGAGCAGTTCCTCCGTCCGCTTACGGATGGTGCGGCGGGACAGGCCGTAGATGCCGCCGAACAGCCGGATGTTTTCGCGCACCGTGAGGTCGCTGTACAGCGAGAAGCGCTGGCTCATGTACCCGATGTTCTGCTTGATACGCTCGGCGTCGGTGCGCACGTCGAAGCCGGCGACGGTGGCGGTGCCCTCGGTGGGCGCGAGCAGCCCCGTCAGCATGCGGATGGCCGTCGTCTTCCCCGCGCCGTTCGCCCCCAGAAAGCCGAAAATCTCGCCCTCGTCGATGTCGAACGAGATGTGGTCGACGGCGGTAAAGTCGCCGAATTTGCGCGTCAGATTATCAGCGCGAATCATGGATTCAGTTCGAGTTTGGGGTTACGGGCGTTTGGGTGTGCAGGCGTGCAAAAACCTCTACAGACCGCCACTGCAATTTCAATTCAGCAACTTTTGTATCTGGGATGAACTTTGAACTGACCGCACTGCTTTAAACTTGCGTGTTCTTTCCAGCCTTGAAGAGTCGGGCGCTCGGACGGCGGCAGACGCGGAGCGACCAAAATCAATCTTGTTTGAGGGAGCGTAGCAACCGAGTTCGATTGATTTTAGCAAAGCGGGAGCCGCCGTCAGCCCGACTCTTCATAGCTGTGATCTTTTTTGTCCATTTTTGGATCTAGCCAAAAATGAACGCCAACTCATTTTTGGCTCTCCTCAAGTCTCGGGTCCCGCTTGCTCATCCAGCCTCGCCCTCCGCGCTCATCAGCGCGATGAACTGATCTTCGATACTGGCCTCGATGGGGCACACCTCAACGGTAGAGAGTCCTTCGGCTTCGAGATGGTGCTGCAGATCTGCGGGACGGGCCTCGGCGCGCGCGTCCGTATAATGCACGACCTCCCCGAACGGATACACGGCCGCGGCGTGCGGATACGTGCGGAGTAGCTGTAGCAGTCGGTAGCGATCATCGGCGCTGACGGCGAGGAGGGGGCGCTCGTACTGAGCCGTGATGGCGGCCGGTGTGTCGATCTGCAACAGACGCCCCTCCTGCATCAGCGCGACGCGATCGCAGCGCACGGCCTCGTTCATGTACGGCGTCGAGACGATGATCGTGAGCCCGGTGCTTTGCAGCCGGTCCAGCATGTCCCAGAACTCGGTGCGGGAGACGGCGTCGACGCCGGTCGTCGGCTCGTCGAGCACGAGGAGATCAGGCCGGTGAACGAGCGCGCAGGAGAGCGCGAGCTTTTGCTTCATGCCGCCGGAAAGCGCCCCCGCCCGCCGGTCGCGGAACGGCTCGATTTGCTGATAGATGGGCGCGATCACGTCGTAGTTCTGCTCGACGGTCGTGCCGAACGCACTGGCGAAAAACTCCAGGTTTTCCTGCACGCTGAGGTCCGGATACAGCGAGAAGCGGCCCGGCATATAGCCGAGGCGCGTGCGGAGCGTCCGGTAGTCCTCAACGATGTCCAGCCCGAGCACGGTGGCGGCGCCATGATCCGGTAACAGCAGCGTCGTAAGCAGGCGGAAGAGCGTCGTCTTCCCCGCCCCATCCGGCCCGATGACGCCGAAGATTTCGCCTTCGCTCACGGCGAAGCTCACGTCGCGGACGGCGGTCACGTCGTCGAAGGACTTGCTGAGACGTCGAGCGTTGATCACGGGCATTTTATGAATGGACGAGTGGATGAATGGAGGACACGAGCCGCAGGTGACTGACCAAGTAAAAGACGAAGGTGGATCAATCGGTGTCTTCCATTCCTCCTTTCTTCCTTTCCTCCTCTCTGTCCGCAAAGCGGACCTCCCCGGGCATGCCGATCTTGAGCAGGCCGTCGGGATTCGGAACGCGCACCTTGATGGCGTAGACGAGGTTGACGCGCTCCTCTTTCGTCTGGATCATGCGCGGCGTGAACTCGGCCTCCTCCGCGATCCACGACACGGTCCCGTCGACCGCCTGATTCTCGGTTTTGTTCTTGTCGACGAGGACGGTCACCGGCTGCCCGAGGCGCACGCTCGGCAGCTGCGCTCCGCTGATGTACGCGCGGAGGGTCAGCGTATCGAGGTCGGCCACGGTGTAGAGCGGGGCGCCGGGCTGGACGAGTTCGTGCGCCTCGGCGTGGGTGGTGAGCACAATGCCGCTCATAGGCGCCACCAGCTCGCTGTCGCGGATCTGCTCATCGACCTGCGCGATGGAGGCGTCGAGCGCGGCGATCTCGTCGCGAATCGTGCGGAGCTGCACGCGCGTCGCCTGAATGCGCCGCTCCAACACGCGGACACGACCGGTGATGTCGTCGAGCTGGCGCTGCGTGGCGGCGTTGTCGGCGACGAGGCGCTCGGTGCGCGCCTGCTCGGTGCGGGCCACATCCAGCTCGGTCTCCAGCACGTCGATCTCGCCGCGGACCTGGTCGGTGCGGGTGCGGGCCGCCGCGCGCTGCGCCCGGAGCTGCCGCCGCTTCAGGGCGAGTTGCGTCGTGTCGATGAGCCCGACGTTCGTGCGCGCCGTCAGCCGCGTGCCCTCCTGCACGCTGAACCGCTCCAGCGTGCCGCTCACCTCGGCCGAGACGGTCACTTCCGTCGCCTCGAAGTTACCGTAGGCATCCGACCGCTCGCCGTTGCCGGCGCAGCCTGCGATCAGGAGCATCCATCCGATCAACCAAGAAAGGTGCTTCATGGGCGTTCGCTGCCAATCGTGGTGAGGTATTGGACGCGCGCCTGCAGCCGTTGCAGCCGGTGCAGGCGCTGCTGGAGCCGGGCGCGAAAGACGTCGTTGCGCTTCTCCAGATAGTCCGCCGTCGTGATGACGCCGTTGTCGAGCTGGCTCGCGGCCTGCGCTTCGATACGCTGCCGATGCGCGATGAGCCGGGCATCCAGCTGGAGGGCTTCCGTGAGCCGCTCGATATCGTTCCGATACCGCGCAAGCGCCAGCCGGAGGCTCCGGCTGAAGGCTTCTTCCTGTGTGTCGACGATGCGCTGCTGCGCGGCCAGGGCGTCCTGCTCTCGATCGGCGCGGTTCCAGTCCCAGAGGGTCCACCGCAACCGCACGCCGACGAGTCCAAACGCCTGGAACGCGTCGTCGAACCGGTTGAGGCCGGGCCGCCCGACCCCGCCCTGGGCAAAGGCCGATACCTGCGGCTTCAGATCGACATCGGCCATGTCGGCCTGCTGCTGAAGCTGCCGCTTCGTCTGGTCGAACACGGCGTACTCGGGCCGCCGACGCGGCAGTCGATCGGACGCGATGGCGGATACGTCGGGCATCGCCAGCACGGCATCCTCCGCGAGCGACCGCCCCGTCAGCTCGCCGAGCCGAGCCAACGCCGTCCGCCGATCCGCGTGAACCGTGACGCGCCGCTGCTGGACGGTGATCCGTTCGGCATCCAGCTCGTCGAGGGCCCCCGGAAGCGCCGCGCCCTGCTCGACGCGCGCCGCGATCGCCTGTCGCTGCGCCTGCAGATCGTCGTCCAGCACCCGGAGCTGCTCCTGCTGCGCCTGCAAGATCAGCACGGCAAAATAGGCCTGATTCACCTGTTCGCGCACCGGATAGCGCTCGGCCCGGGCGGAGGCCTGCGCCACGTCACGCCGGATCCGCTGGAGCTGGCGCTGCTCGGCCGTGGCCCCGCCGTCGTACAGCAGCTGATCCACATTCAGCGTGAGCTGGTACTGGTCCCGGCTCGGCGACGGGACCGACGCGTTCGGCAGCGGGATGTCCACCGCCGTCACGTCCGACTGCACGGCGGCCTCCCCCTGCGCCGCCACCTCCGGGTAGTAGCGCGTCGCGAGGTTGTCGAGGCGCAACTCGGCCATCTCCGCCTCCAACGTCAGCTGCTGCGTGCGCGGATCCTGCTGGAGGGCGGCCTGCTGCAGCTCCGCCAGCCGGAGCGTATCCGGCGGCGCCATCACCAAAACGAGAGCAATCAAAAGCGTCATGGCCGAAGCGCATTTAGAAAGAATGCGGGCAGATCGTGTTGGCGCTGCTCGAGGAAGTCGCCAAACTCCTCGCCGTCGAAGCCGAGCACCAGTTCCAGCATCGGCCGTGCGACGAAGGGGAAAACGCAGAGGGCGATCAGGTTTACGACAAACTGCTCGGTGGAAATGGGCCGGATGGCGCCGGCCTCAAGCTGCTCCTCAAGCTGAACCCGGAGCGGCTCCAGATCGGGCGTCCCGATGGAGCGCACAAACTGGCGGGCCCGCTCGGGGTGGTGATTGATCTCGTGGATCACGAAACCGGGCAGATGTGGGTTCTCGCCGAGGAAATCGGTGTACTCCCGGATCACCGTGTCCACCTTGTCCTCCAGCGGCTGATCGCCCGTAAGCACGCCGAAGATCCGCGGCAGAAAGTGACTCGCCGCTTCCTGAAAGACCGCTTCGGAGAGCCGATCCTTACTCCGGAAATAGTAGTGCACCATAGCCTTGTTGATGCCCGCCTCATCGGCAATCTCTTGCATCCGGGCCTTCGCCGTACCCTGTTCGAGGAAGACCTGCTTGGCCGCCTCGAAGATTTTCTGCTCGGTGTCGGTCTGATCGGCCATGTACGCTCTGCCCGTGTTGATTTAACTCGAAGTTTTAACTAACTGGTTAAACTATACGATTATATAATAGCAAAGTCAAATCGGAGTCGAATCATCCCGGAATCGGACGTGACCGCGCTACTGCTGGTATGGCGCATCTCACGAAAGGCCCGATGGGTATCCGGCGCGGGCGCATCAATCGGGCCGTGTGAAACTGTGCGTCTGGGACACGAGTGTTATGCCTACCCTGAATCCCTTTGCGTCGAGTATCTTTGAGTTTTCTTGCTGCTTTTATGGGTGTTACCATTCGCGATGTTGCCAAGGCCGCTGGCGTTTCGGCGACGACGGTCTCGCGGGTCTTTAACCACAGTGAACTGGTGAACTCGAAGACCCAGAAGGAAGTGCGGGCGGTGGCAACCCGGATGGGCTACCGCCCGAATGCCACGGCCCAGAGCCTCAGTCAGGGGCGTACGCAGGCCGTGGGCGTGATCGTACCGGCCCCGCATGGAGAGTTCTTTTCGGAGATCATTCGCGGCATCGACGAAGTCGCGCAGGAAGCCGATCATTATCTGCTGATTTCCAGCGTCCACTACAGCGTATCGGAGAGCGCGGCCGCACTGGACGCCCTTCGGAGCCGGGTGGACGGCCTGCTTATCATGACGACCCACGTCGAGGCACAGAAGAATTTTCTGACGGGCACCGAGCTTGACGTCCCCGTCGTGTTCATGAACAGCGCGATGGGCGACAGCTCGTACAATGCGTTCGAGATCGAAAATCAGGCAGGTGCGTACGCGGCCACCCGGCATCTCATCGAGCGCGGGCACACACGCATCGGAATCATCCTGGGCCCCCGGGACAGCCACGACGTTCGCGAGCGGATCGCGGGATACCGCGCGGCCCTTGCGGAAGCAGGCCTCGATCCCGATGCACAGGCCGTCATCGAGGGCGACTTTACACAGGCCAGTGGATATGCCGCCGGCCAGGACATCCTGGCCCTCGATCCGATTCCCGATGCGTTCTTTTCGTGCAACGACTACATGGCCATCGGGACCATGGCTGCGCTTCAGGAGGAGGGGATTCGCATTCCCGACGACATCGCCATCGCCGGGTTTGACGATATTCCGAGTGCGCGCTACACCACCCCATCGCTCACCACGGTGCGGGTGCCGGTGTACGACCTCGGGCGCCAGGCCGCCGAGCGCCTCATCACCATGATTCATGCTGAGGGACCTATCACTTCCTGCCATCGCACGCTCCGGTCGAAGCTCGTGGTGCGATCGAGCACGTAATCCGCATAATATCCCCGCTCTGCGGCGCTGAGCGTCTATTTTAAGAAAAATCAGCGTTCGACTTGCAGTTTTCCGCTGCGTTACAGTATCATAATAGACGCGAGTGAAACCGGTTTCACTCTTTTTTTCGACCTGAATGAAACCGGTTTCATCTCAATGTGACAGGCGATGCTGATCGGCGATTCGCAGAAGCGGGTGCGAGGGCGCACCCACTCGGAAGCGCTTCGATCGAGATGGCATCAGCCCTTCACTGTTCCCGTTGATCTTTCTTCTGCAGAGTCCCAAACGTCATGGTCTGGAAGAGGCTATTTGTACTCATTGCGTGCTGCATACTGGGATCTTGGATCCTGCCTGTTGGGGCCGCTCACGCGCAAACGAGCACCGTCACCGGCGTCGTCACCGATGCCACCGATGGAACCACGCTGCCCGGCGTGAACATCTCGGTGCAGGGCACGATGCGCGGCACCACGACCAACGTCGATGGCGAATACAGCCTCACCGTGCCCGGCCCCGATGCGGTCTTGGTCTACTCGTTTGTGGGCTACGAGACGCGCCAGATCACGGTCGGCGACCGGACTGAGATCAACGTAGCCTTGTCCCCTGCAACGCAGGCGCTCGACGAGCTGGTAGTCATCGGATATGGCGAGCAGCAGCGCGAGGACCTGACGACCTCGGTGTCGTCGATTTCGGAGGAGGACATCGCCAACCGCACGCTCACCAACCCCGCCGAGGCGCTGCAGGGCACGATCCCGGGCCTCGTCGTCACCCAAAACTCGGGCAGCCCCGGGCAGGGCTTTAGCGTGCGGATTCGCGGCATCGCCTCGCCGGGCAACAACGATCCACTCTACGTCGTCGATGGCCTTCCGCTACCGGACCGGCCCGAGTACCTCGACCCCAACGACATCGCTTCGATCGATGTCATTAAGGACGCCGCCGGCGCCGCCATCTACGGCACGCAGGGCAGCAACGGTGTCATCCTGATCACCACGAAGAAAGGGAGCGCCGGTCAGACGCGCGTCAACTTCAACGCGCAGTACGGCAGTTCAGAAGCACCGCGCCAGATCGACATGCTGGAAGCCGCCGAGTACGCCACACTCCGCAACGAGGCCGCCATCAACGCCGGGCAGGCCCCGGTCTTCGAAAACCCGGCGGCGCTCCGTGGCGAATCAACGAACTGGCAGGACCAGATCTTCCAGACGGGCACGTTCCAAAAGTACAGCCTGGGCGTCTCGGGCGGCGGCGAGGGCTTCAGCTTCCGCGCCAGCGGTGACTTCACCGACGAAACCGGCATCGTCCGCACGTCCGACAACCGGCGGATCAACTTCCGTATCAACACCGAATACACGGCCGAGTCCGGGCTCTTCACCGTCGGCGAAAACCTATCGATCGGGCGCAGCTTCCGGAATACGGTGCCGGAGGGCAGCGACGTGCGCAACTTCCTGATTCAGACGCTCCAGTTCTCGCCTGCGCAGCCGGTGCGCAACCCGGATCTCAACACGACCGAAAACTATACCTTCAGCCGGTTCGGCAACAACGCGTTCAACCCGGTGGCCGTGCTCGACTTCAACAACTCGGAAGACCGCGCTACGCGCCTGGCCGGCAACGTCTTCGGCGAGCTTGCGCCCCTCGACGGGCTCACGCTCCGGTCCGATTTCGGCCTCGATCTGCGCTACGGCGACAACTACTCGTTCACCCCGACCTACGAGGTCAGCCCCGAGTTTACGAACGCCATCAACAGTGTGGGGCGCTTCACGGACCGCCGCACCTCGCTCGTCTGGACGAATACAGTGGAGTATTCGCGCCTCATCAACGAGCAGCACGACGTGACCGTGCTGGGCGGCACCTCGGCCGAGTGGAACGAATACGAGTTCATCAGTGCCAACCGCACGGGCCTGCCCAGCGACGACCCCTCGCTGCGCTACCTGCAGCAGGGCACCGAGAGCCAGGGCGCCACGGGCGACCTCGACCGCTCCCGCCTCGTCTCCTACTTCGGGCGCCTCAATTACAGCTACGACAGCCGCTACCTCCTGACGCTCGTCGCTCGCTACGACGGCTCATCGCGCTTTGGCGAAAACAACCGCTTCGGCTTCTTCCCCTCGTTCTCGGTCGCCTGGCGGGTCTCCGAAGAGGCGTTCATGCAAGATGTCGACTTCGTTAGCGACCTCAAACTGCGCGGCGGATACGGCATCAACGGCAACGACGCCATTGGCGACTTCCTCTTCTTGACGGGCATCGAGGGCTTCCGCAACTACGTGCTCGGCCTCGAATCCGATGTCTTTCCCGGCGCGACGGTCGCCGGCTCCGGCAACCCCGACCTGAAGTGGGAGGAATCGCGGCAGACCAACATCGGCCTCGATGCGGCGCTGCTGGATGCGCGGCTGGAGGTGACCGCCGAGTACTACATCAAGAACACGGTGGATCTGCTGATTGGCGTGCCCCAGCTCTCGACCAGCGGTGCGCAGCGCTTCGGGCAGGTCCAGAACGCCGGCGAGGTGCAGAACCGCGGCTTCGAGCTCTCGCTCAGCTGGGGCGACAACGCGCTCGACGGCGACCTCACCTACCGGGTA
>CAYUVF010000073.1:0-16705 GCA_964448045.1 uncultured Rhodothermales bacterium
TAACGAAGAACATCACGTATCGCGGGGCGCAGGTTGAGCTCTTGGCCGAGTTTTTCAACGTATTGAATACCGATAACTATTCCGACTACTTTACGCGGCGTCGAGATGCTGATGGAACGCTACTCTCACGATTCGGCGAACCGATTTCGGCATTCGAACCGCGGCGAATTCAGTTCGGTGCCCGCGTATCGTTTTAAGCGCGTGCCGTTTGTATGGTCGGCTTGGCCATTTACGGTCGGCAGCAGCTTGGAAGAAGAACTCTTAGATGAAGAACTCGCTCTTGGGCGGCCTGCCTGTCTCTGCATCACCTACCATACCTTATGCCAGCTACAAATCTGACCGCTTTCTGCGCGTCTTTAGACCGCCTGGGCGTCGGGTGGACGCGCGTCCGCTGGCGGGAGGTCGGCGATGCCGTGCGGAAAGAGGCGGTGGCCCCGGTGGTCGCTGCGCCGTGGCCTTTTGCCGAGCCGCCCCCCGGCTGGTCCGAACTGCCACCGCTCGAAATGGAGACGCTAGATGGGGAGGCGTACTCGCTGAAGGGGAAGGCCTTGCAGCAGGCGCGCACCGGGGTGACAGGGGCCTACCTGGCGATCGCTGACTACGGGACAATTGTGTTGCGAAGCGACGGCGCAACCGAGGTCGTGAGCCTGCTGCCTACCCGTCATGTAGCCGTCGTACGGGCCCCCGATATTGTTGCTGACATGGTGGCGGCGTTTGCTCGGTTTGGCGAGGCACTCCGATCCCACTCGGATAGTCTGGTTCTGGCCACCGGTCCCAGTGCTACCGCGGATATGGGGGCACTCGTTCAGGGGGCTCACGGCCCTGAAGAGGTCCATGTCATCATCGCTGGCGACGCTCCTGCCACCCGTGCTGATTGACTAATGAGGACGTCCTGCACACATGAAGCGAACTGATAAGGCCGAGGCGATTCGCCATCTGCTGCAAACTGAAGGAAAGACCGTCGCGCAGAATACGCGCAGTTTCAACGAGGGCCGATATGCATCGATCGCGCGGCTTGATAATTATGACGCGTTGAAAGATCGTGCGCGGGAAATCAAGGAAGGGGCTATTGAGCAGTTGCCCTCCCTCATCGATCAGGTTCGAAACGCGGTCGAGGCCCGGGGCGGTACCGTACACATGGCTGCAGATGCCGCTGAGGCCAACCGGTACATTGCCCAGATAGTGGAGGGAGCCGGGCGCCTCGTGAAGAGCAAGTCGATGACGACCGAGGAGATTGAGGTCAACGATCATCTGGAGGCGGCGGGAGTCGAGGTCGTCGAAACGGACCTCGGAGAGTGGGTGCTACAGATCGCCGACGAGGCCCCCTCGCATTTGGTGGCGCCGGCGCTTCACAAATCCCGCGATGCGATCGCGCAGCTATTCAACCAGCACTTCGACCCGGGCGAGCCGCTTGAAACAGCGGAGGAACTCACCCGGTTCGCTCGCGACCGGCTGTGGACGCTCATTAAAGGCGCGGACGTGGGGATGACAGGCGCTAATTTCATCACGGCCGACTCGGGGACGATTGTATTGGTCACAAGTGAAGGTAACGCCCGGAAAACAGCGCTCGTGCCCTCGACCTATATTGTTGTTGCTGGAGTGGAGAAGATCGTTCCGTCGGTCGAAGAGTTGCAGCCTTTCATCGAGCTGATTGGCCGGTCGGGGACCGGACAGGATATCACGTCGTACATTTCGCTTTTTACCCCCCCGTTTGCGACACCGCCCCTTTCCTTCGAAGATCAACACGGAGGTCGCGGCCCACGCTCGTTTCATCTGGTTCTCGTTGATAACGGGCGCCTCGCAATGCGAGACGATCCGCAGCTTCGCGAAACGCTCTACTGCATTCGGTGCGGAGCGTGCGCAAACGTATGTGCCAATTTCCAACAAGTGGGCGGCCACGCCTTCGGAGGGCAAACCTACACCGGGGGAATTGCAACCGGCTGGGAAGCAGGACTCCGCGGTAGCGACGCGGCAGCTTCGTTTAACGAGCTGTGCACCGGGTGTTCGCGCTGCGTTCCGGCTTGTCCAGTGAAGATCGATATCCCGTGGATTAATGTCGTCGTGCGCGATCGAATCAACCGCGGCGCTGAGGGGGCTTGGGACGCTCTCGTGGATGGGTTGCGACCTTCTAAGGGGGGGAGCGGCAATGCTCTTCAACAGCGTGTCGTGGCACACTTCGAGACGTTGGCCAAGTGGGGAAGTCGCGCGGCTCCGGTCTCAAACTGGATCAGCCGATGGGCGCCTGTACGCGCGCTGATGGAGCGGCTGCTGGGCATCGACCGCCGTCGCGCGCTCCCGGCGTTCGAGGGGGAAACGTTCAAAACGTGGTTTGACGGACGAGAGCAGGCGCGTTCCCATGGGGGGCGAAGCGTTGTCCTGTATCCCGATGTGTACACGAATTACGTGCTCCCAGACCGTGGCAAGGCTGCCGTGCGTACGCTTGAAGCGCTGGGCATTCAAGTGCACGTGCCAAGCGTTCCCGCCAGCGGCCGCGCTGCGCTCTCTCAGGGATTAATTGCCCAGGCAGAAAAAGCGGCTCGCTCGGTGCGCGATGCGCTTCAGGTCCATATAGAAGCAGGCCGGGATCTCGTCGTGATTGAGCCAAGTGACCTGGCGATGTTCAAGCGGGAGTACCGAAAGCTCCTTGCGCCCGAGGACGTTCGCAGGCTCAGCGCCCAGGCTTTTGAGCTGATGGAGTATGTCGACCGGGTTCTGAAGCGTGAGCCCGATCGGAGCGCGCAGCGGCATGAGCGTCTCACATCAGGGGACGGAGCGGAGGTGGCCTTTCATAGCCACTGTCAGCAGCGCACGTTAGGCCTTGAGGCGCCAACCGTGTCAGTCCTTGAGCGGCTTGGCTATAACGTGTGGACCTCGTCTGTTGAGTGCTGTGGTATGGCCGGGTCATTCGGATACAAGGCCGATTATTACGAGCTGAGCATGCAGGTGGGAGAGGCGCTGAAGATGCAGTTAACCTCCCGAGACGCTACGGGCCGCACGCTACTCGCCAGTGGGACTTCATGCCTGGAGCAGATCGAAGCGCTGGTTCGCCAAACCGTCGTGCATCCCATTGAGGTGATTGCTCCGCAAGATCGTTCAACCCCGCGCTGAATCTCAGCCCAACCTGCCCCCAATAGCATGCTTGATAAGTCCTCCGACACGGCCACGCACGCGGCCATTATACCGCGCCACCTGCTTTGGCCTTTTATTTTGTTGACCAGTTGCTTCGCGTTCTGGGGACTGGCTAATAATATGACGGACACGCTCTTGGCCGCATTTAAGCGGATCATGAGCATGTCTGATTTTCAGACCTCGTGGGTCCAGGTCGCGTTCTATGGAGCCTACGGATGCCTGGCCTTTCCGGCTGCGCTGTTCATTCGGCGCTACACATACAAGGCGGGCGTACTGCTGGGGCTGGTGCTATTTAGCGCCGGCGCCCTGCTTTTTTACCCGGCCAGTATCACAATGAACTACTTTCACTTTCTCGCAGCCCTGTATGTGCTTGCAAGCGGGCTGGCCATCCTCGAGACGAGTGCCGATCCGTTCATGATTGCGCTCGGGCCGGAGCCAACTGGAACGCAGCGATTGAATCTAGCGCAGTCCTTTAATCCGGTCGGATCGATAGCGGGCGTATTTCTCAGCCGGGAGTTTATCCTGTCAAACCTGAACCGCGCGGATGCCAGCGAGCGGGCCCAGATGTCACCGGAGCAGCTACAGGATATTCAGTCCGCCGAGCTGACGGCGGTGATGGGCCCCTACGTCGGCATTGCAGTGATTATTTTGATTGTGGCCGGATTGATTGCTGTGACGCGGATGCCGGACGACTCGGAAGAGGGCGAGGTATTTAACCTGGTCGACACCCTCAAACGATTAATGCAGCGACGGCAGTACGTCATGGGGGTGGCGGCCCAGTTCTTTTATGTCGGGGCGCAAATTGGAGTCTGGTCCTTTACCATTCGCTACGTTATGGCCGAGCTTGGCCATACCGAAGCAGCAGCGTCGAACTACTATATTGCTTCGCTTGTCCTGTTTGCTATTTCCCGCTTTTTATGCACATGGCTCATGAATTTTTACCGGTCGAGCACGCTGCTGCTTGCGTTCTCCGGCGTCGCCATCGGTCTGACAGCCGTTGTCATCTCCAGCGGGGGGCTTGTTGGCGTGATTGCCTTGGTTGGGATCTCAGGGTGCATGTCGCTCATGTTTCCCACTATCTTCGGGCTTGCCGTGCGCGGTCTGGGGCCTGACGCGAAAATAGGTAGTTCCGGTCTCATCATGGCAATCATTGGAGGCGCGGTAATTCCCTCTGCTCAAGGCGTCCTCTCCGATGCGTCGGGCAGTATTCACCTGGCGTACATCATCCCGTTGATCTGTTTCTTGGTTACAGCAGCATACGGTCTGTCGTTTGTCGCGGGGATCAACGGAACCGGTTCCTCTGCTACGGCAAAGGCGGGCGCATAACTATTGGTTTAGAGAACGAACCTCTCGGATAAAATCTATGGTCATTACCGGGTGTACCGTGCGGGACATTCGCTTTCCTACGTCCAAGTCCCTTGCCGGCTCGGACGCGATGCATCCAGATCCCGATTATTCGGCAGCGTATGTGACGCTTCATACCAATAGCAGTCGAGGCCTCGAAGGGCACGGACTTACGTTC
Organism: uncultured Rhodothermales bacterium; assembly: GCA_964448045.1. Lineage (GTDB taxonomy): Bacteria > Bacteroidota > Rhodothermia > Rhodothermales > Salinibacteraceae > CAYUVF01. The sequence continues at coordinate 4,652 of CAYUVF010000073.1, forward strand.
ACCATCGGGCGCGGTAACGAACTGTGCGTCGCGGGGATTAAGGCCCTGGCGCCCCTCGTTGTTGGGCAATCGCTGAGCGAGATCACAGCCCATATGGCGGAGTTTTGGCGTTCGATCACCAGCGACAGTCAACTCCGGTGGCTCGGGCCAGAGAAGGGGGTGATTCATCTCGCCACAGCGGCACTCGTCAATGCGGTGTGGGACCTCTATGCCAAAGCTGAAGGCAAACCGCTGTGGCAGCTATTGGCTGATATGACGCCCGACGAAGTAGTGGCCTGCATCGACTTTCGATATATCACGGACGCTATCACACCGGACGAAGCGCGCGCCATCTTAGCTGAAGGCAGGGGGGCGCGTTCGAGGCGAGAGGCTGTTCTTCGAGAGCGCGGATACCCTGCTTATACTACGTCAGTTGGCTGGATGGGCTATTCCGAGGATAAGATTCGTCGTCTCTGTCGTGAGGGCATTAAAGATGGGTGGGATCATTTTAAACTGAAGGTCGGGAGCGATCTCGATGAAGACCGTCGACGGGCAGCCATTATCCGCGAGGAAATTGGCCCCGATCGGCACTTGATGCTGGATGCCAATCAGCGGTGGGACGTTCATGAGGCGATCGACTGGGTGAGGGCCCTTGCGCCCTTTAGGCCATGGTGGGTAGAAGAGCCTACCAGTCCTGACGACGTCTTGGGGCACGCTGCGATCTCGGAGGCTGTTGATCCCATTGGCGTTGCAACTGGCGAGCAGTGTCAGAATCGTATCATCTTTAAACAACTCATGCAGGCTGCGGCTATTGATTTTTGCCAGATCGATAGCTGCCGTCTCGGTGGAGTGAACGAGGTGCTTGCCGTCTTATTGATGGCAGCGAAGTTCGACGTCCCGGTTTGTCCCCATGCGGGAGGGGTCGGACTCTGCGAATATGTTCAGCATTTGTCGATCTTCGACTATCTGTGCGTCAGCGGTTCGATGCAGAATCGAGTCATTGAGTATGTCGATCATCTGCACGAACACTTTGTCCATCCGGTGACGATTCAGGAGGGACGCTATATGGTCCCGGAAGCGCCAGGATACAGCATTACCCTTAAGTCTGAAAGTATCGAGCGCTTTTCCTATCCAGACGGGAAAGCATGGCGCGAGGGATAGCCCGCGAGGGGCCGGAAGCAGCCGACTAGCCGCGTCAGTGGACCAATTTGTATCTTACGGCTGGTACGGAGCTTGCACTCACGCCCAGAAATCGTTCGCTCCCGTTCTGAAACCCCGTGTTTACGGTTTAGTACAGGATCAGCGCGTTTCCCTGATCCTGTATCCGGCCCAACAGAGTAGATGAGCACCATTCGTGATGTTGCCCAAGAGGCGGGTGTTAGCATGATGACCGTATCGAGGTATTTTAATGAGCCAGAGAAGCTCGGAGCTGAGACTCGGTCAAAGGTAAAAAAAGCGATTGAGGACAAACAGTACGTTCCTAACGCCGCTGCGCGAAGTCTCGTTAAAGGCAATACCAATACGCTATCTGTGGTACTCGCAGATATTACTAACCCCTTCTTTACCAAAATCGCTCGAGCCGTCGAGGATGTAGTTCAAGAGCGCGGCTACACGCTCATGCTTGGTAACACCGATGAGTCAGTAGAAAAGGAACGACGCTATCTTGAAGTATTGGTCTCCCACCGCGTTGATGGTGTTATTTTATCCCCCTCGGGTAGTAATGCCAAAAGTATAGCCTTTTTGCAACAGCATAATATACCGGTTGTCCTGATTGATCGAAAAGTTTCAGAGCTCGGTATTGATACGGTCGTTACGGACTCGTTCGATGCAGGCTATCAGCTCACGCGTCATCTTATCGAACGCGGGTACCAGGACATTGCGTTTGTTGGTGGCAAACAAGGCATATCGACGTTGGAAGAGCGCCTGGACGGGTACTGCAGCGCTTTAAACGAGTTGGGACTGTCATCGGACTACCGGTTGGGAGAGTATACAAAGCAAAGCGGGGAAGAGATTGTTGAGGAGATGTTAGCGGCACGAGAGGCCCCTCAAGCGATTGTTGCTGCGAATAACTTCGTAGCCATTGGTGCCATTGAGGCGCTACGTCGTCACGGATTAGATATTCCAGGTGACGTCGGGCTGGCTTGCTTTGGCGATCTCGAAGCTGCTTCGACGATAAATCCTTTTCTCACGGTAATTAAACACCCGGCGTATGAGCTGGGCCGGCAGGCCGCGCAGATGCTCATTCAGCGCATCGATGGATACGGCGGCGCGCCTCGACAAAAAGTACTTCCTGTTCAGTTAATTGTCCGGCGGTCAACGCCAGATGTTTCAAGCCGCTAATGTAGAAAGCCCATTACACCTGTTGGCCTGTTATCGTCCTTGCTTTCAATACAGGCCGGCAACGCGGAGCAGAGGTGTCTCGGATTTTTGCCAGCTTCCGAACCCATTCGCTTACCGAGGAGAATAGTTCGCTCCTCTTGTAACAAATCCTTCTTTTTCATATTATTGATGTTAACGTTAACAAAGCAAACGAATCCAACGTTGCGCCAGTGGGCTAAGGAGAAGACTAATTAAACGGTGATCAGGTATGGTTAACTCATTTCTGGGATGCGGCATAACCGAGGCAGTAGCATGGGCCATGACAATGGCGCTTCTCCTTCAGGTCGGATCAGCAACGGCTCAGGAGCAACCGGGGGCTCCTGAAAGCTACGAGCCGACTGTAGAGTCGGTCGATCAGCACCCGGTACCGGAATGGTTCGACGATGCCAAGCTTGGCATCTTTATCAACTGGGGGCTGTACTCAGTGCCAGGCTGGGCGCCGACCTCAGCAGGGGAGCTTGGCGAGGTTGACGATTCGACATGGTTTGCCAATAACTCCTATGCCGAGTGGTACTGGAACACGATGCGAATCGACGATAGTCCGGGCCAGCGGTACCACCGTGAGACGTATGGCGAGTCCTTTACCTATGACGACTTCGCCCCGATCTTTAAGGATACGATCGAGGGTTGGACTCCTCAGGGGTGGGCTGATCTGTTTCGACAGGTTGGTGCGCGATACGTGGTGTTCGATACGAAGCACCACGACGGGTTCCTTCTCTGGCCCAGTAAGCATCCCAACCCAAATAAAGAGAAGTGGCAGGTAGAGCGTGATCTCGTGGGCGAACTTGGTCGCGCGGTGCGTGATCGAGGAATGCGGTTTGGGCTATATTACTCCGGCGGCATTGACTGGAGCTTCAGCCCCGTAACGGTAACTCGGATGGCCGACCTCGAAAAAGCTGTTCCGCAGAGCCAAACGTACGCCGAGTATGCCACGGCCCATTGGCGCGAGCTAATTGACCGTTACCAGCCTGCCGTGTTATGGAACGACATATCGTTTCCTCGACAGGCTCCTCTCTTGGATCTGTTTGCTGATTACTACAACCGCATACCAGATGGGGTGATCAATGATCGTTGGGCCTCCTTTCAGGAACTATCAGAACGACTGGCTTCCGAAGGATCGGTGGAACGAGAAGCGCTTCCGTATGACTTTTCGACACCGGAATATCAGGTCTATGGTGCGATCACACCGAAAAAATGGGAGGCCACACGAGGGCTTGGCCTTTCCTTTGGCTACAACAAAAACACGAAAGAGGAGAACATGCTTACGGTCGACGAACTGGTTGACACGTTTGTTGATATTGTGAGCAAGAATGGCAACCTCCTGCTCAATATTGGCCCGAAAGCTGATGGCACTATTCCTGAACTACAGGCCGAGCGTCTGCGCGGTCTTGGCAATTGGCTCTCCACTAATGGCGAGGCCGTTTTCGGAACGCGTCCGTGGGTTGAAGCCGAAGGCGTGACGCGGACGGGTATCGACGTTCGATTCACGGAGAAAGATGGGGCCGTTTATGCGACGCTGCTCAGCACGCCGGACGGCAGTCAAGTGGTTATCGAGGATCTCTTTGTAGAGGATGGAGGGGCTGTGCGACTCCTGGGCCGAGACGAGACGCTAAGCTGGGACCGGCGCGGGCCTGATATTGTAATCCAGTGGCCGGGCGACGTCGCCTCGGCGCCCGCCCATGTTTTGAAGATTACGCCGCAGCCCTGGCGGCTCAATCAGAAATGAGCGGTTGGGCGCTCACTATGGCATGCAACTCCCGGCTCCTTTGCTGCGCAGATCTGATGGACGTGCTGTAGCGCGGCCCATCGCTGACGGAGCCGGACATCACATACACGTTCACTCTTTTCTTGGCACGTTTGATTCCAGTATGTTGTCAGAACAATCGAGCACCTCAATGCGCTCGCAAAAGAGCGCTTCAAATCACGTCGTGGTCGGCAGGCGCTATGGTCATCTCATTCGACTGAAGCCGGAGTACCAGGAGCGCTACATCGCACTTCATGCGCATCCCTTTCCGGGTTTAATCCGACAGTTGCGCGCATCGGGACTGCGCAACTACTCGATCTTCTTGCACGACGACATGCTCTTTTCATTCTACGAGTATGTCGGTGACGACTACGCGGCGGATATGGAGGCTATAGCTGAGAACGATACGGTTCAAGACTGGTGGACGCTTACCGATTCGATGCAGACATCCTTGGGGCCGGACGATTCCGATCAGTGGTGGACGCCGATCCAGGAGCTTTGGCATGGAGGAGACAAAACTGTTGCGACAAGTGACACGCAGCTTACTGCCCAGGTAAGGATACTACAAAACGGGTTCCTTAAACCTCTGCGCGAAGTCTACTCCGAGGTGGGACCGGACCTGGAGGCGGCTCTTGAAGAAGCTCACGTGCAAAACTATACAGTCTTTGGTTGGAAGGAGCGACTATACACATACTTCGAATATACTGAGGCGCAGTTTGACGAAGACTACCGCCAGCTCCGCGCGAGCTCCGTAATGCAACGGCTCCAGCGCGAAATGTTCTCCGCACAGGCGGAGGGGGCGACCGAAAGTCGCCTACAGATTGCTGCCGAACCCGTTTTTTACATGAGATGACCGTGTCGATGCGCCCGGTTATAAACTCCGGTCGCGTAAGCTACGCTGGTGCGTTTTATACGAGTCCCGCATTTTCAACTCACCAAGTCAATGAGCCTTATGAGTATCGCTGAGCGTCTTAAGCCCATTTACAGCGGAGCCGTGTACGACGTGCTTCGGGCCATGGGACACCCCGACTGCGTTCTCCCGTCAAGCCTGCGTCCGCTGGATTCCGATCGGCGCCTGACGGGCAAAGTTTTTACGGTGAGCGGCTACCGAGATGAGTCGCTGGATGCACACGAAACGCTGCTGAAGTGGACAGAGCTTCTCTCAAGAGCTCCAGCAAACACCGTTGTGATGTGCCAGCCCAACGACAGTACTATGGCTCATATGGGCGAGTTGTCTGCCGAAACGATGGTCACTCGGGGAGTGCGGGGATACATCGTAGATGGGGGCTGTCGCGATACCGAGTTCATCAAACGCATCGGCTTCCCAGTGTACTGCCGGTACTTTACCCCGCGCGATGTGGTCGGCAGGTGGGTGGCAAGTGGCTTTGGAGAGCCGATTGCGATAGGGGACGTGCAAATTCATACGGGTGACTATGTCGTAGCGGATCGCGATGGGGTGGTAGTCATTCCCGCAGACGTTGCGGGGGAGGTGGTCGATCAGGCAGAGGAGGTGCTCCGGACGGAGAGCCTCGTTCGGAAAGCTATTTTGAACGGCACGGATCCGAAAGAAGCGTACCTCCAGCATGGAAAGTTTTAGCTGCATCCGTCCATCTGGACATCCAGCCGGATGCCCAGGTGGACACACGACTCGCTACTAACTGAGCAGCGCACCATCATGATTATCGACTCCATTGAAATTCGCGTCTGCCGCAACACCCAGGAATCCATGTCCGATTCCGAAATGCGTATGGGGGGGCGTTCGACCTTCGATTTTTTGATCATCACCATGACGACCGATACTGGCATCAAGGGGACGTCTATGGGGTTTGCCGGGCGCGGGGCGCAGATGGCGGGACACATCGCCAAAGACGGCTTGAAGCCGTTCTTCAAGGGGCGCGATCCACTCGCGCGTGAGAAGCACTGGCAGGAATTTCGGATGTACGATCGGTGGTGGAATCATGTCCCAATTTATGCCTACGGCCCCTTCGATATTTGCCTCTGGGATATCGCGGGTAAGGTCGCCGGACAGCCGCTTTACCAACTGCTGGGCGCGTATCGGGAGAAGGTGCCCGTGTACGCCAGCTCGTATGAGCTCAACACGCCCGAGGACTACGTAGCAGAGGCGCTTGAGGTGAAAAGTCGCGGCTGGCATGCGTACAAACAGCACCCGCCTGGCAAGATCAATCTTGACCGTGAGATTTACCGTGCCTGTCGCGAGGCGGTCGGCCCGGATTTTAAACTGATGACCGATCCTGTGGCGGCCTATAGCTACAAGGACGCCTTAAAAGTCGGGCGATTGCTTGAAGAGCTCGACTACCACTGGTTTGAAGAGCCGCTTTACGATCAGAACTTCCACGGCCTTCGCAAACTGACGGCCGAACTGGACATCCCGATCTGCGGGACGGAAGTGCTGGCAGGGAGCCATTATACAACCGCAGAGTGCATTGCAACTAACGTCGTCGACATCGTGCGGACCGACGTGTCCTGGAAGGGAGGCGTCACGCCGGTGATGAAGACTGCACACCTAGCCGAGTCGTTCGGGGTCTACTGCGAGCTGCATACGGCTATCTATCACGCACTGGAGATCCTCAACTTGCACTGCTGCTGCGCCATCTCGAATTGCGAGTTTTTCGAACTGCTCTATCCGCTTGAGTACGTCGACTTCGGCATCAAGAATCAGATCCACATAGACGACGAGGGGTACGCTCATCCCCCGAAGGCGCCCGGACACGGCATCGAGTTCGACTGGGACTTTATCGACGACTGCACAATCGAGATCTTGTGATTTTAGCAGCCAGCCTTGCACCGAAGCCACAAAGACGACTCGCGCCATGAGTGATTTATCCGTGGTCGACACGCACGTGCACCTGTGGGACCTCGAGCGCACGAGATATCCGTGGCTGGAGGATCTGCCGCAACTCCACGCAACACACGGTCTGGACGAGTACGACGCGGCCCTTGACGAGGTGCCCGTTGAGCAGTTCGTGTTTGTCGAATGTACTGTAGCGTTTGACGACGAGAAAAGCCGCGAGGAGGTGGCGTGGGTGATGTCGCTCGCTGAAGAGGAATCGCGTCTGCAGGGCATGGTCGCCCACGCTTCGCTGGAGAAAGGCGCCGCCGTGGTCGCGCATCTTGAGTGGTTGGCGACGCAGCCGCTTGTAAAGGGAGTCCGGCGCCTGTTGCAAGCCGAATCGGACGCCTTCTTTCACCAGCCCGCTTTCGTCGAGGGCGTGCAAATGCTGGCGGACTTCGATTTTAGTTTTGACCTGACCGTGCGCGCGCCGCAGCTTCCCGCGACCATCGAACTCGTCGACCGGTGTCCACAGGTTGAGTTTGTGCTCGACCATCTCGGCAAGCCCAATATCCGAGAGCAGCAGTTCGAGGCGTGGAGCGCCCCCTTCGAAGCCCTGGCCAAGCGGCCGAACGTCACGTGCAAGATCTCGGGCGTGCTCACCGAGGCCGATCAGGAGAACTGGACGGCGGAGACGGTGCAGCCGTACATTGAGCACGCTATTCAGTGCTTTGGCTTCGACCGCCTCATGTTTGGTGGCGACTGGCCCGTGGTGCGCCTTGCGGCCACGTACCCGGAGTGGTTTGACGTGATCGAGGCGGTGTTGTACGACGCGTCGGCCCAGCAGAAGGACAATTTATTTCGGGCAAACGCCCAGCGGGTGTATCGACTGGAAACAACTGATTCTTCGTGACACCGCGGTAGGAATTGTATTCTACTGTCACATTCACCGAGTAGATCCTCATGCGATTACAGGATAAGTCAGTGATTATCACCGGCGCGGGCATGGGTATCGGGCGAGCCTGCGCACTCCGCTTTGCCTCAGAAGGAGCCAAACTTATCGTTGCGGATGTCGAGCCCGAGGCGGGAGCAGCAGTTGTCGACGAGATCACTGCGGCAGGAGGAGAGGCCCAGTTCATTGAGGCGGACGTGGCCCAGCGCGAAGATAATCAGCAGATGGTAGAGGCGTGTATTAGCGCGTACGGACGACTTGATATTCTCTTCTGTAATGCTGGGATCACGCTGCCCAAAAAAATTACGGAGAGCTCCGACTCAGAGATTGATCAAGTGATCGACGTCAATTTTAAGGGGCTCATCTACGCCTCCCAATATGCCATTCCGTACATGCTGGAGCAACAGGAGGGAGCGATCTTGTTTACCGCCAGCAAGACGGGACTGGTCGCCCAGGAGGATTCTCCAGTCTACTGCGCCTCAAAAGGTGCTGCAGTGATGTTGGCGAAGGCGCTCGCTCTTGACTACGCCACGGAGAATATCCGGGTCAATGCCCTGTGTCCCGGCATTATTGACACGCCCATGTTACAGCAGTTCGCTGACGCGATGCCTGACCCGCAAGCAGCGTGGGACGAATTCGCAAAGGCCCAACCCATGGGGCGTCTTGGCACGTCTATGGAGTGCGCTGACGCTGCTCTGTGGCTGGTATCCGATGAGGCGAGCTTCATTACGGGAGTCGCATTGCCCGTCGATGGTGGATTTACAGCCAAGTAGGCAGAGCCCTTGCAGCGCGTGGCAGACGACGAGACAATTCCTGCTGCCTAACACCGACCGAAACGACATCGAACCCTGACCAGCGGATCATTGCCATGAGCGAGCAAACCCTTCACGAAAAGACCGCCATTATCACCGGAGGCGGATCCGGAATTGGAAAAGCGATCGCGAAGCGGTTCGCTCGGGCGGGCGCATCATCCGTTATTCTTGACGTAGACGAGGAGGCCGCCGAAGAGACGGTTTCTGAGATTCAGGCCCGGGATGGGGCGGCGGTCTTCGTTCGCTGTGACGTCGGCGACTGGGACGAGGTGCACGACGCGTTCCAACGAGTACGCAGCCGAGAGGGTGGACTCGACATCCTTGTTAACAATGCAGGCGTGGCGCATGTCGGTAATGTAGAAGAAACGACTGAGGATGATTTTGACCGTGTGTACCGCGTGAACGTAAAGGGGGTCTTTAACTGCCTACACGCGGGCGTTTCCGCAATGAAGGACTCCGGCGGCGCCATTTTGAACATTGCCTCCATCGTCTCTTCGGTAGGAATACCCGACCGGTTTGCCTACTCGATGAGCAAAGGGGCCGTCCTCACAATGACGTACTCCGTCGCCTGCGACTATCTCGATGAGAATATTCGCTGTAATGCCATCTCGCCGGCTCGCATCCACACGCCCTTTGTTGATGGTTTTCTCGAGGAAAACTATCCAGACCAGCAAGCCGAGATGTTTGAACAGCTTTCCCAGACGCAACCTATCGGGCGCATGGGAACGCCTGAAGAAGTGGCGGAGCTCTCCCTATTTCTATGCTCCGACCGCGCCGGTTTCATCACGGGCAGTAATTTCCCCATCGACGGGGGATTCGTCACGTTAAATCCCTGATTTTTGAAGTTGACTTTGAGCCTCTATGAAGCTGATCCGCTTTGGTGAGCCCGGTCGTGAGAAGCCGGGAGTGCAGTTGCCCGGTGGGCGGCGCGTTGACGCGTCCGCCGCCGTTTCGGACTATGACAGGGGTTTCTTTTCAGGAGGCGGCGTAGCCACGCTCCGCTCCTGGGTGCAGAGCAATGCCGAGCAGGCGCCCCCCATCCCCGATGACGTTCGTCTCGGCCCTCCGGTCTCGACCCCCAGTAAGATTATCTGTATCGGACTCAATTTCTCCGATCATGCGGCAGAGTCAAGCATGGAGGTGCCGGACGAACCAGTCATCTTTTTTAAGGCGCCCAGCGCTCTGTCGGGTCCTAACGATGAGGTGGTCTTGCCTCGCGGAAGCACGAAGACAGACTGGGAAGTGGAACTTGCAGTTATTATTGGCTCGCGAGCGTCGTACGTAGCTGCTTCGGATGCTATGGACTACGTTGCGGGCTATGTGCTTCACAACGACTATTCCGAGCGCTCATTCCAATTGGAACGTGGGGGGCAATGGGTGAAGGGTAAGAGCTGCGATACGTTTGCGCCAATCGGGCCGTTTGTAGCGACGTCTGACGAGATAGAGGATCCGGGGCAGCTCGATATGTGGCTCTCGGTCAATGGGGAGCGCAAACAATCGAGTTCGACGAACCAGTTTATTTTCGGAGTGGCCGAGCTCGTAAGCTACCTAAGCCAGTTTATGTCGCTGTGTCCCGGGGATATTATTTCCACGGGCACACCCGCCGGAGTCGGTTTCGGTCAGGACCCCCCTCAATATCTCGAAGCTGGTGACGTGGTTGAGTTGGGCATCGACGGGCTTGGTGTGGCAAAGCAGCGGGTAATTCCCGCTGACCCCACTTCCGAGTGAGGTTCTGGTGAGAGTTGTTCTGTTTCGCTCATCCCTTTACCCCGACTGATGACTTCGATTGGCCGAGTGGCTTTGTGGGCCGGTGCGTTCGGCATTGTGCTCAGTGGGTGGATCGGATTGGTCGCAGCCCAACCGGCCCCGTCAAAGATAGGGAGCGCGCTGGTTATTCCTCGTGCGCAGAGCGCAGTGGAACTGGACGGACACGTGGACGAAGCGGCCTGGGAGCATGCTCGGAAGCTCCCAGTGGCGCAGCATCAGCCGAATTTCGGGGCGCCGCCGACCGAACGGACGGAGATTCTTATCACCTTCGACGAGGACTATATATACGCGGCGTGTAGGTGTTACGACACTGGCACCCCCTCAGTGTCGTCGTTTAAGCGAGATTACATTGATGGGGACTCCGACCTGTTTGCTTTGATTCTTGACACCTTCCACGACGACGAGAGTGCGGTTGCTTTTCTGACCGCTCCGTCGGGCTTGCGCGGCGACTTGGCGGTCTCTAACGACGGCGCAGGGCCTGCTCCGCTTGATGTGGATTGGAATACGTTCTGGACCGTTGCGACTCGTCAGACGCGCGACGGCTGGTTTGCTGAGATGCGCATTCCCGTGTCCAGTCTGCGCTTTCAGGCGCAGGGCGGGACCGTGGTGATGGGGCTGAGCGCAGGACGCCTGATCGCGCGGAAATCGGAAGACATTGTCTTTCCAGCTATTCCGCCGAATTGGGGGGCAACGAGCCGATGGAAGGTGTCCGAATTTGAAGAGATCAGCTTCGAAGGACTTGCGCCTCGTCCGCCCTTGCGCGTAACCCCGTACGTGTTAGGAGGAGTCAACCAGCGTAGTGCACGTACCGCTACCGAGTCTGGTTATGAGGCACATACCGATTACACGAGTGACATCGGCGTTGACGTAAAATTCGGTCTGAGTAGCAATATTACCCTCGATCTAACAGTAAATACAGACTTTGCTCAAGTAGAGGTTGATAACCAGCAGGTCAATCTCACTCGCTTCCCGCTTTTCTTTCCTGAAAAGCGGCGCTTCTTTAAAGAACGCGCGAGCACCTTTGCCTTTAACTTCGGGAGCCCAAACCGACTTTTCTACAGTCGCCGGATCGGCCTCGTCGCGGGCCGCCCGGTGCGAATCCTCGGGGGGGCCCGCGTTGTCGGCCGGGTCGGGGCGTGGGATCTGGGACTGCTCAATATGCAGACAGCCGCGCGGTCCGAGGGTGAAGACAAAGCGCGGGCCGCAGAGAATATGGGCGTTCTTCGAATGCAGCGACAGGTGCTAAACGTGAATTCAACGGTAGGAGGAATCCTGACAAGCCGTGTAGGGCTGGACGGCACCTACAATGTTGCCTATGGTCTGGACGGCCTTTTTCGCATCCGGGGAGATGACTATGTGACGGTTCGGTGGGCCCAAACGTTTGAAGACCAGCGCTCGACTGCACTTACGTCGTTCGATCCAGCGCGCGTCCAATTGCTCTGGGAGCGCCGCTCATTTCGTGGTTTTAATTATGCATTTCGGTTCGCTCGAGCCGGAGCAACCTATGAGCCTGGTTTAGGGTTCGAGCTTCGAGAGGATTACTTCCGGTTTGGCGATCGCATTAGCTACGGATGGCTTCCTGGGCGCCACTCTCTATTACAGCGGCACCGCATCAGCGTAGACGGATCGG
>CAYUVF010000074.1:0-14753 GCA_964448045.1 uncultured Rhodothermales bacterium
ACTACAACTCGATCTCTATTCCCGCCAAGTTGAATTTATGCAAAGACACATAAGTACACGTTATGTCAAGAGCTGCCGTTTGGGACGCGGGCTCAGGCGCCGGCCAGTTCACGTTTCGCGCCTTTGGCCTGCAGATCCCACACGCCGAGGGCGCCCAGCAGCGCCAGATCGGCGAACAGGAGCGGGGCGAAGGCCGGGGCGCCGTAGATTAGGTCCTGGAAGAACGTCTCGGCAGAGGTGGGCCAGAGCGGGACGATGTGCAAAATGAAGCCCAGTACGCCGGTGAGCGCCTGGAGTGCCATGATCGCGTAGCCCAACTTCAGGAAAAAGCCGGTGGCGGGCTGAACGATCAGCGCAAACAAGTAGCCCACGGCGAGGGCGCTGACGATCACCGGGATCCACTCGGTCCAGTAGAAAAAGCCGTTCTGGGCATGATCGATAAGCGACAGGGCGAAATTGCCCACAAATCCGCCCCAGGCGAAGAAGACGACCCACCGCCCCCACTCGGTCGAGGTGGAATCCACCTGCCGGTTCATCAGCAGCAGAAAGCCGAGCCCTGCAAAGGCGAGCGGCGCAACGAAGGGCGCCGAGTACACGAGGCTGCGGATGGTACCTTCGTCCAGAAACCAGGCTTCCAGATGCCAAATCATGCCGAGTACGCCCACGGCGATGGCGCCCCATCCCACCAGGGTGCCCAACCACCGGGCGTACCCGTTTTGCGCCATCCATTCCTGCCCCACCGCGACGGCCAGCGCCACCGTGCCGGCCCCCGCAAAGTAGATGGGCACCCACTCGCCCCAGTGCGCGAACTCATTCGCGGCATGGGCCAGATATACATCCAGGATCAGGAACGCCACGTTGAACAGCACGAAGACCTCCAGCAGGAAGCCGCGGCGCCCATGCCCCTCAGTCAGATTCACCATGCTCGGCGCGGAATTCTTGGGCTTTCTCTCGCATCTCGATGAGCCGGGCCAGGAGTTCGTAGTTGCCGTGCCATTGCACATAATCGGCCCCGTTCATGAAGGCGCCATGCTTGGCCGTCCGCCCGAAGTAGTGCCAGTAATCGAAGATGAAGAACTCGATCTCTTCGTCGAAGGGCTCGGGCGTGAGAAGCCCCTCCGCCCGGAGCTCCTCGGCGATGTTCATGAACTCGCCTACTTTTTCGTTGGTCGCCTGCACGACCTCTTCGGCCTGCGCGTAGAACCGATCGGTGTGCTGCTGGGTGTGGCAGTTGGAGCAGGCCTCTTTCATGGCCGCCTGCCCCTGCGCGTACGTCGGGCGCTTTTCGGATACCGGGGCGAAGAGGTACCACGAGAGGCGCTCAGTCACGTCGTGCGTCACCTGCAGGCCGTTCTGCCCGCTCATGTGGCAGGTGGCGCAGGTGGGCGCGGGCATGTCGGCCACGGTGAGGTTTTCCGGATCGGCGCCGACGTTGAACTCATCTTTGTGCGTGTCGAACAACACGCCGTGTTTCGACTCCTGGTAGATTTCGAGCTGTGCGTGATCGGGGCCCATGTGGCACTGGCCGCAGGTGCGCGGCTGGCGCGCCAGCTCGACCGACGCCTCGTGCCGGGCATGACACTGCGTGCACGACCCGATCGAGCCATCGGCGTTGGGCTTGCCGACGGCGTGGCACCCTTCGCAGCCAACCTGCGTGGCGGCTTCGCCTTCGAGGCGGGCCAGCTGATTCGGCGGGCGGTCGACGGCGCCCTCGTGAAAGCGCTCGGCAAACTCGATCTGCTCTTCGGTGAAGTCTTCGCTGCCGTGCACCGCGGCCCAGGCCGGCGCGGCGTGGCGGCTGCGCTCAAACTGGCGGTACTGGTCGGCGTGGCACTGCTGGCAGTTTTTCGACGTGAGGTTCTCCGAAATCTCGAAGCCGCGGTGCTCCATCGCCCCCTGCCCTTCCTGCGGCTGGTGGCAATCGAGGCACGTCACTCCCTCGGCGGCGTGGGCGCTGCGCTCGAACTCGGCCACGATGGCCTCGGTCTCGCGGCGGTGGCACGAGGCGCACTTGCCCGTCGCCTTCACCAGCTCGGCCGTGGGCTGCTGAACTTCGGCCACGGGGCGCTCGGCCTGCAAGAGGAAGGCACCAATAACGAGTGCTCCCGCGACAACAATAGCGATGAAGACCGATCTGAATGAACCCATCGCGTTCTCGGGATGCGTGAACAAGGCCGACCCGCACCAGAAATCAATCGGAAACAGGGAGCGACCGGGCTCCGGTTTGTTAAGGCGTTGTGTAGGATAGCAGCCCCTCGCCAAACTTTCAAACTTAATTTTCACATTTCGGTCGCTCCCAAGCCGCTCCGTCCGCTGCACGACTGGAGCGGACATGACGGCCTCCTGCGCCAAAACCTATCCGGTACCACAGGGCGCCCGCTCCCCCGATTGTCATTTTTTCGGATGCGACGGCGGCCACTCCGCCAAAATTGCAATGGGCGCCGTGGCCCTTCTGCCGGGCTGTCAATCTACCCGCTTTGGTACACCGCTTGTGGGAATGAATAGGTGCCTGAGTGATCTTCGGTTGTTCCCTGTTTGGAATTCACCGGATTCGAAGCACAACAATACGGAGGTGAGTGTTATGACGAAGGTGACGCGTACATCCCCAACCAATCAGCTTCGCACGCTGCAACGCGAAGTGGGTCAGCTGTTCGACAGCTTCTTCGGCGGCAGTGGCAGCGACACGAATGCGGTATGGGCGCCGCAGATGGACATGATGGAGTCCGACGACGCCTACCGCATTCAGCTCGACGTGCCCGGCCTGTCGAAGGACGACCTGACGATCAACCATCAGGACAACCAACTGACGGTGCAGGGCACGCGCCGCGAAGAGGAGCAACACGAGGGTACCAACTACGTGCGCACCGAGCGGACGTTTGGCAACTTCTACCGCTCCTTCACGCTGCCCAAGTCGATTGAAGCAGACGACATCGAGGCTTCGTACGACCATGGCGTGCTCACCATCGACATCCCGAAGACGGGGGAGCCCACGACGCGTCAGATCGAAGTCCACTAACATCGATCCGCTTCCGCAGACAGCACGCGCCGTGGGCTCGACGGAGCGCACGGCCTGAGGCACGGCCCGGCGGGTTTCGGCTCGCCGGGCTCTTTTTGTTTACGATAGGCTTTCGCCCGATTCGCTCAGCCGCCAATGAGCGTCTGAAACGCAATCATCACCGAGATCGCGATCACCACGGTGATGGCGACCGTGTTGGGGGTCGTATCCTCGAGTGCCTCGGGCACCAGCTCCGAGAAGATCATCCAGATCATCGCGCCGGCGGCAAAGCCGAGACCCACTGGCAAGAACGTCCGAAACACCTCGACGAACAGAAAGGCCGGCACCGCCATCAGCGGCTGCGGCAGGCTCGAAAAGACGCTCCATCCGGCCGCCTTCCACACCGAGGTCCCCCGCGGCACCATCACCAGACTGATGGCCAGCCCCTCGGGGATGTTGTGCACGGCAATGGCCGTGGTGATGTACGCGCCCAGCGCCTCACTGCCCCCGAACGAGACGCCCACGCCAACCCCTTCGGTGAACGAGTGCATCGTCATCACCCCGAGGATCAGCAGGATTTTTAGCGCATCAGCCTGGTTCAGCTCGCCCCACTTGACGTCACGATCGCCGATGACTCGCCGGCTCGCCACGATAAACACCAGCCCGAGCAAGATCCCAATCACCGTGCGCGGCATACTGTACTCCAGCCCCTCGTAGATTAGGCTCCAGCTGGCCGCGCCCATCAGTCCGGCCGCCATCGCGTTCGAGATGCCCAGCCACCGGTGCGACATGGTTTTCACGAAGAGAAACGGCGCCGCGCCGAGGCCCGTTGCTACTGCCGTGATCAGCCCATAAATGAAAACATGAAACGTAGGATTTTCGATCACGGTAGCCGCTGTGTTAGATTTGATCGAAGGATCGAACAGGAGGCGCTGCTATGCGCCGGATGCACGATACGGCGGAACCTGATGCGGGCGGTTCGCTGTCTGATACGCCCCGCTCAATCAAGCCGTTGGCCCTGATTTCTGCAACCGGCTCCTTCACCTTCTCATCGATCTTTAATTCGCGCGCCCCGCTTTACTTTCTCTGCTATGACCAGTCTCCCTCCCTGGGTCGTCCTCAAATTTGGCGGCACGAGCGTGGCCTCACGCGAGCGCTGGACCACCATCGCGCAGATTCTCCGGACGCGCCAACGCGAGGGCTACCGGCCCGTCGTGGTATGCTCGGCCATCAGCGGCATTACCGACGCGCTCGAACACCTCATCGCACAGGCCCTGGAGCGCCGCCCTGACCCCGTGCTCGCCACCATCCGGCAGCGCCACCGGCAGTTGGCCGGCGCCCTGGACGTCGACGGCGATGCCATCCTGGCCGAGGCGTTCGACGAACTGGAGCGGCTGGCCCAGGGCATCGCCCTGATCGGCGAAGTGAGTCCGCGCCTGCGCGCTCGCATCATGGCTTACGGCGAGTTGATGTCCACGCGCCTCGGCGCCGCCTATCTGGCCGCGCAGGAATTCGACGTCCACTGGCGCGATGCACGCACGATGCTCGAAGCTACCTCCGATGCGCCGGTCTCCGAGCATCAAGCCTACCTCTCGGCTTCATGTTCGGCCGCGCCCGATCCGGAGTTGCAGCGCGACCTCAGCGCCGGCGCGTCGTCCGTCGTGCTCACACAAGGCTTCATCGCCCGCAACCGCGACGGCGACACCGTACTGATCGGGCGGGGCGGATCGGACACCTCGGCGGCGTACCTCGCCGTCAAGCTGGGCGCCGAGCGGCTGGAGATCTGGACGGATGTGCCTGGCCTCTTCAGCGCCGACCCGCGGCAGGTGCCCGACGCGCATCTGCTTGCGCAACTGGCTTATGACGAGGCGCAAGAGCTCGCCACGATGGGCGCCGAGGTGCTGCATCCGCGCTGCATCGATCCGGTCCGGCAGCGCGGCATTCCGCTGCACATCCGCAGTACCGAGGCGCCGTCCATCGACGGAACGGTCATCTCGTGGGACGCGCCCGAGCAGCCAGCCCACCTCAAGGCGATCTCGGCGAAGCCGGGCGTGCTGCTCATCTCGATGAGCACGCTGGGGATGTGGCAGCGTGTGGGCTTCCTCGCAGACGTGTTCGGCGTCTTCAAGCGTCACGGCCTCTCGATCGACCTCGTCGCCACCTCCGAAGCCAATGTCACGGTGTCGCTCGATTCGCTGACGAATACGCTGGCGCCGCCGGTGATTGCCTCGGTGGTCGATGAGCTGGAAACCTACTGCTCGGTGGACACGATTCGCCCATGCGCGGCGGTGAGCCTCATCGGGCGGCATATCCGGGCCTTGCTTCCGGAGTTGAGCCCGGCGTTTTCGGTGTTCGATGGGCAGCCCGTCCACCTGATGACGCAGGCCGCCAGCGATCTGAATTTCACCGTCGTGGTGGACGAGGATCGAGCCGACGGGCTCGTGCCCACGCTGCACGAGCAACTCTTTCCTGCAGAAGAAACGCCGGCGCTGGGCCCAACGTGGCGCCAGCTGTTTGGATCGACGGAAGAGAACGATGTCACCGCCGAGTAATCGGCCCGACTACTGGGCCGTTACGGGATCGTTTTCGACTTCCGCCGGCGTGAGCGTCGGCCCTTCTATATGCGCTTCACGGAGGATCTGCTGCAGCTCCACCATGGCGACGGCGCCATCAAGTAGCGACTTGAGGCGGTAAACCTCCTCCGAGCACAGCACCACCACGGGCTGATCCGGCGCGACCTGCAGGCGCAACTGCCAGCGGCACGGCGTTTCGTAACGCCACGCGTTGGCCGCCAGCGTCGCCACCGAGTCGTGAAAGTCGATCAACTCGCGCGTCCCCATACGAAGCTCGTGCGGGCCGAAGGCGACTTCCAGCTGCCCCTGGGCCGGGCGCACGACGCCGAAGTCCGTCTCAAATAGCGCAGTGTGGGAAGTAGAAGCCATCAGTCCAGGGCAGGCACGGTTGCAGGGATCTCCGATGTTGCGTCAATTTAGATCGATTACAAATAGATGTGATCCCTCGCCGATACGTTCATCGGCCTCACCGCCCGTTAAGCTTCCGTGAAGGCCGTATCTCGGACGGTGTCAGGCACTGATGCGAGCTGCTGAACCGAGCCCGAGTGCGCAGACCGTGCGCAGTTGCAAAGCGGATCCGCAGTACCGAGATTGATCGGTGTCGCATCCCCTCCACCGATCCGCCGCACCTGCCCATGCCGTTTGCTTCGTGCCTTCGCCGCTGCGTTGCAGCACTCCTTCTCGCTCTCACCGTCTGCGCACCAGCTTCCGCCCAAGAAGTCGACCTCCCCCCCGAGCGCTTCGCCTTCGAGCCCGATCTGCCGGTCGACGACGCCATTCCCTCGCCCGCCGAGCACCTCGGCTATAAGCTGGGCGAAGAGTTCACGCTCTACGCTCACGTCGTCGACTACTTCGAGACGCTCGCCGACGCCTCCGATCGCATCACGCTCCGCGAATATGGCGAGACATACGAGGGGCGGCCCCTCATCCAACTCGTCGTGACCGCGCCGGAGAATCACGCCAACCTCGATGCTATCCAGCAGCAGAACATGCGGCTGGCGAATCCGGATGAACTGAGCGCCGAGGAGCGGCAGCAGATCATCGCGGAGCTGCCCGTGTTCACCTCGTTCAGCTACAACATCCACGGCAACGAGGCCTCTTCCACCGAGGCCGCCATGCAGGTGGCCTATCGGCTCGCCGCGGCGACCGACGCCGAAACGGAGCAGCTCCTCCGCACCTCGGTCGTGCTGATGTACCCGACGATCAACCCGGACGGGCGCGACCGCTACGTGTACTGGTACAAGACAGCCCGGCGCAGCGTGGTGGCCACCGAGCCGGACGACCTCGACCACGACGCCCCCTGGCCCAACGGGCGCACGAACCACTACCTGTTCGACCTCAACCGCGACTGGGTCTGGGGCGTCCATCCCGAGATGCGCGGCCTCATCAATGCGTACCAGCAGTGGCTGCCGCACGTCCACGCCGACTACCACGAGCAGGGCTACAACGACAACTACTTCACGATGCCGGGCACGACGCCGCGCAACCAGCTCCTGCCCGACAGCTACGTCGCCTGGGCCGACACCTTCGGTACCGCGAACACGCGCGCCTTCGACCGCCACCAGATCACCTACGCCACGCGCGAATCGTTCGATTTCTTCTACCCCAGCTACGGCTCCTCCTACCCCAGCGTGATGGGCGGCATCGGGATGCTGACCGAGCAGGGCGGCATCGGCGCGGGGCGGGCCGTGGAGACGATAGACGGCTACACGCTGCGCCTCCGCCAGCGCATCTTCGACCACTACACCACCTCCATCGCCACGATCCGCACTGCCGCGCGCAACCGCGAAGCGCTGCTCGGCTACTTCGCTGACGCCCGCTCGCAATCAACCAACACGGTGGACACGCAGGCCTATCTCCTGCCCGATGACGGCGGCAACGGCTACCTGTACGATGTGCTGACGATGCTGCGGCGCCACGGCGTGGAGATCGATCGCGCGACCAAATCGTTCCGCGCCAGTCGCGCGATGGACTACCGCACGGGCGAGCAGTCGACGCGCCGCTTTGACGCCGGCACGTACCTCGTCCGCACCGATCAGCCGCAGCACCTGTTCGTCAACTCGATCCTTCAGCGCGAGATGGCCATCGAGGACTCCGTGATGTACGACATGTCGACGTGGTCGGCGCCGCTGGCGTACAATCTGGAGGCGTACTCAACAACCGAGATGCCGTCGGTGGACACGGAGGCGGTGGATGAGGCGCCGCAGGTGACCACCGGCGTCGTCAACCCGAACGCGCGTTACGCCTACGCCATCGACTGGACGCAGCGCCACGCCCCGAAAGCGCTCGCCCAGCTTTGGGCCGCCGGGTATCGCGTGCGTACGGTGACGGATACGTTCAGCGCAGGCGGACGCGACTTTGCCCGCGGATCGCTCGTCGTGCTCCTCGGTCGCAACCTCGACAAGCGCGAACAGGCTGCTGCCGACATGCGCGAGATTGCAGAGGATACCCGGGTCGCGATCGTCGGGCTCGACTCGGGTAGCACGCCCGAGGGCATCGACCTGGCCTCCGACGACAGCCGTCCCATTGATCAGCCCAAAGTGGCGTTACTCGTCGACGAGCCGTTCTCGACGTACACCACCGGGCAGATCTGGTATCTATTCGATCAGGAGACGGAGTTGCCTGTGACGCGCATCCGCACCTCATCGCTCGGCCAATCCAGCCAGAGCACCTACGGCCGCTACGGCGTCGCCGACCTGAACGAATACGATGTGCTGATCATGCCGGACGGCGGGGCGCTCTCCGCGGCGTTCGACAGCTCCAGCATCGATCAGATTCGCGAATGGGTGCACACCGGCGGCACGCTCGTCGGCGTGGAAGACGCCGCCCTCTTCCTCACCGACGGCGCCTCTGGCCTGACGGATGTCGAAGCCTTCGAGCCGCCCGCCGACACGTCGGACGCCTCGTTCTTCACGCCGTACGCCGCGCGCGTCGACTCAGCCGGGCTGGACCGGATTCCGGGCACGTCGTTCACCGGCGTGATGGACGCGACGCATCCGCTGGCCTTTGGCGTGGGCGAGCGGCTCTACAGCCTGCGCCTGGGCACCGACGCGCTGGCGCCCGGCTCGAACCTGCAGACCGTCGGCCACTACCCGAAGGACGCGAGCGACGTGCTCGTCTCCGGCTACGCCTCGCAGGCAAACATCCGCCACCTTGCGGGCAAGGCCTTTGCCGGCGTCCAGCCGATGGGCCGCGGCAACGTCGTCTTCCTCGTCGACAACCCGCACTACCGCATGTTCTGGCGCGGCCCCTCGCGCATGATGCAGAACGCCGTGATGCTGATGCCGGGGATGTAGTCTTTGGGCACGGGAGTGTGGGCGTGCGGGAGTATGGAGGAGAACCCACTCCGCGCCCGCTCCCCCCATGCCTCCATTTTCCCGCTCCTCCCTTCACCCATTCCCCCACGCCCATGCCCTGCCCCGACGGCGTTTACGCCGCCTGCCTCACACCTCTGCGCCCCGACCTTTCCATCGATACCGAGACGTGGACGCGCCACATCCGGCGGCTGCTTGATGGCGGCTGCACGAGCGTCCTCCTCTTCGGCAGCACGGGTGAGGCAAACTCGTTCTCCGTCGCCGAACGTCAAGCCGGCCTCGACGCCGTGCTCGACGCCGGCATTCCCGCCGATCGGCTGATGGTCGGTGCCGGATGCACCGCCGTGCCAGACACCATTGCTCTCGCCCGCCACGCCGTCGACCAGGACGTGCCCGGCGTCCTCGTGATGCCGCCCTTCTACTACCAGGGCATTACAGATGACGGCGCCTTCGCCGCGCTGGAGCGGATCATCCGCGGCGTCGACGATGAGCGGCTGTCGCTTTACCTGTACCACTTCCCGAAGATGAGCGGCGTGCCGTACACGCATGAGCTCATCGATCGGCTGGTCGATTCGTTTCCCGATACCATCGCGGGCATCAAAGACTCGAGCAGCGACTGGACGCACATCCGCGGCCTCCGCGCCACGTTTCCCGAGCTGCAAATCCTGGCCGGCAACGAAGCCTACTTGCTCGATCTGCTCGACGCCGGAGGCGCCGGCTGCATCTCTGCGACGGTCAACGTGACGCACCCGTTGGCGGGCGCCATCTTCGCGGGGCACGCCGCCGATGACATGCGCGACGCCCAGGCGCGGCTGTCCCGCATCCGCCGCACGCTGATGATGCATCCCACCATCCCCATGCTCAAGCAGGTGATGGCCTGGCGCACCGGCCACGACGGCTGGCTCCGCCTGCGCCCGCCACTCACGCCGCTGTCCGACACGGCCACCACGGCACTCCGCGAGGCCGTGTCGATGCTCGATGTGCTCCCCGCCCCTTGCACCAAGTAACCCTCACGCCTCCGCGCGGTACTGCCGCAGCCAGGCCTCGGTGTCCTCGTGGGTGGTGAACGTCGTGAGCGCCGTCTCGATGTGCTTGCGCGCGGCCTGTCCGCCGAGTTCATGCGCGATCACGGCGTGCAGCGCCTCGATCAGCTCCAGCGGCGTCTTTTCTTCTTCGACAGCGACGCCGCGGAAGCCTGTCTCGGCCGCGTGGTCCAACAGATCCATCCAGACATCGGCCAGCGCCTCGTGCAGCGCCGCATCCGTGGCGAGGTCGTCGGCATCGGCCAGGCCCAGGGTATCCAGCAGGTGACGGGCGGCGCCGTTCGTCTGCGGGCCGATCTGCCCATCGATGGCGACCGGCGTATCGAACAGATACGTCAGCGCCATCTGCAAAAACAGCACGCGCGAGCGGTGGTGCGGGAAAAATCCGATTGGCGCAAGGTCGTCGATATGGAAGTGGTCCTGATGCGCGGCGTCGTATTCGAAGTTGAGCACGGTGCCGAAGTGCTTGCGCAAGATGGCCTCGACGCCGAGGTAGAACGCGCGATCCTGCGGGTAGTGCAGGGTGACGAACGGCGTCTCGGCCCAGAAGATGGCGTCGAGGTCGAAGCCGCGCCCGAGCCGGTGCGAGCCGGGCTTGTCAACGTAGCATCCGGCGGAGGTGATGACTTCGGCTTCGCCCAGCGGGCAGGCGGCCCACAGCTCGTCGAAGCACCGGTTGAGCCGATCGCGAAAGGCGTCGTCGCAGTAGAAGCGATAGGGTTTGCCGCGCGTCCCGTAGCCGTAGCGCGGATCGGCGTAGCGAGCGTAATGGACAGGCACGCCAGCCAGCGTGCGAAAGTAGGTCGAGGGACGAGGCATCGGTCAGTCGGGTTGGATGAGCGGTATTTCCCAGGAAACGACCCTTGCAAGATACGACAAAACCGGGATTCCGCACAGACTGATCACGCCCGCATCTTCCGGGCGACTTGGTGCCATCCGATCCCGGCAGCGACCAGGCCGAGCCCGATGCCCCAAATGAACGGCTCGACGAAGAACGCGAGCGAAGTGCAGGCGAAGAGCCCGGCGATGGCGATCCACCTCGGGAAAAGTCGCTGCTCGTCCGTCAGAGACACCGCCGCCAGGTTGGTGATGGCGTAGTAGATGAGCACGGTAAAGGCGCTGAACGACCACGTGAGCCGCACGTCGCCAATGAGCGTGATGGCGGCGATGACGGCGCCCATCATGAGCACGGCGGGGCCGGGCGTGGTGCCCGATGCATCGATGCGCCCGAAGACCGTCGGCATGTCCGCGCGGCGGCCCATCGCGAGGAGCACACGCGAGAGGCCAAGGATGAGGTTCAGCAGCACACCGAGCATCGCCGTGATGGCGCCGAAGGCGACGATCTGCGATACGCCCGGGATGCCGAACGCCTGCGCGGCCACCTCCAGCGGGGCGGCGTCTTCGTTGGTCGCCGCACTCAGCGTTTCCGCCCCGACGGCGCCGACGCCCACAAGCGCCACGGCGGCGTAGAGCACCATCGTCACGATCAGCGTCACGATAATGGCGCGGGGAATCGTCGTGCGCGGCGCCCGCACCTCTTCGCCGAGCGTCGCGATGCGTCCGTAGCCGGTGTACGCCACAAACATCAGCGCCGAGGCGAAGAGGATGGCTCCGAATCCGCCCCTGCCCTCGGGTGCCTCGAAGAAGTTGGCAAAGTTGGCCGTGCCATCGGCAAAGGCGGTGGGCGACCCTGCGACGACGAACAGCGCCAGTGTCCCGAGCGTGATCGACACGATGGTGATGTTGGTGATGTTGGAGCGGCGGATGCCCGAGTACACGACGGCGGTGAGCACGACGACGGCCCCCAGCGCCACCGGCACGAGCCACACGTCGGCGTCCACCCCGATTGCGCCCAGCAGATATCCGGAGAAGCCCAGTGCGGCCGTCGCCGCCGAGGCGCTCTTGGCGATGAGAAACATCCATCCGGCGGTGAACCCGAAGGTGGGCGTCAGAAACTCGTAGCCGTATTCGTACGTGCCGCCCGAAACGGCGTGGTTGGCCGCCAGCTGCGCGCTGGATAGCCCGTTGAACGTAGCCACCATCGCCCCAACGGCCACGGCAATCACCACCGCCGGCCCGGCAATCCCCGCCGCAATGCCGATGCTCACGAACACCCCGGTGCCTACGATGGAACCGAGGCCCATCATCACGGCGCCGAAGGTGCCGAGCTCGCGGGTCAGGCGTCCGGGCGAGGCATCGCTGGCTCTGTTCATAGGGTGCTTGTTGATTCGCAGGGGGGATTTACGATGAAGGGTTGGCGCCCGCGATGATCAAGATGAGCGATCCGAGGAGCATGGCCCAATCTGTGCGCATCTCGTGAGCCATCGACAGGAAGCCGTAGAAGAGCACATCCCGCACGCCGAACGGCCCGAACCCGTGGCCGAGCCAGATGGGAATCTTGGTCGTGATGATGGCCACCGTCATGATGACGAACGTCGGCACGGCAGCCAGCCGCGTGAAGAGGCCCAGCAGGATGAGCGCGCCGCACACGACCTCAAACGTGCCCACGAAGTACCCGAAGAATTCCGGCGCCGGAAAGCCCATGCGTTCGAACCGGCCCGGCCCCCGGATCGCCGGGTAGATGAACTTCTGCAGGCCTTCCAGCAGGAACACCGGTCCGACGATGGCCCGGACGAGCGGGAGCATGTACCAGGCCGTTCGGGGCGTCGAGGAGATCAGTCGATTCATGAGAGCTTGTACCGTTTTCGTTTCAAGATGTCTGGGCCTCGCGAGGCCTCGCCCATCGCATGCCGCCGGAGATCGTGCGTAGGAGCGTTTGAACGTTCGACGTTGAACGGGTCTGCGCCTCGGACGGGGCACGCGACGCGAGACCGTCTGGGTACACCCCGACGTGATCATCCGGAAATGGTATCATACTCATTCTCTGAAACTGTGGTGACATAGCTTCTCGCCAGTTCCGTAGACCACCGGCCTTGAAGAAATCGGCGTCCCGCCCGAAGGACCGACGCAGCGGCCAACATCCTCGGTGTCTGAGCGCCCCGCCCCCGGAGGAAGTAGTCCTGGGCTGCGAGCACGGCGAGCGAGTTTCGAGGATGTTAGTGGAGCCGGCCCGCAGGGAGCCGATTCTTCACCGCCTTGATCTTTGCGTCCCTTTGGATCAAGCCAAAGGGACACCCATGAAGGTGTGCAGCGAGCTCTTTCAGAAGCGCGACTCATCCCACCGGCACGTACCCGCCGGCCACGAAGAGCAGATACAACAGCACGAGCACGACCCCCGCCCAGCGCGGCACGCGGCGGCTCAGCATCACGAGCGCGATGAACCCGATCGTGGCGGCGCACACGGGCAGGTAGAACTGCAACACCGTGTCGGGCACCGGCACAGGCCGGACGAGTGCGATCCAGCCGGCGTTGAACAGAAAGAACGCGAGCACCGAGCCGAGCACGTTGCCGAACGTGATGTCGGGCCGGCCCTTCAGTGCGGCGGGCAATTCGCGCGCCACCTCCTCGATGCTGACCAGCAGCGCGAGGATCGTCATGCCGAAGACCGTGTCGTTGAGCCCCAGCGTGGCGATGAGCGGCTGCGACGCGCGGACGAGCAGCTCGCTGCCCGCCACGATGCCCGCGAGCGACAGCACGAACCAGCCCGCCGTGCTCCACCGACTGGCGTCCTCGAACTCGTCTTCGACCAGGGCGGCCACCTTCTCCGTGGGCGCCACGTCCACGCCCCGCCGCTCCTGCAAGGCGAGGACGCCGACCGCCGCCGCGTACCCCGCGAGGAGCACCCCGCCATCGAGGCGCGTGAGCGTCCCGTCGAGGCACAGCGCGCCGAACAACCCGATTGCCATCACCGGCACGATCAAAATGGATCGCGGCGCGCGTTCGAAGCGGAGCGGCACGACGAGCGCCGTGAGCCCGAACGCCAGCGCGATCGCCACCATGGCCGCGCCGAGGATCGCCCCCAGCGCAATGCCGGCCGACTGCTCGTAGCTCCCCGCCGCCCCGACGGCCAGGTTCTCCGGGTCGAAGCCGATGAAGACGACGCTGATCAGAAACGCCGATACGCCAAACCCCGCCGCCGTACCGACGGTGCTCTCCACCAGCTGCTCGGCAAAGTACAGCACGAGCGCCAGCCCCACGATAAAGAGAACAATGGCCCAGCCGACTGTCATGATGATGGGGCGTCGATCGATGCATCGTCCGACGGATCGGCGAGGGGGCCGGGGTCTTCTCCGTGCAGAACCTCGGCTGCCAGTTCATCCAGCTTGGTGCGCGCTGCGTCGAGCGTGGCTTCGCCCTCCGGCGTGGCCGCGTAGTACTTCCGCTGCCGCCCCTCAACGACGCGCTCCTCACGGTGCAGTAAATCCGCCGCCTCCATGTTGTGGAGCAGGGGATAGAACGTGCCCGCGCTGATCGTGTAGCCGTGGGGCCGCAGTTCCTCCATCATGGCCGCGCTGTAGAACGGCTCTTGCACGGCATGGTAGAGCACGTGCAACCGCATAAAGGCAAGATCGAGGTCGCGAAGCATCGCACCGGCCGTCTGCACCGCTTGTTATCGACATCCAATATCGGACACCGATAGTAACCGGTGAGCTACCGACATGCAACCGGACGGTGTTACCAAACAACCACGTCTGGGTGGCGGGATTATCAAGCGCTGCATTTGCACTCCGAAGGCGAGCCGGTACGGTTACGTATGTGATGGACAATCAGGCGCGATCTCGGAGCGATCGGTCTCGCTCGCCCTGAAAAACCGGATGCGTCCGTCCGGCGCGACCAGCCAGACCTCGTCGGCGCCGGCATCCCTGTAGAGGGCGCGCTTCTCGGCCAGTTCGTCCACCGTGTTCGACGCGCTCAGCACCTCCACGCA
>CAYUVF010000075.1:0-14195 GCA_964448045.1 uncultured Rhodothermales bacterium
CAGGGCCATGGCGTTGATCATCGTCGCCAGCATGCCCATGTAGTCGGCATGGGCACGCGTCATGCCTTTCATGGCGTTCTGCACGCCCCGAAAGATATTGCCGCCGCCGATGACGATGGCGATCTCGGCGCCCAGCTCAGTAGCCGATTCGATCTCGGCGGCGTACGAGCGCAAGACCGTTTCGTCGATGCCGTACGACTTGCTGCTGCCCAGCAGCGCCTCGCCGCTGAGCTTAAGTAATACGCGTCGGTATTTCAGGGTGCGCTCCTCGATTTCGGGTCCGGGGTTGTTTACCTGGGCCATCGGGTCGTGTGCAAGTCTACAATCGAACACCCACAATCCAAAATCAAGTTAGTCGCCGAGAGCGTAGCGCACAAATCGGTGGACGTGGACATTGGCCTTATCGAGCATCTCCTGCACGCTCTGGCTGGCGTCCTTCACGTAGGACTGTTCCAGCAGGACGTTGTCTTCGAAGAAGCGCTCGAGCTTTCCCTCGGCGATGCGGTCGATGATGTGCTCGGGTTTGCCTTCCTTGAGGGCGGCTTCGCGGGCGATTTCTTTTTCTTTCTCCTGTACCTCGTCGGGTACGGCGTCGCGCTGGACGGCAATCGGGTCAAGCGCGGCGATCTGCATGGCCACGTCGCGCCCGATGTCTTCGAGGTCGCCCTCGCCGCTCACGTCGACGAGCACGCCGAGCCGGGAGCCCGGGTGCACGTACGAAACGATCCGGCCCGTGTCGCTCTCCAGAATCTGAAACCGGCGGATGGCGATCTTCTCGCCGATGCGCCCGGTGATGGCGGCGAGTTCAGCTTTGACTGCTTTGTCGTCTTCGTAGGGGAGCACTTCGAGCGCCTCGACGTCGTTCGGCTGCTCGCTGAGCACGATGTCGGCGATGCGGCCGGCGAAGGCGCGGAAGTCGTCGTTGCGCGCGACGAAGTCGGTTTCGCAGTTGACCTCGACGATGGCGCCAGTGGTGCCGTCGTCGGAGATCGTGGTCACGACGAGGCCCTCTTCAGCTTCGCGATCGGCGCGCTTGGCGGCCACCTTCTGGCCCTTTTTCCGGAGAATCTCGACGGCTTTGTCAAAATCGCCATCGGCTTCCTGAAGGGCTTTTTTGCAGTCCATCATGCCGACGCCCGTAGCGTCGCGCAGTTCTTTTACGTCTTGGGCAGATATGCTCATAGTTACTTCGGCGTGCACTCAGTTGGTGAGAAAAGGGCAGCAGGGCCTGCGGCGTTACGACTGCTGCTGTTTCTTCTTGGCCTCCTGCTTCATCTGGCGTTCGTGCTGGCCCTCTTTGATGGCGTCGGTGACGACTGAGGTGACCAGCTCGATGGAGCTCAGCGCGTCGTCGTTGGCCGGGATGGGGTACTCCACCAGATTCGGGTCGCAGTTGGTGTCGACCATCGCGATGATAGGGATGCCCAGCTTGCGCGCCTCGCTCACGGCAATGTCTTCGCGGTTGATGTCTACGACGAAGATCGCACCCGGCAGATGCGCCATGTCGCGGATGCCACCGAGGGTATTCTCGAGCTTCTCGTGCTCGCGGAGGCGCATCAGCTTCTCCTTCTTCTTGAGCTTGTCGAGCGTGCCGTCTTTTTCCATCCGCTCGATCTCTTCCATCCGGCGAATGCTTTTGCGGATGGTCTGGAAGTTGGTCATCGTGCCACCGAGCCAGCGGTCGACCATGAACGGCATGCTGCATTCCTCGGCGTGCTCGCGGACGATTTCTTGGGCCTGCTTTTTGGTGCCGGCGAAAAGGATGGTCTTGCCGCGCCGGGCAAAGCGCCGCGCCGCATCGGCCGCCTGATCGAGCAGCATCTGCGTCTGCATCAGGTCGATGATGTGGATATTGTTGCGATCCATGAAGATATAATCCTTCATGCGCGGGTGCCACCGGCTCGTCAGGTGGCCAAAGTGGGCCCCGGCTTTGAGGAGTTCCTCGATGGTAGCGCGGTGCTCCACCGGGCTGCTTTCGTCCTCCTCGTCTTCGTCGTCCTCATCTTCGTCCTCATCCACCGCAGCTTCCGGCTCGTCGTCCACTTCGGCGGATTCAGCGGATTCGGCCGATTCGGCCGATTCGGCGTCTTCGTCGGATACCTCGGCGTCGGCGGTATCCTCGGAGACGTTAGTCTCATCCGTGGAGGACTCGTCGTCCGATGCAGCTTCGCCGTTGTCGGCGGGGGCTTGGTCGGTCGGCGCCTCGGTCGCCTCAGCGGATGAGTCCACGTCAGCCGACTTGGCCGATTCGGGCGTGTCAGGGGCCTCATCCGTTTCTTCGGCCGGGGCCGTCTTGTCGTCGTTTTCAGGCATAGGAATGGGATGTAAGATTGGGTTTCGGCTTCTACGACCGTCCTTTGCCCAGCGAAACGCGGTTGGTCCGGAACGCGCCGGCGCGCCGCGTCAACCCACTGTGGCATCGGGCCGTATGTGTGATTTTGAAGTCCGAGGGGCGAATTCCAAAGAGCGAATAGTCGTCGTTCGAAAATCGCCCCTCGACAACCGGGTTAACGCTTGCTGTACTGGCTTTTCTTGCGGGCTTTGGGCTGGCCGTACTTTTTGCGCTCGACCATGCGGTCGTCGCGCGTCAGGTAGCCGGCGTCGCGGAGGGGCTTGCGTAGCTCCTCATCGTAGCTAACGAGAGCGCGGGCGATGCCCAACTGGGTAGCTTCTGCCTGGCCCGTCAGGCCGCCGCCGCTGGTGTTGACGGCTACATCGAACTGCCCGATCGTGTCGGTCACCTCAAAGGGCTGATCCAGTTCGCGCCGCCGCCAGGCGACGGGGAAGTATTCGGAGGCGTCTCGGTCGTTGATGGTCACGGTGCCGCTTCCGTCGGGACGCAGGTAGACTCGCGCCGTGGACGTTTTGCGACGGCCAACCGCGTTATACTGCTCTGCCATAGCTCAATGATGCGATTCGTGGGCAAAAGATGTTCGAAGGGGCGGCGTTACAGTTCGAGCGGCTCCGGCTGCTGCGCCTCATGTGGGTGCTCGGATCCGGTGTAAACCTTAAGCTTTTTGATCATCTGGCGTCCGAGCTTGCCGGTGGGCATCATGCCTTTGACGGCGCGCTCGATGATGCGCTCGGGGTGCTGCTCGCGGACTTTATCGGCCGCTTCGGTGCGGCCGCCGCCCGGGTAGCCGCTGTAGCGCCGGTACTCTTTATCCTGTTCCTTCCGCCCGGTGAAGCGAACCTGCTCGGCATTAACGACGACCACGAAGTCGCCAGTGTCCACGTGGGGCGTGTAGGTAGGCTTGTGCTTGCCGCGTAGGATGCGGGCAATTTTCGAGGCAAGGCGACCGACGACTTCGCCGCTCGCATCCGCCACGTACCAGTTTCGCTCGACCTCGTCGGGCTTCGCACTAAATGTCTTGAAGCTTCGTGTATCCATGGGGGTCTCTCACAATCCTTCAGTTCGCTTCTCGAACGGATGTTTGGATGCGCATTCGAGGTTGCTTGCGCACATCATCTCAGTACAACGAGCAGGGCCCGCATCCGATCCCTGCCAGGCTACTGTTACCAAGCCATCCCTGCCAAGCGACCGCTGGGTATCCCTGCGGTCGCCCCGTTGCGGGTCACGTAGGGCAGAAAAGCCGTTTGGCCCGTGCTTAACCTCGCCACACAAGGCTTTATGCCACGGCGCGAGGGCATCGAAAGTTTTCGGGACGGACTAATATTCCAGCAATCTTGATGGAGGTTCGCCCTCCGAGTTGATCTATTGCCGGAGGTCATTATATTTAAGGTCCCGTCATCGGTGCAGCTCCCCATTGTTGCCTTTACCTGTGATCAGTCCTCTCCGAATGGCGCAGCTCTCACCGCGGTTTTCCCGGCTCGTATCCCGCCTTCCGTTTCCTCTCGACGACACCGATGGGGTGAACGCCGCATTCCAACGCTGGCGTGGCGAGGGGGCCCAACGCGCCAAGCAGGTCGCCGATCTTTGGGCGTACTGCTTCGTGCTACGCTACTTCACGATCAAGGCGGCAAAAGGCGATATCGAAGAGGCATCGTCTGTCGACGCGCTCACCGACAAAGCTTTTCAGCGTGTGCTGGATCACCACGATACCGTACGCGAAGCGGATAAGTTTGCCAATTGGGTGAGCGTCATCTGCCGGAATACGTTCCTCAACTACATTCGTCGCCGCAAGCACAAACAGTCCATCGATGAGGAAGGCGGCCCCACTTTAGTCGCCGATGCGCTCTCCGCGGTGGACGATGTCGGCTTTACTGCACAGATGCTGGCGAAGGCGATCAACCGGTTGCCATCCTACCTGAAGGGGGTCGCCGAGCTCTACTTTTTTGAGGATTGCGGCTATCAAGAAATCAGCGCGCGCCTGGACAAACCCGTTACAACGGTGCGGTCCTACCGCCACAAGGCGGTTCGAAAGCTACGTGAAGATGAACACATCGCTGCTTTTTTGGAAGAGATGGGTCGCGTTTCGGAGGAGTGAGACGTTATGATTTCCGACAAACTGTGTCTGTCAGAAAACTATTGTCGGTTCTTTATCCGGTCACGATGTCCTTGGCCGTGTTTCAATTCCCTGATCAACGATACATAATCGATCTATCTGGAACGCTTTGGTATGAACGGTAAAGGGTATGGAAGAAGTTGAGCGGCAGATTTTAACGTATCATGACCTGGATCCCGCGCAGCGAGAACAACTGGAGCAGTTCGTGGATGGGCGGCCGGAGTGGCAGGCATTGCTACGCGATGTGAAGGCGCTGGAGGCCCTGGCCTCCGAAGCCCGGCTTCTTCACGGGGAGGAGGGGAGCGATGCCGTGCTGGCGTACTATGTCGTTGGCGAATACTTGGGCCAGCGCAGTTCGTCGGCGCGGATGCAAGAGCGCCTCAGCGAGGTCGAATATCGACTCCAGACCGATGCCGACTTGCAAGCCCAATACGATACTTTCCGGCAGCGTCTGGAAGCCGCCTTGGAGGCAGTCGATCCCGCTGAGCAGTTTGAGCGGCTTTCGGGATACGACCTGAGCACCCTGTCGCTCAGCGAAGAGCCCGAACCGGCAAAGGAAGCGCTCCCAAAGACGCAACCGCAGTCATCATGGCTGGATTGGTTAGGGGTCATGCCGCGCGCCTTTCAGTGGGCGATGGCGACCGTGTTCATCGTGGCCATTGGGTATGGGGCGCTGTTCGCAGTGAGCGAGTGGGGCCAGACGGAAATCGATGAGCTGGCAGCCATTCAGCCGTCGGAGATGCAGGTCGAAGGCTATACGTTGCGGCTCCGCGGCGCCGATCCGGCCGCCGCCGAATCCCCCGATGCGCTCTACCGGCAGGCGCTCGCGGTGCTTCGCGGCGCCCGGGTAAGCACGCTTGGCCTGTTTCCTCATTACGACGCCGAAGCGCTAAAGCGCGCCGAAACACTGCTGGTGCAAGTAGTCGACCGGGAAGAGGCCGGTTCTTTCCTGCAGCTGGAAGCGCACTACTTCCTCGGGAAAATCCGTCTTGCGCAGGATAGCACCGAGGACGCGCGCGGCCATTTCAAAACGGTCGTGGAAGGGGAGGGGGGTAAGGCCCGAGAAGCCGCGATCATTCTGGAGGAACTGCAGCGCATCGCGCCGTCTCAGAAAGGAGCCGAGTCGTACTTCGGGCCCGACAATCGCCTGCCCACCGGGAGCGACGCCCCTGACGCGTGACCGCTACGCGTACGTGTTGAGCATCACCGGCATAATCAGCATCAGAATTTCCTCATCTTCTTCCTGCTCTTCGGGGACTACGATGCCAGCGCGGTTCGGGGAGCTTAGCTTGAAGACGACCTCGTCAGCCTGGACGTTGCTGAGCACTTCGGTGAGGTACTCCGAGTTGAAGCCAATCGTCATCTCATCGGCTTCGTAGGAGCAGGGCACCTGCTCTTCGGCCTCGCTCGACCGCTCGATGTCCTCGGCCGAGATCGTGACGTGATCCTCGGTGATCGCGAGGCGAATCTGATTCGTCATGCTGGACGAGTAGAGCCCCACGCGCTTGACGGCGTTGAGCATCAGCTCGCGGTCGATCGTCAGGAAGCGGTCGTTTTCGTTTGGGATGACGGCCTCGTAGTTCGGATAGGTCTCGTCGATGAGGCGGGCCAGCACCCGTGCATCGCCGAAGTCGAACCCAACGTGCCCGTCGTCCACTTCGATAGTGCAGGCCTCGTCGTCGGCCACGCGGCCGGCGAGCTTCATCGCTTTCTCCGGCACGATGAAATCGATTTCGTCAGCGCTCGTGATGCCGTCCATGTTGAGCTTGACGAGGCGGTGCCCGTCGGTGGCGACGGTGCGGGTGCCATCGGGGCCAATCTGGAAGTAGACGCCCATCATCGCGGGGCGCAGCGCGTCTTTGCTGACGGCAAAGCTGGTCTTCTGGATGGCGCGCTGGAGCAGGGGTCCATCCGTCATAATCTGCCGATCGGCCGAGAGGTCGGGCAGTTCGGGGTAGTCGTCGCCGTCGTGGCCGACCATCTTGTAATGGCCCTTATCCGTCTCCAGCGTGATCTCGAAGTCGCTGTTGGCCGTAAACTCGACCGGGAGATCCGGCAGGGCCCGCAGCGTATCGAGCAGCCGCTTCGAGGGTACCGCGATGCGCGCTTCTTCCGGCGTGCCGTTCGTCTCAAACTGGACGGGCAGCCGCTTGATGATCGAGATTTCCAGATCGGTCGCGCTCAGTCGCAGGGCGTCGCCGTCCTGCTCAAACAGAATACACTCCAGGATGGGCAGGGTGCTTTTGGACGGGACGGCGCCCTTGACAGTGTTGAGGGCGTCGAGAAAGTCGGCGCTGGAAACGGTAAATTTCATGACGATCTCGGCTCAGGTGACGGAAAGAGGGACAATAAGATACGGAAAAAAGTAGACGTAGATCCAGGGGAGACTGATTGCGTCATGTGCTCACTCCGTTCGTGTCATGGGTTACATACTCGCCTGCGGCTCATGGCATCGGTCGCTGTCAACGTGAGAACCAATGACCGATGAGATGGGCGAAGCGAATAGCATGACGGCGACCCGAAGGGAGCATATTCTACCGGGCGCGCAGGTCGATCTTGCGGCCAATCTCCTCCACCATGTCGCGGAACTGGTCGTCCGTCTCAATCTGATCCTCCACGGTCTTGTTCGCGTGGATGACGGTGGAGTGGTCGCGCCCCCCGAAATGCAGCCCGATGGTTTTCAGCGAGTGCTGAGTCAGATCCTTGCAGAAGTACATCGCGATCTGCCGGGCGCGGACGACCTCGCGCTTGCGCGTCTTAGCCCGCACGAGGTCTTCGGGAATGTCGAGGTAGTCGCAGACGATGCGCTGGATCTCCTCGATCGTGAGGTTCACCTTCGAGTCCTGCATCAGGTCGCGCAAGACCTCCTTGGCGAGGCTCAGGTTGATCTCGCGCTGATGGAGCGTGGCGTGCGCGAGGAGGCGAATCAGCGCCCCCTCCAGTTCGCGGATGTTGCTTTTGACGTTGTGGGCGATAAACTCGATGACTTCCTGATCGAGCTCAATGCCGTCGTCCTCGGCCTTACGCTGGAGGATGGCGATGCGCGTTTCCAGTCCAGGCGACTGCACGTCGGCCGAGAGGCCCCACTGGAAGCGCGAGAGCAGCCGCTCCTCGATGCCTTCGATCTCGCGCGGCGGCCGATCTGCCGAGAGCACGATCTGCTTGCCACTCTGGTGGAGCGCGTTGAAGATGTGGAAGAACTCTTCCTGCGTCTTCTCTTTTCCGCTAAAGAACTGCACGTCATCCACAATCAGCAGGTCGATCTGGCGGTAGAACATCGAGAACTCGCTGATGCGGTTGCGCTGGATCGACTGTACGAACTCGGTCGTGAAGCGCTCGCTGGAGACGTAGAGGACGCTGTCGGCGTTGGCGTTGGCCTTGGCGTAGTTGCCGATGGCGTGGATCAGGTGCGTTTTGCCGAGGCCCACACCGCCATAGACGAGAAACGGATTGAAGCTGGTCCCACCGGGCTCCTGCGCGATGGCCCATGCGGCGCTGCGGGCGAGCCGGTTGCAGTCGCCCTGGATAAAGCGCTCGAACGTGTAGTTGTCGTTGAGCTGACTGTCGAGCTCGGCTTTCTGGATGCCCGGAATCGCAAACGGATTGCTGATGGGCGGGTCTTCGGCCTCCGTTTCGGTTTCGCCGGACGAGGCATGCGCTTGCTGCTGAGCGGGCTGCCCCCCCTGGGGGCTGCGCTCGGGGGATTGCTGGGCCGAGCGCTGCTGGGGGGACTGCTGCGGCGATGACGGTTCCGAAAACGGGACGGAGGACTGCTGGGCCCCGCCCTGCGGACCGGAGCCGCTGGAGCTGTTCTGTTCCTCCTCGCCGCTGGAAGGAGGGGGGCTGTTTGAGGTGTTAGGCGGAGCGGTCGCGGAGGAGTCGGACGGCGGTTCGTTCGCGGGCCGCCGCGCGGGCAGGTGCATCGAGGCGCCTTCGCGTTCGCCCTCGTCTTCCTTTTCGATGACGATGTCGTAGAACAGCCGCCCTTTGGGACCGAGGACTTTGGTAACCGTCTTGCGCAGCAGCGAGAAGTAGTGCTCCTCCAGCCATTCGTAATAAAACCGGCTGGGAAGCTGGATGGTCAGTTTCTGTACATCGTCTTCCTCGTCCAGCGAGACGGCTTTCAGCGGTTCAAACCACGTTTTATAACTCTGCCGGCTGATATTATCATGAATGATTTCGAGGCATTCATTCCAAATGTTTTCGGGGGACTGATCCATACCATATCCGGTGTGCCAGCGAGCCTGTGAGGCGGTACCTCACAGAGGGCGGTCGAGTATTCAACGGCGACCCGTCCGTAGAGGGGCGGGAGGGTACTTAGAACGTAAAAGGAGCAGCCGGAGCGCGCACGTCGCGTGTTTGCTCACGATTTATCCACACGACACCGAGCGCTCAGCAGGAAATGGAAGGGGGTAGAAATCGTTCCTTTCATCCTTTCCACATGTTTTCCACAGGGTATCAACACCTGTTACCCCCTTAAAAATAAGGGGGTTGCTGGAAATATTAGGGAATGAAAGGCGTGATCCGGGCATCCTTTCCCGGTTGGGACCTCTTGGCGTCAGGGCTGCGGGGCGATCTGCTAAATTATCAACAGGTTACCCACAGGGGCAGGTGGGCGGCAAGGTCCTCCCATGCCATTGCCGGTTGAGCCTCCGGGCGCCGTGAGCGCCATCCGGGGCGCACACGAAAAGCCTCATCTGGAATACCAAAATGAGGCCGTGCATCGAGCGATGCGTCCCTTTCACAGGCCGGTTTGTTTTAAGGGCTAACCACGTTAATCATCGTGGTTCATAACTTCAAGACGCAACCGGGGCGAAGATACCAATTTCATACGGTGTCTGCGGAGGGAGGCGCGGCGCTCTGATTTCGTCGAAGTATCATCCGCAGCGGGGAGTGGGCGCGTCCCCGCCAGGAACCCCTCCTGAGAGCACCCGTACAGCGAAAGATGCAGTTATGGGGTGGACAATTGTGTTTCGCCGCGCTTAGCCTTGTGCTGCTATGCTTCAGATTGACATTACGCCATTTAAGGCGGGCGACTCCCATCACGTGGAGCGTTCGCCCGATCCCGAGGCGTTGGATCTCGACGATCCCGATAAGTTCTCCGACATTCATGTGACCGCCCGCCTCGATGTGCACCGGGACCGCATTTTGGTCACCGCCCACGTCGAAGGCCGGGCGACGCTCACCTGCGACCGCACGCTGCAAGAGTATGAGCAGCCCCTCTACGGGGAATACAGCGTGCTCTTCGGGCCGCCGGAGATGGTGGGAAACGAGGGCGAGGCCTTCGAGGAGGTGCGCCCGCTCGACTCCTCCGATCGCGAGATTGACCTGACCGGCATCGTGCGCGATACGCTCCTGCTGGCCATCCCGCAGCGCAAAGTCGCTCCCGGAGCCGAGGATCAGGACATTCAGACCGAGTTTGGCGCGCCCGACGGGGCGGACGACGAAGACGAATCCATCGATCCGCGTTGGGATGCGCTCCGTGAGCTGCGCGACGACTCGTAACGATACCACCGCTACATTCTGCTGCGGCTCGCCTCCTGAGCACGCTGCCGCACTCACTCGAACCGACAATACTTTCAGCTATGGCTGTCCCCAAGAGACGACATTCCAAATCTCGCTCGCGCAAGCGGCGCTCCCAGTACTACAACAGCCTGAAGGAGCCCCAGCTCATGGAATGCTCCAATTGTGGCACCCCGAAAGTCATGCACCGCGCCTGCCAGAACTGCGGGCATTACCGCGGGCGCCAGGTCATTGAGCCCTCCGAAGAGATCCTGTAGCGCCGATCGGTCGCGGGCCGGTCCGGCGGATCGGCCCGGGTGGCGCACGCGCGCTCCTGCCCGTCGGTGCTACGGCTTGGCCGAGGCCCGATGAGCGGGACGTGCATTTTTTTTGCGTGTCTGTTTACTTTGGACACGCTGCGCCACCAGCCCAGCCAGGCCCTATCGGCCTGTGCACCGTTCCCGTTTCGACTCACGAGGGTATTATCCACACATGATGCGCATTGCTGTTGACGCGATGGGAGGCGACAACGCCCCATCGACGGTTGTAGAAGGAGCTATCCACGCCGCCCGCGAGACCGACGGCGCTCTCCACATCGCGCTCTTCGGCCCCGAGGCGCAGCTCCGTAATGAGGTGGCGCGCCACGACGGCGCCGATTCGCTGCCCATCGACATCATTGATGCGCCCGAGGTCATCGGGATGGGCGAGGCGCCTGCGACCGCCGTCAAACGCAAGCAGAAGTCGTCCATCCACCGCGGACTGCAGGCGCACGCGCAGGATAAGGCCGATGCGTTTGTGAGTGCCGGCAACACCGGGGCCATCATGGGCGCAGCGCTGTTCATCCTCGGCCGCATTGCCGGCGTCGAGCGACCCACCATCATCGGCTTCTTTCCTACGACCGAGGGCTTCTGCCTGGTTACCGACATCGGCTCCAACGTCGACTGTAAGCCGCAGAACCTGCTCCAGTTCGCCCAGATGGGCACGATCTACGCCCGGCAAATCTTCGGGCTGGACCGCCCCTCCGTGGCGCTGCTCAACGTGGGCGAGGAGCCCGGAAAAGGCAATGAGCAGGTCAAGGCCGCCTTCGAGCTGATGCAGGACGCGCCCGAGCTCAACTTCATGGGCAACATCGAGGGGGGGGACATCCTCCACCATACCGCCGACGTCGTCATCTGCGACGGCTTCATCGGGAACATCGTGCTGAAGTTTGGCGAGAGCCTGATGCCCATCGTTTCCGACATGGTCCAGGCCGAGATGAAACGCCAGCAGCTGACCCCCGATGAGCAACAGGCCGTGGGCCGCATCCTGAGCAGCGTCCGCAAAGGCTTCGAATCGGAGGAGCGCGGTGGGGCGCCGCTGATGGGAGTCAAGGGCAACGTGCTCATCGGCCATGGCCGCTCCAACGTGCGCGCCGTCAAGCAGATGATCTTCTCCGCCGCCGAGATGGCCGAAAAAGACGTCGTTCACTCGATGCAGGCCGCTTTCGCAGCGTAACTTTGCCCACCGCTCTTCGCCCGCCCAATCGCAGACGCATGACTTCGTCCTCCCCCACACCCGAACCCACGACCTCCACGCGCCACGCCGCTGCGCCGGGACGCCCCCACGCAGCCATCACCGGCATCGGCCACTATCTGCCCGAGGAGCGCCTCACAAACGCGGATCTGGAGCAGATGGTGGATACGAACGACGAGTGGATCCGCACGCGCACCGGCATCCGCGAGCGGCGCATCCTGAATGATGACGACCGCGCCACCTCGTACATGGCCACCGAGGCGGCGAAAGATTTGATCGCCAAGTGCGATCTGGATCCGACGACCATCGACGCCATCATCGTGGCCACCGTCACGCCCGATATGTTTTTCCCCGCCACCGCCTGCCTCGTGCAGGACCAGATTGGGGCCACGAACGCGTGGGGCTTCGACCTCTCCGCTGCGTGCAGCGGCTTCCTCTTTGCGCTGACGACCGGCGCCCGCTTCATCGAGAGCGGCCAGCACGAACGCGTGCTCGTCATCGGGGCCGATAAGATGAGCGCCATCACCGACTATACGGATCGCTCTACCTGCATCCTCTTCGGCGACGGCGCCGGCGCCGCGCTGTTGGAGCCGGAGTCGGACGGCGCCGGGCTGATCGATGCCGTGCACTACGCCGACGGCTCGAAGTGGGACCTGCTCTGCATGAAAGGCGGCGGCAGCCTCAATCCGCCCACGCACGCGACCGTCGACGACCGGATTCATTATCTGTATCAGGAGGGGCGCGCGGTCTTCCGCTACGCCGTCACGGCCATGGCCGGCGTCTGCGAGGAGGTGATGGAGCGGAATGACCTGACGGCCGAGGACATCAGGTATCTCGTGCCGCACCAGGCCAACCAGCGCATCATCGACGCGGCGGCCCGGCGTATGGGGCTTACCGAGGATCAGGTGATGCTCAACATCGAGCGCTACGGCAACACCACGGCGGCGACGATTCCGCTGTGCCTGAACGACTGGGAGGACGACCTCCAGCGCGGCGACAACCTCGTGCTGGCTACCTTCGGCGGCGGGTTCACCTGGGGCGCTACCTATCTCAAGTGGGCCTACGATGGCGCCCGGCATTCCGGATGACGGATTTCGAGGTGCTCCCTCCGTCCCCGCCTTACCTGGTTTCATTCGACACTCGATAATCGCGATTCGACGATGGCCAAGACGGCATTTCTCTTTCCCGGACAGGGCTCGCAGTTCGTGGGTATGGGCGAAGATCTGTACGAGCACGTTCCCGAAGCCCGCGCCCGCTTCGACGCCGCCGATGCACTGCTCGGCTATGCGTTGACCGATCTGATGTTTGGCCTCCACACCGAGGATGAGGACGAGGCGGAGGAGGCGTTGAAGCAGACCGAAGTCACGCAGCCTGCGCTCTACGTGCACAGCCTTGCGGCGATGGCTGTCCTCACCAATGAGGGGCATACGCCCGAGATGGCGGCGGGGCACAGCCTCGGCGAATACAGCGCGCTGGCCGCCGCAGGAGCGCTCTCATTCGAAGATGGGCTGCGCGTCGTCCGGCGCCGCGGCGAGCTAATGGCCGAAGCCGGCGAGCGCCGCCCGGGAGCGATGGCGGCGGTGCTCAGCGTCGACGATGAAACCATCGAAGAGGTCTGTGACGCCGTGACCGAGCAGGGCGACGGCGTCGTGCAGGCGGCCAACTTCAACGCGCCGGGCCAGATCGTCATCTCCGGTGATGTCGAGGCCGTGGAGACGGCGATGAAGGAGATGCCGGGCCGCTCCATTCCACTGCCTGTGAGCGGCGCCTTTCACTCGCCCCTGATGGCGTATGCGCAAGACGGCCTGGCCGAGGTGCTCGATACGGTCGACATCCAACCGCCGCGCTGCCCGGTTTACCTCAACGTCACCGCTCGCCCCACCACCGATCCCGGCGAGATCCGCCAGGCCCTGCTCGATCAGCTGCTCTCGCCCGTGCGCTGGTCGCAGACGCTTCGCCGCATGCACGAGCATGGCGCCCAGCGGTTCGTCGAGGTGGGCGCTGGGAAGGTGCTGCGCGGCCTCGTGAAGCGCACCCTTGGCCGCGACGTAGACATGGCAGGTGCCGGATCGGCTGATGAGGTGGCCGCGCTGGCCGGGGCGTAGGGTCCGCGTCGGTGAACCTTTCAGGGCAAGGCTGGGTCTAATCCATCCACGGGGCGCGCCGCATTGAAAGGCCGTTGCACGGGCCCTCCGCAGCGCCCCGCCCTTGCTGACTGCCCCACCCCGCCGCTATGCTTCCTTCCTCGTCGAAACGGCCCCCGTTTCCATCGTCGCTACCGGCGGCTGCATTGCTGCTGATCGCCGGCGGACTGGCCCTGCTCGCCGGATGCGCGAGCAGCAACGAATCCCTCTTTGCCGCGCAGGATGCCGATATTGCCAGTCATTTCCTGCCGTTCGATCGCACGGTCCCCCACCATCCCGACTCCCTGACGAACGTGGAGATCGAGCGCAAGAAGGAGCGGGTTGTGCTGGAGCTCGACAAACCGTACGAGGACATGCTGCGTGACTGGTCGTCCACGTGGCAGTACCAGATGCGCGGATCGGCCAGCCGGAACCGGGTGTATCGCTCGTTTGCGACGCTCTGGAGCCTCGACCTGTCGATCGCGTCGCTGCAACCGGAGGTGGGCCTTTCGGGCCTTACGAAAGATCTCGCGGAGCAGCGCCTCGGCGAGCGCGAGGCCGAGTACGATTCCACCCTGCAGGTCGATGTCTA
>CAYUVF010000076.1:0-13651 GCA_964448045.1 uncultured Rhodothermales bacterium
CGGTCGGCTCGCCGCTGCCATGCTCTTGCTCGCCTTCAACCCTTGATCCGCATTAGAACGGTTCTACAAGCCGCCTCAATCAATCTTCTGACAAGATGCGGGCGCGCAAGGCGGGGGCAATCCAGAAGCCGGCTTCTTCCTGCAGCCGGTCGAGAGCATCGCGGAGTGAGGCGAGTTCGCCCATCCGGTGGGCCTTGAGCAGCACACCGATCGCCCCAGTGATCGGCAGGTTCAGCGTACGGGCGCGCTTTCGGCCTTCTTGCTCGTCGAGCAGGAGGAGCGAGGCATCTACCTCGACAGCGAGTGCGATGGCTTCCGCCTCCCCCTGGTCGAGGTCTCGGCGCAGCGTACGGATCAGGGCGGCATCGCTGGGCGCTTGCACGACGATCCATGCTGCGTCGATGGCATCCTTCAGCGCATCCGCGCCGGGGCGGGACGAATGGATCTGCAGTTCGTCCTGCACGGCGGGCGGGATGAGCACGCGACCGAACTGTGCGCGAACCAGGCTAAGGTGGCCGATGATGCTCAGGTTGAGAAGCGGCGACGTGTTGCTGACAACAGGCATGCGACAGCGGAAAAAGAGGGGAGAGGTCAGTGCAAAAAAGCGTTACTCCAACTCGTCTCCATCGCGGGCATACGCCAGGTCCTCGCTGAGCTCCTCCGCGCCATAATGCCGCTCGACGCCGCGCGCGCCGAGCAATTGGGCAAAGGCAAACTTATCCAGGGCGGCCAGCTCGCGGGCTTTTCCAAACGACAGCATCCCTTCGCGGTAGAGCGTGAGGGCGAGTTCGCGCCGTAGTTCTTCTTCCTTGCGCCCTTCCGGAAGCGTAATCGCATCGGCCACCGAGCGGGGAATGTGGAGGTGCATGTCACGGGGATGAGCCATCGCCAGTACCGGTTGATTGGGGAACGTAAATCTTCCTTCCATAAAATGCATGGATGAGGGGAATGGGTCCTCCTTCCAAAAAATGAAAAGAGGAGTGCTACGCACGGGCACCATGTAGTGACGATGGGGGTGACAACAAGGAGCGCCCGGCGAGGAGCTTACCACGCGGGAGGCCGCCGAACTGCTCAACGTCTCCCGGCCGCACCTCGTGAGGCTGCTGGAAGAAGGAGCTATTCCCTTTCGCCTATTCCCTTTCACGAAGTGGCCACGCATCAGCGGGTGCGCGCGTCGCGTCTGCCTGGCAACGGCAAGGTGGGGATTGTGGAAATACAGTCGCGCCGCACCGCTTAAAAAGCGTGCGGATCTTTTAACAATCGCATCGCTTAATTAAAAATATATACTTCAGTTTAAATAAGGCTATGTGTCGTGCTAACGACTCCCTCGAAAAATCCGGACGCCGTTCACCTTGCGGACTTTAATCCCGGCCGGGACGTACAGCAGACAACAGGCTATGCTGCGTTTATTCCGGCGCCGGTGAACCGCGGGTGGACGTGGAACGATCCCCGCATCCATACGCTGCTGGAGGAGGCCACGCGAGCGCTGGTCCAGCTGGATGCCTTCTCGCGCATCGTGCCCGACGTAGACCTCTTCATCCGGCTGCACGTGGTGAAGGAGGCGACCGACTCCAGCCGAATCGAGGGCACGCGCACCGAGATGGACGAAGTCCTCCGGCCCGAGGAGGAGGTCATGCCCGAGCGGCGCGACGACTGGGAGGAAGTTCAGAACTACGTCCAGGCGATGAATGAAGCCATCGACGCGCTGGACGACCTGCCCCTCTCGACGCGCTTGCTGCGCCAGACGCACCGCACGCTGATGAGCGGCGTCCGCGGCCAGAACAAGCAGCCCGGCGCGTACCGCACGAGCCAGAACTGGATCGGCGGGGCGAGCCTGGCCGATGCGGTCTTTATCCCACCGCCGCCCAACGAGGTACCGGCGCTGATGAGCGACCTGGAGACATTCTGGCACAACACGTCCATCCAG
Source organism: uncultured Rhodothermales bacterium (assembly GCA_964448045.1). Lineage (GTDB taxonomy): Bacteria > Bacteroidota > Rhodothermia > Rhodothermales > Salinibacteraceae > CAYUVF01. The sequence goes on from CAYUVF010000076.1 coordinate 1,928, forward strand.
GTGCCGCATCTCATCCGCATCGCCATCAGCCACTACCAGTTTGAGACCATCCACCCGTTTCTGGATGGCAACGGGCGCATCGGGCGGCTGCTCATCACGCTCTACCTGATGGTGCACCGGTTCCTGCGCAAACCGTCGCTCTACCTGTCCAGTTACATCGAGCGGCATCGGTCGGCCTACTACGACGCGCTGCGGCGCGTGAGCACGAGTGGGGATATGGGGCACTGGATTCGGTTCTTTCTGGTGGCCGTGCGCGACACGGCGCAAGCGGGGACCGAGACGTTCGAGGCGATCCTGGCGCTGCGGGAGCGCATGGAAAAGCACGCGCTTGCGCTTGGGCAGAAGGCCGGCAACGCGCGGAAGCTGCTCACGCTGCTGTACCGCCAGCCATCCGTGCGGGTGAAGGACGTGGCGGAGCACCTGGACGTGACGTACCCGACCGCCGCCAGCCTCGTAGCCGACTTCGAGGACCGGGGCATCCTTCACGAGACGACCGGCAACGCCCGCAACCGCCGTTACCTGTTCCGCGAGTACCTTAACCTGTTCACGCGATAGGCCGCTGATGGGCACGCGGCGGTTCCGCCGCGTTCGGTCCCTTGCGCGTCCTGGGAAGCTGTCCGGAAACCTACATGGCTACAGATAAATATATAGGATACCGGACACTACGTGCACAGCAAATCCCCCATAATGCCTACCGAGATGGACGCGGTGCGAGACATGGCCCGGGAGCGCGGGCTGCTGCGGCCGCGCGATCTTGAGGCTGAAGGGCTGCCGCCTCGCTATCTGCGCCGCCTCCATGAGCGCGGCGAGCTGGAGCGCATCGGGCGGGGGCTGTATCGGGACCCCGACGCGCCTGTGACGGCGCACCACAGCCTGGCTGTCACGGCCAAGCGGTACCCCGATATGGTGGTGTGCCTGCTCTCGGCGCTGCAATACCACGAGCTGACCACCCAGTGGCCCCGGGCGGTTTGGGTGGCGCGCGACCAGGGCGCCTGGGAACCTGCCGACCCGCCGGTGACGCTCCGGCTGGTACGCATGTCCGGCCCCGCGCTGGAGGCGGGCGTCGAGGAGCACGTCATCGAGCACGTGCCCGTGAAGATCTTCGGGCCGGCCAAGACCGTGGCCGACTGCTTCAAGTTCAGAAACCAGATCGGGCTGGATGTAGCCATCGAGGCGCTCCGGGACTATCACCAGCAGCAGGCCGGTACCATGGATGCGCTGTGGCACTACGCCGACATCTGCCGCGTCACCACCGTGATCCGACCCTACATGGAGGCCATCGTATGAGCTGGTCCAACGTCGCGGCATCGGTAAGGCAGCGCCTTCTGAACCGGGCCCGGGAAGAGGGGGAAGATTTCCAGCGGCTCCTGGTGCGTTATGCGCTCGAACGCTTGCTTCACCGAATGACTCTGTCTGACTGGGACGATCAGTTCGTGCTCAAAGGGGCGTTCACGTTTCTGCTGTGGGAGGGGACGCTGCACCGTCCCACGCGCGATCTCGACCTGATGGGGTATGGGCCGCCCGAGCCCCGCGCTGTCGAAGACGTCTTCCGGGCGATTGTGAAGATCGACGAGGGGCCCGACGATGGGCTCCGCGTGAAGCTCATGGCCGATCTGGGCTCGGCGCGCATTCCGCTCCAGATTGACGTGGGGTTTGGCGATGCCATCACGCCCGACCCCGAGTCCGCCACGTTCCCGGCGCTCCTGGAGTTTCCGGCGCCGCAGATCCGGATCTATCCGCGCGAGTCGGTTGTAGCGGAAAAGCTGCACGGGATGGTGCTGTTCGGCATCGCCACCAGCCGAATGAAAGATTTCTACGATATCCGGTACCTAGCCCAGCGATTCGCGTTCGAGGGACCGGCGTTGACAGCGGCTATCACGGCGACGTTCGAGCGGCGGGAGACGCCGCTTCCGGAGGAGGTCCCGCAGGCGCTCACGTCAACGTTTGCTGACGACGCAGGGAAGCAGCAGCAGTGGACCGCGTTTCTTCGCCGTACCGGGCTCGCAGAGAAGACGCTGGAGCTACCCGCCGTGATCAACACGCTTCGGGGCTTTCTGCTGCCTCCACTCGATGCGTGTGCCCGTGAATTGGCTTTTGAGCACGCATGGCAGCCGGGTGGACCGTGGAAAGCTGAGTAGATTCGGCGTAGGAGCGGCCTCGTCCTGGGACCGCAGGGGATCGGCCGACGCCCAGGCGGAAGAAGGAGCGGTGCCGTATCTTCCGCGCTGCGCATCCCAACCCCTCGTGTGCCCTCCACTAACAGTCCACGCTCATGCCCCTCGTTTCCATCGAACTCCGTCGTGACGCCCTCTACGAACAGGTCTGGACGACGCCCATCAGCCGGCTTGCGCAAACGTACGGCCTCTCCGACAACGGGCTGCGGAAGATCTGCCGGAAGCTACACGTTCCCACGCCGGGGCGCGGCTACTGGGCCAAGCGCCAGCACGGCCGCGACGTCGTGCCCACCCCGCTGCCCGAACGTCCCGAGGACGCTCCGGATACGCATGTGATCCACCTCCGGCCTGTCGCGTCGGAGGACAAGGCCCGCGACGAGCCGCCCGCCGCGAAGGTCGCCCACGCGCCTGTGCTGAAGGTGCCACCTATTACGGTGCCGTCGCGCCTCCGCGCGCCGCATCCGCTGGTCGCTCGCACGCGGGAGGCATTCAAAGAGGCCGTTACCGATCAGTACGGACGGAGGTGTCCGGCAGAGGGCCTTCACGTGATGGTAGGTCCAGATCAGGTGCGGCGGGCCCTACGCATACTGAATGCGCTGCTGAAGGGGGCAGAGCGGCTCGGTTTTGACATAGGCACGACGCCCGGCCGGCGCAGAGCCCAGTCGTATTTTGCGATTGAGGACGAGCGGGTGTATTTCCGGATGACCGAGCGCCTGCGGCGGGAGGAGCACACGGCCGATCCAGCAGAGCCGTCGTGGGCCCAGCGCAAATGGGACTATTTCCTGACGGGGCGGCTCCGGATCGAGTTGGTCGGCGCGCATGGCCCCGGACGAAAGCGGTGGTCGGATGGCACGCGGCAGCGCCTCGAGGACCAACTGGCTTCAGTGTTGGAGGGCGCCTACGCCGCCGCTCAGGGCGCGAAACGGTGGCGCGAAGAGATCGAGCGAAGAGAGCGGGCGTGGGAAGCGGAACGGCGCCGAAAACAGGAAGCTGCCGAGCGCCAGGCCGCCGAGGCCGCACGGCGCCGCGCCCTTGAGGCGCAGGCCCACCGGTGGACGCAGAGCCAGGCGCTATCCGCCTACCTCGACGCGGTGAAGCGGCAGGCCGATGCCGCCACGCTTCCTCCCGACGCGCAAAAGGCCTACGAGGCCTGGATGGCATGGGCCCGAAAGCACGCCCGCCGGCTGGACCCGCTATCGGACGGACTGCCCGCTGAGCCTGGGTCCTCGGATAGGGCAGCGAACAGCGCCGATTGAAAGCGGCATGTTGATTGAAAGAGACGCACGGGCCGGAGGGGGCGCGCACTGCCACGGCGGCCCCCTGCCTGATGGCACAGGGCCACGCGCGCCACAACGCGCCTCGGGTGCCGAGGTCGTACGGAGCTGCCCTTCGCCTCTCTCCTGACCTACCGGCCTGCCGACTGATCTATCTCACCGACTGGCGCTCTACGGCCAGCACGGTTTCCTCTCTTATCTCAAATCTTCTTTCCGGCTGTCTCGCTGGTCTTGTCGCCGATTCTCGGCATTCCATCACTTCGCTGGGGGGTAGGGTGCTAAGGTAGGCCCGTACTCCCGGGCGCAAGGTCGTTCGTCCGCCGTGCTCCCTTCCGCGCTCCGGGCGGTCGGGCAACTGCCCCCTCTCTTCCTCCGCTTGTGCAGGTCTGCGCGGCGGGCGCCTCCACCTTGCGCCCGGTCCGTGCGGGCCAAAGATCTCGGGTACGCCCCCGGCTGGTTCTTTTCGCGTCCCGTTTATCAACTGCACAGGTGGCCATGCCTCAATCGTTTGCTCAGCATCGCCCAACGTCCCGTTCGCTTCGCCTGCATATCGCGCCGCAGTATCCGCTCGTCTCCAAAGGGCCGCTGTGGTGGGCCGTCTTTACCGCGCCCTCGGGGCGGGAGGTGGCGCGTACGCTCGTCTCTGGCAGCAGCCGGACGCAGGCAAGGCGGCAGGCCCAACCGCACCTTCGCACGCTTCAAAAGCGCTTGCTTCAAAACCACGCAAATCCAACCGCCGCATAGCCATGAATATCCGTCAGCAGCTTCAGTCAGCTCCCGTGGTGGGCATTGGCGGCTCGCGGGCGCCGGGGGCGGCTTCGCTCCGGGCGCTTCGCCGTCTCCTCCCGCTCATCCCCTCCAGCACGCCCGTGTTTGTCGGGTGCGCTGCGGGCATCGACGCGGCCGTGCGTTCGGCCCGCCCAGGCGCACGGGTCTTTCGGGCGGCCAGCTCGCGGCCGGGAGCACTGGCCCGGCGCTCCATCCGGTGCGTGCGTGCCGTCGCGCAGGCCGGTGGGGTCTGGGTGTCGTTTCCGGGGCGGGCGTGTCCGCCGGGCATCCGGCCGTCGCGCTCCCCATCGGCCTGCTTCAGCGGGGGCGGGTCCGGCTCGTGGGCCTCGCTGGCGCTGGCGGCCGGGCTGGGGGCGCCGTGCCCGGTCTTTCTCCCTCGGGGTCTCCAGCCGCCGTCGGCCTTCGGCCTGCACCCGCTCGGGCGCGGCTGGTTCTGGCGCGCCGGCAGCGGGCAGCTCCAGTTACTGTAACCGCCTTCGCCCCCCTTTGCATCCCTCGTGTCGTACGCGGCGGCTGTTCCGCCGCACCTGTAGTACCCGGAGCAATCCGGCTCATGTTCACATCCGTTCACCTAAACCCTTTCGGTCCCATGACAACCTCGCGCATTCATATCCAGCCCTGCGCCGCCGGCTACGAGTACCGCCTCGGCCCGTCCGGGCCCCTCCACGTGGCGCGCCGCGACGACGTCGCCTCGCACCTGTACGAGAACGTCCACGCGCTTCATTGCATGCTCACCGGCGAGCGCCCGTTCGACGCCGGCTACGAAGACCATCTCATCCGGCGCATCGCGTCCATCACCCGAGCTCGCCTGGGGCCTCGCCCCGGGCGGTTTGCTCCCGACCGGCCGGCGCGCCGCGGCGAGGGCGCTGCGGTCCGGGAGCCGGCGTGCACCTACCGTTCTGCAGTCGCACGCGTAGAACCCCTGCAAGTCCCCTACGGCCGAGCACCTGCCGGCATCGCCCGGCGCCGGGTCGGCGAGCCCGGCCCGGATTACAGCGTGGACGCGGCCGCGTACTGGCAGCTCGCGACGCTGCGCACGCCCGAGGCGTTTGGCACGACCTATCTCATCCGGTACCGCCCGCGCGTCCAGTCGCGCACGTGGCGCCAGCTCGTGCCGGTTGCGCTCCACGGCCCGACGACGGTCGACGACGCGGCCGATCGGGCCGGACTCGCGAGCCCAACCGGCGCGGCGACCGTCTGGCTTCCGCTCCGGTGGATCTATCGAGACGGCGAGCTGGCATCGATCCGGGCCAGGATCCAAAAGGCCCGAACGGGCCGTTGACCACGGCCTTCTACCCCGACCCTTCACCGTTACTCTCCAACCCGACCGCTTCCTGTTATGTCAATGTCTCAGAACCGCTCCGCAACGCCCACGACCGCAACGCCCACGACCGCTTCGTTCCATCACGACCTCCGCGCGGCCGGCCCCGACGACGAACGGGCCGTTGCCCGCTTTCTCGAACTCAAGGCCCGCATCCGCGAGCTGAAAGAGGAGCTCGACGAACTGAAGCCCCGCGTCACGGCGCTGGTGATGGATCAGCCCGACGAGATGACGGCGACCTTCGAAGGCGCTGCGCTGAAGGTCTACTATCGCACCTATTACGACTACTCCGACGTGGTGGACGAGCTGAACGAACAGCTCAAGGCCACCAAGTCCTACGAGCGCGCCCACGGGATCGCGACGATCCGGAAGCAGCGCGCCGTGCTTCAGGTCCGTCTCTGACGGGCTCGTATCCGGCGCCCACGCGGGGGGCGCAGGCTCCCCGCTCCGGGGCCGGCTGTTTCTTTCTCTTCAACCAACACGACCCGATAGACTCATGAAACGACTCGCCAACACCCCGACCGCTAACGCTCCGACCCCGAAGACCAACGGCACGTCCGCGACCGACACGCCCGCCGCCACCGGCGCCGGCCCCCGGCCGATCGCCGACATCCTGGCCGATCTCCGCAGGCCCATCCCGAACCGACTCCTGGAGCAAAGGCCCGCGTCCAGCGCGCGGAACGCGCCGATGCTGACCTTCTGCCCGTGGTACCGGGTGCAGCGCATTCTGAACCACTACGCCGGCGGCTTCTGCTCGTACGAGGTGCGCGAGCGGACCGTCACCGGCAAGCATATCCTGATGACCGTGCGCATCACGATCCACGCCCGGGAGGGCGATTTCGTCCGCGACGGCACCGGCCTGGAGCGGCTCGGCGTCGAGAGCTACGGCGACCCGCAATCCAACGCCGAGTCGATGGCGTTCCGCCGCGCGGCGGCCCGATTCGGCCTGGGGCTGCATCTCTACGAGGGCGACGGCTGATCCGCCGAGGGCAGGGCGGGGGCAGGGGGCGCTGTCCCCGGCCCTCGTCCGATACTGGCCCGGCTTGTCCCCGGCGCCCGCCCGGCGCGCAGCGCCTACTGCCTCCGGCACAAGGCGCCGCGCGGCGTGCTTGGTGCTGAATTCCACCGGAAGCAGTGCATTCCATTGTTAAAAGTCCATCTTGATTGCTACATTTTAAACATCATGGATAGAGACCTGCAGGACATAAACATCGAGAATTTTCAATCTGGTCGCGACCGTACCGGAGGCCCGATTGATCTCGGATTTGCCGTGCGGCACATCCGGTGGCGCCACGGAGCACGGGACTATTATCGCCGCGGATTTCTGGACGACACGTTTGTGCCGGCTCCTGAAATAAGAACCTTACCGGTACCGTGGTGGGAGGCTTGGGAAGAGGGCAGGCAGGACCGGAAACGGTATGAGCGCGGGGAGCTCGTTCTGAGTGACGATCCCGAGGCTCTTGCGTATGCGGAAAAGTGTTCCGGTGAACCTAAGCCCTGGTTGATCGATTATCGGAATGAAAACCGGAGACAATTTTTGCGAGTCAGACACAAATCCACTCCTGTCAGTGAGAACTAGAGAGTTCCGGTGGCGCTGAGATCTGTCAGCCCGGGATCAGCTACAGGTTGTTTTTGTCCGTCCAACTACATACTTGGCCAGAATGCAATTCACATTCGCAGATCTCTTTGCCGGAATTGGTGGTTTCCATCAGGCCTTCTCTGATCTCGGAGGCAAATGTGTCTTTGCCTCAGAATGGGACAAATATGCCCAGGAAACCTACGAAGCCAACTACGGCATGCGTCCGGATGGTGATATCCGGATGATCCCGCCGGAGGATATTCCCGATCACAATATTCTGGCAGCAGGTTTTCCGTGCCAGCCTTTCAGCCTCGCCGGAGTGACAAAGAATAATGCTCTCGGGCGCGAGCATGGATTGCTTCACAGTACACAGGGGACTCTTTTCTTCGATGCAGCTATTATTATCGAGGAGAAACGTCCGGACGCGTTCATTCTGGAGAATGTGAAGCACTTCAAGAGCCATGATCAGGGACGGACATTTAGAACCACCATGGCTGTACTTGAGGAGGAACTTGGATACACGGTCTACCACAAGATTGTCGACGCGGCTCGTGTCGTTCCGCAACACCGAGAACGTATCTACATGGTGGGGTTCAGGGAGCCGCTTCATTTCGACTTTCCCGAGCTTCCCGACCGAGAGCCCGTATTGCGAGATATCCTTGATGATGATGTGGATGAGAAGTACACGTTGACATCCCGGCTCTGGCAGTATCTGCAGGACTACGCTGCAAAGCACCGAGCCAAAGGTAATGGTTTCGGATATGGACTCCCTGATCCAGATACCGAGATAGCGCGTACGCTCAGCGCACGGTACTACAAGGACGGATCGGAGATTCTGATTCCACAGGAGGGGGCGCGGCCGCGTATGTTGACTCCCCGGGAATGCGCGCGACTGATGGGTTTTCCAGAGAACTTTGAAATACCTGTCAGTGATACCCAGGCCTACAGACAATTCGGAAACTCGGTTGTCGTGCCCGTCATCCGTGAAATCGGAGCCGCAATACTTGACGCGCTTGAAGCGAAGCGTCCCGCCAGTAAGCAGCAAACGGTGGCTGCACAAAAATCCATCTTCAGTGAACTTGAGAAGCGAGAGCGACGTGAACACCTGAAAGCCAGGGATCTCGGGCAGATAGTGGATCAGTTCAGGCGACAGGGAGTCGATCGGGTGCTCGCCCGGGAAATTCAACCATATCGCCTCTCGTCCAACAGCATTCTACTGGGAAGTAGTCCCCGAATATTGAATCAGATACCAGTCCGTGGATTCCGAACAGGTAAGAGCAAACGACAGATTGGAAGACAGGTATTCAAGTCGAGACTGAATCTTGCATGGATGAACCCTGAGGGCAAGCTGATCCAGGCTCCCATTGCTCAGCTGTCGCTCGATCCGAAGACCCGTGAGATTCGGATCTTCGATCCGGTGAGAGCCTGTGTTGATCCGCCCGACATGGAAGTGGCGTCTCAGAATCGGTCTGTTCTACTTCTTGGAATTCGGGACGACGGAAAGATCGTAGCTCGACTGGTTGATGCGAGGGAATCGGCAGCAACGGATCTCCTCGAGATGCTCTCTCCTCACCGACATGCATTGACCGAGTTTATGGTGGATGATGGTGGATTGGATGCCGTTGTCCGGCCCGGCTCTCTGCTTGAGAATGGCGAGGGAGATTTTTCAGAGATGAGCGACGCGGAAGGACGGCTCAGTTTCTCTAGAGTTCTTGAGAAGGCAGAAGCCAGTCTGGGGGAAAATCTGTCGCGCTGGCGGACAGATTCAGAGAGGCTCGAAGTATGTCTTGATCCGGCGGGAGGATATATCAGAGAAGCGGGAGTTTCGGCCTTTGTGCAGAAGTACGGACAGGAGAACCCGCGAAGTACGACGGAGCGGTATGACGTTCGTACTATCCATCAGTTTGGAGAGAAAAACGAGAGCTCAGGGCTCGAGCTGGCGTTGATTGGATTTGATGCAGAGAGCCGAGAAATCACAGATGTGAACGGAGGAATCCGACTTGTCGATTCGGAGAATCAACTGGCAGCTGAGTGGCCTCTTGTCGATCTGCTGAACTACTGGGTTGAGAGACCACTTCATCTATTTAAGATCAAAACGAACCCAGAAGCCGAGCACTCTGAAAAGGTTGAGTGGATGGTTGAGTGGATGGAGGACACCGATTTTTTTCGCTTCCTCGATTTGATCTCTCGGGCTAAAGTGGAATACCAGCCGGAGCTTATGGTGCGTTATCCCGGATCCGAGCAGGAGACCACGCGAGAGAAACACAGGTTCGTAGTTAGCTCATCTTCGCTTAGTGACCTCTATCACCGATCTGGAAATGTACTGCGGGTAAAGGAATCTGAACGCGGTTTCGCGCTTGCATGATGTGGTGAGATAGTTTTCGTTTTAACGTGTCGAAAGAGATAAAGCTCACGGAAGGAGAAATACAGAAAATCCAACAGCTCATCCTTGAATGGGGGCGAGAGAATTATCAGGAGTTTCCCTGGCGGTCAACTGACGCCCCCTTTCACGGGTTGATTGCTGAGATCCTGCTTCAGCGAACCCGGGCTGAGAATGTCGTACCTGTCTACCGGGAGTTTGTAGAGCGCTTCCCCACTCCCGATAAGCTTGCGGCGGCCACCGTCAAAGAAATTGAAGAGGTGATTCATCCGCTTGGTCTCCACTGGCGAGCTCCGCTTTTGAGCGAGCTCGGGGAGGTTCTTGCGAATCGAGATACGTTTCCCGATACCGTCGAGGGATTGAAGGAGCTACCAGGCGTCGGACCATACACCGCAAATGCTTGGGTGAGTTTTCACGGTGACGAGCGGGGAGTATTGGTAGATGCGAATGTGGTTCGTCTGATCTGTCGGCTCGTCGGTCGTGACTGGGATGGCGAGACCCGACGAAAGAAATGGTTGCGCGAAATGGCCGATCTTCTGACGCCCGACGAGAAAGTCGGAGATTTTAATTATGCCCTTCTGGACTTCACCATGACAGTGTGTACGCCAGGTTCACCCCATTGTGACAGGTGTCCCCTTGGGGCAGAAGTCTGTCAGTATCGAAGGGAGGTGCTTGCCGCAAAGAAAGAAGGGAAGTGATGTTACAGGTCGAGGGAGACTTTCCCTGCCACACGTTTCATGTCTCTCCCAAATCGGGTTATCGGTCGGTATAACTCTGTACCGTTGATGTTTACATTGGGAATGTTGCGCTTCTCCAGTGTATCTGAAAGCTCTCTGTAAGTCGAGATCGGCATGTAAATAGCGGCGAACCCCATTCGGCGGAAGAGAATTGGTTTGTCATGACTCCAAAATTCCTCCGGTTTCGTGAAGAATCCAAAGCCGATGGATTCGAATCGATTGCCAGAAACCATCAGGCGCTCTTTTGTGGTTTCTGTTTTTACTGAGATGAGAATGTTGGTGGGAGCTGCCGGTATCAGTATATCACCGTAAGTCTTTATTCGATTAAACTTGCCGGCATTGAGGCTAACATGCCCCTCTGACTCCCACCGAGGCCAGCCTTCTTCGTCCAATTCCATATGGGAGATGCCTTCATTCTCCAGAATCTCAGAACAGAAGGCCTCGCTGATGTTACCCGCGCTGGTCTCTGCCTCTATAGGGGGATACTTGAAGGCCGGACCTGAGCTCGGATGCTGCACCGCAAATGCCTTTTCCGCATTCAACGAGTTGATGCGTTCTCCAATAGTTATGGCACAGAGATGCGTAATGCCGAGTGCGGCGCTGGAATCGTTGCCCGGAAACTGTGCATAGAGGCAAGGGCAGAGAGCGAACAGCCGCTCAGCCAGTGCTTCATTAGGCCAGTCCGGTTCTGCTGAGAAGGAATCCTCATGCAAACCTCCGGTTCTGATCAGAATCTTATAGAGCGGAATCTTGTCTCTGTTACGTTTACAGACTCGTTTAACCACCTCGCGCCAGCTACCGGGTTTATTTCGGAGCGGGCAGGTGGGATGAAGACACTCCATTAACTTATCTGCTGACGGCTTGTGAACTGTCGATGTCGGCCAGCGAGCGGGAAAGTTGAGTTCGGCTTCAGTCTCTTCCGACTGGGTTCTGCGATTGAGTCAATGCACGAGCGCCCAGTTTTCATCGAGAGGAGCACCGGGAGGCGGTCTGTCAGAGACATAATACTGGCCTCCTTCTCTGGATAAGACGATGGGCATTCCGGCCTGCAGTCCGCTATGTCGGAAAAATTCTGTGGTGCGGGTCAGGCGGTATTCGTCGCGAGTGCCCAGGCCATGCAGGGCTTTGTTGTAGTAGACAAATTTAAATTCGTAGTGCGTACCGTCCCTGTCATATTCAAAGTCTAACAGGATCTGAGGATTGATTTCATCGGGGTCAAGAGCGGGGAAAAAATTGAGCACCTCGTCGACTTTCGGTATATAAATGCCCACCTGATGACTGCCGGTTTTGCCGACGTCATTTGGTGACAGAATTTTACCGATTGCGCGGGTCTTCTCCATGCTATCGGGCATAGTGAATCTATGATCTGATTAGACTGGCGTTTGAGGAATTGACATGTCTCGACAATAGTAGCATTACAATGCGGATCAAGGGTTGAAGGCGAGCAAGAGCATGGCAGCGGCGAGCCGA
>CAYUVF010000077.1:0-13367 GCA_964448045.1 uncultured Rhodothermales bacterium
GCCGTAATCCAGGCGGACGAGCCCCCGGGGTCCCAGCTTGTTGAGGACATGGTTGCCCGAGCCCGAGAGGCCCGTGATGACCACGAGCTCGTTGCGCGGGATGTCGAGGTCGATGTTCTGGAGGTTGTGCTCGCGCGCGCCGCGAATCGTAATGCGTTCGGGCATGAAGCGGTGGGGACGGGATCACAAATAGCCGGTTACACAGAAGATTTACACCCACTCCCCACCCCGACGTTTCCCGAAATTCGGGCTAACGAGAAGCTGTAACCCAGGCGTTGCGGATGGATGCATCGGCCAAGCTTCCCCGAACCTCCCCCCGTGCCCCATCACGAATGTCAACAGCCCCGATGCGCGCCAATGCACTCTGACCTCAGTCCGCCTCCACGGGTGCGAGATCGTCCAGAATCCAGGGCATCAGCTCGGACACGGTGGGATGGGCAAAAACGACGGTGCGGTACTCGGTGCAGGGCACCCCGCTGTGCATGACCGCCGTGAACATGTTGATGATCTCATCGCCGTTGACGCCCAGGATAGCCGCGCCCACGATCTGGTCGGTGTCGCCATCGACGAGGAGCTTGACGAAGCCCTCGGTCTGGCCCATCTCTTTGGCCCGGGCAATGCGCGACATGGGCCGTTTCGCTTTGAGGAGATTGATGCCGCGGTCCAGCGCTTGCTGTTCGGTGAGGCCCACGCGGCCCAGCGGCGGATCGGTGAAGAGGGCGTAGGTGAGCGTGCGATCCTCCACCGTGCGTGCCCCGCCGGGCACGTCGCCGTCGAAGAGGTGACTCAGCACGATCTCGGCGTCGTTCACTGCCGTGTGCGTGAAGGCACCCAGCTGATCGTTCACGTCGCCCAGCGCGTAGACGCCCTCTACATTCGTGCGCAACACCGCATCGACTTCCAGGTAGCCGCGGTCATCGACCCTCAGATGCCCCGCCTCGGGATCGAGCCGATCGGTGTTGGGCACGCGTCCAGCGCCGATCAGCAGGTGCGAGCCGCTCACCGTGCGGGCCTGCTCATCAGCCCCGGCGGTGACGTCCACGTCGACGGTCGCCGTCGTACCCGGCTGCACCCGCTCGACCGAGGCGTTGAGCACGAACTCGATGCCTTCCTCTTCCAGAATCTCCTGCACGCCATCCGAGATGTCAGGGTCCTCACGCCCGATGATCCGTGGCCCCTGCTCCAGGATCGTGACTTCGGCGCCAAAGCGGCGAAACATCTGCCCAAACTCCAACCCGATATAGCTGCCGCCCACGATGATGAGATGATCGGGCACTTCGGTGAGTTCGAGGATACGCCGGTTGTCGAGCCAGTCGACGGTGTCGAGACCCGGAATATCGGGCACGCGAGCACGTCCGCCCACATTGATGAAGAGAGTGTCGCCGGTGATGACGTCGTCGCCCACGGCGATCTCTTTTTCACCGACGAAGTGCGCCCATCCATCGAACAGCGTCACTGCGTCCTCGGATTCGAGCCACGTGCGCAGGCCGTCCCGGCTGCTGTGGCGGATCTTATTCATCCGCGCCATGACGCGCTCGAAGTTGACTTCTACCGGACCGGTGCTGACCCCATAGGCCTCGGTGGTGCGCGCCCGATGCGCAGCTTTGGCACTGGCGATGAGCGTTTTGGTGGGCGTACAGCCGACGTTGACACAGGTGCCGCCCACATCCCCCCCTTCGATAACAGCGATAGATCCGCCGCGCCCCAGCAGGTCGCCGATGAGGGTGCCCGTGGCCTGCCCGGTGCCGATGAGAACATAGTCAAATGCGCGCCTGGCCATGAGAAGCAGTTGGAATGGATGAAGAAAACAGAGTGTACGGAGCGTGCAAATCAACACCGGCTGCTGCTTCGTCCCGTCCCCGGGCCCAGCGTTACAGCGCCGGGCCGTTTGGGTTGTAACGATCCACTGGAATCAGGGAGCGACTTGGATCGCATCGCTGCCACGTCTATCTTCCGATAATCTCCGGATCCGCAGATCGGCTGCGCCTCACACCTCACGCAAGTCATGCCCTTCATCCATCGCCAACCAGACCTACTCCGAATCAGGACAGCTTTAACGCTATGCACACCGTTACGATCAACCAGATTCTGATTTCGCTTGCCATCGTCGCCTCGGGCGGCGTCGGAGCCTATCTGACGTTTCGGTTCTTCCGGTGGCTGGGCCTGCGGGTGAAGAACAGTCGGTTCGAGATGGACGGGCTCCTGATCCGTGTCCTGGGACCTCCCATCAGCCTTCTCGTGGCCCTCGGATCCGTTTCCTATGCGCTGTACCGCATCCCCGAGATTCGCACGCAGGTCGGAGAATGGGAAGGGGTCCAGCGTGCCATCCTCATCCTGACGGGCACCTGGGTGCTCGCCAGCCTCATCAAGAACCTGATCCGCGAGTACGGCCTGCCGCTGGCCGCGCGCACTGATACCGACGTTGACGAACGCGTGGTGCGCCTGCTGGATCTGACCGCCGTGTACGTGATCTGGTTCGCGGGCATTCTCATCGCCCTGCGCGAGATGGACGTGCAGGTGACGGCGTTCCTGGCGTCGGCGGGCATCGTGGGGCTGGCCGTTGCGCTCGCTGCGAAGACCATCCTGTCGAACGTGCTTACGGGCGTCACACTCACGGCCGATCGGAATTTTCGCGTGGGCGACCGCATTGAGGTGAGCGGATACATCGGCGACGTGCTGTCGATCAATCTGCACAAGACGGTGATCCGCACGCGCGACAACGAGATCGTGATGATCCCGAACGACGTCCTCGGGAAAGAGATCATCATCAACCACATGCTGCCCGAGCAGAAGACGCGGATCGAAATGGAGATCGGGGTGGCATACGGCAGCGACCTGGATCGGGCCACCGAGATCCTGCAGGCGATCACCCGTGAGATGGACCGCATCCTGCCGAATCCGACGCCCGAGGTCAACGTGCGCGCCCTCGGCGACAATGCCATCGTGCTCCAGATTCTGGTTTGGATCGACCGCCCGCGCGGTAAGCGGGCCGTCCGCAATGCCGTGTACCGCCGGGCCCTCGCGCGCTTCGACGAAGCGGGCATCGAGATTCCGTTCCCGCAGCGCGTGGTGCACATGCGAACCGGGTCGTGATGGGGCGCGCACCTACAGGGCGATCTCCTCCGTCTCTCTCGTTGCCGTCCAGGCCGCCAGCAGCTGGGCCACGCCCCACGCCTGGGCCGGGGCGCCACGCGGGGGAAACGGCGCGTCGCCATCGAAAATCTCGCTGATGCTGCCCACGACGCCGCCCTCGCGGAGGTGTCGCCGAAGCGGCGCGAGGAACGACCGCGCCATCTCGGCATCGCCGTACGCACGGAAATGCGCTTTCACGAACGGACCGAGCAGCCAGCTCCACACCGTGCCCTGATGGTAGGCGGCGTCCCGGTCGTGGGGCGAGCCGCCGTACGTGCCGAGGTAGTCCGGGTGGCCCGGCGCCAGGCTGCGGAGGCCGTGTGGGGTGACGAGCGCCGCGCTGCAGGCGTCCACGACGGCGCGCTGCTGGTCGGCGGATAGCGGGCTGTGCGGGAGCGAGACGGCGAGGAGCTGGTTCGGGCGCAGGGCAGGGTCGTCGCCATCCGGGCCGTCGAGCACGTCCCGCAAGTGCCCGCGCTCGTCGTCCCAGAATCGGTTGAAGTGGGCTTCGACCTGTTCGGCCCGCTCGGTGAAGGCGTCCGCCGGTTTGCCCAGCGCGTCGGCAAAGGCTTCGAGGCTGCGTAGCGCGTTGTACCAGAGGGCGTTGACCTCCACGGGCTTGCCGATGCGCGGCGTGACGACCCAGTCGCCCACCTTCGCGTCCATCCAGGTGAGCTGTACGCCGGGTTCGCCGGCGTGGAGGAGGCCGTCGTTGGGATCCACCTGGATACCGTATCGCGTGCCCTCCTCGTGCCACGCGACGATGTCTTCGAGCACGGGAAAGAGGTCGCGGAGCAGGGCGTGGTCGCCGGTGGCGTCGACGGTTGCGCGGATCGCCTCCACGTACCAGAGCGTGGCGTCGACCGTGTTGTACTCCGGCGTGTCCGACGCGTCGGGGAAGCGGTTGGGGATCATGCCCTGGTCTACGTACTGCCCGTACGTCCGCAGGATGGTGGCGGCGACCTCCGGGCGGCCCGTGGCGAGCGTGAGGCCCGGCAGGGCGATCATCGTGTCGCGCCCCCAGTCGCCAAACCACGGATAGCCGGCGATGATGGAGCGGCCGTCGGGCACGTCGTCGGTAGAGCGCGCCACCACGAACTGATCGGCGGCGCGGGCGAGCTGCTGGATGTCCGCGGGCGCGTCGCCGAGGTCGGCCTGGTCCAGCAGGGCGTCGTCGTGGCCGGTCCGGCGCTGGAGCGCGGCTGCGCCGTCGAGGGGGGCGTCGGGCTCGGTGCTGAACACGAGCGTGACCGACGCGCCGGGGGCCAGCGTAGTCGTGAAGGTGGCCGCGTGCAGGTGATCCTCCCGGGCGTCGAGCCCGCGGTAGGCTTCCGTGGCGAGGTGGAAATCGCGGTACCAGTCGTGGCGGGCGGTGGCTTCGGCGTCGGTGCTCCGCAGGAAAAAGGGCGTCGCGCCGTCGAAGGCCTGCACCTGCAGTCCCTCCGTGACCGGCGACACGTTCATCGTCCAGCCGTCCGCCCGCGTGGTGGCGTGGTGGTCCCGGTGGTTGACGAACGTTTTTACGTGCAGATCGACCGGCGACCGGGCACGGGCCAGCGTGTAGCGGACGAACGTCGTGTTCGCGCCGGGCTCCATCCACACGCGCTTCTCCAGTAGCGCATCGCCGAGGGCGTACGTCCACACCGGCACCGTTCCGTCGAGGTGGAAACGGTCGAGGTAGACGAAGCCGCGCGGATCGATCGTATTGCCGGCCCACCGGTGGGCGGCAAGCGGATACTCGATGCCATTCACCGTGACGGTTTCGTCCGTGCCGGCGACAAGCAGCGTGCGCCCGAGCGGCGGGTCGAGCGCAGCGACGAGGAGGCCGTGGTAGCAGCGCGTCCGGAGGCCGCTGACGGTGCCCATCGCATAGCCGCCGATGCCGTTGGTCGCCAGCCACTCGCGGCGGGCGGAGACGTGGGGATCACTGGAGCAGGCGCGCCCGAAATCGGTCATCGGTCGTGGGGGGGAGGCGAAGGAGGTCGGCGGAGGCGAAGATGGGTGGCACGTCGAGGTCCAGCGACGGCTCGGCGTAGAGCTGCGGCGGGACGCCGATGTCGGCCAAGTACAGGGCGCCCACCACGGGCCGGGCTTCTTCGGCGTGCAACCCGGTCTTGGGAAGCGCCAGCGTCATCGTCGCGTCGGCGCGGATGGCAGGCGTGTGCACCGCGCCGGTGGTGGCGTCCAGTCCAGAGGGCACGTCGAGGCTCAAGATGGGGGCCATGTGGTCGTTGGCGGCCCGGATCAGATCGGCGGCCGTCCCGCGCGGATCGCCGGACAGGCTGTAGCCGATGAGCGCGTCGAGCAGCACATCGGCGTCGGGAAGCGCCGTGTCGTCCGGGGCGGGGCGAACCGGCACGTCCATCGCCTGGAGGATCGCGAGCTGGTGGGCGGGCACGCCGTCGTAGGTGTCCGGCGGCTTGGTGGTGACGACCTGCACGTCGGCGCCCCAGGCATGCAGGCGCCGCGCCGCGACGAGTCCGCCGCCCCCGTTGCCGCCCGTGCCGGCCAGGATGACGACCGTCCGATCCCGCGGGTCGCCGTCCAGGAACCGGCGGCGGGCCAGGTGGGCGAGGTGACGCCCGGCGTGCTCCATCATCTGGAGCAGCGCGATGCCGACTTCGTCCACCATCAGCCGGTCGACCTCGCGCATCTGCTCGGTCGTGAGGGTGGGGATGTCGTGATCCTCGTCCGGCATATGATTGGGTTTGGTTATGAGGTGGACCCGTGACATTACAGTCACGTTAGGCCACAAAACTGCACAAGAAGAACCGTTGTCCCTCTCTCTGACTCTCTCACCAGGGGGAGAGGATTTTTCCGCGACGTCTTCTCCTTTTCGTCTGGAAAGAGGCCTCGATGATACGTCTCCTCTCCCTTAACGGAAGAGAGACAGGGTGAGGGTGATAGAAAGAAGGAGCTTGGGCGGGTAGCCGTGCGCGCATCCCCCCATTGGCCGTCTGCTACCCCTCAGCGACGCCGCCGCTCTGCTGGATGAGCTTGGCGACGAGGGCCGTCCAGCCGGTCTGGTGGCTGGCGCCGATGCCGGCCCCGTTGTCGCCGTGGAAGTACTCGTAAAAGAGCAGCTCATCGCGCCAGTGTGGATCGTCTTGGAAGAGGACCTCGCCGCCGAAGACGGGGCGCTCGCCGTCACCGTTGCGGGTGAAGAGCCGGATGAGGCGACGTGAGAGGTGGGCGGCCACGTCCCACAGGGGCTCGGGGCCGTCGGATTCCGGCATCTCCACGGTCAGATCGTCGCCGTAGTAGTAATCGAACTTCTGCAGCGACTCGATCATGAGGTAGTTGACCGGAAACCAGACGGGCCCCCGCCAATTCGAGTTGCCGCCGAACAGGCCCGTGCGCGACTCGGCCGGCTGGTACTGCACGGAGAAGGTCTGTCCGTCGGCATGGAAGGTGAAGGGCTGCGCCTCGTGCTCCTTCGAGAGCGAGCGCAGGCCGTAGTCGGAGAGGAACTGGTCGGGATCCAGCATGCGACCCAGGATCTGCCGGAGCTGGTCCTCGTCGACCAGCGCAAGCAGCATGCGCGGCTTGTCCTCGCCGCCCGGATCGAGCGTGAGATGCTCCATCAGGTCGGGCCGGTTGTCGATAAACCACCGCATGCGGCGCCGGAAGTCGGGTAGGTCGTCCAGCTGCTCTTTGTCCAGCGTCTCGACCGCGAAGAGGGGAATGAGCCCCACGAACGAGCGGATCTCCAGCGGAATCATGCGGCCGCTGGGGCAGTGAACGGTGTCGTAGTAGAACCCGTCCTCGGCGTCCCACAGGCCGGTTTCTCCGCACTTCGTGTTGATGGAATCGGCGATGTAGACGAAGTGCTCGAAGAATTTGGTGGCCACGTCCTCGTAGGCGGGCTTCGTCTTGGCGAGTTCAAGGGCCATCGCCAGCATGTTGAGGCAGAACATGCCCATCCAGGCGGTGCCGTCGGCCTGCTCGAGGTGACCGCCGGTGGGAAGTTCCTGGCTGCGGTCGAAGACCCCGATGTTGTCGAGTCCCAGGAAGCCGCCCTGGAAGACGTTGTCGCCGTCGCGGTCCTTGCGGTTGACCCACCAGGTGAAGTTCAGCAGCATCTTGTGGAAGACCTTCTCCAGAAACTCGGTGTCGCCGCTGCCGCTCTGCTTGCGGTCGATCTGATAGACGCGCCACGCGGCCCAGGCGTGCACCGGCGGGTTCACGTCGTCGAAGGCCCATTCGTAGGCGGGCATCTGGCCGCTCGGGTGCATGTACCACTCGCGGGTCATCAGGACCATCTGCCGCTTGGCCCACTCCGGGTCGATCATGGCCACCGGAATCATGTGGAAGGCGAGGTCCCAGGCGGCGTACCACGGGTACTCCCACGCGTCCGGCATTGAGATCACGTCGCTGTTGTGGAGGTGCTGCCAGTCTCGGTTGCGCCCCCGGCCGTCCGGCGGATCCGGCTGGGCGGGGTCGCCCTCCAGCCAGCGGTCGACGTCGTAGTGGTAGAACTGCTTCGTCCACATCAGCCCGGCGAAGGCCTGCCGCTGGATGCGCTGTTCGTCGTCGGAGACATCGCCCCGCTGCACGCTGTCGTAGAACGCATCGGCCTCGTCGATGCAGCGCTCGAACAGCCCGTCGCAGTGCACGAACGGACGCTGCATGCGCTTCGGCGTGAAGCGAACCTGCACGGTGCGCGCTTCGCCGGCCGGAACGGTGGTGCGGACGTGCGCGGCGACCTTCGTGCCGCGCCGGTCGGGGTTTACGGCGTCGGCGTGGCCGTGCACCACGGCGTCGTTGATGCCGTCCTTGACGTACGGACTCGGGTTCTCCGTGCCGAAGAGCCGCTCCTTGTTCGTCTCGTTCTCGGTGAAGAGCAGCTCGACCTCCGTGCCCTCGGGCGCGTCGGCGTACCACCAGCGCGTGCCGAGGGCGTCGTGCGTCAGGCGCACCTCTCGGTCTCCGGTCGCTTCCAGGAGCGGCTTGGCCGTGTCATGATCCCACGACCACGTATTTCGGAACCAGAGGTGGGGGAGCAGGTGCAGCGGCGCGGCGTCGGGGCCGCGGTTGTGCGCGGTGATGCGGCACAGGATATCTTCCTCATCCGCCTTGGCGTACTCGATGACCACGTCGAAGTAGCGGGCCGCGTCCAGCGCCTCGCCGATGGCGTCGACCAGCTCGTACTCCGGGTCGTGCTTGCCGCGTTGCTCGTTGTTGTGGACGAGATCCGCATACGGGTACGCCACCTGCGGGTACTTGTACAGCATCTTGGCGTAGCTGTGCGACGGCGTGGCGTCGAGGTAGTAATAATACTCCTTGACGTCCTCGCCGTGGTTGCCCTGCGTGCCGGTGAGGCCGAAGAGGCGCTCCTTCAGGATGGGGTCCTGCTCGTTCCAGAGGCCGAGGCCGAGGCAGGCAGTCTGCTCGCGGTCGCAATAGCCGCCGAGGCCGTCCTCGTTCCAGCGGTAGGCGCGGCTGCGGGCGTGGTCGTGCGGGAAGTGCTCCCAGGCCTCGCCGGTTGCGCTGTAGTCCTCGCGGACGGTCCCCCAGGCGCGCTCGGCCAGGTACGGGCCCCACTTCTTCCAGTCGGCGCGGCGAGCTTCGGAGGCGGCGAGGCGGTCGTGTTCAGCAGTCATTCGATTGGTGATTTTCGATTGGTGATTTTCGATTGCATCCCGATTCTGGAATCGGTATGCCGGCAGGGCAAACGCACCGTTTCAACCTTCAACGTTCCAACCTTCAACGCGAAAACGCTTAACGCTCCAGCGCCCGGTCGAGGTTGAAGGCGGCGCTGATCAGGGCGAGGTGGGTGAAGGCTTGCGGGAAGTTGCCGAGCGCCTCGCCGCGCTGCCCCGTCTCTTCGGCGTAGAGGCCGAGGTGGTTGGCGTAGCCCAGCATCTGCTCGAAGATGAGGCGCGCGTCCTCCAGCCGGTCGGGCTCCACCCGGCTGGCGCGCGTAAGCGCCTCGACGAGCCAGAACGTGCAGATGTTGAACGTGCCCTCTTCGCCCTCCAGCCCGTCGCGGCTCTCGTCGACATTATAGCGGTAGACGAGCCCGTTGGACACGAGTCCGCCGCGGTCGGGCGATTGGAGCGTGGCGTCGAGGGTCTGCAGCAGCCGTTCGTCCCCCGGCGAGATGAAGCGCACAAGCGGCATCATGAGGTTCGAGGCATCGAGCGTGTCGCCCCCAAACTGCTGCGTAAACGCCTGCCGGTCGGCGTTCCAGCCCTTCTCCATGATCGCCTCGTAGATCGCGTCGCGGCATTGCTGCCACGTCCTCTCCGGCGCCGGAAGGGATCGCTTGCGCGAGAGGCGGAGCGCCCGATCCACCGCGACCCAGCACATCAGCTTCGAGTACACGAAGGGCTGCTGGCCACCGCGCACCTCCCAAACGCCCTCGTCGGTGTCTTGCCAATGATCACACACCCAGTCGACGAACGTGCGCACGGACTGCCACGTGTCGTGCGAGATCGGCACGCCGTACTTGTCGAAGAGGTAGATGGCGTCGATGAGCTCGCCGTAGATGTCGAGCTGCTTCTGATCGTAGGCGCCGTTGCCGACGCGCACCGGGGCCGATTCGCAGTAGCCCTCCAAGTGATCGAGCGTTTCTTCGGTGAGCGTTGTCCGCCCGTCGATGCCGTACATGATCTGCAGCGGTCCCTCGGCCTCGCTGCAGGCATGGCATACGTCCGAGAGAAACGCCATAAAGTCGCGTGCCTCCTCGGTGAAGCCGATGCGCAAAAACGCGTAAAGCGTAAAGGCCGCGTCGCGGATCCAGGTATAGCGATAGTCCCAGTTGCGGATGCCGCCGATCTCTTCGGGCAGGCTGCACGTGGGCGCCGCCACGATGGCGCCGGTGGGCGCGTAGGTAAGCAGCTTGAGCGCGAGGGCGGAGCGGTGCACCATCTCGCGCCAGCGTCCGGTGTACGTGCACTGCGCGAGCCAGTCGCGCCAGTAGTCCACCGTGTCGCGGAAGGCGATCTCGGCCTCGTCTTCCGACAGCCTGGGGCCGCAGGGAGCACCGGAGGCGATGGTGCTCAGGACGAAGGTCGTCGTGGCGCCCTCGTCGAGCCTGAACGTCGCGCCGATGCCCTTACGGGACCGATCCAAGTCCACCTCCGCTGACAGGCTGAGTCCCGAATCGGGTCCGTAGAAGCAGGCCCCGCGCTCGGAGAACGTCACCTCGTGATCCGCCCGGGCGTAATCGAACGCCGGCTGGCACATCATCCGGAACGGCACCCGGCCGCGAACAGCGCGCACCGTGCGGATGATCTGCCGCCGGGTACCATCGTGAACTGCGCCGCGCACGGGCATAAAATCACGCACCTCGCCGACGCCCTCCTCCGAGAGAAAGCGGGTGACGAGCACGTTCGTCTCGGGCCAGTAAAACTGCTTTGTCGTCACGTCGTCCGCGGCCAGGCGGATCTGGAAGAAGCCGCCCCGTTCGGCGTCCAGGAGGCGTGCAAAGACGCTCGGCGCATCGAACCGGGGCAGGCAGCACCAGTCGATGGAGCCGTCTTTACTGACGAGCGCCACGGTGTGCATGTCGCCGATCAGCCCGTAGTCCTCGATCGGGCGGTAGGCGGTTTCGGGCGCATGCGTTTTCAGCTGTTCAGTCTGCGGCTCCATGCGTGGGGTGCGTTGTATTTACTGGAGGGAAGCGCGTGTGGGCGTGAGGGCGTATTGGCATGAGGACGTGTGGGCGTGAGAACGTTCAACGTTGAACGCTCCAACCTTCAACCCTATTCGGACGACCACGCCTCCCGGAAGTCGGGATACAGCGTGAGGCCGCCGTCGATGAAGAGCGTCTGCCCGGTGATGTAGCCGGCTTCCTTCGAGGCGAGAAACGCCGCGACGGCCGCCATCTCGTCGGCGTCGCCCGCGCGGCCCATCGGAATGTGCTGCTCCACCTGCTTCTTCTTCTCGGGATCCTCCACCCAGGCGCGGTTGATGGGCGTGACCGTGGCGCCGGGGCCAATGGCGTTCACGCGGATCCCGCGGTCGGCGTACTCCAGGGCGAGCGTGCGCGTCAGGTTCTGCATGCCGCCCTTGCTGCAGGAATAGCCGATGTACTTCGGCTTCGGAATCTCCTGGTGGACGCTGGAGACGTTGACGATGCAGCCGGGCTTCTCTTCCTCCAGCCAGTGGCGGATGGCCTCGCGGGCGCAGAGGAAGGCGCCGCGCAGGTTGACCTCCATCACCTTGTCGAACGCGTCAACCTCCGTTTCGTGGGTCGGGCTGGAGATCTGGATGCCCGCGTTGTTGATGAGCACGTCGAGGCTGCCGATCGCGTCGATGGTGGACTGCACCATGCGCTCGACGTCGTTGCCGTTCGAGACGTCGGCCTGCACGAGGTGCGTCTCCACCCCGCAGTCCTCCACCTGCGCCTGGCAGCGCTGCACGGCCTCGACCATGTCCTCGGTTTCGCGCGCGTCTTCCAGCACGCTCAGGTAGTTGATGCCGACGTTCGCGCCTTCCTCGCCGAAGCGCACGGCAATGGCCTGCCCGATGCCGGACGAGCCGCCCGTGACAAGCACGTTCTTGCCCTCCAGGCCGAGAAAGCGGGCCTCCGAGACGGGCGAGATGGGATCTTCGTCGTAGAGTGATTCCATGGAATGCGTTGTGCGTTATGAGTTGGGGGTTGGGGGTTGTGCGTTGGGGCGTTCAACGTTCCAACGTTCAACGCGATACGCCGATTCGCTCCATTAAATGGTCGCCGACGCGCAGCGCGTTGGCCATGATCGTGAGGCCGGGGTTGACGCCCGTGTTGGAGGCGAAGAAGCTACCGTCCACCACGTAGAGGTTGTCCACCTCGTGCGTCCGGCAGTGCTCGTTCAGGACGGAGGTCTCCGGGTCCGATCCGAAGCGGCAGGTGCCCACTTGATGCGCGACGCCAGCCAGCGGGATCTGCTTGCCGAGGTAGAAGCTGCACGGAATCATGCGGTCCTGGCAGCCGATGGCGCCCAGCATGCTCTTCAGCCGGGCCTTCAGCTCGTCGTGGGGCGTCGTGTTGTTGCGCGTGTAGTGCAGGTGGATCTGCCCGTCGTCGTCCACGAGCACGCGGTTGTCGGGATCGGGCAGGTCCTCGGTGGTGAGCCAGAAGTCGAGCGCGTGGTCGGCCATCGTGTCCAGCGCCATGGTCGGCGTGAAGCGCGGCGCCTCGGTGCTGAGCTGCACCGCGTTCGACTTGCCCAGCATCTGAATGTGGCCGAGCGGATAGTCCGTGTCGTCGTCGCCGAAGTAGAAGTCGTTCAGGCCCAGCGTCTTCTGGAAGCGCGTCGGGTTCGGCTCCTTCGAGAGCACGAGCATCGCCGAGTTGTTG
The DNA here is from genome assembly GCA_964448045.1 of uncultured Rhodothermales bacterium. GTDB lineage: Bacteria > Bacteroidota > Rhodothermia > Rhodothermales > Salinibacteraceae > CAYUVF01. Next base: position 12,422 of record CAYUVF010000077.1, read on the forward strand.
TGCGCCATGTAGTTGCGCCCCACCTGGTCGGACCCGTTCGCGAGGCCGTCCGGGTGGGCGTCGCTGGCCGAGCGCAGGAGCAGTGCGGCCGAGTTGATGGCGCCGCACGACGAGACGATGATGTCGCCCTTCACGCGCTTGGTGCCGTCGTCGGTCTGAATGACGACTGCCGTGGCCTCCCGTCCGGAGGCGTTCGTTTCGATGCGCTCGGCGTAGGCGCCGGTGCGGAGCGTCACGTTGTCGTACCCCAGCGCCGGGTCGAGGCAGATCGTTTCGGCGTCCGCCTTCAGGGCCGTCAGGTCGGGGTACCCGTCGAACGCCTCGTGGCCCATCGCCTTGTAGAGCTCGCGCAGCAGAAACGGCCCGTCGGGGTCGTCATCCTCGTTGAGGCGCACGCCCATCGGCAGCGGGAACGGCTGGTGGCCGAGGCCCTCCAGGTCGCGAGCCAGCCGCTCGATGCGGTCGTCGTGCGGCACGGGCGGGTGCGGAAACGGCGCGCTGCGCGGCGGGGCGGTCGGGTCGGTGCCGGCGGCGCCGTGGACGTGGTAGAGCTCCTCGGCCTCCGTGTAGTACGGTTCCAGCCGGTCGTAGCCGATGGGCCACGCGGGCGAGACGCCGTCGTGGTGCTGCACGGCGCCGAAGTCTTTTTCGCGCATACGCATGAGCGCCGCGCCGTAGACCTTCGTGTTGCCGCCCACGCGGTAGTAGGTGCTGGGCGCGAACGAGTCGCCGTCTTTGTCGACCCACTGTTCCTTCGTCTTGTAGGCGCCGTCGTTGAAGAGCGCCGCCGCGTCCCAGTTTTTGTCCTCCCGCGGCAGGCGTTCCCCGCGCTCCAGGATCAGGATCTGCTTGCCGGAGGGCGCCAGCCGGTGCGCGAGGGTCGCCCCGCCCGCGCCGCTTCCGATGATAATGACATCATATGTTACGTTTGTAGCCATCTGATCAG
>CAYUVF010000078.1:0-13206 GCA_964448045.1 uncultured Rhodothermales bacterium
TATCGGGACGCGTATCGGGACGCGTATCGGGACGCGTATCGGAGCGCGCGGGCTCGGTGGCGGATGAGTCGGACGGTGGCGCCATCGCTACGCGGAAGATCGTCAGTTCGTAGCCGAAGTGCCGTCCACTGGCTGCCTTGAGGTTCCCCGTGTAGTACCACCACTCCGTTTTGTAGCCGGGATGCGGACCGTGATCGCGCGGGAACGAAAACGCGCGCGCCGTTGTCGCGCGCCGGTAGCCGGTGGTGTCGCCGCTCATGGCCTCGGCCACAGCGACCGAGGAATCGATGGTCGTCTGGTCCTCCTGCGTCAATAGATACGCTCCGGCGCCGAGCAGGGCCACAACAAAGGCACCGACGAGAAGAGAACGAGGCATGTGTTCTGAGTGGGTGATTCTGAGTGGAGAATCCAGCGTTCAGTGGTGCGAGTTCCAATCATCCTTCTCGCAGCGCATCGGCCGGATTCGCTTGCGACATGCGCCAGGCGGGATACCCGCCCGCCAGCACGGCCGCAACGAGGCCGATGGCGACGGCTTGCAGCAGGATTTCGGGAGCCACTTCCAGTTGGAGCGTCCACCCGAACGACCGCTTGTTAATGACGAAGATCAGCACGTACGCCAGCGCGTAGCCGAGCGGGAGGGCGAGCAGCCCGGAGAACAGGCCCATCACGCCGGTTTGCAGCGTGATATATCCACCAAGCTGGCCCGGCGTCATACCGTTGGCGCGCAGCACGGCCAATTCGCGCGAGCGCTCCAGCTGCAACGCCATCAGCGCGCTCAACACGCCGATGAACGCCACCACAATCGCGAGAAGCCGCAGCACGGCCGTCACGGTAAACGTCCGATCGAAGATGCGCAGCGACGCCTCGCGCAACCCCACGTTGGAGCGGATGAATACCTCCTGCATCCCCTGCGTCCGTGCCCGGAGCCGATCGATCAGCGCGTCGACCTCCTGACCTGCCGCGGCGTCCATGGCAATGCCCGATACGCCCGCGTCGTCATAGTAGCGGTCGTACGTCGTGCGGCTCATCACGGCAACGCCCAGATCGGACGCGTAATCGTAGAAGATGCCGCGGATCGGAAATGATTGCGGCCCACGGTCGGTCTGCAGCTGCAGCGAATCGCCCACGGCCAGGTCGTACCGGTACGCGTAGGGTTCGGATACGATGACAATATCTTCGGAGCGGAAGCGCGACCAGATGGCATCGGGATCGCCGCTTTTGAAGCGATACACATCGGGGGTATTCGGGCCTGGATCGATGGCCACCAGTTCAGTTGGGCCGACGCCGGCCTGCACGTCGACGCGCCGCACCGAGTACGTCGCCCCGATGCCGGCTGTGGTTGTAAGCGTATCGACGAGGGCCGGCTCCAGCGTCGCCGTCGAGCGGCGAAAGACGAGGCTCGGCGGCTGCACGTAGACATCGGCCTGAAGCGAGTAGTTGAGCCACGACTCGACAGTGCCGCGGAAGCTGTCGACCATGACCCCCACGCCTACCGTCGCTGCGATGGCAATCATAAGCGCGGCAATGGCGACGCTGGTGCGGCTCAGCGCAGTCACGACGCCGCGGGACGCCATCCGCCCGAGGACGCCGAAGACGCGCCCCAGCAGCGGACGCACCAGCCGCGCCCCCACCAGAATGGCTGCGGGGGTTAGCAACGCTGCGGCGATAATGATGCCCAACAGGGCGGTGTAACTGAGTGCGATGCTCTGGCTCGGAATCGTGAGCAGCGCGGTGCCCAATCCAGCGAGTACGACGCCGCCGAGGGCCAGCCGCGGCACCAGCGTGCGCGCGGTGGTCTCGGTCGCCGAGCGCTGGAGCACGACACTCACCGGCGCCTGCGTGGCCTCACGCGCCGGAGCCAGCGCCGCCCCCAACGTCGTCCCAAGCCCCAGCAGCGCTCCCTTCACCAGCGTAAACGGAGCAATCGTCAGCTCGCGCACCGTCAGCACAAAATACAGGTCGTTGATCGTTTGCGTGATAAGCTGCACGAGACCGGTCGCCAGCACCAGGCCCAGCCCAATGCCCACAACCGTGCCCACCGTGCCGATCAGCGCGGCCTCGGCGAGCACCAGTCCGAAGATTTCGCGCCGCGTCACGCCGAGGGCCCGCAACCGGCCGATGAGCGGACGCCGCTGCACGACCGAAAATGTCATCGTGTTATAGATCAGGAACGCCCCAACGACGAGCGCCAGCAGGCTTAGCGCGGTGAGGTTCAGGCTAAAGGCGCGCGTCATCTGCTCGACGGTTTCCGTTCGCGCCGCCGAGCGCTGAATGCGAGCACTGGCCGGGAGCACTTGCTGTATCCGATCGCGCACCCGATCGCCCGCCTCGCTATCAGGCAAAATAAGATCGATTCGGCTGAGCTGCCCGCGCATGTCGAGCAGGTTTTGCGCCGTTGCAATGTCGACCACGATCAGGCTCTCCATCGCGCGGCGGCTGCGCTCGTTGTCCGGCTGCATCAGCCCCACAACTTGCACCCCCTCCTCGACGCCTTCCAACCCGAGCCGCAGCGTATCGCCCACGGACACGCCCAGCTCCTCGGCCGTGGGCGCGGCGATCAGTGCAGTGCGGCGCTGGCCGACGAACGTCCCGAGGTCCAGCTCCGAGGGCTGACCGACGTACGGGCGAAACGGCCCCTCGGCGAAGGGGTCGATCCCCAGCAACTGAAACGTGCGATCGCTGCGGGCGAGTGTCGCATAACCCGATACCACCGGCGCCGAGGTGCGGTACCCTGCATCGATGCGCACGCGCCGGTACACGTCGTCATCCAATTCCCCGGCCGCCCCCACAACCTGATGTGTCGCCTTGCCCGCAACGGTCTCCGCCGACAGCTCGAAGGCCCGCTCGGCGCTCACGTTGGCCAGGTCAATCGCCACCACCACGGCCACGCCGAGCGCCACGCCCAGCACCGACAATCCCATCAGCCACGGATGCTGGGTGAGGTAGCGGAAACTGGACCGGCTGAGAAGGGACAACATGCGCTATGTTGAGATGGGGAAACGGATGGGCGAAGGCGCGAATGAGCGGAGGCTGATCAGATCCTCTCCTCCCTCCATTCTCTTTAGACCTCCAGATCGGTGGGCGCGGCAGAGGCGACGTCGTCGGGAGCCAGTTCCTCCAGCCGGCCGCTCTGCAGGAACAACACGCGATCGGCAGATTCGGCCAGGCTACGATCGTGGGTGGCCGCGAGCATCGTCTTGCCCCGCTGGCGCACGAGCTCCGTCAGCAGATGGAGCACCTGCTGGCCGGTCTCGTAATCGAGGTTGCCCGTGGGCTCATCGGTGAGAACGAGAAGCGGGTCGTTCGCGAGGGCACGGGCAATGGCCACGCGCTGCTGCTCGCCGCCGGAAAGGCGATCGGGGTAGCTTCCGGCCCGGTCGCACAGCCCCACCTCGTCGAGCACGGAGAGGGCGCGCTCCCGTTCGGCGCCGCCGGTCTGACCGTTCAGCTCCAGCGGCAAGGTGATGTTTTCGGCGACGGTCAGCGTGGAGATGAGGTTGAACGCCTGAAACACGAAGCCGATATTTTTTCGCCGGTAGAGCGTCCGCTCGCGCTCGGCCAGCTGGGTCAAATCCGTACCACCGAGGCGAACCGTGCCGGCCGTGGGCCGATCGATCCCGCTGATCAAATTCAGCAGCGTGCTCTTGCCTGCGCCGCTACGGCCCATCAGCACAACGAACTCGCCGGGGTCGACCGTCAGCTCCAGCCCTCGAAAGACGGTGCGCTCCTGCTCGCCCTCCTGATACGTTTTCGTCAGGCCGCGAAGCGCAATCAGCGATGCGCCGGGCTCGTTCGTGTGCGTGCGGTCAGCCATATTTAATCCTACACGGAGTCGTTTGCTTCGTCGATCAGCAGGCCTCAGACCCACCGGCGTGCGGGATGTTCACGAGCGCTGCTTTCCCTCCACGCTTTGAACAGGCATTTTACATGATTCTTACGCCGCCGCGGCTATCTTACAGTGCAGTCTTTCAGACCAACCTGCAGGCCGATGCCTGATGACCCGACCGCATTCATCCAAAAGTGGGAGCCTCAGCTGCGTAAAGGCGTGCTGGAGTTCGTCGTGCTCCTGTGCCTTCGCAAGCGCGAATACTACGGCTACGAGCTCATCCGCAGCGTACGCGACCTGACCGCGCTTTCCATCTCGGAGGGCACTATTTATCCCCTGCTGAACCGGCTGGACGACGAAGGGCTGATCGCGCCCCGGTGGGTCGATGACGAGTCCGATACACCCCGCAAGTACTACCACCTCACCGACCGCGGCCGCGCCGTCCTCGCCGAGATGGAGGATGTCTGGACCGATCTAAACGCAGCGCTGCTCAAGCTGATGTTCTCGAAATAGACTCCAGGCTGTTGCAAAACTCAACTTTGTCATCCTGAACGAAGATGAAGGATCTCTCTGGATGAGGCAAGGCGATCAAAGAGATCCACCCCAAGGGCACTTCTTCGCTCCGCTCAGGGCGCCTCGTCACGCTCGGGATAACAGTTTGTACGGGTTTTGCAATAGGTTCTACGCGAACCGGTACGATTCGCACACGTCGAACTGGGTCTTGATGTACGCTTCCAACCCGTTCAGCAGCGTGCGCTGGTCGTCGGTGAGCGGCTCGCCGTTTAGGCCTTCCTCGCGAAGGACATCGAGGTCGCGGAGCGCATCGGCCGGGGGGCGGCGCTCCTCGCCCCTGTGATCGATGAGCACATCGGACCGCGTGTGCGGGTCCACATGGCGCATGTAGGAGCGGGCGTACGACGCCACCGATTCGGGCCAGGTGGCCTGCGGCGTATTGCGGATGATGAGCCGCAGCGCCAGCGTCCGCAGATGAGGTTCGTCGATCCGCCGGACGAAACGCGCCCTCTCCCGCACCGAGTCGAGCTCGTGAAACGTGGCGAAGAGGGCCTTTTGCTCATCGGTGAAGAACGGCTCCTGATAGATGGCCGCATCGGGGTCGAGGTTGGGCACTTTGGTGTACGTCGACTCCAAGTAATAGCCGACGATCTGCTGGAGCTGCTCGGGATGGTCGCGGAGCCACGTGAGGTTTTTATGGACGATGGACCGCCGCCGGTCGTCCAGCCGGTCGTACGCCTCCTCGCCCGATTCAACCAGGTACTGCGGCACCCCGAGCTTGCGGCGAATCACCTCAGTATTCGGACGGATAGGGCGCGTTGCTACCCCTGGCAGCGACGGCGTATCCAGCGCCAGCCAGCGCGTCTGATTCGAGTAGTGCCGGTGCCCGCCCAGCCGGAGCACGGGCCGCTGATAGTGTTGCTCCGGCCCGAAGCTGCCGTCAATCATCAGCCCTACAGCGTAGGAGGCGCCGCCGATCTCGAAGGTCGGCAGCGCATTCATCTGGGCCTCGTCGCGATCCTTGGTGAACGCCGCGCTCAGATCCTTCCAGCGCTCGGCGTCCTGTGCCATCGCCCGGGCCAGCTCCAGCGTCACGCGGACATCAGAGCGGGCGTCGTGGGCGCGATGGTCGGGGTGATCGTCGAACTGATTGGCATGGGCCAGCTGCTCCAGCTTGAAGGCGCCCTCGGCCTCCTGCGCCGGCCACAGCAGTGCCTCACTCCCGGCGAGCCAGTACATGACGGCCATCGGGTAGAGATCCATCCGGCCGCAGCCGTTAGCATACTGATGAGTGTAGGGCGTCAGCAGGTTGCGGTAAAACGCAAACCGCAGCATCTCGTCGTCGAACCCAATCGAGTTGTAGCCGATGCTGGTCGTGCCCGGCTCGTTCATCAGCACGTGAATCCGGCGGATGGCCTCGACCTCGGTCAGGGGCGCGTCACGCGCCTCCTCGATCGAGATGCCGTGCGTGAGGGTTGCCGTCGGATCCGGAATGACATCGGGCCGGAGCTGCACGCGGATGTCGTACTCGTCGACGACGTTGAGCTGTTCATCGGTGCGCAACGCGGAGAAGTGCAGGACCTGGTCGAAGGCGATGTTCAGGCCGGTCGTCTCCAGATCATAGAACAGGTAAGTCGACATGACTTCGGGAGCCAATGGGTGGAAGCGCGGGGCCGCTCCGCCATCGAACGCGGAGCGGCGTGGGGTTCAATGTACAACGCGGCGACCACGCACGAAACCCCGTTCCCTGCTGCTTCTCCCGGGCTACTCCCGATAGATTGCGTAAAGGACGCCCACCGGCACGGCGTAGATGATATGGCCAATCAGACCGAGCAACGTCGCCGGAAAGCCAATGTTGGGAAAGGACGGCGCCATCGGGAAACCAGCGGCCTGCAGCCACAGCGGCATCACGATGACCGGCAGTACGATAGTCGTGAGGACGCCCCAGATGATACCGTGGACGATTCCGCCCTGCAAGCTGCGCGGCTCCATCCACTCGATCACCGCGGGCCGCTCCGCATAGGCCACGTACGCGATGCCCAGCATAACCCCGTGAAACTGGTGGAAGAACCAGCCCGCCATTGGAGCCGGGTTATCCGGGGTGGCCCCGATACCGTACATATTGGGGATGACGACCTCCAGCATGGGCGGCGGCATGATGAATGCCATAAAGAGCCCAAAAGCGACACTTCCCACGAATCCGCCGAAAGCGCCGCGCACCCAATCCCAGGGTCCAATACGCGTCGTCGTGTCGTGTCCAAGCGCAACTTCAGTCACACCAATCACCTCATTCTATTCATAAGAGCACGCGCGAACGCATCCGGGGGATTTTCCCGAATGCGCTCCTTTACGTGCTCTTCAGGAGGGGTGCGTTACTCGGCGGTCTGCTCCCCCGGGCGACCGGCCAGCAAGTAGAGCACGGCCATCCGCACGGCCACGCCGTTGGTGACCTGGCTGAGGATGATGGCACGCTCGTGATCGACGACCTCGCTTTCGAGCTCTACGCCGCGGTTGACCGGCCCCGGATGCATGATGAGCAGATCGGGATGGCGCCGGAGATGCTCGCGGGTGATGCCGAAGCGCATGTGATACTCCCGCAGACTCGGAAAAAGGCCCTCATCTTGCCGTTCCAGCTGGATGCGCAGGGCCATTGCGATATCGCAGCCCTCCAGCGCCTCATCGAGCCGATGCGTTACGCGAACGCCCATCTGGTCGATGTCCACCGGCAGCATCGTCCGTGGGCCGCAGAGCGTGACGTTTGCCCCCAGCGTCGTCAGCCCATTGATGTTGGAGCGGGCCACGCGGCTGTGGGTGATATCGCCGATGATGGAGACGTTCAGCCCTGCGAACGAGTCGAAGTGATCGCGCATCGTAAGCATATCGAGGAGCGCCTGCGTCGGATGGGCATGGGCGCCGTCCCCCGCGTTGATGATGACGCTCTCGGTGCAGCGGCTGAGGAAGTGGGGCGCCCCCGGCGAGCTATGGCGAATCACCACCATGTCCGTCTTCATCGCCTCGATGTTTTGCGCCGTGTCCTTCAGCGTCTCGCCTTTCTTGACCGACGAGCCCGACTTGGAGAAGCTGATCGTTTCCGCCGAGAGGCGTCCGGCGGCAAGCCCAAACGAGAGCTTGGTGCGTGTGGACGGCTCGAAAAACATGTTGGCGACAGTCACGCCCTGCAAGGTGGGCACGCGGCGCACGCGGCGATCGAGCACTTTGCGGAACTCGCGGGCCGTGTCGAGAATGAGCCGAATCTCGGCGGCGGAGTAGGTGGAGAGATCCAGCAGATGGCGGTGCTGTAGATTTTCGATCGTCGATTTTCGATCGCCGATTGATATTGGTTCTGATTCCATAGCGTTTCAGTCGTGATTCTGACGGCTCGCCCGCCGCGGTTGGTCACTGGTCATTCGTCACTGGTATCTCCCCACCACTCGCAATGCGCCCTTTCTCATGCGCCCTTCCTCATGCGTCATTCGCCACGAGCCAGACGCCCTCGCGATTGTCGATTTCTTGTAGCCGTACGCGCACCATCTCCCCCGGCAGCGTGGGCACCTCGCGTCCCACGATGTCGGCCGTGATGGGCAGCTCGCGGTGCCCCCGGTCGATGATGACGAGAAAGTGAACCGAGGCGGGACGGCCCATGTCCATCAGCGCATCGAGGGCGGCCCGGGCGGTGCGGCCCGTGTAGAGCACATCATCAACGAGGATGAGGTGGCGGCCGCTGACGTCGAACGGGATGCTCGTGGTCTGCACGCTGGGCGGGGCGAGGCGCATCCGCACATCGTCGCGATACATCGTGACATCGAGTACCCCCACGGGCAGTTCGACGCCCTCGGCGGCTCGGATGCGTGTTTGCAGCCGCCGGGCCAGGTGCACCCCGCGCGTCTGCATCCCGATGAGCGCGAACGTTTCGGCCGCGTCCGCCTCGGTGGCGCTGAGCTCCAGGATCTGCTGTGCCATCCGGTCGAGCGTGCGTCCCAGGTCACGCGCCGACATCAGGCGCGCCTTGATGCGATCGTTGGGCTCCATCGTTTGACTTGCGAAGTTCGAGGGTCGATTTGCGAATGGCGACGAACCGGGGGCGGACGCGCATCCACCCATCGACATTCGGCACTCGGAATGTGCCACAAGGAACTGAAAACGGCAGAGACTTTCTAATTCTTGTCTCCGCTGTCTCATTTCCCATCCGGTTTTCATCGTGACCGAGCGTCCCTCCGCCCTGCGCTACCTGGACCCCGTTGTCATCTCGCAACTCAAAAACATGGAGTTGCGCGCGCGGCTCATCGTCGAAGGCTTTATCACCGGCCTTCACCGGAGTCCCTATCACGGCTTCTCGGTCGAATTTGCCGAACACCGGCCCTACAACCCCGGCGACGAACTGCGCCACGTCGACTGGAAAGTGTTCGCCAAGACGGATCGCTACTACATCAAGCAGTACGAGGAGGAGACGAACCTGCGGCACTACATCGTGCTGGATACCTCGCCGTCGATGCGCTACAAGAGCGCGGAAGCGATCTCGAAGCTGGAGTACGGCTCGTACCTCGCGGCTGCGTTGCACAACCTGATGATCAAGCAGCGTGACGCCACGGGCCTGATCGCCTTCGACGAATCGGTACACACGGTGCGGCGCCCGAAGGCCACGCGGGCCTACCTCCGGCAGCTGCTCGTAATGCTCGACAAGCTGAGCCGGTCGGAAGCGCGCGGGCAGCGAACGAGTGCGGCGTCGGCACTGGACGAAGTAGCCGAGCGCATCGCCCGCCGATCGCTCGTCGTCGTCATCACCGATCTGTTCGAAAACATTGCCGCGCACGATGATCTGCTGAAGGCACTGCGCCATCTGCGCCACCGCGGCCACGAGGTCATCGTCTTCCACGTGCTTGAAGGCGAAACGGAGCGCCAGTTCAACTTTCCCGACGTGCCGATGCTCTTCCGTGACGTGGAAACCGGCGAGGAGCTCTCGCTCCAGCCCGCCCAGCTCCGAGAGCACTATCAGGAGGCCGTTGCCCACTTCAGCGAGCGCTTCCGGCGCCGCTGTCTCGAACACGATATCGACTTCGCCGAGCTCGACACGGCCGAGCCGTACGACACCGCCCTGATGGCGTATCTCAACAAACGCCGCCAGCTCGTGTAATCGCGCCTGTTCCGAATTCAGGGGATGGCGTTCTGAGTTCGGCACGATGCGTTGAACCGGATCCTCTGAACGGAACTCCAACCCCACTCATGCTCGACGCAATCCGATCTCATGCGGATGCCTTGTTTCCCGAGATCGTGCGCCTGCGCCGCACGCTCCATCGCCATCCCGAACTGGCGCGAAAGGAGCAGGCCACGGCACAGCTCATAGCCGATACGCTCGGCGATCTGGATGATGTGCACGTGCAGACGGGTATCTACGAAACGGGGGTGATGGCCACACTGCAGGGCGGACGGCCCGGCCCCACGCTCCTCCTCCGTGCCGACATGGATGCACTGCCGATCACAGAAGAAACCGGCCTCGACTTCGCATCCGAGAACCCGGGTGTGATGCACGCCTGCGGCCACGACGTGCACACCTCCTCGCTGCTCGGCGCGGCGCAGATCCTCCACCGCATCCGCGACGACGTGCACGGGACCGTCCGGTTCTGCTTTCAACCGACGGAAGAGCGCATCCCCGGCGGCGCCAAATTTATGATTGAGGAGGGCGTGTTGGCGGCCAACAGCACGTCGCCGCCCGTCGACGCCGTCTTTGGCCAGCACGTCAAGCCCTCGCTTCCGGTGGGCACTATCGGCGTGCGACCGGGCATGTTCATGGCCTCGGCGGACGAGGTCCACATCACCATCCACGGCGAGGGCGGCCATGCCGCAGCGCCCCACGAACTCGCGACGGATGCCACATACGTCGCCAGCCAGATCGTTGTCGCGCTGCAATCGGTCATCAGCCGCCACTGCCCCCCCGGCGTCCCCAGCATCCTGACCATCGGCAAGCTGACGGCCAAAGGCGCCACCAACGTGATCCCCGAGCGGGCGCATCTGGAGGGCACCTTCCGCGCAATGGATGAGGACTGGCGCACAGAGGGCCATGCGCTGATCCGGCGCGTCATCCACCACACCGCCGAGGCCCACGGCGCCACCGCCGACATCGATCTGCGGGTGGGCTATCCGGCCCTCTTCAACCACGACGCCCCCACGGCCCACGTCCGCTCGGCCGCAACCGAGTACGTCGGCCCGGAGCGCACCATCGACCTCGACCGCTGGTTTGCCGGGGAAGACTTCGCGTACTTTCTACAGGAGCGCCCCGGCACATTCTACTGCCTCGGCGTCCGCAATGAGGAGCGCGGTATCACACACGGCCTTCACACGCCGCAGTTCACCGTCGATGAGGACGCGCTGCGCGTCGGGGCCGGGTTTATGGCATATCTGACCTGGTCGTACGGCGCGAAGCGCGCGTAGCCGCCCGTCCGATCCATCGAGAGCGTTTTTGGATAATTACTCGTTTCGGACTTGACGATCCCTTCACTTTAATTTAACATACAGGTGACCCTACACCTCTTGCGTCCTCGTTGTTTTCCCTTCCTGATTGAGTTGGACGGCGCACATGGATGTCGAAATGCGGTTGCCGAACGATCTCGGCGTGATCGGCGCGGTGATCGATTTTACGTACAAGTGGGGTCTGAACGCCGGGCTCGATGGGCCACATGCCCGCCGCCTCGCGCTGGCGATGGATGAGCTGATCAGTGACATCGTCCAGTTCGCCTTCTGGGACGAGGAGTCGCACTTCGACCTCACCTTCCGGCGCGACCTTTCCACCGTGGAGATCATCGTGCAGGAAGAGGGGCAACCCTTCGACCCCGACCGGTACCGCTACGACCGCGACCGCGCCGTGAATGAAGGCAACTTCGAGGGCGCCGGGCTAAAGCTTATTCGCCACCTCGTCGATGAGTTCACCTTCCTCAACAAGGGCAAGGAGGGGAAGGAATTTCGCCTGGCCATGACGATTACGGCTGAGCACATCGCCGAGCGGTTTTCTGGCGACCCGGCCCTGTCTCCCACCTCGGCCGATGAGAACACGGAGTACGAACTGCACCTCGTCACCACCGCCGACGCCGAGGACGTCTCCAAGCTCATCTATCGCACCTACGGCTATACCTACGTCAAAGACAGCCTGTACTTCCCCGACAAGGTCGAGCGCGCACTGGACCGGGGCGAAAAGTTCGGCGTCATCGTGCGTACCGGATGCGGCGAGGCCGTGGGCTACTTTGCCGTATTGCACACGACCGATTCCAACATCGGCGAAGTGGGCGAGGCCGTGGTCTCTGTCAACCATCGCCGGCGCGGACTCATGACCAAAATGCTCGATGCGCTCATCCAGGAGGCGAAAGCGCGTAGCCTGCACGGCGTCTTCGGGGAAGCTGTCACGGTGCACACCATCAGCCAGCGCGCCAATGCCCATTTCGACTTCAAATCGACAGCGCTGGTGCTGGGCACGTTCGAAGCCGAGCGCTTCAAGGGGCTGGTCGACTCGTATCCCCAGCCGCTGTCCGTAATCATCGACTTTCTTCCGCTGGTCGATCCCGAGCCGCGAACGGCGTACCTGCCCTCAAAATACGCCGATCTGCTACAGGCCATTTACGATGAGCTCGACTTTACCCTCCAGCGGCCGGAGCCCGCCCCCGTGGACCTCGCCGACGAGTCGGATCTCGATCTGCATATCAACTACAAGCACAGATACGCACTCATCGTCGTCCGCGAATACGGCCGCGACCTCGATGATCAGATCGAGCAGATGGTAGCTGACCTCGATTCGGAGGACCTGAAAGTGCTATATATCGATCTGCCGCTGGACGACCCCACGACCCCGCGCGCCGCCCAGGTCGTGCGCCAACTCGGCTTCATCTTCTCCGGCCTGATGCCGTTCTTTCATCAGGAGCGCGATTACCTCCGCCTGCAACGGCCCATGGTGGCGCTCGATATGGACTACATCCACGTGTATTCGGACCTGGCGAAGACGATCAAGCAAACAGTCAGCGAGGAACTCGAATGGGCTACGAAAAAACTGAAAACCAGCTCAACGTGACGCTGGAGCGCGACCTGACGGTGTTGACCGGGCGCCACATCGAGCGCCTGGCACAGGACGTCGATCGCGTCCACATCGACTGCTCGGCCGCCAACCTGATCGACAGCGAGGGCGTGATCGTGCTTTACCGGCTCGTGCGCGATGGCAAACAGGTCAAGCTGAACCGGCCGCCCGAGATCTTCTACGAGGTGCTGGAGATCCTTGACCTCGACACGTTTTTCGACCTCGATGCGATGGTAGAGTGAAACAGGATGCGGCCCGCGCCGTGCTATGAGAGGTGTATCCGGCCCTTCTGCACGCCGGATGTGCCGGCCGTTTCGCTCAGTTTTTCCGCTCCATGACGCCTCCGGTTGACAACGTCGACGTAGCCGATCCCCCCTTTGCGGGCGCCGTGCTCGATTTTGTGCGCGCCCACCGCTCCGATTTTATCCATCTGCTGCGCCAACTCGTGCGCGCCGAGTCGCCCTCGACCGATCCATCCAGCCAGCGGCACGTGCTGGAGCTGCTCGCGACGCAGTTCGACCGCCTCGGCTTTCACGTGGCGCATATCCCCGGCGACCAGACGGGCGGCCACCTGTACGCTCGCCCTCGTCGACGCGCCCGCCACCGCCCACGCCAACTGCTACTGGGCCACTGCGACACCGTCTGGGAGCGCGGGACGCTGGCGACGATGCCCCTCCGCCTCGACGACGATGACAAGATGCGCGGCCCCGGCATCTTCGACATGAAAGCGGGCCTCGTGGAGATCGTCGTTGCACTGCAGGCCCTGAAGGCGCTGGATCTGGAACCCGCGGTTACGCCCATCGTCCTCATCACC
>CAYUVF010000079.1:0-13022 GCA_964448045.1 uncultured Rhodothermales bacterium
GGCATACGAGATTCAAGTGTGACTGGAGTTCAGACGTGTGCTCTTCCGATCTACAACGCTGCACACATGCGAACGTTGCGTCTGAAGGCGGAGCACTCGGTACCGGACAAGCGGACAACGCGGTTCCTATGGGTCGAGCTAAAACCCATACGCCTTTAATTCATTGAGCGAGTCATCGAGAACGATGAGCGTTTCTATTCCGAATCCAACTATTCCCTCTTCGGATTCGACGAGTGGGATGGCAACGAAATAGCGGTTCGAAGTGTGGTAATACACCCTCGTCTGGACGGGAGATTGGAAGTCTTCATACTGAGCATTGAGCGTCTGGCACACGGAGGTGTTTTGCACCAGTTGGACCTGGCTCGTGTCGATGCTTGTAGTGCCCGTTTCCTGGCGCGCATCGGAGAGCTCGGGCTCGGTGAGGAAGAGTTCAACGAGTGACCAGGCGTTAGGGTGGTTCGGCGGGCAAGCCGCTTGAGCATGGAGCCCGGGCGCATTCAGCGCCAAGGCAGCAAGGAGCAACCCAACGGATGCAAAGAGGTGCAGGGCAATTTTTCTTGGAGGTGTTGTAGTACGAGATTCCATCATGCTAAGGCTGGAAGCAGTTAAAGCATATATATACCAACCAGTTCGAAATTCTGATTGTAGATCATCAAGCCAGGGTTTACACCCGGTACTTCATCCCCTGGCCACTCACTGGATGGACGAAGCTTCGCTACATCGAAGTAATACGGCCCTGCCTTATAAAAGAAGTGCTCGATCCACTCGGTATTGCTAACTCCATCCGTCAATTGTTGACACACGTCTGGGTCCTGCTCGTCGGTCAAAAGGCGGATCTCGCTCGGCGAGACCGAAATGCCGGCCTCCTGGCGCTCGTCTGCCCATTCCGGGTTGCTTAGGTATACCTCCACGACCTCTCGGGCTCCTTCATTTCCTGAAGGGCAGCCACTGAGCGGCTGGGCAAAAGTATCGATTGAGCCAAAGAACATCAGGATGAGGCCGATGAAGATTGCTGTTATCTCTTTCATGGATTTGGATCGTATCTGCTGAGAGGCTCCTGGTATTATTATGATCCCTGCTAATATCCACACCGGCTGATTTCGGTGTCCACTCCGTTCACGTAATCGTAGCTATACAGGATCGACTTGTCGATAAGATAACCCTTCATAGATAGCGTATCGGCTGCCCCGAAATCCGTTTCGCTCGGCTCCGAGGGATAGCGAAAGATTTTCCCGGCGTATGGATCTGCAAGCTCTTCTAAATCATAGTCATAATTATCTGGGTCTATTCCTTTTTTAGTCAAGTACTGCTCAATGACTTCCGTATCGGTGATGATCTCAGCCGGCATGAACGGTTGCGTGTGGAACGTTGCGACCGTTCCAGAAGGACGTGCCCCAGTGGATATACCTCGGATCCCAATCGGGGTGTACGTAATGTCGTTTTCGACTTCGTGATACTCGACCAGGTCGTAGCTCCCGTCGTCTTGTTGCACGATCCATCCGCCGCGCTCCTCGCGTTGGCTCTGGTCCGAGGCGTCGGCATTGCTTTTCTGCCAGAGCTCGGTGAGGATTCCTTTGTCTTCCAGGGAACGGATGAGGGCGCGGTCGTATTCATCCGCGATAGTTTTGTCGAAGCAAGAGCCGGATTCGCTGCAGTAGGCGGGCGGATCGGGGCGGTCGCAGGGGTTTTCGATAAAGACGGGGTCGTCCGGGACGGCCCCACCCCCCTCGATGCATATCTGATCGGTGGGGCCACCATCGGGGTTACAGGCGACGGGATCATCGCCGGAGCCACTTCCACTGTCTCCCTCGCCGTTGTCACCATCGTCAATATAGACCCATTGCGTGCAGGTGACTTCCACAGTACATACCTCGGGGTTCCCATTAAAGGGACCAACACAGATGATGGACTCGATTTCATAATTCAAGCATTGGTAGCCCTTCCGGGAATCAGGTAGGAAAAGGGATTTATTGGGGTTACCGACAGTCGCACCGGTCCATTGAACATCGTCGGAGGGGGCGGGGAACCGTCGGAGGTATTCTCGGGCCATGGCCTCAGCGGCGTCGGAGTCGGGCACCCTGCACTGGTCGAGGCGCATAATAATGGGCTGGTCGCGGATCTCGTCGGAGTATGCCGTATGGCTGAGGGCGCCAAAGGTGATGTGCCTTAACCCCTCTGCATTATTGACGATGGATGCGGGAAAGTGCAGATACACGGCGTCGTAGCGATACGTGGCATCACCGCCCAGGTTGGGCGTCGAGAGCATGCATCCGTAGGGGGAGGCCTCCGAGGCATTGCCCTGCTTGCTGCTTGGAGCAGTGAGGCGACCCCCGTCGGGAATGGGCGTGATGGTGAGGCCGTTGGGAAGCGTTGTGCCGTCCGGTTCTTCGCCCGGTTCCTCCGAAGCGGGCGACGAAAGATCGCACCCGAAAAGAAAGATACTCATCAACCCGATTGCGCACAGAAGGAGGTTCCACCGAACCCCCGTGGTGTCCAAATACATGACGTGATGCCCCCAGACGTGAACAGAATCGACGATGCCGCGAAGAGGCTCGTCAAGAAGCGAGTTTTCTAACAAGCTGCGAACGCAGTCTACAGCGGGGGGGGGGAGACAAATTCAAAGCCGTAATGTGAAAGAAAAGTAACGGGGATGGAGGCAACCTTCAGGGGGGCAAAAACTATTGGCGCGTTCCCTCGTAACGGATATGCTCCGCAAACCGCGATGACCCTGACGCTTCCCTTTTCGACCCAGTCTGGCAGATAAGTGAGTACGACGCTACAAAAGACGTTAAAAAAAGAAATCGACCGGCGCCGCACGTTCGGCATCATCAGCCACCCCGATGCCGGCAAGACGACGCTGACCGAGAAGCTGCTCCTGATGGGCGGCGCCATCCACGAGGCGGGGGAGATCAAGGCCCGCAAGGCCCGCCGCCACGCCCGCAGCGACTGGATGGACATGGAGAAAGACCGCGGCATCTCCGTCACCTCGTCGGTGATGAAGTTTCGCTACCGCGGCTACGAGATGAACCTGCTCGACACGCCGGGCCACAAAGACTTCTCCGAGGACACGTACCGCGTGCTGACGGCCGTCGACAGTGTTATCATGGTGCTTGACAACGCGAAAGGCGTCGAGGCGCAGACGAAAAAGCTGATGGAGGTTTGCCGGATGCGCGGCACGCCCATCATCACCTTCATCAACAAGATGGACCGCTTCGGCAAGGAGCCGCTGGAGCTGCTCGATGAGATCGAAGATGAGCTCGACATCGAAACGGTGCCGCTGTCGTGGCCCATCGGGATGGGGGATCGCTTCCGCGGGACGTACAACCTGCATCGCAACGAACTGCACCTCTTCTCACACGCCGACCAGGAGGGCAACCACCGGCGTCTCGCCATCGATGGACTCGACGATCCGCGGCTGGAGGAGGAGTTGGGCTCGCAGGCCGAGGAGCTGCGCTTCAACGTGCAGCTCGTCCGCGAGGCGGGCAACGACTTCGACATGGAGAAGTACCGCGCCGGAAAACAGACGCCCGTCTTCTTCGGCAGCGCGCTGAGCAACTTTGGCGTCGGCGACATGCTCGACAGCTTCGTCGAGATCGCCCCGCCGCCGCGTCCGCGCCCAACCACGACGCGCGAGGTGTCGCCCTACGAAGAAGAATTCACCGGCGTCGTCTTCAAGATTCAGGCGAACATGGACCCGAATCACCGCGACCGGATGGCGTTTCTGCGCGTCTGCTCCGGCGCGTTTGAGCGCGGGATGACGGTGAAGCACCACCGCCTCGGGCAGGAGGTGCGCATCAACAACGCGCGCATCTTCATGGCGCAGGACCGCGAGGGGGTCGATACGGCGTATCCGGGTGACATCATCGGTATCCAGAACCACGGCACGATCAAGATTGGCGACAGCTTCAGCGAGAAAGAGGAGCTCCAGTTCACCGGCGTGCCGAGCTTCGCGCCGGAGCACTTCCGCAAGGTCCACCTCGACGATCCGCTGCGTGCTAAACACCTCCGCAAGGGATTAGAGCAGCTCAGTCAGGAAGGTGCCATTCAGGTCTTCCGCCCGATTCAGGGCAACGACTATATCCTCGGAGCCGTCGGCGTCCTGCAGTTCGACGTGACCGTGCAGCGGCTGGAGGATGAGTACAACGTGCAGGCGCACCTGAGCGGGACGAATTATGCCGCGGCGCGGTGGGTGGTCTGCGACGATGCGAAGAAGCTGGACGAGTACGAGCGGAAAAATCGGACCTCGCTCTTCCACGATGCCGAGGGCGACCTGGCCTATCTGGCGCAGAGCACATACCGGCTGGAGCGCATGATGGAGGACTGGCCGGAAATCACGTTTCTGTCGACGAAGGAGCACTACGGCGCCGAGGTGGAGGCGTAAAGTTGGGCTTGTCATTCCGGACTTGATTACTGGCGTGAATTCGCTTTGCTCATTTCGGGATCTCCTCGAATTGAGCACCACTCTTTTTCTTTCGTCGTTTATCCGGGATCAGTTGCCTGAGGCTGGTGTCGCTCCGCTCATTCCGTGGAGATCCTGAGTCAAGCTCAGGATGACAAGTTTGAGTGTGCGGCATCGGGGATGAAAAGGTGCTGTGAATCTCGTATCATGGCGGGGTGAGTTTCCTGTCCACCCACCAACCCCGCTGTTTCGATGCGCCGAAGTTTCTCGTTTGTGCTCGCCCTCGCCCTCGTCCTCGGCCTGAGTCTGGCCGGATCCGCCGCCGCCCAGTACGACACCGCCCCGCCGCCTCCGATTGACCCCCGCATCCACGACATCGTCGATGCCATCTCGGCGGAGCGGGTGGAGGCTGACATCCGTGCGCTGGCGGGCTTTGGGACGCGGCACACGCTCTCGGATACCACGTCGGACACCCGCGGCATCGGCGCGGCCCGGCGCTGGCTGAAGGATCAGTACGAGCAGATCTCGGCCGCGTGCGGCGGCTGCTTGGAGGTCAAGACCCAGCGCTTCGAGGTGAGTGGCGAGCGGCGCATCCCCGAGGCGACGACCATCGTCAACGTCTACGCCATTCAGCGCGGCACCACGCATCCGGACCGCTACGTCATCATGTCGGGCGACATCGACTCGCGCGCCTCCGATGTGATGAACGACTCCATCGACGCGCCCGGTGCCAACGACAACGCCTCGGGCCTGGCCGGGACCATTGAGGCCGCCCGCGTGCTGTCGCAGTACGAGTTCGGCAGCAGCATTATCTACGCGGGACTCTCGGGCGAGGAGCAAGGGCTCTTCGGCGGTGCCCACATGGCCGAAGTGGCCCGCGAGGAAGGCTGGAATATCGCCGGCGTCCTCAACAACGACATGATCGGCAACATCGAGGGCGGCGACGGGGTGATCGACAACACCGTATTTCGCGTCTTCTCGCAGTACAACATCCCGAGCGACGACGACCAGTGGTCGGAGCGCTACTTCGGCGGTGAGAACGACAGCCCATCCCGCAACCTCGCCCGCTACGTCGCCCGGATGACGGAGCTGTACATCCGCAACATGGATGCGATGATGATCTACCGGCTCGACCGCTTCGGGCGCGGAGGGCACCACACGCCGTTCAACAACGAAGGTTTTCCCGCCGTCCGCATCATGGAGGCGCACGAGGACTACACCGAGCAGCATCAGGACATCCGCACCGAAGATGGCATCGAGTACGGCGACACGATCGATGAGGTACACTTCGACTTCGCCGCGCGGATGACGGGCGTCAACGCTGCGGTGCTGGCCGGCATCGCCGCGGCGCCGCCCGCCCCGGACTCGGTGAAGATCGGCGGAGCCGTGCGTCCCTCGGCGACGCTCGCATGGAAGCCGGTCGACGATCCGAATCTGGCCGGATACAAAATCTACTGGCGGAAAACCACGGCGCCGCAGTGGACAAAAAGCGTCTTCATCGGCCCCGACGTGACCCGGCACACGCTCGAAAACGTCATCATCGACAACTACTTGTTCGGCGTCGCGGCGGTGGGCGAAGACGGCAACGAAAGCCCCGTCGTCTTCCCGACGAGTCTGCTCCGGTGATGGCGTGTGGGTGAGAGGGTGCGTGTGCGATTGGGCACTGTGAACACCCGTGCCCCCCCTACGCCCACACACCCACGCCAACTTTCCACGCCCCAACTCCCATTCGCCCAAACGCAACCATGCCTATCGATCGCCGCAACTTTCTCGAAGCCTGCTCGGCCCTGGGGTTGGGCGGGACGCTCTTTCCCGGCGCGCTCTACGCCCAGGTCGCCGACGAGGACGAGACGCCCATCACCACCGATCACATTGCCGCCGCCGAAACGATCGCGGGCCTCGACTTCACCGCCGAGGAGCGCGAGCTGATGGTCGAGTCGTTGAACGAGAAGCTGGAGCAGTACCAATCCCTCCGCGAAGTCGACATCCCGAATAGCGTCGTCCCGGCCACCACGTTCGATCCGCGCATCGGCGGGGCGTCGATTCCGGACATCGAAGACGCGATGGAGTGGTCGGCGCGGCCCGTCGAGCGGCCGGCCTCCGACGAAGAATTGGCGTTCATGACCGTCGCCGAGCTGTCGTATCTGCTGGCGACGCGGCAAGTCACCTCGCTGGAGCTGACGGAGCTGTATCTGCGGCGACTCAAGGAATACGATCCGACGCTGAAGTTTGTCGTCACGTTCACCGAGGAGCGGGCACGGCGGCAGGCGCGGCGGGCCGATGAAGAGTTGAACGCCGGCCAGTGGCGCGGCCCGCTGCACGGCATTCCGTGGGGCGCGAAAGACCTGCTCGCCGTCGAAGGCTACAAGACGACGTGGGGCGCAACACCCTATCAGGATCAGCAGATCGACGCGACGGCGGCGGTCGTGCAGCGGCTCGATGAGGCGGGCGCCGTACTCGTCGCCAAGTTGACGCTCGGTGCGCTGGCGTGGGGCGATGTATGGTACGGTGGGACGACCAAGAACCCGTGGAACGTGGAGCAGGGGAGCAGCGGCTCGTCGGCGGGGCCGGGCTCGGCGGTGGCGGCCGGATGTGTGGGGTTTGCGATCGGGTCGGAGACGCTGGGCTCCATCGTGTCGCCTTCGACGCGCAACGGCGTCACGGGCCACCGGCCGACGTTTGGTGCGGTGCCGCGGACCGGCGCGATGGCGCTGTCGTGGACGATGGACAAGCTCGGCCCGATGGCGCGCTCGGCGGAGGACTGCGCGCTCATTTTCGACGCCATCCGCGGGGCCGATGCGGGCGATCCGACGTCCGTTGATATGCCCTTTCCGTACGACGCCACCCTCGACATCGGCACCCTGCGCGTCGGCTACTTGGAGGAGGCGTTCGGAGGCGATTACGACAACGCCGACGCCGATCAGCGGACGCTCGCGGCGCTGCGCAATCAAGTCGGCATCGACCTCCAGCCGATGTCGCTGCCGACCGATCTGCCCGTCGGCGCCATCCTGGGCATGCTCGACGTGGAAGCCGCCACGGCCTTCGACGAGCTGACGCGCTCGGGCGGCATCGATGAGCTGGTGCGCCAGGGCGAGAACACGTGGCCGAATGTCTTCCGTGCGGCGCGCTTCATCCCGGCGGTCGAGTATCTGCGGATGAGCCGCGCCCGCACAAAGCTCATGCAGGCCATGCACGCGGCGATGCAGGACGTGGACGTGTTCGTCTCGCCGTCGTACCGGGGCGGCGTGCTGGGCATCACCAACCTGACCGGCCATCCGTGCGTCTGCGTGCCGAACGCCTTCCGCCCGCTGGACGATCAGCCCAACTCGCCGCGCCGCCAGCCCGATAGCATCACGTTCGTCGGCTCGCTCTACCGCGACGATCAGGTGATCGCGCTGGCGCAGGCCTATCAGCGTGAAACCGATTTCCACCGCCGCCGTCCGCCGATTAAGTGAGTGGCGAGTGGCGAGTAGCGAGTTGCGAATGGATTGCGCAACACTCGCCTCAGCAGAGCGGTTCGAAAATTGTCACTCGTCACTCGTAATTCGCAGTTCGCCATTCCCATGCGTATTGTCTCCCTGCTTCCCGCCGCGACGGAATGGATTTGTGCCTTCGGGGGGCGCGAGGACCTCGTCGGGCGCTCGCACGAATGCGATACCCCGCCCGCGGTGTCGGATCGGCCCGCCGTCACTACAGCGACGTTTGAGAGCGGGGGCGATTCGGCAGCGATCGACGACCGGGTGCAGGAGCAGTTGCAGCAGGGCCTCAGCCTGTATGAGGTGGATCTTGACCGCCTCCGCGCGCTGGAGCCCGATCTGATCGTGACGCAGGCGCAGTGTGAGGTCTGCGCGGTGTCGCTGCCGCAGCTCGAAGAGGCGCTCGCCGATTGGTCGGGCGCGCAGCCGGAGGTGCTCTCGATGGAGCCGCTCACGCTCAAGGAGGTGCTCAACACGGTGCTGCGGCTCGGGCGAAAGATGGGCCGAGCGGAGGCGGCGATGCAGGTCGTCGCCGAGAACGAGCGCACGCTCAAAGTGCTGCGCAACCGCCTCGGCATCGACCGGCGCACCGATCCGGAGACGCTACCATCGGTCGCCTGCATCGAGTGGATGGAGCCGTTGATGACGGCCGGGCACTGGATGCCCGACGTCGCCGACATGGCCGGCGGCCGCGCCGTTGTTGCCGAAAAGGGCGAGCCGTCCCCGACGGTTGACTGGGAGGCGATCCGTGCCGCCGATCCCGACGTGATTGCCCTTATGCCGTGCGGCTTTGCGATGGACGAAACCATCCGCGACCTCCACTATCTCACCGAGCGTCCTGGCTGGGCCGATCTGCGCGCCGTCCGCAACGGGCGCGTGCACCTTTTCGATGGCAATGCCTACTTCAACCGGCCGGGACCGCGGCTCTACCGGTCTATCGAGTTATTGGCGGCAGCACTTCATCCAGAGCGCGTACCAGCAGATGTGCTCAACATCCAGCCATGGGAGATGCAGTCATGGGACGGCCTGCGGGCCAGCACCTGAATGTGGCGTGGGGCCGGATCGGTCGCTGCATGGAGATGAGCCTAATTCGAGGAATTTCTGCGCTGTGGCCGGGATCATCTGGTTTCGCGATCTTGTTTGTGTGAGTCGGAAAATTGAGAAGGAAGTCCGTTTGCGCTTCGGCCGGGTGTCAATGGCCGGGGCGCCGGCGCTTCTGTGCCCTTCACCCCGTTGCAGTCAGTACATCAATCTATATGAAACGCTCGGAGTTTGATTACGACTACCCCAAAGAACTTGTCGCCGAGTACCCCGCAGAGCCGCGCGACAGCTGCCGGCTGATGGTGCTTCACCGGGAGGACCAGACCATCGAGCATCGGATGTTCGAAGACTTGCCGGGGTACTACAACGAGGGCGACGTCATGGTCGTCAACGATACGAAGGTGTACCCGGCGCGTTTGTATGGCAAAAAGAAGAAGACTGGAGCCGATATCGAGGTCTTTCTGCTCCGGGAACTGAACCCCGAGAGCCGCCTCTGGGACGTGATGGTCGATCCGGCGCGGAAGATCCGCATTGGCAACAAGCTGTACTTCGACGACGACCTCAGCGCCGAGGTGATCGACAACACGACCTCACGCGGGCGGACAATACGTTTTTCGTTCGAGGGGCGCAACGATGAGCTGTACGAGAAGATTAACGTCATCGGCGAGACGCCCCTACCGCCGTACATTAAGCGCGATGTGGAAGAGGAAGACCGCGATCGGTATCAGACGATCTTTGCCGAGCGGCGCGGCGCCGTGGCGGCCCCGACGGCGGGCTTGCACTTCACCGATGAGATGGTGCAGACGCTCAAAGACGAAGGCGTCGACCTCTATCCGATCACCCTGCACGTGGGCCGCGGCACCTTCCGCCCCGTGGGCGTCGAGGACCTGACGAAGCACCGGATGGACTCCGAGCAGTTCGAGATTCCGAAAGAAACGGCCGATGCGGTCAACAAGGCGCTGTTGTCGGAGGAGAACTCTGTGACGGCGATCGGCACGACCGTCGTGCGAACGATCGAGTCGAGCCTCTCGGCGTCGCACACGCTCAAGGCCGATTCGAGTTGGACCGATCTGTTCGTCTATCCACCCTATGAGTTCAAGATCACCGAGCGGATGCTGACCAACTTCCACCGCCCTGAGAGCACGGTCATGATGATGACGGCGGCCTTCGCCGGATACGATTTTCTGCTTGAGGCCTACGAGGAAGCGATCGAAGAAGAGTACCGCCTGTTCTCCTTCGGCGATGCGATGCTGATTCTGTAGCAGGCCCCGCATCCGTGCTGTTTGATTGACTCAACCGAGCCCGACCGGGAGATGACTGCGCAGCCAATGGAGGATACGCCGCCCGCGTCCGAGGTCGCCGTGCTCGTGCCCGCGGCCGGGCAGGGGCGGCGCCTGGGAGGGGAGCGCAAGCAGTTCCGCACGTTGGGTGGCGAGCCGCTGCTGGTGCAAACGCTCCGCGTGTTCGAGCAGCATCCTCAGGTCGATCATGTCGTCGTCGCTGCGCCGGCCGAACAGAGCGGCCTGCGGGAGACGAGCGAGTTGCTGCACGAGGCCGGGCTCCGCAAAGTCATCGTGCTCGTCGAGGGCGGCGATTCGCGGCAGGCGTCGGTGCGGCGTGCTCTCCGTGCCGTGCCTGCGCCCGCCGACATCGTGCTCGTCCACGACGCCGTCCGCCCGTTCGTCGCGCCCGGCGCCATCTCGCGCCTGATCGACGCCGTCTGCGCTCACGGAGCCGCGGCCCTCGCTATCCCCGTTGCCGATACGCTGCGTGAGATGGACGAGGACTGCTTCGGCGCTACAGTCCCGCGCTCAGGGCTCTATCGGATGCAGACGCCGCAAGGCTTCCGCCGCGCCTGGCTCGAAACCGCGCACCACCGCGCGCTAGATTCCGAGGTCGCGGCAACCGACGACGTCGAACTCGTCCAGCAAGCCGGTCACGCGGTGCATTACGTCGAAGGCAGCGCGCACAACTTCAAGATCACCACGTCCGCCGACTGGGTGATGGCGCAGTCGCTCTGGGCAGACTGGCCCGATCACGTTGCGCAATAAGACGGCTCCCATTCCGCGCCGCAGCACCAAAGCCGGCAACCTCCAAAGCTGCACCCCTTCAACCTGCCAACCTAAAACCAGAAACCCATGCGCGTAGGCTTCGGATACGACGTGCACCGGCTCGTGGAGGGACGGCCTCTGATCCTCGGTGGCGTGACCCTTCCCCATGATACCGGTCTGCAGGGCCACTCCGATGCCGATGTCCTCCTGCATGCCATCGCCGATGCCCTGCTGGGGGCCGCGGCGCTGGGCGACCTCGGGGCCCTTTTCCCGGATACCGAGGATGCGTGGAAAGATGCCGATAGCCTGGATCTGCTCCGGCAGGTTGCCAATCGGGTTCGCCAGGCCGGATTCGAGATTAACAATGTTGATGCGACGGTGGCACTGCAGCAGCCCAAGCTGCGCCCGCACATCGATGCGATACGCACGAACATTTCCGGGGCGCTGCAGCTCGACCGCGGAGCCGTATCCGTGAAAGCGACAACGACGGAAGGGCTCGGCTTCGTGGGGGAGGAGCACGGCGCATCGGCCTACGCCGTCTGCGCGATTCAGCCTGTACAGCCTTCCGAAACGCCGACGTGATCGCCGACCTGGTATCCGACTTTGTGACGTGGATGCAGGCGCTACCGCCGCTTTGGGCGTACTGCATCGTGCTCACCATCGCGTACGGAGAAAACATCGTCCCGCCGATTCCCGGCGATCTGATCGTCGTGTTTGGGGGATATTTGGCGGGGTTGGGGCAACTCAATCTGGGCATCGTCGTGCTGCTGTCCACCATTGGCGGTGCGCTTGGTTTCATGAGCATGTACGCGATCGGCTATCGGCTCGGCGAGGCCGTGCTCGACCCCGATCGCCTGCGATGGATTCCGCAAGATCAGATCGACAAGGCCCAGCGGTGGATTCAGCGATGGGGCTACGGGGTAGTCGCGGCCAACCGCTTTCTGAGTGGAGCGCGCTCTGTGATCTCGCTCACCGTGGGCATGGCGCGGATGTCGCCGGCAGTCACGGCGTGGTGGTGTACCGTCAGCGCCGCTGTGTGGACCGCTCTTATTTCCTATGCCGGATATGCCGTAGGCGAGAACTGGCGGATCGTGATTGTGTATCTGCGCCTCTACGGCCGGTTTGTGTTGGGGGCATTGGTGCTGGTGGCATTGGGGCTGCTCGTGCGGGCTTATTGGCGCCGTCAGCAGGGTCAAGATGAAGGCCCTGTGCGAAAAACCGATGGGGACGGATGAGGACTTGACGCCGTACGGAACAGTTATTACTCTTGCGTTCTACGAGATACCCTGATGCTGGCTGACGTAGCTCAATTGGTAGAGCAGCTCACTTGTAATGAGCAGGTTAGGGGTTCAAGTCCCCTCGTCAGCTCCACATAGCAGATAGGTTGATCTCGGATCGATTCACCCGAAATTCGCGCGTCTACGTGGCACCTTGTGCGTAGTTTGTGCTATAACGAGAATCGGGCCCGGGCAGGTAGCGAAGTGGCCAAACGCAGCAGACTGTAAATCTGCCGGTTTTTACCTTCGTAGGTTCGAATCCTACCCTGCCCACCAGCGGGTTTGAGTTTAACGTTTCAGGTTCTTGGTTCTGGGGTTGCGAACTTAGAACTCGGAACCGATCCCGGCGGGAGTAGCTCAATTGGTAGAGCATCAGCCTTCCAAGCTGAGGGTCGCGGGTTCGAATCCCGTCTCCCGCTCACTACATTTTCGAATGCGGAACGTCGGGTGACGAGGAATCGGCATTCGGGCGTCGGCACTCGAAATTGGATGTGCCGCCTTAGCTCAGCGGTAGAGCACTTCCATGGTAAGGAAGGGGTCCCCGGTTCAAATCCGGGAGGCGGCTCCATACGGGCGCATTCTGGCCAAGTCAGAATGCGTTTGTGGTAGATGGTAGCAGGCGACACGTTTGGCACTCCGGCCTTGGCGCCCCAGAGTGACAGCCGCGTCGCTCCCCACATAGCCCCCTACACGCAACGGACCGACATCACACAAACACATCAGAACCATGGCGAAGGAGCAGTTTCAGCGGGACAAGCCGCACGTAAACATAGGAACG
>CAYUVF010000080.1:0-12744 GCA_964448045.1 uncultured Rhodothermales bacterium
ATAGGGGTATTCTCGTCCTCGGTAAGCGCCCAGATCTCGGCGTAGCCCGACGGGTCCTTGCTCAGCAGCAGAAAGCGGCCCAGCTGGCTGAGCATCCCCCCGGCGTACGCGACCTCCGGATCCAGCAGGTCGAGGGCGTCGGCCAGCTTTTTGGCGTAGAGGCCGGCGCCCAGGCCCGTCCGGATCAGGTAGTCCTGCACCTGTTGCGCCTCGGGCGTGTCGGCCTCGCCGATGTGATGGCGCAGCACTTCGGTGAGGACCAGGTTGCAGACGGGCCGAAAGCCCAGATACGTGACCGCCCGGTTGACCGTCGAAATTTTGTTGCGCAGGTTGAAGTAGGCCGAGTTGGCGTAGCGCAGCAGCCAGAAGGAGATGACCGGATCCTGCTTCAGAATGCGGGTGAGCCGCTCCACGTCGGGCGAGTCGCTTCCGGTGACCAGCAGGTCCACGATGTCGGGCAGGGTGTGTGGCAGCGGTGGCAGCTCGATGTCTTCGCTGAGGGCCGCCTCGTCTTCGACGGACGGCGCGGGCGCATCGCCGCTGAGGGCATCGTCGATGCCGCCCAGCAGACTGCTCTTGGTGAAAGGCTTGGCGATGACGCGGCTGAAGCCCACGTCCAGGAAGCGCTGATGATGGCGCTCCAGCCCGTACGCCGTACAGGCGATCACGGGCACGTCGTCATAGCGATCCATCGTGCGGATTTCGTGCAGAACCTCGACGCCCGTGCGCCGCTCGCTCAAGTTGATGTCGAGCAGGATGACGTCGTAGTGCCCCTCGTTGATGGCGGTGAGCGCCTCGTTGACGGTCGCCGCGGTATCGACCGCGAACGCCGTCTCCAGCATGCGCGCCAGCAGGCGCCGGGTCGAGTCGTTGTCCTCGACGGCCAGCACGCGGCGCTGCTCGGGCGCCTCCGGCTCGGGCTGCGGCGCGTCGAGGGGCGCCGGGTCGCTCAGGGGCGGGGCGGTTTTCTTCTGGGGAAAGCGCACCGTCACCGTGGTGCCTTGGTCTCGCTCGCTGTCGATCTCGATGGCGCCGCGCATCAGCTGCACGAGCCGATGCGTAATCGTGAGGCCCAGGCCGGAGCCCTCAAACTCACGATCCAGTCCCTCCGATTCCTGCTTGAAGGCGTCGAACAGTTCCGCCTGAAAATCGGGGCTGATGCCGACGCCCGTGTCGGTCACGGTGAGGACGACTTCGTCGCCCTGGCGCCTGACGCTGAGGGACACCTCGCCGGACTCGGTGAACTTGATGGCGTTCGAAACCAGGTTGTTGAGAATGCGGTCGAGCGCGTTGGCGTCCAGATCAGCGCGGACGGCGGCGTCGGGCAGATCGAGGTCGAAGGTGAGTCCGCGCTGGGCTGCGTGCGATTCGAATAGCCGATAGGCCTCGCGGGCGCGGTGCGTCACGTCCACCGGTTCGAGTTCGATGTCCATTGTTCCGCTTTCGAGCTGCGCCAGATCGAGCACCGATTCAATCGTTTCGCGGAGGCGCCGCCCACTCTCGTTGATCACCTGCACCAGCTCGCCCGATTCACCGTCGAGCTTATCCAGCAGCACCTCCGAAAAGCCGAGAATCGACGTCAGCGGCGTGCGGATCTCGTGGCTCATATTCGCCAGGAAAGCCGACTTCAGGCGGTTGGCCTCGTCGGCCGTTTCCTTGGCCGTGATGAGATCCTGCTCGTAGTGCTTGCGGTCGGTGATGTCCTCGTGGACGACGACGGCATACGGCGTCGCGCCAATCGAGAAGCGAGTCACATCTATCTGGAACCATCGCTTCTCATTCGGGGCGTGGTAGGGGTACTCGGTCGTAAAGTGGTCCTGTTCGCCAGTTAGGACCGCCCGGATGGCAGTGGCCACGTCCTGGGCGTGCTCGGACTGGGACCCGGTGGCGCGGTCGCAGACGGCGAGGTAGTTGGTGCCGGGTCCCACGGCGTCGAGGAGTCCGTCGTTATCGGTGGCAAACTCCGTCCACGCCTTGTTTACGTGCTGAATGGTCCCCTCTTCATCGAGAACCGCGAGGTGGGCCGAAAGCGCGTTCTTAGTCGCCTGCAGGAACGCCTGCGACTCGCGGAGACGCTGCTCGCGCTCTTTGCGCTCGGAGATGTCGCGTCCAATTCCGCAGATACCCCGGATGGTCCCTGTTCCATCACGCAGAGGGGCCCCGCTGAACTCGCGGGGTTTGTACGTACCGTCTTTGGCACGCAGGTCGGCTTCGACCGTGGTGGGCTGGCCCTGCAGTACCGTTTCGATCGCCTCGGCGATGCGCCTGCGATCGGCCCCGTCGAAGAGCTCCATCACGTTGAGGCCGTCGAGGGCAAGGTCCGAATAGCCGGTGGTTTCCTTCAGGGTGCGGTTCCATTTCAGTAGTTTGCCGTCCTCGTTGAATACGAAGAACGAGTCGGGGAGGACGTTGAGGGCGGCGTTGAGGAGCTGGGTGCTCCGGTCGTACGTTGCCTTGAGGTCGCGGATTTCCAAGACCTCGGTGGCGAGAGCGGCCAGATGGTCGAGCAGGTCGGGCGCCGTTTGACCGGGGGGATGCGGCTCGGGATCGAGGAGCCACAGATGGCCGGGGACGCCGCTGGACGGGGCCAGCCGGGCATATGCCAGAAAGCGCATCGCCCCCAGCTGGGCCGTCACTGCGGACGGGGCGACCTCGGACGTGGCGGCATCGTGGACGATAAAGCGGTCATCGGAAATTAATGCCGATGAATGAAACGGCAGGGTGCAGTTGCTGTCGTTCAGGTGCGGCTGGCCGCTTCCCCAGACAGAGATCGGGCCCTCTGCGTTCGCCTCCACAGTGATGAGAACGATGGGGACGTGAAAGAGACGCTTGGCCAATTTAAAGATCGGCCTAAAGCCTTTGTCAGATACGCCGTTGGATAAAACGTGTGGGGCCGCCGTGTGCGGCGAGACGGCATGGAGGAGTCGATCCGTAGATATGTAACTCCAATTCGCAAACGGACATACGAAGGAGGTGAGTAAAGAGAATTCGGATGCGGGGATGGGCGCAGATTCCTCGCATCGTGCAATGCCGCAAAAAATGCGCCGCTATGTCCTGAACTCAAAATCCTCGAAGTGAATACGGCGGGGAGTGACGCCCCGGGCGCGAAACTGGCGCGTCATTCCGGTAATGAGCCGCTTCGGCCCGCAGATGAAAATATCGGCGTCCTCGGCCCGGTCGACATCGGAGGCGTGGAGGTGGCCGTCTTCGGTGGAGCAGACCAGCGAAAGATTCAAGTTGGCGTATTCGTCGCTGAGGGCGGCAAGTTCGTCGTGGTAAACGGCGTCGCCGCGGCTGTGAACGCAGTAGTAGAAATCGACTTGCGGCGTTCGGGCGCCGGGGTGCGCCATGTGACGCGTCATGTGACGCGCCCAGCTCAGGAAGGGAGCCACGCCCACACCACCGGCAATCCAGATCTGGTCGTCGCCGCCCTGGCGATAGTCGAACCGGCCGTACGGGCCTTCCACCTGCGCTGGCGTGCCCGCCTCCAATCTCTGGTAGAGCTGGCCCGTGAAGTCGCCCAGCATCTTCACCATGATCGTGATCGCGTCTTCATCAGCCGGGGAGCAAATGGTGAATGGGTGCGACTCGCGCGGCAGGTCGTCGCTGAGGAAGGTGACGAAAACGTACTGGCCGGGCACGTGATCGAGGGGCGCATCCCGCGGCGCGAGTTCAATTTCGAGCACCTCGTCGTTCAGCCGGTGCACCGATTGGGTCGTGAACCGGGCGCGGGGGCCCACCCAGGGGCGAAGCAGCGAATACCCCGCCGCGATGAGGCCCACCCCAATCAGGGCGAACATGTACACGCGCAGCGGGGCGAATCGGGCGAGGACGACGTCGGTGCCGCGGGTCGGTTCCATCAGGGCCACGTGGAGGCCGCCCATCAGCAGCGCAATCGCCATAAACCGGTGGGACACCTTCCAGGTGTCGTATCGGATACGCGACCACAGGGTGAGGCCGATGAGCAGCACCAGCCCCCACAGGGCCACCACGCCCCAGTTGACGGCGCCGCGGGCGTGCAGCGGAAGCAGAAACCAGAGCATGCGCTCGGCCTGATCAGGAAGGAAGCGCAGCGCCAGCAGAACCGGATGCGCCAGCAGCAGCCCGAACGCGGTGAGGCCCACGGTGTGATGAAAGCTGTACATTTTGTCCAGCCCGCCAAAGTAGTCCTCCAGCCAGCGCAGACGCGCCGCGAGCACAAACGACAGTGCAAACAGCGCCGTGCCGACGAGTGCGGTGAGTTGCCCGAGGGCCTGCGCCGTCGGCGCGCGGACGGGTGGATCGGGGGCACCGGCGAGCCCCCAGAGCACCACGGGAACCAGCGCGGCGCCTCCGATGAACAGGCGGCCCAGATGCGGGGTAATGGCAGGCATGGCAGCAACGGATTCGTGAGCGGGCCCTGAGCAGTAGGGGGTAACGTACGAAGGCCGCGCCTCGCCGTCCAGCGTCGCGATCTGGCTTTCGCGCGAGGGCACTGGAGCTTCTGCCCTGTGGTGCCTACCATACAAGCCGTTGCCTGACTGATCTGCCCGTCTCATGTCTCGCTCTTCCTCCGATTTGCCTCCCGATGATGCGCGGCCCGCCGTTGCTCTCATTGGCGCCGGTGCGGTAGGGACGGCGCTGGCGCAACGGATGGCGCGAGCCGGCTACCCGATAGACGCGGTGATCAGCCGCGACGCGGGTGATGCGGCCGCGCTGGCTGAGCGCGTGGGCGCTCCGGTCGCCACCGATGCGGTAGCGGCGCTTCCCGATGCGGTGCGGATCGTACTGCTGTGCGTGCCCGATGACGCGATCGAAGCCGTCGCCGCAGCGCTCAGCGAGCAGGCGCATCCGTGGGCGAGTACGGTTGTGGCCCACACCTCCGGGGCGCACACGGCGGCCGCGCTCCGCGTGCTGGCCGATAAAGGGGCAACGCCCCTCAGCTTTCACCCGCTTCAGACGTTCCCGCCGGGGGCCAAGGCGGCGGTCTTTGATGGCATTTACATCGGCATCGAAGGAGGCCCAGACGCCGTAGCGGTGGGTAAGCAGTGGGCTGCCGCGCTCGGCGCCAAGTCCATGGTCATCCCCACGGCAGCGAAGACGCGGTACCATCTGGCCGCATCGGTGGCCGCCAACGGGCTGGTTGCGCTGATGGGCGTGGTGGAGGAGATCCTGGCTTCGGCCGATCTCCCGTCGTCGAAAGCCACGGCGATCGTGCGCCCGCTCATCGAGCGGACGCTGGAGAACCTGGCCGAAACCTCGCCCGAAGCCGCCCTGACCGGGCCCATTGCCCGCGGCGACGCCGGGACGGTGCAGGCCCACAGTGAGGCGCTGACGGCGCATCTGCCGCACTTGCAGCCTGTGTATACTGCCCTGGCGACCGAGCTGGTTCGTATCGCCGTACGGGGCGGGCATCTCACCAGCGACACGGCCGAAACACTGCTGGGTCTGCTGCACGAGGGACTCCGTGCCGCCGATGACGGGACCTCTTGAACCTTTTCAACGGGTTGCTTTTATTCACAGTCCCATCAAAAAAGAGGGAGGTAGCTATGGATCAAGCTCTCAGAGGGCTCGTTACAGCCTCCTCTGTCGCGCAATCGGGGTTCGCCCCCAAAATCGGCCCTGAACGCCGATGCGCGGCGATCCGCGTTTGTAGAACAACCGAACAGCGTACATGAGCGAATCCGAACCGCGCAAGGCGAACGAAGGACTCCGCAGCCTGTGGAAGCGGCCCACGCCGCGTTACAAGGCCAAGCTGGAGCAGATGCCCGCCGGGGCAAGCGGCGATACGGCCGATGTCGAGTCGCCGGCTCCTTCCTCGCCCAACGCGACCGATGTGGAGCGCCTGGAGGCGCTTGCGGCGCATGCCCGGGAAGAGGGCGCGGCGTTTCAGTCGGTAGCTGTGGCTGCCTTGCAGATTCTGGAGCGCGTGCTGCGCTACGAGCGCACTGCGGCCGGGGCGGCGTTGTCGCTCGGCCAGCGCGAGAAGCTGCAGTCGATGGTCGCCACCGCCGAGCAGGCCTGCGCCACCATGCAGCGCTCGCTGAGCGTTCAGGGCGCCAAGGTGAAGGAGCTGTGCACCAGCGGGTGCAGCGGCCCCGACGAGAGTGATCCGTCGTGGTGGTTTGCACTCACCGAAGCCCTCGACATCCTCGAAAAGGGAACCGAGCAGATGGCTTCACTCACCACGGCGCAGCCCGAAGGCAGCCCGTCGTACGACCTGAGCCGCTTCATCGCGCGCCTCTTACGCAAGCATCACGACGAGCTGCTGCTCGAAGCCGAGCAGTGGATCGCGTGACACGCGGTTTCAGCGCGGTCGATTGGTTTTGAGACGCTGTGTACAAAGACGTGGCCCCTCCGGCTGCGTCTTTGCCGTTTGAAGCGACGGGTTCGGCGGATCCGACGCTCTCAGTCCGCTGGCCTCGTCCGCTCACTCGATCCATCATCACCCCCCGCACTTAGCTTTTCCACGCGTCCATGAGTCGCCCAACCCCCGAACGTACCGAGCAGGAGCAGCGCCGCCGTGACGAGCGCCAGGAATTGGAAGCGCGCGGCATCGATCCGTATCCGTATGCCTGGGATGTCGATGCGCACGCAAAGGACATCGTCGATACGTTCGATGACGAGAAACACGATCCGCAGGATGGCGAGCGGATGGACGTGTCCATCGCCGGGCGCATCACCTCGGTACGCGTGATGGGCGGATCGGCGTTTTTCGACGTCCAGGATGAGTCGGGCACGATCCAGGCGTACATCCGCAAAAACGACGTCACCGAGGAGTTCTACGAAGAGGTCTTCCGCGACCTGTTCGACATCGGCGACATCGTGGGCATTGAGGGCTACGTCTTCCGCACGCGGATGGGCGAGGTGACCGTTCGCGTCGAAACAATCAAGCTGCTGGCGAAGGCGCTGCGGCCGCTGCCGGTCGTCAAGGAAACCGAGGACGAGGTCTACGACGCCGTCACCGACAAAGAATTCCGCTACCGCCAGCGCTACGTGGACCTGACGGTGAACCCCGACGTCCGCGACGTCTTCCGCCAGCGGGCGACGCTCATCCGCACGATGCGCGACTTCCTCGACGGGCGCGGCTATCTGGAGGTCGAAACGCCGGTGCTCCAGCCGCTCTACGGCGGCGCCACGGCGCGGCCCTTCACGACGCACCACAACGCGCTCGACATGGAGCTGTACCTCCGCATCGCGGATGAGCTCTACCTCAAGCGCCTGCTCGTGGGCGGCTTCGAGGGCGTCTACGAGATCGCGAAGGACTTCCGGAATGAGGGCCTCAGCCGGTTCCACAATCCGGAGTTCACGATGATGGAGCTGTACGTGGCCTACAAGGATTACGAGTGGATGATGGGCCTCGTCGAGGAACTGATGGAACGCATCGCGACGGCGCTGCACGGCACGCCCGATGTGGCGCACGGCGAGCAGACGCTCTCGTTCGAGGGGCCGTTCGATCGCGTCGGGTTCCTCGACGCCATCGAAGACGCCACCGGCCACGACCTGTATCAGGCGTCCCGCGACGATCTGGTGGACGTGGTCCGCGAACTGAATCTCGACGTCGAAGACGACCTCGGCGTGGGCAAGCTGTACGACAAGATTTTCGGCGAGACGGTGGAGCCGATGCTCATCCAGCCGACGTTCGTGACGGATTACCCGGTCGAGCTCAGTCCACTGGCGAAGAAGCACCGGGAGAAGGAGGGGCTCGTCGAGCGCTTCGAGCTGATCGTCGACGGCCGCGAGATCTGCAACGCCTTCAGCGAGCTGAACGACCCCGAAGATCAGCGCCAGCGCTTCGAGGCGCAGGTCCGCCTCCGTGCCGAGGGCGATGCCGAAGCCACGCCGATCGACGAGGACTATCTTCGGGCGATGGAGTACGGCATGCCGCCTGCCTCCGGCCTCGGCGTGGGCGTCGATCGCCTCACCATGCTGATGACCGGGCAGGAGTCTATCCGCGACGTCATCCTCTTCCCACTGATGCGCCCCGAGCGATAGCGGACCGGTTTCAGGTTCGCAGGTTGTCGGTGACAGGTCGTATGTCGATAAACCTGTAACATGCAGCCTGCGACGTGAAACCTCTTCTGCCCCCGGTTCATGTCACTGACCTATGGCAACGCGGGCAACGACACACGACGTCGAGGTTGATCAGGAAGCCGGCTACTGGGAGCTGATTCGGGGGAACCTCGACTTCCGGCGGCTCTGGATCGGCAACCTCATTTCGCTGCTGGGCGACTGGTTCAACACAATCGCCCTGTACACGCTCGTCACGCAGCTCACCGGTTCGCCGCTCGCGTTGGGGGCCGTCTTCATCACGAAGATGTTGCCGTGGGCCGTAGCAGCGCCGCTCGCGGGCGTCATCGTCGACCGCTTCAACCGCCGCCGCCTGATGATCGGCACCGACATCGCGCGGGCCGTCGTCGTCCTCGGCTTCCTGCTGATCGACTCGCCGGGCGATGTGCCGTGGCTTTATGCGCTGCTGGCCGCGCAGGTGGTGATCGGCGCAGTCTTTCAGCCGGCGAAGAGCGCCTCGCTGCCCAACATCACGACGCCCCGCGAGTTGCTGACCGCCAACGCCCTGATGTCGGCCACGTGGTCGACGATGCTGGCGGTGGGCGCCGCCCTCGGCGGGTTGGCGACGGAGGCCTTCGGCACGACGGCCGTCTTCTGGATCGACAGCGCGACGTATGTCGTCTCCGCCGTGTTTATTTACGGCACGACGATCCCGCAGGACACCGAGCCGGGCAAGCCGTCCCTGTTGCGCTCGGCGGCCCGCGAGATCATCGAAGGCTGGCACCACCTGCGGACGCATCCGCGCATCGGGCGGATCGCTTTTGCGAAGGCGACGTGGGCACTGGGCGGGGGCGCGCTCGTGTACATGCTGGCGCTGTTAGGAGACCAGGTGGCGCCGGGGGCGCTCGCCGCGGGTATCGGCGTACTGTTCATGGCGCGCGGCATCGGCACTGGCATCGGACCCATTCTCATGCGCGCCCTCTTCACCGATCGCACCCGGTGGCCCGCCGTCATCGGTGGGGCCATTGCCTTCTGTGGGCTCGGCTACGGCGCGGTGAGCGTGCTGCCGTGGAGCTCGGATGTGCTGACGGTCACGGCCATCTGCGCCGTCGTGGTCGCGGCCCACGCTGCAAGTGGCGGTAATTGGGTGCTGAGCAGTACCATGCTCCAGAAGCGCACCGAAGACCGCTACCGCGGCCGCGTCTTCTCGACGGACTGGCTGCTGGTAATGTCGGCCGAGTCGGTGTCGATCCTGGTGGCGAGCTTGCTCCTCGAAATCGGCTGGATCGATCTCGTCGGTAGCTTCCGCCTCTTTGCTGGCTTGCAGGTGGCCTGCGGCGTGCTCTGGTGGATCATCGTCGTTCCGCGCGAGCGCCGCGATGAGGAAGCGAAGGCCGCAGCCGTGGGGTAGCTCACGGGTCCCCGTTCTGCCGCTCTCGCTGCTCCAGCACGTTTTCCAGCGCCATCCGCACGTTCCGCTGGAAGCCCTCGAACGTTGCCCGCTCGACGGGGCTGTCGCTGAAGCGCTTCTCAAACGCATCCAAGTTTAGCTCGGCCCATTCGCGCAGGTCGGTGGCGCGGACGTCACCGCCGGGGAGGTAGCGCGGTTCATCCGTAGCGTACTTAAACTTATTCCACGGGCACACATCCTGGCAGATGTCGCATCCGAAGATCCAATTGCCGATGTCGGGCTGGAGGTCACCGGGAATGTCGTCCTCTTCGTGCTCGATGGTCAGATACGAGATGCAGCGGGTGGCGTCAACGGCGTACGGCTCGTAGATCGCATCGGTCGGACACGCGTCGATGCAGCGGGTGCACGAGCCGCAGTAGTCGGGCATCGGGCCATCGGTGGCCAGGGGGACGCTGACGATCAGCTCGCCGATGAAAAAGAACGAGCCCATGGTGCGGTTGAGCAGGTTCGAGTGCTTGCCCTGCCAGCCGAGCCCACTACGCTTTGCCCACGCCTTGTCCATCACCGGCGCCGAGTCGACAAACGCGCGCCCGTTGATCTCGGTGCCCACCTGCTCCTCCAGCCACTGGTAGAGCAGGTACAGCTTGTCTTTCATCACGCCGTGATAGTCCTCACCCCACGCATACCGGCTGATTTTGCCGATGGCCGGATCGTCCGGCTGCTCGATGGGCTGGTAGTAGTTGTGCAGCACGGAGATGACCGACTGGGCGCCGTCGACGAGCTGCGTCGGGTCGATGCGCTTGTCGAAGTGGCGCTCCATCCAGTCCATCGTGCCGTGATGCCCGCCGAGCAGCCACGCTTCCAGCCGGGCAGCTTCCTCGTCGAGCTGCTGCGCTTCGGAGATGCCGCAGGCGTCGAAACCCAGGCGCGCGGCCTCCGCTTTTAGGTCGCGGGCCAGTTGCTCTTGCGCGTGCTGATCGAAGCCCGGCATGGCGGGAAGCGGTTCGGTTTACGGGAGGGGAGGGCGTGCATGAACGTCGGTTCCCAATCCGTGATTCGCGCAGGCGCCGCTATCAACACAAAAAGGCGGACCCGCCGAAGCGGATCCGCCTTCCTGATGCCGTTGGGTGAGCGCCTGCGCGTTAGTTCTCGCGCTGCACCGGGATGGAGTCGGCGCGGCGGAACTGGTCGGTGCCGCCTTTCTTGCTGGTGACGCCTTCAACCGCGCCCATACCCTGCGTGGTGATGCGGCTGCTGGCAATGCCGTTGTCGCGGTAGAACTGCGCGACGGCGCGAGCGCGGTCCTCGGAGAGGGCCTGCGTGTTGCGCTCGAACGGCGAGCTGTAGCCTTCGACGCGCACGTTCAGGTTCGGGCACTGCGAGATGATGTCGAGGTTCTCCTGCAGCTGGCTCCGCCCTTCGTCGGTGAGCGTCGAGGAGTTGCGCCCGAAGTAGGCCGGGTTAAACTCGGTCACCTCGGTGCAGATCTCGGCCAGGGCGGGCTCGACGGTCATCGTGAGCGTGCGGCTGTTTTCGCCGACGTCGTTCGAAGCCGTGAGCGTCACCTCGTAGGTGCCGGCGTCTTCGTAGGTGTGCGTCGGGGCCGAACCGGAGCCCGTCGATCCGTCGCCGAAGTCCCAGGTGTACTCGATCGGCGTGTCGCCGCGGACGTTCGAGGAGAAGTTCACGCGCTGGCCGGTCTCAGCCGGGTTGGGCGTAGCGTTGATCGTCACGATCTCGGCGGGAGCCGGCGGGGGCACCACGTTCACCGTCAGCGTCTCGGAGGCGCTGTTCTCCCGGTTTGACGCCGTGAAGGTGATGGTGTATTGTCCTTCTTCGCTGAAAGCGTGGGTCACGTTCTCGCCCGTGGCCGATGTGCCGTCGCCAAAGTCCCACTGGCGCTCAACCGGCTGGGTGGCTTCGGGATTGGTCGTCGCGGTGAAGGTGCCCTGTTCGCCGACCTCCAGCTCGGAGGGGCCATCAACGGCGCGGACTTCGACGGGGCGATAGATCCGCACGAAGTTGTAGCGCACGCCGCCACCGAGGAAGCCGAGGACATCGGCATCGGGGCCGTCGGCCGCGTCGATCTCGTCATCGGGTGTCGTAACCGCGCCGGTGGCTTCGGCGAAGAGGCTGAACTTATCGTTGAGGGCGAGGTCTACGCCCAGCCCCACGATCGGGGAGAAGGCGCCTACCGTTTCGGAGTCGCCTCCCTGCGGTGTCACGCTTCCAAAGGAGTAGCCGAGGCCGCCGCGAAGATACGGGCTCAAGCGATACGTGGGGAAGAAGCCCAGTTGGCCAATGATACCAATCGTGTGCCGGAAATCACTGGACTCGCTGTCGAGCGCGGGGAAGTTGCCGAGGTTGGTGCTGATGTTCTCGTAGGTTCCGCCGTGGTACGAGAGCCCCACGCCGGCGCTTACCGGCTCAAGGTTGAGCGTCGTGTAGCCGACCTCAAGGCCGAATCCGGGAAATCCCGTGTTCGAAAGAATATCCCCCAGGTTGTTGCTGCTGTTCATATCGCGCTCCCCTCCGTGGGCGCTAACGCCGAGGCGCGCCCGCAGATAAAACGACTCGTTGGGGCGATTGGACTGCGCCTCCGCAAGAATAGGCACAGCCAGCATGATGAATCCGAGTAAATACGGTAGAAGTTTTCTCATGGTGAGTCGAGGAAAGTTTATGGAGCTACGCAGCGGAAGTCAGGTGCAGTACGACGTGAAGATTGAAGCGATATAGGTAATCCTTAAAATTCGAACGCGGCTAATGTTCTCAACAGAATAGGCAGATCGTCTGGCGAGAGGCCACTCTGTTACGTATTTGTCGAAAATCTATCTACTCATCGCATTCAATGTTTGGATGAAAATACATTTCCATTTGGACGGAGACAAGTCGCGGTAAAGTACGACGAAGTGGAGACGGAGTTCTTTACCGAGGGGGCTTCGTGACGCTTAAATGTACTCACAACCCGGTACAAAAGAAAAACGGGCCTACCTGCCAGAGAGGTAGGCCCGCTCGATAAGCGTCCGAAGATGAGGCCGCCGGGGTTACATGCCGCTGCGCTGTGGGATGGAGTCGGCGCGGCGGAACTGGTCGGTGCCGCCTTTCTTGCTGGTGACGCCTTCAACCGCGCCCATACCCTGCGTGGTGATGCGGCTGCTGGCAATGCCGTTGTCGCGGTAGAACTGCGCGACGGCGCGAGCGCGGTCCTCGGAGAGGGCCTGCGTGTTGCGCTCGAACGGCGAGCTGTAGCCTTCGACGCGCACGTTCAGGTTCGGGCACTGCGAGATGATGTCGAGGTTCTCCTGCAGCTGGCTCCGCCCTTCGTCGGTGAGCGTCGAGGAGTT
>CAYUVF010000081.1:0-12716 GCA_964448045.1 uncultured Rhodothermales bacterium
GTCGTCAACCGGCCGCTCGATCGCGCCACAGCCGAGGCCATCGATGAAATTTTTACCGAGATCATTATTGCACCCGAGTTTGAATCGGGCGTGCTTGAGCTGCTTCAGCAGAAGAAAAACCGCCGGCTCATCCGGCAGCGCGCCGCTGCCCGCACCGATGCGCGGCTCGATATGCGATCCGTGCTGGGCGGGCTTCTTGTGCAAGCCCGCGATCCGGTCTTCCCCGAGGCTACCCCGATGCACGATCGCTGGTCGATTCCTACAGCACGGCCCCCCTCACCAGACGAAGCGGACGACCTCGATTTTGCCTGGCGCGTGGTGAAACACGTCAAGAGCAACGCCATCGTCTACGCGAAGAACCGGGCTACGCTCGGCATCGGGGCCGGGCAGATGAGCCGGATCGACGCCTCCGAGCTGGCTGTGATGAAAGGCGAGAAGTCGGAACTTGACTTCACCGGTGCCGTGGTAGCTTCGGATGCCTTCTTCCCATTTGCGGATGGACTCCTCGCTGCAGCCGACAGCGGCGCCCGCGCGGCCATCCAGCCGGGCGGCTCCATCCGGGACGACGAAGTTATCGCCGCCGCGAACGAACGCGATATGGCCATGGTGTTGACGGGACATCGGCACTTCCGCCACTAACGCCAGCCCGCCGCGTGCCCTCCGCCCGGCTTTGAAGCTTTGAAGCGCCAGGGCGCCCCACTGACCCATTACCGCACCGCCTACTTTCCCCACCGATAAGATTTACTTTTCAGTTGATGGGATTTTTTAATTTCTCGAATGATGTGGCCATCGATCTGGGGACGGCCAACACGCTCATCTACATTCGCGGGCGTGGCATTGTGTTGAACGAACCGAGCATCGTCGCTGTAGATGCCTCCACGCGACAGGTGCGCGAATTGGGGTACGAAGCGCTTCAGATGCACGAGCGCACCCACAAAGATATCGAAACGATTCGCCCCCTCAAGGACGGCGTCATCGCCGATTTCGAGGTGGCCGAGCAGATGATTCGCGGCCTGATCCGCAAGGTGCAGGAGAGCTGGCTTTCCACAATTCGCCGAATGGTCGTTTGCGTGCCCAGCGGCATCACCGAAGTTGAAAAGCGTGCCGTTCGCGACTCCGCCGAGCATGCCGGAGCCAAACAGGTGCACCTGATCCAGGAACCGATGGCTGCGGCTGTGGGCATTGGGCTCGATGTGGATGAGGCCGTCGGCAACATGATCGTCGACATCGGCGGCGGCACCACCGAGATTGCCGTCATCGCGCTCTCCGGCATTGTGATCGACGAGGCCATCCGCGTGGGCGGCGACGAGCTCGATACGGCCATCGTCCAGTATTTCAAGCGCAACCACAATCTCCTGATTGGCCACCGTACGGCCGAGCGCATTAAGTGCGAAATCGGAAGTGCGCTGGAACTCGATCCCGAGATGGAGCTGGCCGTTAAGGGCCGCGATCTCGTCAGCGGGATCCCCAAGCTGCGCACGATCTCTTCGGTCGATGTCCGGGAGGCGCTACGCGACGGGCTCGATCAGGTTAACGCCGCGGTACTCCGGTGCCTCGAACGCACCCCTCCCGAGCTGGGCGGCGATGTGCTGGAGCGCGGTATCATGCTGACCGGCGGCGGCGCCATGCTGCAGGGCATCGATGCGATGATCCGCGACCGCGTCGAGTTGCCCGTCTACGTCGCCGAAGACCCGCTGACAGCCGTAGTGCGCGGTACGGGAAAGGTGCTCGAAAACCTGGAGCAGTATGAGCGCGTACTAACATAATCCGGGGCGTGGGCCCCACCGTGCTCCTCTCCTTGCCTCGCTCGCCGCGATGGCCGCCAACCTCTGGGAACAAGTCCGGGACTGGGTGCTGCTGGCCGTGCTGCTGGTCACGGCCCTGGTGACCATGTACGAGCAGAACGATCCCCTCGTCCGCGCGCTCCGCGCCGATGTCCTGCAGCTTACCGCCCGCGTCGAAAGCGGATTTTCCTGGGTCGGGCGCTACGTGCGGGCGCTGGAAGAGAATAGCGACCTGCGCGCCCAGAACATCGAGCTGTCAAGCGCGGTCGCCCGGTCCCGCGAAGCACGCGTGCAGAATGAGCGCCTGCGCCGAATGCTGGCCCTGCGCGATACGAGCGAATTCCCGCTGGTGGCCGCCCGCATTATCGCCAAGGACATCACTCGCCAACGCAACCTGATCACGCTGGATGTGGGCCGCCGCGACGGAGTGAACCCCGGCATGCCCGTTCTGAACGAACAAGGCATCCTCGGGAAAGTGGTGCTGGCCAGCGAGCGCTTTTCTCGCGTGATGCCGTACCTCAACACGAATTTCCGCGTCCCCGCGAAGGTGCTTCCCATCCAGGCCGAGGGCATCATCCGGTGGGAAGGCAATCGCAGCGACCGGCTGCTGCTCGAACAGGTCGTCAAGACCGAACCGGTAGAACCGGGACAACTCGTCGTAACAAGCGGTCACAGCGGCGTCTTTCCCTCGGGGCGATCGATCGGGCGCGTCGACTCGGTGATGCATCGCGCCGGCCGGAACGAGCTGCTGATTTACGTGACACCGTCCGCCTCCGTCGATCGGGCCGATTTTGCGTTCGTACTGCAAACCGACCCTGATACGGAGCGCGTGGCTCTTGAGGAAACCCCCATCCGCTGATCTGCCCATGCGTACCGTCTCTTCGTTCCAGATCGGATTGGTTCTGGCCAGCCTGCTGCTGGTCGAACCGGGCCCGGTCCGCGCTCAACCCGCGCCGCCTCCAATCGCCCGGCTCTCTGCGCAGATCGATTCCACGCTGCAGCGTCCCGCGTTGGACGGTGCGCACTGGGGCGTGGCGGTGATGAATCTGCGTACGGGGGAATGGCTCTACCAGCGCACCCCGAAGCATCATTTCGTGCCGGCCTCCAACGTCAAGCTATTTACCAGCGCCGCCGCACTCGATCAGCTGGGCCCCGCCTTCCGGTACCAGACGACGCTTTTTGCTGAGGGCGCGGTTCGTGACAGCACGCTCTACGGACGCCTCATCCTCCGCGGCGCCGGCGATCCGACGCTCGGCGGATACGGGCAGCGCGACGATCCCACGGCTCCCTTCCGCGCCTGGGCCGACTCACTCCGCAACCATGGTATCCGGGCGATCCGGGGCGATATCGTGGGCGACGACAATGCGTTTGCGGACACCCCTCTTGGCTACGGCTGGAGTTGGGACGACACGCCCTACGCCTATGCTGCCGAGTTGGGCGGGCTCGCGTTCAATCAGAACAAAATTGAGATTGCCCTTCGCGGTGAGCGCATCGGCAAACCCGCGGCTCTTTCTTGGACGCCTCATCAAACCACCTACGTCGACCTCATTAACCGATCGATGACCATTCCTCGCTCGGGAGAGATTGATGAGGAATACGAGCGGGACCTGGGCACCAACGCTATCGTGTTGAAGTCGACCGTTCCTCTGGGCGCGACCGAGACCGAGGACCTCGCCATCCACAACCCGACGCGGTTCACAGTTCACGTGCTGCGGGAGGTCCTCCGCCAACAGGGCATCGCGATTGACGGCGCCGCCCGCGATATCGATCACATCACAACCCCGCCGCTGTATGATTCGCAGGCTGTGCGCCCGGTCGCGCGCTACACCTCGCCCCCGCTCGATACGATCGTGCGGCAGCTCAACTTCGAGAGCCTGAATCTGTACGCCGAGCAGGTTTTGCGAACACTGGGGGTGGAGCGACCCGTGGAAGACGCTGAAGACGATCTCCAGCCCGGCACGGCCGAGATGGGAATTGCGGCCAGCATGCGCACGTTTGCGGCGGCAGGAATCGACACGAGCCGCATCCAGCTGGCTGATGGATCGGGCCTGTCGCGCCATAATCTC
Source organism: uncultured Rhodothermales bacterium (assembly GCA_964448045.1). Lineage (GTDB taxonomy): Bacteria > Bacteroidota > Rhodothermia > Rhodothermales > Salinibacteraceae > CAYUVF01. The sequence goes on from CAYUVF010000081.1 coordinate 3,851, forward strand.
GTCTCTCCACAGGCAATCGTGAACCTGCTGAAATACATGCAAAATCACCCGAATCCGGCCATCCGGACCGCCTTCCTCCGATCCCTTCCGGCCGCAGGCCGGGATGGCACCCTGCAGTATCGGCGTATCCAGGGCGGCCGGGGGGCGGTGCGCGCCAAGACGGGGACCCTCTCCAACATCAGCAGCCTAAGTGGCTACCTGACCACGGCGGGCGGGACCCCCGTGGCGTTTGCGATCCTCTGCAATCAATACCTTGCGAAAACCCGTCAGGTGCGCCAAGCACAGGACCAGATCGTGAACATCCTCGCGAGTTCTGCCTATTGATGGACCGGGCGAACTCACAGCCCCGCGGGTCGTCTAAGATCCGGCCGGTGCGTTGCCGTGAATCTGCCACGCACCGCCATCCTTCCGATTATCTGATGGTTAGTCCGTTTTTCGTATGACCGATTCGACCCCCACCATCCACAGCACGACCGTTCTGGGCGTTCGCCGGAACGGCAAAATCGCGCTTGGCTCCGACGGCCAGGCCACCATGGGCGAAACCGTCATGAAGCACAAGGCCGAGAAGGTGCGCTCCCTGTACGACGGCGAGATCTTGGCCGGATTTGCCGGATCCACCGCCGACGCCTTTACGCTGTTTGAGCGCTTTGAGGAGAAGCTGCAAGAGTACGGCGGCAACCTCACCCGCTCGGCCGTAGAGCTTGCCAAAGACTGGCGCACCGACCGCTATCTGCGCAAGCTGGAAGCGCTACTGGCCGTTTGCTCGGCCCGGCGCCTGCTGTTGATCAGCGGGGCGGGCGATGTCATCGAACCCGATGACGACATCGTCTCGATCGGCTCGGGCGGCCCCTATGCACTGGCTGCCTCCCGAGCGCTCCTCCACCACAATACGGATCTGAGCGCCCGTGAGATCGTCGAGGAAGGCCTCAGCATTGCTGCCGATATCTGCGTGTACACGAACAATCACTTTACCATCCTGGAGATTGATAGCGAGGAGTAACGATCCCTGCTAACGCGATCCTTACGTGCGCCGAACCCACACATTTTTTGGTCCCGGCGCAATCGATTCACAGACCTCCTTTTGATATTGACCGCTGATTATTTCTATGTCGAACCAACGATTTACATCATCCGCGCATCAGGCTGCCATTTTTGTTGACTACGAAAACTTGCACCATGTCATCAATGCGCAGCATGCCAGCAACCGCTACCCCGATGAGTATGCCGCCGAAATCCTGAATGAACTGCGGCGCTATCTGCAGGGCAACAACGACGCCCCTACCTCCGTCGCCCGCGCCTACGCCGATTTTGGCGCACTCGATGGCGATGGACAGTTCATCCAGCGCTCACTGCATCAGGATGGGTTTGATCCCCGCTTCGTGAGCAGCGCGCATCAAAAAAATGCAAGCGAGCTGGAGTTGTCCATGGATGCGGTGGACCTGCTCAACAACCGGCCTGACATCGCAACAGTCGTGATCGTATCCGGCAACCGGTTGTATTTGCCGCTCGTCCGGCGCCTGCGCGCCATGGGCCGCCACGTGATCGTCTCTCCGCTCTTCCCCCCCTCGGCCGAAGACACGCCCGCATTTATCCATGAGGACGTCATCTTCGACGCGCGCAACCTGTTGAGCTCGGCCTCGCGCGAGGCGCTGCTCGATGGCGATTACGCCCAGGGCTCGGACGATGAAGACGTCCCCTACCGCCAGCGCAAGCCACAACCGGACGAGTATACGCCCCTCAAAAACCCGATGGCGCTCCGCACGATCGCTATCACCGAAGAACACTTCGGGCAGTACGACGAGGTGTACCTGACGCCGCTCCTTCGCAAGCTCTCGGACATCCTCGGGCCCGAGCACGATCCCAAATCGCTCATCAGCGAACTGGAAGAGGCCGGGGCCGTCCGCCTCGAAAAGCGCAACGGCTACCCGTACGACTACACCGTCCTTATCGTCCACAACGACCATCCCGACGTGCAGGAGGTGCAAGAAAATTTTTACGAATACCTCGGCTACGGCAATGGCCAACCCGATGGCGCGTATACCGACTACGACGCGTATGAAGAGTATGACGAGTACAACGAAGAGCCGGCCGACGAAGGAACGGGGGAGGCGGATGCCGATACGTCCTACGAAGACTACGACGAGGAGTCGCACGACGAGTGGTCGGAGAAGCAAGCCGGATAACCGTCCCCTCGCCGTCGCCAATCGACTTTCCAACTTCCCGGATCGCTGAGTATGAACGGTAGCAACCCCATGACGACATCCGCGGATGAGCTCACCCCCCGCCAGATTGTCGAGGAGCTCAATAAATACATCATCGGGCAGGACGAGGCCAAGAAGAACGTCGCGATTGCCCTGCGCAACCGCTGGCGTCGCCGGAACGCTCCGCCCGAAATGCGCGATGAGATCCTACCCAACAATATCATCATGATTGGCCCGACGGGCGTTGGCAAAACCGAGATTGCCCGTCGGCTGGCCAAACTGGCCCGTGCCCCATTCATCAAGGTTGAAGCCTCGAAGTTCACCGAGGTAGGCTACGTGGGCCGCGACGTAGACAGCATGATTCGCGACCTCACGGATATCGCCGTCAACCTCGTCCGCGAAGAGCACGAAGCCGAGGTGCAGGAGCGCGCCCGCGAGCTCGCCAACGAGCGGATCCTGGACGTGCTCGTCCCCCCGGAGGAACAACAACAGTCGTCCTCGCAAGGCGGCGCGGGCTTCATGATGCGCATGCCCGAGGACGACGACAACAACGGGACTGCCGCTTCCTCCGACGCCGACAGTGTCCGGCATCGCACCCGCGAGAAATTTCGGAAGAAGCTCGAAAACGGAGAGCTTGAAGATCGCGAAATTGAGATTGAAGTCTCCACCGATCAGTCGTCCATGATGCAGGTCTTCGGTCCGATGGGGATGGAAGAGATGGGCATCAACCTGCAGGAGCTCTTCGGCAACATGGGCGGGAATCAGCGAAAGAAACGGCGCGTTGAGATCTCGGAAGCGCGCGAGCTGCTCACCGAGGAAGAAGCCCGCAAGCTGATCGACATGGATCAGGTGAAGGAAGACGCCCTGGATCGCGTCCAGCAATCGGGCATCGTCTTCGTCGACGAGATCGATAAAGTCGCCGCCGGAACGCGGTCGCGCGACAACGGATCGGCGGGCGCGGGTGTGTCCCGCCAGGGTGTGCAGCGGGATCTGCTCCCCATCGTGGAGGGCTCGAATGTCACGACGAAGCACGGCATGGTCAAAACCGACCATATCCTCTTCATCGCCAGTGGGGCGTTCCACGTGGCCAAGCCCAGCGACCTGATCCCCGAACTTCAGGGTCGCTTCCCAATCCGAGTGGAACTCAACAACCTCGACGAGGAGGACTTCTACAAGATTCTCACTCAGCCCAAAAATGCGCTGCTCAAGCAATACGCCGCGCTGATGGCTTCCGAAGACGTCGACATCGCGTTCGAAGACGAGGCCGTTCGGGAGATCGCGCGAGTAGCGGCGCAGGTCAACGTCGAAGTCGAAAACATCGGTGCGCGCCGGCTGCATACGGTGCTCACCACGCTGCTCGAAGACATCCTCTTCGACGTGCCCGACCGCACGGATGAGCGCAAGATCACCATCGACGCCGCGACCGTGAAAGAGCGCCTCAGCTCCATCGCCGAGAATCGGGACCTCAGCCAGTATATCCTCTGATAGGGGTTCTCTGGAAATATTGGGCACCGTAGAAACGCCTCACGGCGTGCCTCTATCCAGAACGTGCAAGCGAAGCGCAGGCGATGCTTCGCGACTCCTGCGAACGGGTATAATACCAAACAGACGGTTCGAATCGACAGAAAAAGCCAGCTCCCCTTTCCGGGAGCTGGCTTTCGTGCTGAACGCCGCTTGCTCCATCTACTTCACATGATGGAGCGGAACGTGGACGGCAGGTCGTCCGAGGCCTCGGAGCTGTCCCCCGTCTCGGGCGGCTCCGGCTGATCGGTATCGGATGCGCCATCGCCGCAGTGCGCCGCGAAGGCCTCCGCCAGATCCTGAGCGATGGCATTCGCGCTGCGCCCTTCAATGTGCTTCCGCTCGACGATGAACACGGGGTCGCCTTCCTTGAAGAGCGCGATGAACGGAGACGACGGCGGAATACCCGGTAGATATTCACGCGCGCGCTTCGTCGCTTCCAGATCTTGCCCGGCGAATACGGTCACGTACCGATCAGGCTGAGGCTCGGCGTTCTGGGCGAGGGAAACTGCGGGGCGGGCGTTTCCGGCCGCACATCCGCAGACGGAGTTGATGACGAGGAGCATCGTCTGGTCCTGCGCCTCCTCGAACGCCGCATCCACGGCGTCGGCTTCGCGCAGTTCGTCCACGCCGAGGCGCGTCAACTCTTCACGCATCGGGCGCACCATAGCTTCGGGATACGGCATAATAAAGGGGGTCTTTGGCGAAGAAAGATGGATGATGGCATCCGTTGGGTGGATGCGTTAATTTCGAAAAGTTCAACGAGCCATTAGGCCGCCTTGATCCACCGCGCGCCGCCCTCGGCCCGGGTCAAAGGCACGTCCAGCGATCCGGAATAATCTTTGACCGGTGTGCTCCCCCGTCCCTACCTTCTCCAGCCCTCTTATGACCATGTCTGCTCTTCGGTCGGGTTTGCTGCTTCTCGTGTGCTGCTGTCTGAGCCTCGTTGCCCTCCTCAGCGGATGCGCCTCGTCCCCACCGCCCGCATCTACCGAGCGCCTCTCGCCATCCGTCCCCACCGATGCCGACCGCATCGCGACTGCGCTTCGACAGCACACGAGCCGCTGGAAAGGCACACCTTACCGACTGGGCGGAATGACGCGGTCGGGGATTGACTGTTCGGGGTTTGCCACGACGTTGTATCGCGCAGTGCTCGGCACATTCCTTCCCCGCACCACCCGCGAGCAGGCTCGAAGCGGGCGTCAGGTTGACCTGGCTTCGCTCCAGCCGGGTGATCTCGTATTCTTCCGCCCGGCACGCAAGGAGCGGCACGTGGGCGTCTATCTGCACGATGGCGCCTTTGCGCACGCCTCGGTGAGCGAGGGTGTCACGATTTCTTCGCTGGAGACCGAGTACTGGCAGCGGTCTTTCTGGATGGCGCGGCGGATCGCACTGGGCAGGGTACCGGCCGATCCGGAGTCGACCTCGACGACCTCACCTCCTCCCCAACGCGCAGGATGGTGACAGCGCAGATGAATCTCCAACCAGAACCCGGACGGGGGCTCGCGGAGGGATCTCTTGCCGTTTTTATGCGTGAGTAGATACCTAATCAGGGATTTTAACGGGCCGCTTGCTGACGAGCGGCCCCTCGCATGTAAGGCCGCTTCCCGCACCGGGATGTGGCTTTCCTTTTTCAGGATCCCACCTGTTAGCTGACATCCAACCAACATCCGTTTGGATTCCACACATGAGTGATCGCAAACCTGTTTACCTGACGGAAGAGGGCCTTCAAGAGCTGAAAGATGAGTTAAAGCAGCTCAAAACCGAGGAGCGCTCCCGCATTGCCGACGAAATCGCTGAGGCGCGCGCCAAGGGTGATCTCTCCGAAAATGCCGAGTACGACGCCGCGAAAGAGGCCCAGGGCCACCTTGAAGCGCGTATTGCCAAGCTCGAAGATATGATCACCCGCGCCCGTCTCGTCGACGAAAGTCAGGTGGACACGAGCAAAGCCTATATCCTGTCGACGGTGCGCGTCAAGAATCGGAAGAATGGCACCGAGCAGTCCTATACGCTCGTTTCGGAACGCGAGGCCGATATTTCCGAGAATAAGATTTCCGTCGATAGCCCCATCGGGAAAGGCTTACTGGGCCAGGAAGAAGGCGATGTGGTTGAAATCGATGTGCCTGCTGGAACCGTCGAGTTGGAGATCTTGGAGATCACGCGCTAATCGACTCCTTTGTTGATCTTTCGCCTTAGCCCAAGACCCGCACGATGGAATGATCGATTTACGCAGCGATACCGTCACCCGGCCATCCCCCGGCATGCGCAATGCCATGCGCGATGCGGAGGTAGGCGATGATGTGTACGGCGAAGACCCGACGGTGAACCAGCTCGAAGCCGTCGTGGCCGAGCGGCTGGGCAAGGAGGCCGCACTCTTTGTGCCTTCTGGCGTCATGGCCAATCAGATTGCGTTACACCTGCACACGCAACCCGGTGATGAGGTTATCGTCGAGAAGCGTTCGCACATCTACAACTACGAATCGGGCGCACCGGCCGTGCTTTCCTCCGTGCAGCTGCAAGCAGTAGCCGGGACCGCGGGCCTGCTCTCCGCCGAGGATGTCGAAGCCGCCATCCGTCCAGCGATGGATGTCTTTCCTCGGACCCGGCTCGTTTGCCTTGAGAACACAGCGAACAAAGCAGGCGGACGTATCTATCCGCTGGAGCAGATTGAAGCGGTGGCGGAGATCGTTCGCGCCCACGACCTCGCCTTTCACCTCGATGGCGCCCGACTCTGGAACGCCTCGGCGGCAACGGGCATCCCCGAGCGCGACTACGCCGCACCGTTCGACACCGTCTGGGTTGCGCTCTCCAAAGGACTGGGCGCCCCCGTCGGATCGGTGCTGGCTGGCTCGGCGGAGCAGATGGCGGAGGCGCGCCGCATCCGCAAGCTGTTTGGAGGCGGGATGCGCCAGGCCGGTATCCTGGCCGCGGCGGGACTGTACGCGCTGGAGCACCATCGCCCCACGCTTGACGAGGATCACGCTAAAGCCCACCGCCTCGCCGAGGGCATCGCCGCTCTTCCAGCCTTCGACCTCGACCTCTCGACCGTCGAGACGAATATCATCATCTTCGAGGTGGTGAACGGCCCCGCTCAGCCCGTCCTCGACACGCTGCAGGCCGACGGCGTCGGGGTCACGCCCTTCGGTCCCTCGACTATTCGCGCCACGACGCACCGCGATGTGTCCATGGCGGATATCGACACCGCCCTGAGCGTCCTCAAGCGCCACTTCAGCCCGCAATCGGTGTCCTGATAGTGTGTCCTAGTGTGTCCTGATGCTCCCGCTTCCATGCCCTCTGCGCTGAAAACACCCCCTGATCCGGATGCCCTTCGTGCGGTAGCTGCCCGTACCGGGACGCCCACCTACGCGTACGTCGAATCCATTGTCCGCCGGCAGTGTGATCGCCTGCGGACACTGGTCGACGGGATCCCAACGCGGTTGCTGTACGCGATGAAAGCGAACGCCAGCCCCGCGCTCTTGCGCATCATCCACGACGAGGGCTTGGGGCTGGATGTCGTCTCGCCGGGCGAGATGGAGCTGGCGCTGCGGATGGGCTTCGCACCAGACGAGCTGCTGTTTTCGTCGACTGGCATGTCAGCCGCCGAGATGGAGCACGCCGTTCAACGGGGCGTGTTGCCCAACATCGGGACGCTGTCGCGGCTGGATGCGTTCGGGCAGCAGCAACCGGGCGCGGCCGTCTGCGTCCGGCTCAATCCGATGATAGGAACGGGGCATCACGAACACGTCGTCACAGCCGGTTCGGCCTCCAAATTCGGCATACCGGTCGATCAGATGGACGCGGTCATGCGCCGGATCGATCGCCATCAGCTCAACCTCGTGGGGCTGCACCAGCACGTCGGCAGCGGCGTGCACAACCTGTCGGCGTACCGCAAAGCGCTCGACGTGCTGCTGCGAGTCGCTGGCGACATCGACGGTCTGTCTTTCATCAATGTTGGAGGCGGGCTCAACACGCCGCAGCGGCCCGATGACGGCGATCTCGAGGTCGAAGCGTTCCGCGCGCAAATCATCCAGCCCCTGCAGCGCTTCGTGGCCTCCTATCCCACCGACCTGACGATCCGCTTCGAGCCCGGCCGTTTCCTCGTGGCCGAAGCGGGCGTACTGCTGACCCAGGTGCACGCCGTCAAACAGGTCGGCGACCGCACCATCGCCATCACCGACACGGGCATGAACCATCTCATCCGGCCTCCACTTTACGACGCCTATCACGCCGTTTACAACCTTTCGAACCCAGATGGCGCGCTTCAGCCCTGTGACGTCGTCGGCAACATCTGCGAATCGGGCGACGTGATCGCGAAAGAGCGGCCCGTCCAGTCCATCACAGAAGGCGACCTGCTGGCGGTGCTCGATACCGGCGCCTACGGGATCGCGATGGCCTCAACATACAACCTTCGCCCCCTCCCCGCCGAAGTCGTCCTCCACCCCGACGGCACAGCCGACTGCGTGCGTCCGCGCCAGTCTCCCGAAGCCATGGCGGCTTCTGTGCTGGAAGTAGCTGAGTCGACGGAGGCCTTCCGCTCCTGAGGCGCGGCCTACTGTGCCTGGCGTACGTCAACGTGTAGCGGCGGCACACCGGTCACAGTCGCCTCCAGCTCATCGCCTGCCGCAACCGGCCCGACGCCCTCTGGCGTCCCCGTGTACAGCAGATCGCCCGGCATCAACGTGAAGATCCGGGAGCAGTACGCGATCAGTTGGGCGACGGGAAAGATCATATCGCTCGTTGCGCCGTGCTGACGCGTCTCGCCATTGACCGTTAGCTCGATGGTAAGCTGCTGCGGATCGCGCACATCAGCCGCAGGAACACGGGGGCCCAGCGGGGCGAACGTATCGAAGCCTTTGGCAACCGACCAGGGATGACGTTTATCTTTAGCCGCCTGCTGGATGTCGCGCGCCGTCATATCGAGCCCGACGGCATAGCTGTCCACATAGTCAAGCGCCTCGGCGAGCGAAATGTTTTTGCCCTTGCGGCCGATCACGGCCACGAGTTCAACCTCGTGATGGACGTTCTGCGATTGAGGAGGAATCGCCACCGCCTCTCCCGATTCAATCAGGGCTGAGGGGGGCTTGAGGAATACCAGATCGGAAGAGCACACGTCTGAACTCCAGTCACACTTGAATCTCGTATGC
>CAYUVF010000082.1:0-12555 GCA_964448045.1 uncultured Rhodothermales bacterium
GCTGTGCAGGGCGCAGGACTGCGCCGCCGCCGGGCGGGCCGTCCCTACCGATACCACAAACAGCATCATCAGCAGGCTCAGTGCGGCACCGATTCGGCGGAGCGCATGCGCAGAACGCGAGCGGCGAGGGGGCGAGTGAGTGGACGGAGCATTCAGGGAAGGAGTCCAGGAGCGACGACGCGGGGGGCGGGATGGGGTGCTACGCATGCTTCAAGGGTGCTTCGTTATATAAGGGGGTGAAGGTGGAGCCGTACACGGCGGCAGGCAGGTCGACTGTTCTCCGATTCATCGATCCCCATGGAACGGGACCTATCGTGAGAAGGCAGCAGATCCTGCTCGGCAGGGTGTCACCTCGCTGGTTGGATTAGGCCAGCGCGTTTCCGACGTCGCCGGGGTGACCGTGGGTTGCGCCGCTGGGCGCCTCTCCCGCTGACCACTGAACCCCGGCAGAGTGAACTGGCCATGCTCAGGGCCAGCCCATCCGATGGTAATCCGAAGGAGCAGCAAAGACTACTCCAGAGGATCATGGGCGGAAAGCCGGAAATCAAATACGGCGATGGAGCGAAGGTTATGAAGGGCAGGGACAGATGGAGTTAAAACGAAATGAACCAATCGGGTCGAGCGAAGAATGGCAGGACGGCAGCGCCTCCCGGCTCGCTACGAAGCGTACGATATGGCACTCGACAACCCGAACGGTATCTGCCGGAGGCGCTCGTTGTTAAAGCAGGGGACGGGGAACCCGTGCTCTCCATTCGTGCGGATCCGAACCGAGGCCTGTTTTGTCCCGAGGGGTTCCAAAGGACCTGCCCGGTCCGAGGACGGCACGGTGCCTCTGAGTCGGGCTCGTGGCGGGGCCTGCGAGTGAAAACTGGAGCTCCGGCGTAGTGAGGTTTTTACCCACATCGGCCGGTTGAAAAGGTGCCGGGAGAGGGTCATATAAGCCCTGGTGAGTCGAGGCGTCGACTCAGGCGGTACAGGGGTTTTTCGGGTGCCGCAGTTACTTACGCGAAGACGAAAAAGAGTCCTTGTGTTGATGGACGATGCTCTTCGAGCGGATGTTATAAAGATCCGTACTATTTTTCGGTACGGGTAGGGATTACACTGCCTCAGAACTTCGAGGGGGGGGCCAGATTGCTGCCTGGAGATCGAGCATCGGCGTCCGGAGGGAAGTCAATCGCGGACGGAAGACAGGATAGAACAGGTCCACTCACTGTGAGAAGAGGCCGGCCAATCAACCCGAGAACAGATGCCCATCGGCAGGGGGCAGAGCCGGTGGAACAGCGATTAATGAAGAGAGTCCTCGACCGGAGGACGGAGGGCTCGGCGGGGTTCAGGGAGAACGGCACCGAGCTCCTCCGTCCGCCGGCCCCGGTCGCCGCACGTGCCACTTTGCCGATCGGAGGGACGAAAGCGGTCCGGGGGCGCCAGAGCGACTACTCCGGCACACGGAAGGAAAAAGTTTCCAGACGGCGTTTCATTTTCCACCCCTCTCGGCGCGGGTGGCGGAGCAGCGCGGCTGCCGCGCGCAGGTAAGCGCCTGCCGTCAGGGCGTAATGCGCCGGGGCGGCCCGCCATCGCTGGATCCGTCCCTGGCTGATCCGGTATCCGCGCTCGACGAGCCAGTCCTGCGCGGCATATTCCAGTACGGCCACTTGGAAGGGGGAGAGAGCCGTGCGCCACTGTTCGGATCGGCCCGAATGGATGTGGTTGTGATGCAACTCGGATGATGGCTTGCGGACCGCAGCGCCTTGCTCGTCGTGCGATCTGGGCCCTGCGGCCTGGGCCTGGTGCATCCGTGAGCGTTGTTTGTTCAGGCTATATCGCTCGGCCAGTGCCGCCGCGGCGGATGCGGGAAGCTCAATCCCGAGAACGGTGGCAATCCGATGCACCTCATCGGTGAGATGGTCGACGGTCTGCTCGTATTGGGAGATCTGTACGTCTGTGACGCTTGTCCAGGCGTCGGAATGGGTCAGTGCGCGCCGGATGTGGGCGTGGAAGAGGATATACCAGAATGAGCGATCGAGCTTGTTCATCAGGGAAACCATCACATCCCGGATGTCCCGGTAGATGTAAAGTACCTGGGCCTCATGCGCGGCTGCGAGGGCGGCCACCTCAGGGGCAAATGCGTGCATTTTGATAACATAGGGGCCGTCCGCCGCGGGATGGGTCTCGTACAGCGCCGGAACGTCCTGCGGCTCCACGTAGCCCAGCGGGATGGCGCCCAGGTACGTGCTCGCGAGATCACTTGTGATCTGGTACTGCACGGTGGATCCGGAGCGAATCATTCCGGCGCAGACGATCCAGGTAGCCATAAGGCAGGGGAGATGAAGGTCAAAAGGGGACGGGTGGGCGCATCAGGAAAACGGGAGCCCAAACAGGTTTCTGCGCATCGACTGGAGGCCCGATCGTACGCGCCAGTACGGATGTAAAAGCGATGCATAACGGCGATTCATCCGCTGGAAGCGTTCCAGTTTGCCCGTTCGGTGTAGCTCCTCCGCCCGGGCCTCAAATTGCTGCGAGATCACGTCGTACAGTTCGAGGTCCAACTGATTATGCTTTTCGATGAGCCTCCGGGTGCCGGTGGATATAGATGCAGCCGGTGGGCGACCGCGGTTTACATTGCGGCGGGTGTACAGGGGCATGTGGGGCCACTGGAGGGTGCGACGGATGAGGAGCAGCGTTTCATCAAACCGATGCGTGAGGCCCACCACGGCGAAGTAATCTTCGACATGGCGGAGCGCGGTCTGTAGGGTGTCCCGCGTGCAGGCTCCGAACGGGACCTCGGCGCCGGCCAAGAGCCGGGTCTGGCCGTTATCCATCTCAGTCGTGATGCCGCGCTCCAGCAGGTCGGCCAGGGACCAACCGCGGGTGCGCACGGCGTCGTGAAGCCGGTGATTGGGTTTGGCGCGCAGGTAATGGTAGTAGGAGATGACGCGCTCGACCGGATGCCGGAGAAAGGTAATGTATGTCGTCGGGGGCGGAAGCGCCGTGTGCAAGCCGAAGGCGAAGTGGCCTCGTAGCACACGGATTCGGGCGCGATCCGCCTCGGCGAGGTCGGTGAAGTAGGATTCCGACTGATACGGTTTCTGATTGTTGATCCGAAAGATCTGCTGTAACGGATACGCGCGATTCAGAATTGCATCCAGTGTCGATCCGCCGGTCTTCGGAATGTGAAGAAAAATCGCACGAGGAGGAGACGTAGCCATCGGATAGAGCGGTACAGGCTGCGGATGATTGGGAGCCGCTTCGGTGGAGACATCTACGCTGGGGACGGGACAGGGGAGCGGTTGGGGGCCATGGTTTGAAGCAGCTGCTCGATGCCGCGCTGGACGGTCCGATTCCATCCGTTTCGCTCCGCGTTCAGGGCGAGCGGATGGGTTGGCACCTGCAGGATACCCTGCACGATCGACTCCGGCGTATTCTCGACCAGGATCGCCCATTGGCCGAACAGGGTTTCGCTCAGCGTCGTGCGGGAGGCGACGAGTGGCGTGTTGGATGCGAGCGCCTCGCAGGCCCCCGATTGCTGGGTGGCTTCGCGCGTGGTGAGCGTGACGACGGCGGCGCTGGAGCAGAGCAGCCGGTGGTAATCGGCTGTATCCAGAAACCCCGGCAACCGCACGTTGGGGCAGCTCTGGAGCCGCCGGCGATGCGCTCGGGAAAGCCGCTGCGGGTCGGCGGTGATGACGAAGGTATAATCGGGCAGCAGCTCGATTGTGCGGATGATGCACTCGACCGGTTCATCAGCATCGAACGAGCAGATGAAGGTGATCTGCGTGGCGTTGCGGTCGGTTCCATCACAGCGAATCCGGGGGACCGGATCGGGAATGTGATAGTACGTCGCCGTGGGGAAATCTGCCTGCATCATTGCCAGAATTTCCTCGTTGTGTGCAATGAGGCCTCGCGACTGCCGGATGAGCCGCTTGCTCATCGGGAGCTGCGTCCAGCCCGAGCGGATCACGGTGTTGTGGGCATCGAGGAAGTACGGCACTTCCAGCAGCCAGGCCGGGAGCGCCGCAAAGGGAGGAGGCGCCTGCACGATGACATACGGAGGGCGCTGGGTCCGGAGGGTGCGAAGTGATCGGGCGAACTTCGACACGTAATCGAGCGGGCGCAGCGCTTTGCTGCGGAAGTGGTGCGGCAGGTACCGTAGTTCGGCGCCCAGCATCGGCGCGAGCGCATCGGCCCGCCGCTGATACCGTTTCCAGACGAGGAAGAGCGGGGGAGCAGATGAAGTCGTCGAGGACATGGCGCGGGGCGTCGGGTCGAGAGAGACTGTAGGGATCGATCGTCGCATCGGACGGGGGATGCCGAAAAGAGAGAAGGCGCGCCCCGGCGTAGGCGGGCGATTGTGGAGCGTCAGCGCAACCGGAGGCGCCGCAGAAAATGCACTGTGATGCGGAGCAGATCCCACGAGAAGTACGACAGAAACTGCAGGGGCGAGGTCGCGGTCTTGAGGGCGAAGTAAAACCGGAACTTGATCCAGAATGACGACCGGAAATCGAAAAAGTACCGCCGGATGTCGCGCAGGTGGTAGACGGCCTGCACGTCGGGGCCAAAGGTCTTGTCCACGTGGCTCTTCACGACGGCGTCGTAGGTGACGATGAGCCGGTAGCCCTGGCGACTGGCGCGGACGGGCCACTCGGTGTCGCCCCGGTGCGGGAAGTGCGCCGCATCGTAGAGGCCGATCTCACGGAAGGCGGAGACTGGAGCGAGCATACCGCGGCCCGTCAGCTGGGATACGTCAACCGCGTACGCCTCCGGAAAACACCTCAGGGGCTCCCCGGCGTGGAGGATCCGGTCTTTGGCCGTGCGCCAGTTCGTGCGGCGCCCGCCGTCCCAGATCGTCTCGGGGGCATCGATTGGCACAACCACAGAGCCCACGATCGTTCGCGGATGCCGATCCGCCACATCGACCAGCCGGTGCAGGTAGTCGGCATCGAATTCGAGGTCGTCGTTGATGATCAGCACGTAGTCCCGCGGCGCGGCGATGGTGAGCACGTGTCGTAGTCCGCGGTTCGTCCCGCCTGTCCACCAGAGGGCGCCATCGCCCTGGAGCAGCGTGACCTCGGGGAAGTCCCGCTGGATCATGGCGGCGGTGCCGTCGGTCGAGCCGTCGTCCACGATGATGACCTCGACGTCGGGGTAGGTCTGGCGCGCGAGGCACGCCAGGAACCGCCGGGTCAGCGCGCGCCGGTTATGAACGGGGGTAACGACGTAGACCATGGGGTTCAGACAAGGGTCTGGTAAAGATCCGTCACGACGCTGGCGCGCCGGGACCACTCGTGATGGCGGGCCGCGTCGAGGCCGGCGCGGCGCATGGTGGCCCGGATGTCGGGGTGATGGTAGAGCATGTCCACTGCGCGGGCGAGGGCGCGGACGGTCTCTTCTGGAGATGTGACGGGCACTTTGATGCCGGCGGCGTCGGGGACGAGGTGCACAGCGCCGTGGAGGTTCAGCGTAACGATGGGCAGTCCGTTCGCCATGGCCTCCAGCAGCTGTGCCGCGCATGAGTCGCGCAGGCTGGTAAAGAGGAAGAGGTCGTGGTTCCAGTAGGCTTCCTGGACATCGCCCCAGGGCACGCGCCCCCGCCAGTCCACTTTTCCATCGAGGCCGTAGTCGCGGATCCAGTCCGGCAGGACGGATCCCAGCGGGCCGTCGCCGAGGATCGTGAGCGTGAACGGGACCTTGACGCGGCTCAGGACATCGAGCGTGAGCGAAAGAGCTTTGCGCGGATAGATGCGCCCCGTCCACAGAATCCGGAGCGACTCGGGGGGGCTTGCGGGCCGAGCCGGGCGATCGGGCGCGGAGCCGTTCAGAAAGAAGTGATCGGGGAGCCCCGTGTCCAGAAAGAGCTCGACGCGGCGGGCGCCCATCCGCTCAGCGAGGGACACGGTGTCCTCGTTTGTAGCCAGCACGAGACTCGCCGCGCCGAGCAGCTTGCGAGTGAACAGGTTGTAGGGGACGACGTGGCGGGTCAGCGCGGTGCGCAGGGCCTCCTGGCGCCATCCGCCATTGAAGTACGTCTTGAAGGCCGGCGGGGCCGTCTGCCCGCCCCCGACGGGGCCGAACACGAAGGGCTTGCCCAGTCGCCAGAGGAGCGAGCCGCCCATGAGGCTGCTCCACGTCACGTGATGGACGACATCGAATCCCTGCGCCCGGTCCAGCTGGCGCGCGATCTGATAGGCGGCCCGCTGCCAGAGAAAATAGCGAAGGTAGACGCCGGTGAGGCCAAAGAGCAGCGCCTTCGCCCGCTCGGGAAGGGCCACATAGATGAACTGGAGATTCGGGATGGGGCGGGCTGCCAGCTCGGCGCGGATCGCGGCCTCGTGCTCGGGGCGCGTTAGCACGACCACGGTATGGCCGGCCGCCGCCAGATGCGACGACCAGTTCCATCCGTTGCCGTGCTCGGATCCTCGATTCGGCTCGCACACGTAGGCTGATAGTAAAACATGCATGGCGGTTTCCTCACCAGTGAAGGGACGATTCGTATTCCATGTCGACGAGAAGCTGATTCCAGCGTCCCTCTTTGGCGTGCTTGAACGCGTGCCGGCATGCTGCATCGAAGTGATTTTTCCAGTCTCCCGCGATGCCCTTGCGGAGAAAGGCCGCCGGGCGCTCTTCGCCGCGTGTCCGGCCGGTCTTTGAGGTGAAAGCGTGCCGCGTCACAACGCGCTGGACGTCCTCGGCCGACGTGTTCAGGTTCAGCTGGCGTGTGAGTGCCGCGAGGGACCGGGCTGGATCGGTCAGGAGGTCTTCGTAGCGGACCTTGTAGGCGATCGGGGACTGGAACCAGGCCTCCAGCCGCGTGAGCAGGAAGTCGCCCTCTTCGATGAGCGTGGCGATGCGCTCGGCGGGGGGGAGTTGCTGGTAGCTCGGGCCCCAACCGCCGCGTTCTACGGGCAAGGTAGCCACGTAGAACGAGGCCGAGACGAGCACATCGCGCGGGTCGCGGTAAATGGTGACAAACTGGACGTCCTCGGCGAGGTCCGGTGGCACGGCATAGGCCGGCGGAAAGGAGTGACTCTTGAAGATGGCGTGGCCGGAGGTGCGCGACAGATGGGTGAAGACGGCCGGGTAGTCGAGCACCAGCGTGCCGAGATGCATGAACGGAGCCGGAAGCTCCCGTTGCTCGAAGGCCCCCAGGTCGCGGAGCAGGTTGAACAGCCAGGTCGAGCCGACCTTGTGGGGCGTGGCGACGATGACGATGCGCCGCTCGCGGCGCAGCCGCCGCCACGCGATCGGCAGGGCATGCCGGCTGTTGCGGTAGAGTGCCAGTCCCATGCGTTCGAGCGACGCCGGGAGGTAGGCGCGCGTCGAACGGAGCAGCGGTTTGAGTGCGGGCAGCGGCATATCTGGGAAGGAAATTAAGATGCGGGGAGCTGCTCGAACGCCGCGCGGTCACGGGCCGGCGGGGCCGGGTTCTCCTGCGCGCGCCGCTCGGCGGCCGTACGTGCCACGGCCAGCCCGAGGCCGATGAAGAGCCACGTAAACTCATCGAAGACGTAGGCAATGTAGTAGGCTGCGCTGCCCGCCATCACCACCAGAGCCATCGCCACAATGGTTGCGTCCCGCGGGTCGCGGGCCGAGCGCCAGGTGGGCCCGAGGTGGCGAAGCGCCTGCACCACAACGCCCAGGTAGAGCAGGAAGCCGATCAGTCCGACCTGATAGACGAGCTGGATGTACTGATTGTGCAGCGCGGTCGTCACGATGCGCCCGTCGGGGCCCGTCGTTTCGAAATAGCTTCCGAGCCCTTTGCCGACCAGCAGGTAGTCGGTCGACCGGCGCAGCGCATCCTGCCAGATGTGGAACCGCCAGTTGGCAGTCGGGTCGTCCTGGAAAGAGGTGAAGGCGGTCATGCGCTCGCCCAGGAAGGACAGCAGGCTGCTGGGGTAGACGAAGCTGACCAGCACGCCGGCGGCTACGAGCCCGGCGCCGAGCTTTAGCGTCTTGTGCCAGGGCAGCTCGCCCATCAGCAGCAGGGCCGCGATCACGACGCCACACGCCAGCCAGACCGACCGGTGCCCGCAGATGATGATCAGCCCGAAAGTGAAGAGCAGAAGGCCGACGAGGGGGGCGCGACGCCCGTTCCAGAGCCTGTAGCGGTGGGTCAGATAGAGCGCGACGCCGCCCCAGACCAGCGTCAGCGTGGCCTTGTGGAAGAGCCACTTCGAGTATGCAGCGAACCCGAACTCGAATAGCAGTCCGCCTTTGAGGAGCGCCGTTGGAATCAGGAGAAGGCACACCGCCGTGAGCACCTTGAACAGGCGCCACTGCTCGTCTCGGGTCCGGAAGAAGATAATGACGTACGGAAGTACGAGCAGGGGCCGGAAGAACCGCCGGTACTCACCCAGCGAGCTGACGATGCCGTACTCGGGAACCGATCGGAAGATCTCGAAGAAGAGCCATCCGGCCAGCAGCGTCCAGAACGCGCACATCCCAATCAGCACGGACCGCGCCCGATCATCATTGAACGCGAAGGCCGCCCCGAGCGCCACTGCAATCCCGGCCAGCACCGGATCCGAGTAGTCGAGGTCAATCCCGCCGCCGATCTTACCGTAGGAGCGTAGCCCGGTCAGTTCATACAGAAAGATGTTTAGAATCCCCCAGGCCGCGACCGTGACGGTCGGGTAGACGTAGGCCACGTAGCCGGCGCCGGCCACCAGGCAAAGCGCGGTCAGTAGGAGCAGGGCCGCGGCGCCCTGAAGCAGAATAAAGGCGCCGAGCAGCGTTCCTATGACGGCGAGCGTCCCGACCTCGCGCACCGCACGCGAAGCAGAGTCATAAACGAGCGATCCAGGCATGGGCAACAATATCGGTAAAGAGGGGAGCGGAAACGGGGCCGTACCCGTCTTGGGCCGCCATCGGCATCGTAGGAATAGTCCTATCAGTCGTCCCCGGCTGCTGAAGCGTTCGGGGTGCCGTTCAGGGACGGTGCGACGGCAGGGGGCCGATCGGTGTGTGGGGGCGTTGATGTGAGGGCAGACGGGGACGGCGCGGGGACGGTGGAGGCCGGTCTGGTACCGTTCGAGGACGGGGGGGCGGATGGGGCGCCGGGGGCGGGCTGGACGTAGCCGATGTAGAGCAGGCTCACGCCCGCGACGAGTCCCGCGCCCGCCGCAACGAGCCCTGCGCCCGCCAGCCCGCCGCTGAGGTGCTGCCAGGCGATCACTGCGTCCGATGCGTTGATTCCAAGCGCGCCCAGCATCCGCGGAGTGAGGAGGGCAAGTGGAACGGCCCCGGCGGGAAGTAGCACCAGCAGGGGCGGCACGGCCGGGAGCCGCACGAGCACCTGGTGGAGCCGGGTTGCGGGCGCCAGGTTCAGCTTGGGCAGGACCCGCTCGACGACGGTGCGCACCTCGCCGATCGGCATCAGGCCGATGCAGAGCGCCAGGATTACGCCCCCGGCGATGATTTCGAGCCCAAACGCCCATGGGCCGGGCACCTGGGCCGCATAAAGCAGTTCGGAGAGTGCCATCAGAAGGCCTCCGATGAGGGTGCTGTACACCAGTCCAGGCACGTACGCCCGCAACAGGTGGGCCATAGGAATCTGAAGCGCGCGGTGCATCACCCATCCGTAGCTGAGGTGGCGAGCGGCCTGCGCGCAGAGGAGCGCCCACGCAAACCCGACGAGCCCGCGCTCGCGGAAGAGATAGAAGAAGAAACCCAGCGCAAGGATGAATCCGATCTGGAGCACAATGCGGGCATTGAGCCGCGCCGTCGCTTCGCAGGTGACTGTCGAAAACCCGGTCAGGACTTGCAGGGCGACCGCCAAGGCCAGAACTTGCAGCACGGGGATGGCGTCGAGCCATTGGTCGCCAAGCAAGAGCAGTACCGCTTCCCGCGCCGTTACCGAGAGACCGACGCACGCCGGGAGGATGAGCACGCCGAAGAGCAGGATCGTCGTCACGTAGCCTCGTCGAAGCTGTGCGACGTCACGTTGGATCCGGCTGAACGAGGGAAAGAGCACATTTGAAAAGCTGGCGCTGAGCTTGCGCGCCGGGAGAAACGCGACCAGATAGGCCCGGTCGTAGAGTCCCAGAAGGCCTGCGCCCAGATAGCGGCCGATCAGCAGTTTGTCCAGGCTGGAGCCGGTAAAGTCGAGCAGGCCAATCATCGAAAAGCGCCCGCCGAAGGACAGGAGGTCGCGGTACTGGACAGGTGTGGTGACCAGGCTGACCCCGTGGCGCACCTTCGCGATCGACAGCAGGGCAGCGATGCCGCCCTGCGTCAGTGTGGCGACGACGAGGCTCCAGACACCGAAGCCTGCGTACGCCAGCCCGATGCCCACGACGCCATAGGCGAGGGCGTACGATGCGATGGAGATCAGGCCCAACGTCCGAAAATCGAGCTGGCGCTGCAGGAGGTGGAGCGAGGTCGACGAGAGCCCCGTGATCAGAAAGGAGAGCCCGAGTGCACGAACAACCGGCACCACGTCGGATTGGTCGAAGAGCAGCGTAGCCAGCGGTGCGCCGGCGATCATCAGCAGGGCAAACAGGCTGCCCAGTCCCAGCGATAACAAGAACGCGGCGTGGATATCGGCCGTGCTGAGGTCGATTTTCTGCACGAGCGCCGGGCCGATGCCCATTTTGGCAAAGTAGCCACCAAAGCTGATGACGACCATCGCCATGGCGACGAGGCCGAACGCCTCCGGGGTCAGGAGGCGCGCCATGATGGCACTCAGGAAGATCTGCAGTACCGACGTGATCGCCGTCGACGCGTAGCTCCACTTGATCCCGTGGAATGCCCTGGATGTAAGATTCCCCTTCATGGGCCCGTGGCCTCCGGTGTGCCTACTGCATCCACGGTGACAGATCCCGCTGGATCAGGTCCTGCAGCTTCAGAATATCGTCGCGGTAGTACCGGTGGGTCAGATCCCGCCGGGTCGCGGCCGGGAGGGACACACGGCTCAGGTTGCGATTTTTGAGCGCGTTCTGACAGCGCGCCAGCGTGTGGACGACCGATTCGGGGACGAGCCGCTTGACCACGGATTTCGCCCGGGCCGATCCATTCAGCAGCCGGTCCAGGGCTTTACTCCGCGGAACACCGGAGGCATTGATGCGCCCGGATACGTCGGGGGTCACCTCCGGGTCGATCTTCAGCGCACGAAAAAGAGACTGTACCGCGCGGATCGGATCGGCGCAGAGGTCGTCGTAGAGGATGACGTGGAGCTGGTCCGCGTCGAAGCGCGCGTAATAGCGCTCGAGTTGGGTGTGATAGAAGCCTTCCCGGAGATGATGGAGATATCCGCCCCGCCCGCTGGATACGCTCCGCTGTTCGGCGTCCAGGATGCGGATGAAATCATCGACCAGCGCGTCCGCCCCCTCATCGGTGTGTTTGACGAACTGCGAGTACGCCCGATCGATAGGCTGACGGAGGATGGCGATCAGCTGGGCCTCGGGCACCGTGCGGCTAATTTGATCGGGAGCGAGAGGACTGTACAGATATGAGGGCGAGGCCTCACCGATGGCCGGCTGATCGGTCACTCCGTCGAAGAGCGCGCGATACGCCGTGAGGTCGGTCAGGAGCTGGCCGCTCCGGTGTTTGCGATCGACCCACTGCTGGATCCAGGCCTGATCACCCGGAAGGTCGAATCCCATCTTGCGCGCATCGAAGCCGGCACTCGGATCGAGGGCGAAGAAGTTGGTCTCCTTGATCGGGCTCAAATAGACCTCGGGATGTTGCATTAGGTAATAGTACAGCGCCGTCGTACCCGATCGGGCCGCACCAATAATCAGAAAAGTGGGAAGGGGCATCGGCGTAGAAGTCAGAGAGAGGGACAGGCGAGATGTTGCTATCCGGGAAGGTGGAGCGCCACCGTCTGCTCTGTCCGCGCGTCGGCGAGATCCTGTTCGACCATCTCGCGGGTCATCGCCTCCAGCGAGGTCGCTGGCTGCCAGCCGAGCTGTTCGCGGGCTTTTGCCGCGTCGCCCAGCAGAATATCCACCTCCGTCGGCCGGTAGTAGCGCGGGTCGATCTCCACAACGCATTGTCCGGTCTCCGCGTCGTAGCCTTTCTCGTCTTGGCCCTCTCCCTCCCAGGCGAGCTCGATGTCAGCGGCCTCAAACGCCTTCGTGGCAAACTGGCGGACCGTCGTCGTCCGGCCGGTCGCCAGGACGTAGTCGCCCGGCGCGTCCTGCTGGAGCATGCGGTACATACCCTCCACGTAGTCGCGGGCGTGGCCCCAGTCTCTTTTAGCATCTAAGTTGCCCAGGTACGTCTTCTCTTGCAGCCCGACTCGGATGCGCGCGGCGGCGCGGGTGATCTTGCGGGTCACGAAGGTCTCGCCGCGGCGCGGGCTCTCGTGGTTGAAGAGGATCCCGTTCGAGGCGTGGATGCCGTAGGCCTCGCGGTAGTTGACGGTAATCCAGTACGCGTAGAGCTTCGCCGCCGCATAGGGGCTTCGCGGGTAGAACGGCGTCGTCTCGCTCTGGGGGGTCTCGACGACCTTGCCGTAGAGCTCCGAGGTCGAAGCCTGGTAGAAGCGGGTTGTGCCGGTGAGGTCGAGGATGCGGATCGCTTCGAGGAGGCGCAAGGTTCCGAGGGCATCGACGTCGG
>CAYUVF010000083.1:0-8972 GCA_964448045.1 uncultured Rhodothermales bacterium
GCGGGTCTCGGCGTGTACGTGTGGGGCGAGCGGCTCTCGCGACTCAATAAAATCGGACTCGGGCTGGCTGTGATTGCGCTGATTCTTCTGAATATTCGATAGACAAATCACGTGACGCAATCGGTGCGCAAGCAGATCGGGTGGGCGGCCCTGGCGCTGGTGCTAATCGGCGGCGGGGTGCTCTTGGGCCGGATGCAGACGGCCGAGGTGGAGCCACGGGTTCAGCGTACGGTCATTACGACGATCCAGCAGGAGGCTGGCGCTGCGTTTTACGTGACGGGCACCCTCGATCTGATTGCGACGGAGACAGTGCGCCGCACCGAAACGGCGTTCCCCACGCTCATGCGTATCCTCCGTACGGCGCAGCCCAGCTGGCCCATCTTCGGGCAGGGCACGGTCACGGTCACGGTCCGGGTGCCGGGGCGCGTGTCGTACGGGTTCGTGGTCGATGACCTCGCAGCCGAAGATATCCGCGTGGCGGAGGCGGGCACGGTCAGCGTGCAACTCCCGCCACTGCAGGTCTATGCCGTCGAGCCCGATCTCGCGAAGCTCGCGGTGAAGACGGAGTCATCGAGCTGGCTCTGGGTGAGCGAGGCGCAGATCGAAGTCACCGAGCAGGAGGCCCTCACGGGCGTACAGCGGGCGTTGCGCCGGCAGGCCGAAACGCACCTGCGTGAGGCCATGCAGCCCCGCGTCAACACAGCACGGGCACTGGAGCAGGTGCTCCGTCCGGCGCTCGAAGCCGCGGGGGTGGACGATCCGTCCTTCCGGATCCGGCTCGGCCCCGAGGTGGTGTTGGAACCGTCAGGGTGACCGGATGGCCTCGTGCGATGCTCGCGGTGAAGCAGGGGTAGAGCACGTGGATGGCTACTTGGATGTGGATGGTCACTTGGATTAGGGGCGCGGTCCCTCCGATACGAAGTTGAAATCCGTCGTTGAGGACATCGGGACGGATGCGAAAGGATCGCGAAACCGGATTGTGTCCCCGCCGAAGACCGGATCTCGCGATGCGCGCCACCGTATCACAACTTTCAACATTGACTGAAACTGCAGTCGTCCAGATGGGTTGGCCTCCACACCCGAACAAATAGCGGCCTACCCGATAGACGTTGCGGACTTCCACTTGCCGCCGACGCCGGAGGTGGGCGGCTCACGCAAACGGCTACCGCTATGGATCCCGCCGACATTCGGGACGCCGACGTTTCGTATATCGACACGCCGTATGGCATTTTTACGGCGGCTGGTGTCTGGTTTCATACGACCGAAGAGGCGCTCCGCAAATACGCAGCGCCCGTGTTAAACCAAGTGTCGTTAAGCGCGCTCATCGAGTGGGCTGAAGTCTGGATTCGCTCGCCTCAACTGATGACGCTCTGGGGGCTTCCGGTGTTACTTTTGGTGATGCCTCCGGGCGTTGCCATTGGCGTGGCGCTGGTCGTGTATGCGGCCACGGCGCTGCTGAGCCCGGCGGCGGTGCATCCACTGGCGGCGCGGGTTTTGAGCGCCTCCGACGTGGTCGCCGTTCAGGGTATCTTCTACGTGTTTATGTTAAGCATCCTCGCGGCGCAGGAGCAGTTGATGGCTGTGGTCGTAGGGTTGGTCGGGTTTATTCTGCTGCGGTGGCGTCTCATCGAGAAGGCACTGAATCCAGTGATCCAGCCGCTTTTGGAGCGGTGGTATCCGCTTCCGGTGGCCGATCAAATCCTGCGTGCATTCATCATCCGGACGGCAGTCCAGCACCAGCTCGATCTGCCCCAGGTGGAGGCCATCGAGAACGAAATTCTTGACAACTGGCGCTCCAAGCAGCGTCAATCGTAACCCCCTCTACATGACTGTAACGAATTCTGAGCCGACGCACTTTTATTTCGTTCGACACGGCGAGACGGAGTACAACCGTCGACGCATCGTTCAGGGCAGTGGCATCGACAGCGTGCTGAACAACCGGGGCCGCGCCCAGGTGAGCGCGCTGGCAGGGCGCCTGTCCGATGTTCCGTTCGATGCGATCTATGCCAGTCCGCTCCGTCGAACACGGCAGACGACGGCGATTATCGCCGAGCGTCAGGCCGAGGTTCCTGTTCAGTACCTCGCCGATCTGAAGGAGATGGCCTGGGGCGTGTACGAAGGTGAGCCGCCCTCGCCGGAACGCAACCGCGCGCTCGATGCCATCAAGCAGCGTTGGCGCGAGGGGGCGTTCGACGAGCGGATTGAAGGAGGCGAATCTGCCCGTGAGGTGGAGGCGCGGGCCCGCCGCGCTGTCGACCAGATCCTCGGTCAGGAGCAGGGGCGGACGGTGCTCGTGGTCACGCACGGGCGCTTCCTGCGCATTGCGCTGGCGTCGCTGCTCGACGATTACGAACTCCATCAGATGCATCAGATCCCGCACTCCAACACCGCCGTCAACCGGGTTGTGCACGAGCGGGGGCGGTTCCGCGCGGATCTCATCAATTGTACGGCACACCTGGAATCCCACTCAAACGAAATCGCCTGAGCCCTGGCCGCCCTGCACCGATTATGCTGGAGTACGAGAATGCATGTGTGGACGAGCAGCGCGCCGAGCTGGCGCCTGGGCAAGGGGCCCTGGCCGAGCGGGTTCAGCGCGCGCTCGCTCAGGTCAACGGAGCGGGGCCGCGCATCCTCCGCCTGACGCAGCCGGTCGATCCGGTCGATCCGCTCGTGTGGCTTCGGGCACAGGCGACCTCCGAGAAGCTCTACTGGTCGGGCCGCCAGACGGGCACGGCCGTGGCCGGCGCCGGCGTGGCGGATGTGATTACCCCCGCTGGGGCGCCGCTTGACGTTGCGGCCCTTCAAGAGCAGCTGGCCCGGCGCTGGGCGCAGGCGGGCGGTACGCCGGTGCGCTACTATGGCGGGCTGCGCTTCGACGACGAGCGGCTGGACCGCGCCGATCGATGGGCTGCGTTCGGGACGGGGCGGTTTGTGCTGCCGCGCGTGGAGCTCCGCACCGATGGGCAAACAGCCACGCTGGCGTGCCATCTGGTGCTCCCGCGCGATACTGCAGCTCCTGCCGAGATCCGGCATACCCTGGACACGCTGGTAGATCCCCCGGCCGAGCCCGTCGGCCGGTTGCCATCCGCCACGGCTCGCACCGATGCCCCGCACCGCGCCGGGTGGATCGAGAGCGTGGAGTGGGTCCTGCAGGCGATTGCGGCCGATCGCCTCGAAAAGGTAGTGCTGGCGCGGCGCTCGACGTTCGATTTTCGCCGGACGCTGGATCCACTGGCGATCCTCCAGCGCGTGCAGGACACGACGCCGGAATGCTTCCACTTTGCGTTTCAGCCGGAAGGGGGGAGCGCCTTCGTGGGCGCCTCGCCCGAGCGCCTCTTTCGCCAGGTGGGCCGGCGCGTGCGCACCGAGGCCGTGGCGGGCACCCGCTCGCGCGGCGACTCCGACCAGGCCGATGAGGCGCTTCGGGAGGAGCTTCTCGCCAGCGAAAAAGATCGCCGCGAGCATGCCTTCGTACAGGATACGATCGAGCAGGTGCTGGAGTCGCTCTGCACCCGCGTCGAGCTCAACCATCCCCCTGCCGAAATGAAGCTGGCACGCGGGCGGCATCTGCGCTCCCGGCTCGAAGGAACGCTGCAGGATGGGGTTACTCCGCTCGATCTCTTGGACGCCCTGCACCCCACGCCGGCCGTGGGCGGCGTCCCGGCCGAGGCAGCCCGCGCGGCCATCCGAGCACAGGAGCCGTTTGACCGGGGCTGGTACGCCGGGCCCGTCGGATGGATCGAGCCGGAGGCCGCCGAGTTTGCCGTGGCGATTCGCTGCGGGCTCGTGCGCGGCGCCCAGCTGGATCTCTATTCCGGCGCCGGCCTTGTCGAGGGATCGGTGCCGGAGCAAGAGTGGGATGAGATCGAGCAGAAGATCGGCGACTTCGCAGCGGTGCTCGGACTTAGCGCCTGATCCCATGGAGCCTCCGTCGTCCGATCCCGAATCGCTCCGTCATGCTCCGAACCTCAACCATCTCTGGGCGCAGTGGCTCATCGAGGAGCTGGTGCGCAGCGGCGTCCGCACCGCCTTCATCGCGCCGGGCTCGCGCTCCACGCCGCTCACCACGGCCGCCGCCCGCCATCCGCACATGCGGACCATCGTCCACATCGACGAGCGGGGGACGGCGTTTGCGGCGCTGGGCTTCGGGCGCGCGACGGGCCGCCCGGCTGCCTGGATCACGACCTCGGGCACGGCCGTCGCGAACGGATGGCCCGCCGTCGTCGAGGCGTCCACCGATGGCGTGCCGATGCTCCTGCTGACGGCCGATCGCCCGCCCGAATTGCGCGACACCGCCGCGAATCAGACCATCGACCAGGTCAAGCTCTTCGGCGAGTACGTCCGCTGGCAGTTCGATCTGCCGGCGCCCACGCGCGATATCGATCCGGCGATGGTGCTCACGACCGCCGATCAGGCGGTGCACCGCGCCCGCCGGACGCCGCCCGGGCCGGTTCACCTGAATTGCATGTTTCGCAAGCCGCTCGCGCCGCTGGACGACGGCCAGGACGACGCGGAGTACACTGCCGAGCTGATGGGCTGGGCTGCCGCCGATGTGCCGTACACGCGCTATCCGCGCCCAACGCAGACGCCTGATGCCGCGTCGATTCAGCGGGTAGCCGAGGCCATTGAAGGCATCTCGCGCGGGGTGCTCGTGGCCGGGCGGCTCACCTCGGCAGCGGAGCGCAGGGCGGTCTGCCGATGTGCCGATCATCTCGGCTGGCCGGTGCTGCCGGATGGCACGTCGGGCCTGCGGCTCGGTGCGGATTGGACGCCGGCGCGCATCGCGCACGTCGATCAGCTGCTGGCGAGCGCGGCGTTTCGGGCCGACCAGGCGCCCAAGGCGGTGCTGCACGTCGGCGGACGCTTTGTGTCGAAGCGGCTGCGCCAGTTTATCACCGCAGCTCATCCCGAGCCCCTGATCGTCGCCCGCCCCGATCCGTCGCGGATCGACCCGGCGCATCAGGTCACCCAGCATATCGAGACGGATGTCGAGCCATTCTGCACCGCGCTGTGTGAACAGATAGCGGCACGCGATGCGACGAAGGTGACGGATTGGCTCGCGGCATGGCAGCAGGCGGAGCACCGCGCAGCAGCCGCGCTGGATGCGTTTGTTGATACGGAAGAATCCCTCAGCGAGCCGCTGCTGGCCCGAATGGTTGCCCGGCACATCCCGCCCGATCAAGCCCTCGTGCTGGCGAGCAGCATGCCCGTGCGCGACATGCAGCGCTACGGTGATGCCGAGGCGGCGGCGGTGCCCGTGTTTGCCAACCGCGGCGCCAGCGGCATCGATGGCACCGTGGCGACGGCCGCGGGGGTGGCCCTGGCGCGATCGGCACCGGCGACGCTCGTGGTTGGCGATCTGGCCCTGCTGCACGACCTCAACTCGCTGCAGATGCTCCGGCAGGCGCCCGTCATCGTCGTTGCGATCAACAACGACGGCGGCGGCATCTTCCACTTCCTACCGATCGCCGAGGTCGACGATGTGTTCGAGCCGTACTTCGCCACGCCGCAGGGCCGCACCTTCGCCTCCGCTGCGGCGATGTTCGATCTGCCGTATGCCCGGCCGTCGACGCCCGATGCCTTCATCGACGCCTACCGATCGGCCTGCGCGAGCGGCACGTCTGCCCTGATCGAGGTGCGCACCGATCGGAACGAGAATCGCGATCTGCATGCGGAGCTGGAGCGGCGCATTGCCAGAGCCATCATCCCGGACTGAGGGTCACTCCGCGGTGCCTTTCTGCTCGCGGTAGACGGCGCGGATGCAGCCCGCGAGGGGAATCGGCCAGCCGTCGAGGTTGTGCTCCTCAAAGCCGGGCAGGATCGTCCGATCGGCCAGCGTGGGGAGCGACTGCTCCTCGGCGATGCCCTGGTGGACGAACTCGAGCAATCCGCTGAGGAAGTCGCGCATCACCAGCAGATCGGCGCGGGTGCCGGTGATGCCGTGGCGCGGCGCACCGTGGCCGAAGATGAAGACGGTGTCGTCGGTGTACGTGGCGTGGAGCTGTTCGAGCGCGTCGATCCAGCCGACCGTCGAGGCGCCGCCGGGCACGTCGATGAAGGGGTAGACCCGGTTGAAGACGAGGTCGCCCACGTGCACGACGTTGGCGTTCTGGAAGTGAATCACTGCGTCGCCGCCGGTATGGGCCGGGCCGAAGTACGTCACCCGCACCGTCTCGTCGCCGAAGTCGGCGCTCCATTCGGTGGTGAACGTTTCGCTGGCGTAGGTTTGCGCATCGGCGGTGCCGCGCTGCTCGGCCGATCGGCGCTGGAAGACGGGCACGTTCTGGTGGGCGACGATCCGCTCGGCGTGGGGCGCGAAGACGCCGTTCCCGCCCGTGTGGTCGCCGTGGTGGTGGGTGTTGATGACCGCGTCGAGGGTCGAGCGGGACGTCCGCTCTTGCAGTCCGCTCCAGCATGCGCGGGCCGGGTCGGGCGACTGCGTATCGACCACGACGAGCGCGTCATCCGACGCGAGCCAGCCGATCGTCCCGCCCTGCTGGGTGTAGGTGCCCACGTTGCGGCGCAGCGTCTCGAACGTGCCATTCGCGGGCGCGGAGTAGGCGAATCGGGCAAGCGGCGTGGCGGCGAGGGCCGTGCCGCTCAGGCGGAGGAACGCGCGTCGGGAGAGCATGGCAATAGGGGGTGAGCGAGACAATCGACACTGGACCCTAACGTATGAAGTCACGGTGATGAAAGCCAGCGGCCGATCGTGAACAGATGGGAACGGATCGTCCCGTTGCGCCTTTTTAGCTCCCGCCGCCCGTTCGCGCGCCGGCATTCCGATTGGTTCGATCTGGTTTCAGCACGACATGTCCACCACGACGGCCCATCCGATCAAAGTCTGGACGATGGCCGCCCGGCCGAAGACGCTGGGCGCGGCTATTGCGCCGGTGGTGATGGGGACGGCGATGGCGTACGCAGCGGGGGGCGGGCATGCCCCGTCGGCGCTTTTGGCGCTGCTCAGCGCGATGCTGATCCAGATCGGCGTCAACTATCACAACGACTACGCCGACTACGTCAAGGGCACCGACACCGAGGACCGCGTGGGACCGACGCGCGTCACCCAGGCCGGCCTTGCCGCACCGGAAACCGTGCGCCGCGCCACGTTCGTCGTCTTCGGGTTGGCCGTGCTCGCCGGGGGCTATCTGATTCTCCGCGGCGGCTGGCCGATCCTGCTGATCGGCGTGCTCTCGATCGCGTCGGCCCTGCTGTACACGGCGGGGCCGTTCTCGCTGTCCGAAACCGGCCTCGCCGATCTGTTCGTGCTCGTCTTCTTCGGGCCGGTGGCCGTCGGCGGCACGTACTACGTGCAGGCGCTCGACCTCACCGCGCCCGTCATCGTCGCCGGATTGGCGCCGGGATTGATTTCCGAAGGCATCTTGCTGGTCAACAACATCCGCGATCTGGCGAACGACCGTGCGGCCGGCAAAAAGACGCTGCCGGTGCGTTTCGGGCGGCGAGTGGGCGTTGGCCTGTACGTGGCTTCCATGATCGGCGCGGCGGCGACCCCGGCGGGGCTGGTCGGCTGGGCGGATGCGCATCCGGCGGTGTTGGCGGCAAGCGCCTCCGTGCTGCTGGCCGTCCCCATCGTGCGGACGCTGGCGACGGAGCGCGATCCGGAGGCGCTGAACCCGCTGCTGGGCGCGACCGGACGCCTGCTCGTGCTCTACGCCGCGCTGTTCTCTATCGGATGGATGCTGTGATACACCGATGCCCATAACCGAGGTCGAGCTGTATCGCTATCGGCTGCCGCTTACGGTCCCGCTTGTGCTGAAAGAGGAGAGGGTGTCGGCACGGGCCGGGCGGCTCATCGCGATCCGCGATGATGCGGGCGCGTGCGGATGGGGCGAGGCGGCGCCGCTGCCGGGCTTCAGCGTGGAGACACTCGCGGAGGCCACGTCACAACTTAGTATGTGCGCACGCTCGCTCGTAGGGCGATCCGTGCCGGCGGACGGGTCGGCGGCGTCCATGGCGGCGGAGGGGGCTGCGGAGGCACCGGCATCGGTGCGGTTCGCTATCGAGCTGGCTGTAGCTGATCTGCGTGCGGCGCGGCGCGGCGAGATGCTGCCGGCGTGTTGGACGGATCATCCGCACCCGACGGTAGCGCTGAACGCACTGCTGACCGGCTCGCCCGATGCGGTGTGGGCCACGGCCGATCGGCTCGTCGCCGATGGGTACCGGGCGGCGAAGCTCAAGGTGGGACGGCGCGATCTGCCGACGGAAATCCAGCTGGTCCGGGCGCTCATCCGGCACCACGGTGCCGATCTGCGGCTGCGCCTCGATGCGAACCGGGCGTGGACGCTCGATGAAGCCCGCCGGTTCGTCGCCGGCATCGACCCGTCGGCCATCGACTACCTCGAAGAGCCGCTGGTGGATCCGTTGGGGTTACCGGCGCTCGCCCAAACCGGATGCCCGGTCGCTCTCGACGAAACGATGCGGGATCTCTCGGTTGAGGCGCTCGGCCGGCACCGCTACGCCGCGGCCGTCGTCCTCAAGCCGAGCCTCGTGGGCGGATTGGCGCATACGCGGGCCATGGCGCGGCGCGCGGCGGCGTTGGGGATAACGCCGGTCGTGAGCGCCGCGTACGAATCCGGAATCGGGCTGCGCGGGCTGGTTGCCGTGGCGGCATCGTGCGGCGAGGACGACGCATTTGCGGGGCTCGATACGTACCGGCGCCTCCAGTCCGATGTCGTGATGCCCCGGCTTCCGCTGGACCGGCCCCTCATCGACGTGGCCGATCTCATGCGCACCCCGATCCGCCTGAATGCCGACACCGCCGTCCCGTACGCACGCTTTGCCTCCGCTTGTTGAGCCGCCAGCCGATGCCTGCCTCTGTTCCCGATCCCATTCGCGCCGCAGCCGAAACGCATCCCAGCGCCCCCGCAATCGTTGCGCCCGGTCGTACGCTCCACTACGCAGATTTGGACCGGGCGGTGCAGGCCGCGACCACCGCGCTGCGCCGATGGGACGTC
>CAYUVF010000083.1:9072-12424 GCA_964448045.1 uncultured Rhodothermales bacterium
AGATTTGGACCGGGCGGTGCAGGCCGCGACCACCGCGCTGCGCCGATGGGACGTCAACGCGGGCGACCGGGTCGCGTGGTATCTGCCGCGGAGTCGTACGGCAATCGTGCTGTTCTGGGCCCTGATGCGGGTCGGGGCGATGGCGGTGCCCCTCAGCACACGCACGCCGCCGGAGGGCACGCGGCCGCTGCTGGATCGGGTGGACGCGTCTCACCTGATCACCGACGCCGCTGCGATGGCGACCGTAGCCGAGCGGGCTGGTGTGCGCGCGGAGGCATCGGCGGCGTTGATCGGCGGGCACAAGGCGTCCGAGGGGTCGCGGCAGGATCTGCCGCTCGATCGTCCGGCAACCATTATCTTTACCTCGGGCAGTACGGGCGATGCGAAGGCCGCGCTGCACACATGGGGGAATCACTACTTCAATGCGCGCGGATCGGCGGCGAACATTCCCGTGACGCGGGGCGACCGGTGGCTGCTGTCGTTGCCGCTCTACCACGTCGGCGGATTGGCGATCGTCGTCCGATGTGCGTTGGGCGGAGCCGCCGTCGTGGTCCCGGCCGACGACCGGCCGCTGGCCGAGGCATGCGCCGAATACAACGTCACCCACGCCTCGGTGGTCGCGACACAGCTCCGGCGGTTGCTGCGCGCCGCACCTGGCCTGGATGCCGCAGCGTCCTTCGAGGCGCTCCTCGTTGGCGGTGGGCCGGTGCCGTTCGCGCTGGTGCGTGAGGCGCACGAGCGTGGCTGGCCCGTCTGCACCACCTATGGCTGCACCGAGATGGCGTCTCAGGTAACAACTACTCCGCCTTCCGCCGGTGTGGCCGCGCTGCGAACCGCCGGGTCGGTGCTGCCCCATCGCGAGGTGACGATCGCGGATACGGGCGAGATCTGGGTTCGGGGCGCGACGCTGTTTCGTGGGTACGTCGTTTCGGACGGGCTCCAAGATCCGCGCAATGAGGCGGGGTGGTACCCGACGGGCGATCTCGGCCGATTCGACGCCGACGGCCGGTTGCAAGTGAGGGGGCGGGTCGATAACCAGTTTATCTCGGGCGGTGAAAACATCCAGCCGGAAGAGATCGAACGGGCGCTCCAGCAGCTCGGCGGCGTGCGGCGCGCGGTCGTGGTGCCCGTGCCGGATGCAACCTACGGGCAGCGGCCCGTCGCCTTTGTCGATGCGGATACGGAGGCGCACGCGCTCGATGACTGGCGGGAGGCCCTCGCGGCCCGATTGCCCCGCTTCAAGCTCCCGGACACCATTTACGCCTGGCCGGATGACCCCGCCGCCCATCCGATGAAGGTCGACCGGGCATGGTTTCGGCAGTACGCCCGGGACCAGGCCGATCGGGACTGACGAATTCTTTTCCCGCGACCGGGCGCATCCGATTTAAGCTGCAGGACTGCTGCGTCGAGAATAAGGGAAGAGCGCGGTGGGACGTGATGACCCCCATAAACCAATTGTCATTCTGAACGTGATTCAGAATCTCGTTGAACGTAGCTGCCCATCGAAAGAAAATCCCGGCACAAGGACAAAGCCCGACGGACCGGAAGTAATCGAGTCTGGGAGGGCACCCATCGTTATCACCCATCGTTGTACCTCTACCGAGAAAGGAAAGGCCAGCCCCGTATTTTTACCGGCGACCGTGACCCGTCCCACGTAAGAGAAAGCAGTACAGCACCCCGGCCAAAATGGGCCGGTAGATTCCACCGCGAGTGCAGGGGCCGGTGCGCCAAACCTCAATGCAGGCGGGAAGGGGATTCGGTATGCTACACGTTGAATGAGTCGGCCCCAGAGACTATGTTACTCCCAACCCAGCCTTTATCACTCGCACGTTTTCGGAAGCGCTTCCAATCGCAATAGGCAGTGACCGCTATGGAATTGACATCGAGTTCAATCATCGAAGGCCAGCGCATTCGCTTCACTCCGCTGCAGATCGACAACATCTACACCCACTTCCGCTGGAACAACGATCCGGAGCTGAACCGCCTCGACAGCGAGCTGCCGTACGAGGAAGAATCGTTCGGCGCGTTCAAAAAACGCTTCGAGCAGATGTGCGATCACCCCGATCCGTCCCATCAAGACTTTGAAATTCACGTAAAGGATGGGACACTGATTGGCGTGGCTTACATCACCGCGCGGAGTGAGTACAACCGGCATGCGCTGGTGGGCGTGACGATTGGCGATCGCGCATACTGGGGCGAGGGCTTCGGGCGCGAATCGCTGGCGCTGCTGCTGGATTACTGCTTTGAGGAGCTCGATCTGCATCGCGTGAGCGCCGAGACCTTTGAATACAATGAAGCGTGGGAGAATCTTATCCGCGAGATGGGGTTTACGCGTGAAGGGACCGCGCGCGATTACCTCCGCCGGGATGGCACCTTCTGGGACAAAGACATCTTTGGGCTGCTCCAGCACGAATACCGCCACCGCGACGCGGAGCTCAAAAGCGTCGCGTGAGCGCTGTGAACTTATCCGTGGGGGCTCAATCGTATAATCCCCTCTCAGGACCCGTGTCTGGGTCCTGCTATATATTATATAATGTCATGCTGAGCGGGGCAGGGCAGGATGAGAGGCAACTCGTACCGCTGAGGTCATCTTCTCCGTTACGTGTCGGAGGTACCGCGCGGCTATCTCTCTGAGCGGTTCGATCCGGGTCCACGCTGCTTTTTGAAAAGATCTGGCAAAATTGCCGTAGAGGAGACGGAATCGGACGAAGAGGGAAGAAGTTAACCGCGCCGTCCCTTATTATCGCAAGTCGATGCTGAGGACAATCATCCGAGCACGACACCGACGAAGGCAGATCCATCCAAGTTGGATGGGTTTTTGCTTGGTAAATAGTAAATAAAATGATGCTCGGCGAACACGCTTGTCTTGTCCGGTAAATTTCGGATTGAACGCCTCATAGTACAGATGGGTGTACAATGACGTGCAGATCTGTTATATCAATTTAACAAGATCTGCTTGCTCGATCTTGCATTCGAGGCGTGGGTTCGATAGTATCAGTATCGTCTAACGGAAAGGGGACTTGACAATTGGAGAATGGACGTGTAGTTTCTGCCATCGATGCGGTGAGTACGCTTGGCGCGTTCTCATCACGGAGTTCGATGACTGAACAGTAAGGCAGCGGACCTGGTGCCGAAAGCGGCAGGTCCTTCCCCGCATTTAGCCGATGCAACGACACACGACCAACATAGGTGTCTCAACCATCATGCGGCAGTGTTCGTCCGCACCGAGTTCCAACACTACGAATTTGTAAGGCGCTCATATGGCACCATCGCATTTACACACACCTCTTGATCGTAATCAGAATCACACTGCGGAGAACAACATGGAGGAAACAACTACAATGAAGCGAAT
>CAYUVF010000084.1:0-6053 GCA_964448045.1 uncultured Rhodothermales bacterium
TTCGCATCCACGCTGCCGCGCCCGAAGAGCTCGCCGTCCTGTACGACGGGATCGAACGGATCAAACGGGTGGCCCTTCGACGCCGGCACCACGTCGAGGTGCGTGTTGAGCAGCAGCACATCCTCGCCCGTGCCGAGGCTAAAATACACGTTGTCGCCATGCCGCGCGACCGGCAGGCCGGCCGCGGTTACGTGCTCCTCCACGAAGTCCGCGATCGGGCCTTCCTCCTGGCTCAGCGACGGAAACCGGATCAACGTGCGCAGGAGTTCGACGGCGGGGTGGTATGCGGTAGCGGTGACAGGAGGCATGGGGTGCGTTGGGGTATTAGGCGGACGAGAAAAACGGAAGAGTTTGAGGATGGAGAATAGAGGATGGAAGGCAGCAAAATATGCCTGATATCGAGATGAAATCCTCCATCCTCTATCTTCGGATAGCAGGTGGAATGTCGCGTTTACCGGAAGCCCTCCGCTACGCTTCAGGTCACAACCCGCGTAGCCCGGGCACGGTCGACCAAATCGTCAGGTGCCAG
This sequence comes from uncultured Rhodothermales bacterium, assembly GCA_964448045.1. GTDB lineage: Bacteria > Bacteroidota > Rhodothermia > Rhodothermales > Salinibacteraceae > CAYUVF01. The sequence goes on from CAYUVF010000084.1 coordinate 530, forward strand.
GATGAACACGTCATCCACGCCGTGGCGGAGCGCCTCGAAGGCCACCTCCATCTTCACGCGCATACCGCCGTTGATCCATCCCGCCTCGGTGCCCTGTTCGAACGTCTCGGCCGTGCAGGTGGTGAGGTGTGACGCCGGCACGTCGGCCTCACGGCGGAGGCCGCCCGTGGCCGTCACGAGCAGCAGCTCCTCTGCCCCGAGGGCCCCCGCCAGCGCCCGCGCCACGGTGTCGGCGTTCACGTTGTAGGTCTGCCCTTCCGCGTCGATGCCGAGCGGCGCCACGATGGGCACCATGCCCGCGGCCATCACGTGGTGCAGCAGCGTCGGGTCAACGCCCTCGACGTCGCCGACCCAGCCGAAGTCGACCGTGTCGCCGTTCACGGTCCAGGGCGGGCGCTTTTTCACCTGCAGCGTGTCCCCATCGGCGCCGGAAAGCCCGACGGCCGTGAGGCCATGCTGCTTGGCATGACCCACGAGCTGCGTATTGAGCTTGCCACGCAGCGCCCACTGCATGATGTTGAGGTCGAGGTCGGAGGTCACGCGCCGCCCCTGCACGATGGTCGGCTCGTGGTCGAGGCGCCGCGCCATCGCCGTCGCCTGCGCGCCGCCGCCGTGCACGATAACGACCGGGGCGGTCTGCTGCAGCGTGTGCACCGCCGTCCAAAAGGCCTCGGGCGCGCCGCCGTCCGCCAGCAGCGTCCCGCTGATTTTGATGACGATGGGATTGGGTGGAGGCATTGATGCTTTCGTCTGCATAGTCCGTATCGGGTGATGTGCTCTTTTCCCGTGTTGCAATTACGAGCGATGAGCCGAGGAAACGAGGAGTCGAAGCGGTCGCGAGAAATCGTCGATTTCACACTCGTCGTCTCCCCGTTTCGCCGACCATCCCCGCTCAACCACCCCAAACCCGCTCCAGGATGGCCTTCTGCGCGTGCAGGCGGAACTCGGCCTGGTCGAGGTGGATGGCGTGCGGCCCGTCGATCACGGCATCGTCAACGACGACGTTGCGCCGCACGGGCAGGCAGTGCATGAAAGCCGCCTCGTTCGTGCGGGCCATCCGATCGGCCGTGACGCGCCAGTCGGTGAGCTGGCTTCGCAGGAAGGCCTCGCGGGCCGGATCGGTGTAGACCATCGGCCCGCCCCACGACTTTGCGTAGACGACATCGGCCCCGTCGTACGCCGTATCCATGTCGGCCGTCTCGGTGATTGTCGCGCCGTGCTGCTGCGCGTACCCGGCGGCGCGCTCCAGAATGGAATCATCCAGCGCGTGCGAGTCGGGCCGGGCGACGGTGACGTCCATCCCGAGCCGGGCGGCCATCAGCAGGGCCGAGTTCGGGACGGCCATCGGGAGCGCCTTCGGATGGTGTGCCCACGACAGCACGAACTTCTTGCCCGCGACGTCGCCGTCGAACCGTTCGGTGATCGTCGCCGCGTCGGCCAGCGCCTGACACGGGTGGTAGAAGGCCGACTCCAAGCTGATGATCGGCACCGTGGCCGCCTCGGCGACCTGGTGCAGGAACGCGTCGGTGCGGTCCTGCACCAGGTCGGTGCCCGTGGCGAAGACGCGCACGCCGATGGCGTCGTAGTAGCGCGAGAGCACGCCGACGGCCTCGTGGATGTGCTCCGCCGCGTCGCCGTCCATCACGGTGCCGGTGTCCCACTCGAAGCCCCACGTCCCCTGCCCGGGCACGAGCGTCGTGGCGTGCGCCCCGAGCTGGTTGGCCGCCACCTCCATCGAGGTGCGCGTGCGAAGCGACGGGTTGAAGAACATCAGCGCGATGCTCCGTCCGGCGCCCGGCTGCTCGGTCGGCGTCTCCTGCCACTTGTGGCGCCGCGCCGCGTCGATCTGCTGCTGCCACGTCGCGTCGTCGAGGCTGTGCCAGTTGAGGAGGTGGTGGAGTTTCGTGTCAACCTGCATCATGGGTCTTTCCTGGTCATGAGGGAGCGAAAACGGAGATATACGGCTCGGCGCATGATGGCATCGGAGAGACGGCGAATCGAGGAAACGAGGAGCCTACGATCCTTCCTCGTCTCTCCGTATCCCCGACTCCCCGATTCCTAAGCTGCCGCGGGCACCAGCACCTGCTTGAAGGTATCGATGAACAGCTGCACGTCGTCGTCCGTCGACGTGAGGGGCGGCATGCAGCGCATCACGTGCGGATCGGCCGAGCTGCCGGCCAGCACGCCCTGGTCACGAAGCGCGTTCAGCACCGGTTGGACCGGGCGGTCGAGCTTGAGGCCAAGGAGGCAGCCCTTCCCGCGCACCTCCTCGACGACGCCATCGAGCCCCTCGGCGAGCTGCGCGTGGATGGCCGTGGCGCGGGCCATCAGGTCGTCCTCGACGAGCGTGTCGAGCGTGGCTTTGACCGCCGCCATCGCGAGCATCCCGCCGCCAAACGTAGAGCCCTGGTCGCCCGGCTCGACGGTGGCGGCAATGGCATCGCTCACGAGGACCGCGCTCACGGGCACGCCCGCGCCGAGGCTCTTCGCGAGCGAGATCAAGTCGGGGGTGATGCCGTAGTGCTCGCTCATCGAAAAGGTGCCGGTGCGGCCGACGCCCGTCTGCACCTCGTCGAAGATCAGCAGCGTGCCATGCGCGTCGCAGAGCGCGCGGAGGCCGGGCGCACACACCGGCGGGAGCATCCGCATGCCAGCAATGCTCTGGATCGGCTCCAGGATCACGGCGGCCACGTCACCGGGCGCGAGGGCGTCTTTCAGCGCCTCGTGATCGCCCCACGGGACGAACCGCGTCTCCGGAAGGATGTCGGTGTAGGGGGCGCGGTATTTTTCGTTGTGCGTCGTGGCGAGCGCGCCCACCGTGCGTCCGTGGAAGGCGCCTTCAAGCGCGACGACGGCCGAGCGTCCGGTAACCGTGCGGGCGAGCTTGAGCGCCGTCTCGTTCGCCTCCGAGCCCGAGTTTGCGAAGAACACCTGCCCAAGCCCATCCGGCGCGAGATCCACGAGCCGCTGGGCCGCCTCGGCGCGGATCGGGCTGTGGGCGACGTTCGAGTAGAAGAGCAACGTCTCGGCTTGCTCCTGCACGGCCTGCACCACGCGCGGTGGGCAGTGGCCGAGCAGCGCGACGCAATGGCCGCCGTAGAAGTCGAGATACTTGTTGCCATCCGTATCCCAGACGTAGCTTCCTTCCCCGCGCGCGAGCGCCATCGGAAACTTGCTGTACGTGGGGATCTCGACGGCGGCTTCGGTTTGGATGATCTCGTCGGTCGTCATGGGTATGGGGTCGGGGATAGTCAGGGGGTCGTCAGGAAGAGTCAGGGATGGTCATGGGTAGTCAGGAATGGTCATGCATGGTCAGGGATTGCGGCCCCGGCACCTTCTACCTTTGGAAGCAACCCGGCTGTCTCGGGCAGTCCGAGGAGTAGGTTTAGATTCTGGACGGCCTGGCTCGCGGCGCCCTTCAGCAGGTTGTCAATCGCGAAGCCGACGACGAGGTGCTGGCCGCGCACGGTCCAGCCTACGTCGCAGAAGGGCGTGCGGACGGCGGCGCGCAGCTCGGGGAGTTGGCCGGGCCAGAGCCGCACGCAAGCCGCGTCGGCGTACGCGTCACTGAACCAGCCTGCCACCGTATCGGCGTCGGGAGCGTCAGGCAGCGTGACGTGCGCCGTGCCCCAGATGCCGCGCGTCCACGGGCCGGACGCCGGCGCGAAGGCCAGATCGACATGCTCGCCGAGCGTCTGCTGGATTTCGGGCGTGTGCTGGTGGGCGAGCACCTTGTAAGCGCGTACGTTGCCGTCCCGCGTCGGAAAGTGCGTGGCAGACGACGGCTTGGCCCCGGAGCCGGACGCCCCCGTCAGCGCCGTCACGGACGCTTGGATCGGCTGATTGAGCTGGGCCAGCGGCCAGAGGGCACACGTGATGGCCGTTGCGAAGCAGCCCGGATTGGCGATGAACTGCTGATCCGTTGCGTACGGCCCGTTGATCTCTGGGATGCCGTACACGAAGTCGTCGATCAGCGCGGGCGCCGGATGCGTGTAGTCGAACCACGTTGCGTACAGCGCGGGATCAGCGTACCGGAAATCGGCGCTCAAGTCGATGATCGGCCCATCGAAGCCGGCGTCGAGCAGCGCCGGAATCTCGTGCGCGCTCTGCCCGTGCTCGGCGGCCACAAGCAGCGCATCGACGGCGTCGAGGAACGGCGTGGCAAGCTCGGAAAACGTGAGGTCGACCTGCCCGCGGAGCGCCGGGTGCGCGGCGTGGACGGGCTGCCCAGCAAACGTCCGGCTCGTCACCGCACCGAGCGCCACATCGGGATGCCCGGCCAGCAAGCGAATGAGCTCGCCGCCGACGTACCCCGCGCCGTGAAGCAGCGCAACGGTGGGGATGGAATCGTAATTGTGCGATAGGTTGGTCATTTGATGTGGCTTGCTGCATGCAGTGTCAGGGTATCGGGCACGTGTCCGCTACTTTGTCTCACTTCTCCGTGCTACGTGATGCGTAATGCGTATTGCGTAATTTTGGCATCCTTACGCACCACGTTTCACGCATTTCATCCGGTCATCGAGACGGGTTGCGCCTCGTCCGGCTCGTCGCCGTCTTCTGCGACATCATCGGCTGGGAGCGTGAGTGCGTCGGTCGCCGGCTCGCCCTCGATGGCCTGCTGCACGCGCTCGGTGAGGGTGTTGGGCGCCTGGCGCGCGTTGATGGCGGCCACGCCGAGGCGGTTCTCGATGTAGCGCCGCCCGACGTTGTTGTCGGTCACCGGCCCCGTGATGGCCGTGATGGGCGCCCGGTAGCGCTGCGTGAACGTCTGCTCGGCCGCCCACGCGCCGGCCAGGTCTGTCGCGGCGACGACGTGCGCCTTTGTGAAGCGCTGAATCTCGCGGTCCAACAGCAGGTCGTCGACGCCGTAGTAGCCCACAAAGCCGTCGCCCATCTCCACGACGATGACGTCTGGCTCCTCGTCGTTCAGGTGCTGGAGCACGCCTTTTGCCACGGGGGCCATGTCGCGCTCCGTCGAGCAGACGACGCCGGCGTCGGTGAACGTCGCGGCAGCCATCGCGCCGTGCTCGCGCATCTTCTTGACGTCGCGCATGAGCGAGGCGCCGGTCAGCTTCGCGGCGGCGACCTTCAGCCCATTCTCTGCGAGGCCTTGCACGATGCGGCTGGCCGCGAGCGTCTTGCCCGTGTCCATCGCCGTGCCGCTCACCACCACGAGCGGCGCGGAATCGGTGATCGACTCAAAGTGCTCCAGCGCGCCGTCCTGGATCCGTGCGTGCACCCACTGGCCGTTCCGCTCCACCATCACCGCACCGAGCACCTCCACGCGTAGCGCCGGCCCGAGCTCCGGCGGCTCCGACATGCTCTTCCCGATGATACCGCCCAGGTTCAGGATGTTGAGCCAGTCGCCGGGCTCGACGTGGCGCGGGACCTTGCCGCTGTAGCCCTTGAGCGCCTGCCGCTCGCCGAGCGCGCCCACGAGCACGTCGCCCTTGCGCACCGTGCGGAAGACGCCGTCGATGCACTCGACCTGGTTGTAGTGCGGCTTCTCTTCGAGCGCCTTCAC
>CAYUVF010000084.1:6153-11924 GCA_964448045.1 uncultured Rhodothermales bacterium
AGCTTCGTGAAGCCCTCGGCATCGCGGCCGTCCCACAGCGCGTGCTCCTCGCCATAGGTCGCCGTGCTCGCGTCAAACATCGAGTGCGGGCTCGTGCCCCCCTGCACGGCAATATGGCCCTTGAAGAGCTGGACCGTAACGCGGCCCGTGACGATGTCCTGCGAGGAATCGAGAAAGGCCTCCACGTCGCGCATCACCGGGTCGAAGTACTGCGCCTCGTGGAGCAGCATGCCGTAGAAGTCGGCGAGGTGATCCTTCTGATACCGCTGCCACTTGGTGAGGACGATCTTCTCCAGCTCCCGATGCGCCTCAATGAGGATGAGCGGCGCCGGGGCCTCGAACGCCACCCGGCCTTTGATGCCGAGGATCGTGTCGCCCACGTGGATGTTGCGCCCCACCCCGTGCTGCGCGCCGATTTCATTGAGCGCTTCGATGAGGGCGACGCCGTCCATTGGTTCGCCATCGAGCGCGACGGGCAGGCCCTCCTCGAAGTCGATCGTCAGCTCGAGGGGTTCATCGGGCGCCTCGGCGGGCACAACCGTGTCGGGATACGCCGCGTCGGGCAGCGGCTGGTGGGTCGTGTGCGTCTCCTTCCCGCCGATGGTGGTGCCCCACAGGCCGCGGTTGATCGAGTAGCTCGTCGTGTCGGCCGGCACGTCGAAACCGCGCTCGGTCAGAAAGGCCGTCGAGTCTTCCCGGCTGAGGCCCAGAGCGCGGATGGGCGCGAGCACGTCGAGGTCCTCGCCCAGAATCTGCAGCGCCACGTCGAACCGGACCTGGTCGTTGCCGGCGCCGGTGGAGCCGTGCGCCACGGCCTCCGCCCCCACCTGCTGGGCCACGTCCACGATGCCGCGGGCCTGCACCACCCGCTCGGGCCCCACGCACAGCGGATAGACGTCGCCGCGCAGCACGTTGCCCTTGATCAGATAGCTCAGGTGATCGGCGTACAGCTCGTCGCGCCCGTCGATCATCACGTGGTCGGCGGCGCCCAACGCCAACGAGCGATCCTCGATGGCATCGGCCTCGTCCACGTCGATGCCGCCGGTGTTCACGGTGACGGTGATGACGGGCGTGTCGTAGGTCTCGCTGAGGTAGGGGACGCAGAAGGAGGTGTCAAGCCCTCCGCTGAAAGCTAAAACGATGGACATTCGTCTGTAGGATTGGAGTGAAAAACAAAAAAGGCGCTGGCTCGCAAGAACCAGCGCCTTCAACAGTGGCGGCACGCAGTATGTCAGAGTCAATCTATCTCATGAGCGGGCCTCCCGAGTACGCCGATTCCATTCGCACGTATGTCGTACGTCGCGCACGTCGGACGCGTCGGAGTGAATCGGCGATATAGAGGGTGGTTTGGCTCATGGGCTTTTTACGATACGTCGCAGCAGGGTAACATGCAAATCGGCGCGTTGAATCGGGGGCCGGCTCATCCCGAAAGCGTATGCCAGTCGACCGATCAGCTATCGTATGAGGGTCACCTTCCGCACGTGCTGCTGCCCGCCAGCCTCAAGCCGAATCAGGTAGAGGCCGCTCGCAACGGGCTGCCCGGCATCGTTGCGCCCCGCCCACCGAATGCGATGCCGTCCCGCCGGCTGTGCGCCATCAGATAGCACCCGCACCCGGCGCCCGAGTACGTCGTAGATGATAAGCCGCACGTCGGTCGGGGCCGGCAGCGCATACGTCACTGTCAGGCTTTCGCGTGCTGGATTGGGATATCCCGGATGGAGCGCAATCGACTCAGGCAGCACTTTTTCCTGTTCTCTCGCGACAAAATCCTCACTGCCGATAGCCAGCGTGAAGGTCGCCCCTTCAGAATCCGGCTGGATACGGAGTGTGGACCGAGCTTTCAGATCGTTCGCGCGGCCGGTCTCCGTGTTGATCAGAACTACGTGCCGCTTGGCAAAGGCCTCAGCACCCGCGACCGAGATGGTAACCGGCATGTCCGGCGCATTGGGGGAGGGGTGCAGGATCAGAGCAAAGGTATGGCCTGCACCGGGCGGACGCCATTCGTGCGCGAGGTACCGGAGCCGTTCCGACTGACCTGTATCGGGCGCCTGAAGCCGGAGCGTTGCGCCCTCAAACCGACCGGGCGGAGCAAACTGGTCGAGGGCATCGATTCCCATTTCGGCCTCCGGATCCATTCCGATCCGCACTTCGGACGTGCGAGTGCCTGCCTGCTTCGTCATTAGGATAAGAACGGGCCGTTCAGCAGCCGGATGCGCGACGGATGACTTCACCGAAACGGGGGTGGGATACGGAATCGATAGCGCATCGAGCGAGGCATCGTTTAAAAAATAGAACGCGTCGCCCTCGATGGCTGTACGGAACGTATCAGCCACACTGAAGGCCCCATCCCATTGCCAGAGCGCCTGCAACGCCCCGCCATTCGCGGCCGAAACGTCCGTCCAGCGCACGTCGCGACCGAACGGATTCGAGATGATATTCCAGCCCTCGTGCACCGGCACTGTTGCCACCGAATCGGCATCAAGAGGTACGGCATCGACTGTAGCCTCTACGGCCCACGGGGCAGTGCTGATCAGCCAGAAGCCGCGGCCTGGGCGGAAGGTGAACGTCTCCGAGCCGTCGAATGGAATCAGAAAATCGGCGTCGGAGCCGTCGTCCCAGAAGCCCTGCCACTGCACGCCCGGGTCGCCCGAGAGCGTCTGGGCGAGTGGCAGGTCGACCGCCCCCGGCAGGGCGACGAGGCGATAATTCTGCGAGGTAGATCCATCCCCGAAAGATCGTTGCACGGCGACGTTGAGTACGTTCGCCGTGCGGACGAGGTAATCTTCAACCTCGCCGCTCGGAGCAGCCCCGGCGGGCGTGAGTCCTCCTAAGCGACTGAACCGGAAGCGGGCGTAGGTGAATCCCGGCGCGGCATCCTCCGGCACCGCCACCGTAAGAGCGTCGTCTTCCGTCATTTGCGGGCCGATGTCTTCGCTCGCGAACACCTGTTCGCCGGCGTCGTCCCAGTCGCCATCGCGGTTCCAGTCGATCCACGCGTCGAGCTGGCCCTCGACGCTGGGCAGCGGAAGCAGCTCGGCGGTGGTGCCGGGCACAACGCCCACGTGCGCCCCGGCATCGGGATGGGTTTCTTCGGTGAAGCCGGTGAGGAATCGGATGCCGTCCTCGTCGTTCTCCGGATCGTCGTCGTCATCCTCGCGGGCGTCGAAGGCGCCATCGACCTGATCGTCGGCGTCGATGTGGTCGCCGAGGCGCGTGTTGAAGTGGGCGACGTGCCGGGCGCCGTTCTGGGCCAGCGTCGTCGGATAGCCACCGGGGAACGCGGGACGGTCGGGGTCGATGGCGCCGGGCGCATCGCCGAAGTCGGCGCCGAGCCGGACGTAGTCTTCGACCTCCCCGTCCAGCGCCACGCCAGAGGGAAAGGCCACGCCCGTGGAACTGATGCGCAGGCGCGTGTAGCCGAGCTGATCCTCCGGATCGACAAGGCCTGGCGCGGTGGTCAGGGTATTTCCGCCATTAACGACCGGCTGGCGCACGAGCACGTGCTCCGGAGGCGGCGGCACGCCCGGCCCCACGGTGTCGAGCACGCCATCGTCGTTGAGGTCGATCCAGGCGTCGACGAAGGCCGTCGCATTGGCCGGGACGGTCGCGTCGATCTCGAATTGGATCGAGCCGTCAGCTTGGATGGACGAGCTGACGAGCCCGTCCTCGTCGTCGCTGCCGTCGAGGGCGTCGTCGCCGAGAGCAGTGGCGTCGGGCTGGCCGTTCGGGTCGGCATCGATCGTCGCGCCGAGATGCGGGCCGTCCGGGTCGATTACATGGCGCGGCCCGTCGTTGCCCAGCAGCGTCGGGTAGCACACGCCGGGCGGGCACGTGACATCGGCGCGCGGATCGGGCAGGTCGCCATAGTCGAGCGGCACATCCTCGGGCGGCGGATCCAGCACGGGCGCGTTGCCGAAGAGGACGGGCGGCGGCTCGGCCTCGCCGGTGAGCTCGACGGTGTGCGTGCCGGCCCCGGCGGGGAAGGTCTGCGTGAAGGCCAGCGGCTGCACCTCGCGCACCGTGTAGGTGCCGGGCGACAGGTCCTCGAAGCAGAAACGGCCTTTCTCCGCGAAGGGATCGATGGCGTCGTCGCCGTCGCGGTCCTCCGTTCCCGTTTTCTCTGAGGCAACCAGACTCCCCGACGCATCGAGCAGCTCGATGGTGACGCCATCCAGGCCCGGCTCGTCGTCATCGTGCTCGCCGTCGCCGTCGAGGTCCACAAACTTCTGTCCGCAGAGCGGACCCGCGGCGACCTCCTCCACCGTTACGGTCGATATCGCCGCGTCGGTGAAGTCGCCCACGTCGACGGCAATCTGATGCGTGCCGGGGGCAACCGCTTCGAAATCGAGCATAATGCGCGTGCTCCCGCTGCTATCGGCAAGCGCCAGGCAGAGCAGCTCGGTGTGCTCCTCCTTGGACGCATCTACGTCTTCGCAAGCACCATCACCATCGATCGCGGTCGCGTTTGTCAGTTCCAACCCGGGACCGATCCGAAACGTCAACGCGGTAAGGAGATCGGTATCAATCTCGTTGGTGAGCGTGAATTCTACTGACCCTCCTCCTCCGACATCCATCCCCTGATCAGACGGCTCGGCCGCGGACGAGACGGTTTCGTCCGACTTCTCGACGCGCACGTCGGCCGTGCCATCATCGCCTGGCAGGTTGTCGCTCACCGCCGTGGCTGTGTTGGTGAACGTGCCTGCTGCTTCTGGAGGCGTGTCGATTCCAACAAACACCCGCTGCCCCGGCTCGATCGTGCCGACTTCACAGCGCACCACGTTGGCCGTGACGCTGCATCCTGGGCCGCTCGCTGCAATGTCGACAAAACCCGTGGGCAGTTCGTCCTCAACGATCACGTTCTGCGCGGCCTCCTGGCTGGTATTCCTGACTTCGATGTCAAAGGTCAGCGGGGTGCCCGTTATAACGGCCTCGAACGAGGGGAAAAAATCTACCTCTGCAAAGAAGTCGCGATCCTCCTCGACGGTCTTCTCCACAACGAGCCCCTCGGGCAGCACCTCTGTCTCCACGACGTCCTCATTGTTCATCAGGTTGGCCTCCGTCGTGAACGAAAATACTTGAGCGCGATTTCGGAGCGTGCCCGTCCCCGGGGGAATCACTGGCACTCCGATCATGGCATTTTCTCCGGAGGCGAGCGTGCCCAGATCGCAGACAAAAACTCCCAGAAATCCTGTTGCACAGCTCCCTGCTGGGTCAGTCGTGACTTCATCGACAAGAATCCCGCCGTATGATCCCGGAGTTCCCTCCATAAACGGTATGTCCACTATCTGCACCCCTTCTGCAGGATTTGCGCCAATGTTTTCGACCAGCATGTTGTACCAAAGCGTATCCCCCTCGACGGCTTCGGTATTTCCGGACTTGGTGATTTCCAGATCGGTGGGAGGCGTCTCGGTGGTGGAGGTAGTGAGACTGAACGTGTTGTTTTCGTCGTTGGGATCGGTCGTATCCTCATCGGTCTGGGTCGAGCCCGTGACTTCGACCTCGGTGCCCTCCTCGGCCACCATCACGCGCGAGGTGACGAAGACGGCGCGCTCCTCGTCGGGCTGCATCTCGGTCATGATGCAGGTAACCGTCTCGGTGTCGCCGCGGGTTTCGGTGGTGCACTCCGTATCCTCGTCGTCCGCCTCGGTTCGAATCGAGAAGAGTTGTAGTTGGTCGATCGGATAGTCGACGGTCAGATCGAGGCGCCCCACGAGATCCGGCCCCTGATTGACGACGGTGGCCTCGGTGACGTACAAGCCGCCCACGATGGG
>CAYUVF010000085.1:0-11006 GCA_964448045.1 uncultured Rhodothermales bacterium
AGTTCAGACGTGTGCTCTTCCGATCTCAGGATCGTCTGGAGCACCTCGCCCTGCAGGCAGCAGGTGGTCGCGATAAGGCCCTCGGCGTGCTCCGCAATCAGGTCGTGATCGATGCGCGGCTTGTAGTAGAAGCCCTCGGTGAACGACTTCGACGAGAGGGTCATCAAGTTCTGATAGCCCGTCTCGTTCTTCGCAAGCAGCACCTGATGGTAGCGCGTGCGGTCGCGCTGGTCGTCGATGCCGCTGGGCGTCACGTAAAACTCACAGCCGATGATCGGCTCGACGCCCTTATCCTTCGCCGTGGTGTAAAACTCGGGGACGCCGTAGAGATTGCCGTGGTCGGTGATGGCAACGGAGGGGATGCCTTTTTCTTTGGCGCGGCCGAGGAGCGTGTCGATGCCGGCGGCGCCGTCGAGGAGGGAGTACTGCGTGTGGCAGTGGAGGTGGCAGAAGTCGGGCATGCAGCGGAGGGGGCGCGGGTTCATTCGGGGGAGTGGAGACGCATGTTGTAAGAAAGGAGGCGAGCGCGCTTCCGTCAACCGATAGGAATCGATTGGGACCGTTTTCACGGAGTGTGGCTTTACCGAAATCTCTCTTCGACGTACTGAACGTTTGCGCCATCAGGCGTATAAATGGCGTTCCATACCCCCAGACCACCGATTGGCACGCTCCGCATGGCTGAACCCGCTGTTCGCACGCCTCTCTATATCCTGTACCTCGACGCCCATCATCTCGGCGATGACATTTTTCTCAACGATCTCGCCCAGCGCTTCCACCAGTCGACCACGGGCGAGCCGCCCAGTCTAATTGTGCACGGCAGCGGGGAGAAGGTGGAGCGGACGCTGGAGAGCCAGGGCTATTTTCCCGAACGCAAAGAGGGCGTACTCGATGTGCAGGAGCCCGATCAGATACGCCTCGTGGAGCGGGCCGTGCGCGAAACGAACCAGGAGCTCGTGGCGACGCTCACAGATGAGGTGGTGCCCACGGTGGGCATCCAGGGCGTCGACCGGAGTCTGCTGCAGTGGGGGGAGGAGGGGGGCGTGGTGGTGTCGCGCATCGGGTGGATCGAGGCGCTATTGCAGCAGCGCGTGTTGCCGGTCGTCTCGGCGCTGGTGGATCACCCGCAGCAGGAGCAGGTCCGCGAAGTTTCCACGGCCGAGGCTGCGCGGGCGCTGGCTGAGGCGTTCGAGCGGTACGAGGTGACCGTCGTTTTCTTCTCGACGGACGGGCAGCCGGGGTTGGCCGATGCGGAGGGCGGCCGTGATGCGGTATCCGTTAAGGCGCTTCCAGACGATGGACCGGTGCCCGATGTCACGGCTCTGCGGCGCCTCGTCGCTCAGGGCGTGCCGGTGCTCATTAGCAGCCTGGATAGCTTCTTCGACGGAGCACATCCGGATGGAACGCGGGTACAGCCGTGAACCTTTGGATAAATCGGGATACAAGGCAGATCGGCCCTGAAAAACGCCCAAAACCGGCTTGACAGCGGTTTAAGGGGATGTTATGTTCTGCCCACGATTCAGCGAACAGACTGATTTACGTCAGTTCACCTGCACACTTATTCACGAAAGACGAGACTTACGATGAGTCGATTTGAAGATCGCTACGAGGAACTCAGCGGCCTGGTCGAAGGGGCCAAGGAAGACCTCATGAAGTTCTACGAAAAGGGCAATAAAGCGGCGGGCACGCGTGCTCGCAAGGCCCTGATGAGCCTGAAGAATCTGGCCCACGAGATGCGCCAGGAGATCCAGGAGATCAAGAATGAAGAGCTTTAAGCTCTACCCAGCCTGTTGATTATTAGGCGTAGAAAGGCTATGTCGACCCCCGGCATAGCCTTTTTCTACATCGGTTCGGTTCATTTCTTTACTCTCCGTTTGCATCCACCTTTCCCCGAGTTTCATGTTCAAGCGCATCCTGGCTCTCGTTGCTCTGTCTGTTTTCATCGTGGCGCCGGGATGGGCCCAGGAAGCCGCGCCGGACAGCCTTGACGCCTGGCAGTACGACTTGCGTGGCAAGTTCAACGCGGCACAGGCGGCCTACAACAACTGGAAAGAGGGCGGCCTAAACTCGGTATCTGTTAGCACGACGCTTGATGGCGCGGCGCGCAGGGAGGGAGATCGTTGGATTCAGGAACACACCATGCGGCTGGCCTACGGGCTACTCCAGCAAGATACACTCGACTTTCGCAAATCCGAGGACCTAATCCGGATGGAGAGCTCGCTGCGCTATCGGGGTGACCATTTCTTCCGCGTATTCAACCCCACGATCGCCGTGGGGCTTCGCACGCAGTTTGCCGAGGGCTTTAATTATGATAAAGATCCGCTGGAGCGGGGGCAGAGGCCGCCCGTCAAAACGTCCGACTTCTTCTCGCCGGGCACGATCACCGAGTCGATTGGTCTGACCTACGAGGCCGATTCGTGGTTCTCCCAGCGGTTGAGCTTCGCCAGTAAGCAGACCATCGTGATGATCGACCGGTTTCGCCCGCTGTACGGCGTCGATCCGGATGGGCCCATGAGGCTGGAGGCGGGAGCGGAGTCGGTGACGACCTTCGACCGCGAGATCGTCGATAACGTGCGCCTGCAGTCGTCATTGAATCTCTTTCTTGCGTTCAACCAGCCGGGACAACCCGATATGATCTGGGAGAACCTGATCACGATGCAAGTCAATAGCTGGATGAACGTAGATCTGGAGTTTGTGGCGGTTTACAACGAGGATGTGAGCTCGGCCGTCCAGCTCAAAGAGGTGCTCTCGGTGGGCGTCGTGATCGACATTATTTAAATCTGTACTGGGCGCCTCGCGGATGGGCGGGGACATAATTCGTGACGAGAAATCAGGCGGTTCTGTTAACGTACGGTGTGCTGGGCGTGGCGCTGTGGCCGCTGCCGCTGCTCAACATCGTGCACGTTGAGTCGGCAGCGGTGGTGGCGTGCGTGGCGTTTTTCGTGAGCGGCGTGGCGGCGATCGGCGCTTTTGGAGCAGGGCGCAGCTTTGGGCAGGTGCTGCTCCGGCAGGCGGCGGCGCTCGGGGTGCCGCTCGTGCTGCTCACCGTATCGCTGCTCTGGGCGCCCAACTGCGACTACGGGCGCGGGCTCCTCTTTTACGCGCTCTTTCCGGGCGTCACGGTGGTGTTTGCCGTCGCGCTGGCATACGCGATACAGGGCGTCGGATGGCCCCGGCCCCGGCTCATACTGATTGTCCTCGGCGTGGTGATCGGACTGGGCGGTGTGGCGTATGATCTCGGGCTGCATCCGCAATTCTACACGTATAACCACGTTTTCGGCGGTGTCCTTGGCCCCATCTACGACGAGCGGCTGGCAGTCCGCCCCGGCCTGTTCGCCTTTCGTGGCCTGACGCTCCTATGGGCCCTCGCAGCGTACGGGATCGGGCGGCGCAGCCGCGGGCACGGGAGGGCAGTGCCGCTCACGGCGGGCGTGCTTCTGCTGATCGGCCTCTGCTATCTCTTCTCGGCGCGGCTCGGATTCAACACGCCGGCGTGGTATCTGCAAGAGCAGCTGGGCGCGCATCGGGCCACCGCACATTTCGATATCTACTACGACTCGACGGCGGTCCGGCCCGATGAGATCGACGCCTTCGCCCGCGATCACGAGTATCGCTACGCGTGGCTGGCGGAGGCGTGGGGCGCCTCCGGGCCCGATCGCATCGCGAGCTATCTGTATCCGGATGCCGGCACGAAAGCGCGGCTCACGGGGGCGCGGCAAACCAGCGTGGCGCCCGTCTGGCTGGCCGATCCGCAGACACATCTGCTACAGTCTCAGTATCGCCGGAGCTTTGGTCACGAACTGGTGCACGTTTTCGCCCGGCCGTACGGGCTCCCCCTGATCCGCGCTTCATGGTCGGTGGGACTGGTTGAGGGGATGGCTGTCGCCTTCGAGCCGCCCGACGGGCGCCCGACGCCGCGGGAGCAGGTGGCCGTGGCGGCGCAGATCGACACGAGTCTTGCAAGCGCGGGTCGGGCAGATGACCTTGCGGCCCGATTTTCGCCAATCGGCTTCTGGACAGGGCGTGGTGCGGTTTCGTACACCACGATGGGCGCGTTCGTCCGGTTTTTGGCAGAGGCGTACGGAACCGAGCGGCTGCGGCGCGTCTATGCTCGCGCCAACTTCGAGGAGGTCTATGGCCGATCGGTTCAGTCGCTCGCACACGAGTGGCAAGCGTGGCTGGCGTCGCTGACGGTCGTCGATCGCGCGACGGAAGCGCTGGTGACACGCCGCTTTGCCCGGCCGTCGCTGTTCGAGCGCCGATGTCCACACTACGTTCCGCCGCACCGCCGGGCGCTGGCGGCCGGGCGTGCCGCCCTCACGCGCGGCGACACCACCGAAGCACTGGGGCAGTTCCAACAGGCTGTGCTCCGCCAGCCGCGCTCGGTCGACGCGCAGGCAGCCTGGGGGCGGCTCCAACTCGATCAGGGGGCGGCCTCTGCTGTGGCGGCTCGGCTCGACACGCTGTCGTTCGAGGCGCCGGTGCCCACGCTGACGCTACTGCAGGGGGATGCGGCAGCACTGATCGGGCATCCCGATCGGGCTCGCGATCGCTACCGTTCCGCGCGAGCCCACTATCCGCGCTTCGAGCCCGGTGGCGTGGTGCGGCTACTCCTGCGCGAGGCGGTGGCCGACCGGCCGGAGGTCATGCGCGTGCTGGTCTCACGTGATTCCGCGGCGACACAGGCGCAGCAGTTGGCCCGATGGGCCGGTGCGTCGCCGGCTGTTCGGGCATGGCAGGCGCTGCGGGAGATGGAGGCCGGGGCGTTTGCATCGGCACAACGCCTGTGGAACTCCATGCCACCCCTCACCGATTCAACGGGTGCACCGTGGGACGACCCAGCAGTACACCGGCAGATCGGGGGGTGGAAGGCGATCTGCGCGCTTCGGCTGGGACAGCTGCGCTCCGCCGAGCGGTATGCCACGGAGACGGGCTCGGCCTTTCGGCGCGTCGGCGCGCTGAATCTTGCCGATCAGCTCGACGACCTCGCTCAAAAAGCGCGGTGGCTGCAGACGCACTCCCGCTTCACGCATCCCGTATCCGCCCCGGATAAACGGCCGATTCGCAGCTCCGCACTCCGTCTTGTATCTTATCCCTGATCTGGTGGTATTTTCTGTGCGCTTCCACATCCTTCGTTCATTGTCCCGGCGTCGTATGTATTTCAGATGGACCTGCGTGGTGCTTATCGCGCTGGTGATGGGGGTTGGGCTGGCAGGATGCGCCGGCTCGCGCGCACCCGAGGCGGATGAAGAGACGACGGATGACGCGCCCCCCGACGGGCAGCAAGCCGGGCTCCGGCTGGCCGAGGCCACGGATGAGGTGCGCACGATTCAGCTCTACGCGGGCAGCGACGAGCAGCAGCTTCCCATCTTATCGCTGCAGCAGAACGACGGCGTCCTCACGCTGGAATTCGACCTGATGGCTTCGCAGGGGCGGCCGCTCTCGGTCTATTTCTACCACGCCGATCGGTTGTGGCGGCGCGACCTGAGCCCCGCACAGTATCTATCGTCGTTTCAGAACGACAATCTGCTCGACTACCAATCCTCGCGCGGGACGGTCATCCCGTACGTGCATTACGCGTATCGCTTCCCCAATCAGGATATCGACTTTCGCGTGAGCGGCAACTATGTCGTGCGCGTGACCGAGCAGGGCCGCGAGGGCGATGTGCTTTTCGAGCGCGCCTTCTTTGTGAGCGAGCAGGCCGGCCCGGTGCAACTCGGTATTCAGGACATCGTCGTGAGCGGGCAGCGCGAATCCTCCGATATTCCTACGGCCCGGTTCACACCGCCGTCCCAGTTGCGGGGCGATCCGTTTAGCTATGAGGTGTGCTTCGTGCGCAACGCGCAGTTCGAGCAGGCTCGGTGTGCGGAGCGGCCTCGGCTGTCGAGCATGCCGGCACTGGAGTTCGACCTGCTGCGCGAGCGGGCTTTTGCACCCACGACGGCGCGCTACTTCCTCGACCTCAGCCGCATCACCGTCGGCGGCTCTATTGCGGGTACCGACCGTAGCGCATCGCCCTACCGGGTGACGCTGCGCCCCGATTATGCCCGCTTCGCCAACACGCCCCTGACGTCCGACCTCAACGGGCAGACGGTCATCGAACAGGTGGTGCGCGACGTGGGCGAGCCCGACCTGGAAGCCGAGTACGTGACGACGCAGTTCCGTTTCATCCCGCCCAATGAGCAGCCCTTCAGCCGCGAAGTCGTCGTTGCGGGTAGCTTCACCGGCGGCCGCTACAATGACGACTACCGCCTCCGCTGGACCGCTGATCGGGGACGCTATGAGGGCGAGGTGCTTCTTAAACAGGGCCACTACGAATACTACTACGACTCGGCCGATCCGGCGCTGGAGCGCACCATCCGTCAGTCGTTACCCCTCATGCGCGAACGCTACACCGCTTTTGTATATTACGACGATCCTACGCTCAATACCGATCGGCTCATTGCCGTTCAGAGTGTTCAAAGCCAGTAGGCCGGGCGTGAGCCGACCGCTTCCTGCGTCGTCCTGCTCGCCGTACTGGTGCTACCCTCACCGTTTACAAATCAACCCCTCAGTAGTAATGTATCGACTTCTTATTATCGCCCTTCTGGGCGGATGGCTCGTCCTGTCCGGCTGTGCCGGGTCACAGGCGGCGCAGTCTGCTCAAAACAACGAGCGCGCCTCCGCGCAGCAATCCGACGCGGATGACGACGGCGAACTCAAACCGTACAGCGAGGTCATCACCGACGAGGCCGACTCCGACGAGGGCCTTGTCACGACCCATCGCATCGACGACAAGCTCTACTACGAAATTCCCGACTCGCTCTTCGGGAGCGAGATGCTGATGGTCACCCGCATCGCCCGCACCGCCGACGAGATTGGCTATGGCGGTGAGAAAGCCAACACGCAGGTGCTGCGTTGGCAGAAGCGCGACAAAAAAGTCTTCCTGCGCGTCGTTAGCTACGAGAACACGGCCAATCCGGAGGATCCCATCTACCGCGCTGTCCAGAATTCCAACCTGGAGCCGATCATGATGGCGTTCGATATCGCGTCGCTGAATGAAGACTCCACCGGCGTCGTGATCGAAGCGACCGATCTCTTCACGAGCGATGTGCCTGCGCTGGGACTGCAAGACAGCCGGCGCGAGGCCTACCGCGTGCGCCGGCTCGATGACGACCGCACCTACATCAGCACCGTGAAGAGCTTTCCGGAGAACGTGGAGGTGGAGAATGTGCTGACGTATCAGGCGCAGAATCCGCCCTCGAACAGCTCCACCGGTACGATCACGCTGGAGATGAACCACTCGATGGTGCTACTCCCCAAGGAGCCGATGGCGCCGCGTCTCTGCGATCAGCGCGTGGGCTACTTCAGTGTCGAGCGCACCAACTTCAGCGCCGAGGAGCAGAAGGCGGCTGAAGAATGCTTCATCACGCGCTGGCGTTTAGAGCCAAGCGATCCGGAGGCCTTTGCGCGCGGCGAACTCGTCGAGCCCGTCGAGCCCATCGTCTACTACATCGACCCGGCTACGCCCGAGAAGTGGCGCCCGTACCTGAAGCAGGGCGTCGAAGACTGGCAGGAGGCCTTCGAGGCGGCCGGCTTCAAGAACGCGATCATCGCGAAAGATCCGCCCTCCGAAGCGGAGGATCCCGAGTTCGATCCGGCTGATGTGCGCTACTCCACGATTCGCTACTTCGCGTCGGAGACGCAGAACGCCTACGGACCGCACGTGCATGATCCGCGCTCCGGCGAGATCCTGGAGAGCGACATCGGCTGGTATCACAACGTGATGAACCTGCTGCGCAACTGGTACTTCGTGCAGACGGCCGCCACCAACCCGGAGGCGCGGGCGCCGCAGTTCGACGATGATGTGATGGGCGAGCTCATCCGCTTCGTCGCCGCCCACGAGGTGGGCCACACGATCGGCCTGCCGCACAACTGGGGCTCCAGCCACGCCGTCCCCGTCGATTCGCTGCGCTCGCCGACGTACACCGACACCCACGGCACGGCGCCGTCCATCATGGACTACGCCCGCTTCAACTACGTCGCCCAGCCCGGCGACGGCGTGACCAACTTCATGCCCCGCATCGGCACGTACGACAAGTGGTCCGTCAAGTGGGGCTACCGGCCGATCGACGCCGACTCGCCCGAAGCCGAGGCCGACATTCTCGACGATTGGATTCTCGAGGTCGCCGACGATCCGTACTACTTTTACGGCGAGCAGTCGGGCTACAAAGTCGATCCGCGCTCCCAGAACGAGGACCTCGGCGACGATGCCGTCAAGGCCAGCGCATATGGCGTGGCCAACCTGCAGCGCATTCTCGATAACCTGACCGAGTGGTCGTACGAGGACGGCACCAACTACGACACGCTCGAAGAGCTGTACGGCCAGGTCGTGGGACAGTGGCGTCGCTACATGGGCCACGTCGTCCGCGAGATTGGCGGCGTCTACGAGACGCACAAGACGTTCGATCAGGACGGCCCCGTGTACGAGCCGGTACCGCGCGCCAATCAGGAGGAAGCGATGGCGTTTCTAACTGATCACGTTTTCGAGACGCCCACGTGGATGGTCAACCCCGACGTGCTGCGCCGCTTCGAGGGGGCCGGCATGCTGGAGCGGGTGCGCTCCGGCCAGGTCGGCATTCTCAATACGATCCTCGACTTCCAGCGCATGGCTCGCCTTATTGAGGCCGAGGCCGTGGAAGGCGAGGACGTGTACCTGGTCGGTGAGATGCTTGCAGATCTGCGCGAGGGCGTGTGGACCGAGCTCGGTGACGGCGAGGCCATCGGGCCGTACCGCCGCAACCTGCAGCGCGGCTACATCGACCGGATGGAGTATCTCATGACCGAGGAGGCCGATCTGCCGCCGCCGCAGTTCCGCCAGTACTTCAACGTGACACCGGTGAACGCTAGTCAGTCGGACATCCGGGCGTACGTGCGCGGGGAGTTGCAGACGCTTCGGGGCGAGATCGAAACCGCCCTCATCCGCACTAACGATTCGATGACCGAGCTGCACCTGGAAGATGCGCTCGCCCGCATCGACGCCATCCTCGACCCCGAGGAAGGATGATGGCCGGACCGGGGAAGCAGGCAGCCCCTGCGTCTCCATCCGTCCCCAATAAAAAACGCCCCATCTCCATCCGGAGGTGGGGCGTTTTGGTATTTGATGTCGTATCAGCGTTAGCCGATGATGACCACTTCTTGTGCGTTGGGGCCCTTCTCGCCGTGTCCGACCGTGAACTCGACACGGTCTTCCTCCTCCAGCGTACGGAAACCATCGCCTTCAATTTCACTGTAATGGACGAACAGATCGTCGCCCCCATCTTCGGGCACGATGAAGCCGTACCCCTTCTTGTCGCTGAACCACTTTACGGTTCCTACTTGTCGCTCTGCCATGATGCCTAACTACAGAGATCTGATTCTAAGAATGATGAGTCGGGCAGAGCCGTTACGGCCAACCCCGTACTCCATAATGCCGGTGCGCGGCCTTCGAACATCTGCCTTTGATTTCGAATAATAATGATCTTGTTAATTCATTGTCAAGTTTTGGGTAAAGTGACCGGCAGAAAGTCAAGGCCGATGGCGATCTTCCACTGTACAGCCGAGGGAGACGGCGATGCGTAGCAGAATCACGCTGCGGTGAATGCCCACGGCGGCTCCGGCCCAACTGGGTCCCGTGACATGAGCCGGGTTAACGAGCAGTGGAATCAGCATATATTTGTGGCGGAGAGGCCCCATTAAATCACGTGCGTATTATACGAAGTCCCGCAGTCTATGACCTTATCTGATCTCATTCCCTCGGACCCCACCTTTTGCACCCACGCCGATGTGGTCGATTCCATCCGTGCGGCCTGCACCGGCTCTCCACTGGTGTCGTGGCACGAACTGGGCGAAAGCGAGGAGGGGCGGCCCATCGATGGCATTGTGCTGGGGGATGGGCCGGTCACCGTTAGCCTGATTGCTGGAAACCACGCCGATGTCAGCCAGAGAGAAGGCTACGAGGGGGGCCGGAGGTTGTAGCTGCGAATCTCAACGCTTGGGGCCTGCTGCGTTGCGTACAGCCTCGTTTCATCGGGGACAACGGCGATGCCCAGCACAGCGCCGTTTAGATCGTAGACTTGTTTCAGGTTGCCGTCCCAATCGAAGACGCGGACGGTGTCGCCATAATTACCCTGCTGGTCTCGGAGGCGTCCTGAATACAGGGCGTAGATATGACGCTGTGTGGTGGCTATGTCGATGTAACCATACCGTGTCTCGTCGGTTGACTGTCGAGCCGGTTCCCCCTGCATCGTACCCACTTCAAAAGTCGGATTGAAATGCGCTGGGCCTTGCACCAGCAGCTTGCGGATCCCGTTGGGACGGTAGATCTCGAGCCGGTCTGCGTAGAAGGTCCCCAGCGCCAGAAGGGACCGATCGGGGTTAGGCTTCATCCAACTTTGGTAGGCGTGTTGAAGCACAGCAAGGGGCACTCCTTCACGGGACGGAGGGGAAATGCCTGTGGTGCCCATAAATGTGCCTTCAGGGCCAAATTGGGCCAGCCGCCCTTCCTCGGTTAGGAATCCAGGGCTGACGAAAAGTGAATCGCCGAGCCAGGTCGGGGCGGTCGGCGTAAAGCCAATATTCAGGTTGACGATACCATCACCCAGTTCAAACGCTCCGCGCAGGTACGCCTCAAGATCGACATATGTGAGACGAAGTTCGGGCATGTCATAGATCCAAAACCGAGGCGGATCTCCGGAAACAACGTCGAAGGACCATGTTCCGATAAATTCGCCGGGGCCCTCGCCCAGTGTGCCAAGAGCGGTCACGTAAGATCCATCCGATGCGCGAATGACGTGAATGGGCGGTTGCCCATACGCGTCTTTAATAATCAGATAGGGCCCTGCTATTACGATTTTGGACGGACGCGCCAACGTGTCAGCTTCGGTCAGCGTTTGGCCATTCAGCTGGATGACATCCGATTCGTTAAACGAAACGTTTTTGTCCGGCTGTTCGGTAGATTCTTGCGACCCCGAACGTTCATTGCACGCCAT
>CAYUVF010000086.1:0-10313 GCA_964448045.1 uncultured Rhodothermales bacterium
TTGTGATTCACTGATTGGATTGCGGGAATGCGACTGTTGCTATGTGAAGCAGCCCCAGGAGCCGTTCTTCGTCCGCAACGGCGGCACGATTCCCGTGGTCGCCGACTTCAAAGACCACCTCGGCCTCGACAGCGTGCTGATGGGTTTCGGCCTCGACAGCGACGCCATTCACTCGCCCAACGAGCACTTCGGGCTCGACCGGTTCCAGAACGGCATCGAAGCAATTATTCGCTTCCACGCCACGCTCGCCGAGCGCACATAGCGGAGCGGCAGGGAACTTGCGCCGGGGCCGCGCCTTTGCAACGCCCGCAGGCGGCGTGAGAGGCCGTTGAGGACTGCTTTACGAGACAGATGACCACTTGCCCGAGTGGCGGAATTGGCAGACGCGACGGATTCAAAATCCGTTGTCCGCGAGGACGTGGGGGTTCGAGTCCCTCCTCGGGTACCAGCTCAAAAACGCCTCTGAGACGCCAGAAGTGGCGGTTTCAGGGGCGTTTTGCTCTTTGCGACTCCGCCACGTGTGCGGCTCCAAGACGCACAGAATTGCACCGAAATGAAAGTCTTTGGGAAATATGTGGGAAACCGCTTTGAGTATATGTTAACATAATGAGAGTCATTTCTTTTCCGACTCCCTGAGATCTTGGCGAAGTGAACTTAATAAATCTGAGGGCACTGTGTCCCTCTCGTACTCTAGGCGGTTTTTGAAGGCATCAGGATCGACTTCATACCGGCATCCGGCCTCCCCTTTTATGCGAAAATTAGCAATCTTGCGACGCCCGTCTCTGGGAGAGCCTGCATAGAACATCTCCATTTCCATATTTTCGTCGCTCGGAGGTATAATTACAGTGAGTATGCAGTCCTCCCACTCCATTTCCCGGCAGATTTCAAGAGCTGCAGGTTCTCTGGAAGGATCTGCCTCTGCAAGAAGATCGATGATATTTCGGGGCTCTTCTTTCGAAAATTGTTTGACGGGCCCCACTACCTCATCCTTTCGACTCAATCGGCGAGCCGCCTCCCACGCGAGCCGATCGTCAATATCCTTTCTTCGCTGACTTACCTCCAGCCGCTTGCGACCAGTCAGCAGACCTGAAAATAGAGCGGCCGTTACCATGATTTCATCGGTCGCCCTGGTTTCTTCACGCGACCAAGACAGCAGGTTTGAGGGATCGGGACGAGACAGAACCAGAAGCAATGCCTTTACGACATCCGATCCTCCCGGATTAAATCCACCAAAGGGTTTCCTTACCCGAATGACGTCCCGTAGACGTGAGAACTGCTCCAGAATCTCGTTCTGAACCGCGTCGTCCTGTTCTACCTCTCGAAAGCGCTGTTCAATCTCATCAATCACCTCTTCGTTATTCCAGCGCCTGTCACGAACTACGTCGAAGAGTGTATCCACCGCACTTCGAAACAGGACTGAATCTCCGTCTTTCGGGAGCTCGATGTCCTTTCGATACTCGGGGTGCAGTGGCTGACACAGCCAGACTGGCACATAAGAACCTGTATCTTTCTGAACATCTGGTTCATCAGCATCCACGAGACTCATAAGATAATTCTCAAAACGCTCTGAGTCCCCGGCAGCTCTGAGTGCAACAAGAACTGCACCCCCGACTCGATCTTCGACTTGAATCGCCCTCTCCCCCGGTGTCGGTAATTCGGGTAGCGAAGTAAGCCAGCGGCCTACGTCATCTGCTGTGACCGGACCGTTTCCACCAACATTCGGACTGACCTCAAGTGGAATTCCATCGGGACGAACGTTTCCCAGAGGTCGAGACAAAAAATCCTCACGATCTTCGGAAGACAAAAAGTGGATCGATCGGAAAGCTGCTCTCGGAATTACTGCCGACGGTGCCCAGACATACGGACGAGAATCATCGAATGAGGCCTGGATCGACTCGCCCTCTGGAGTGAGTGCATCTACTCCAGCATCACCGAGGACCTGTGGATTAATCTCTACAACCACCGGAAAAGCGGTATCGGGATCCTCTCTGGTAACATCATCGAGGATCGTATTATCAACCGGCCCGGCGAAAAGCGGTACTCTCTGAGGGGCATACTCAAGAAAATCGAGATAGTACTTCGAGAAGCCGGCCTGACCGGTAATCAGCCCACTGGACAAAATCTCCAGCAGATTGTACCGGTTGGTCACGAAAAGTAGACCCGTTTCATCTGCCTCCTCGCGTTCGAATAGAGTGCGTTCCTTCATCTTTTGGAACTGGTTACATGAATTAGGCTATTGCGATACAGCCGTCTACTCGCGCCACTCCATCAATTCGTCCGGAAAGAGATTGAGTAGCGGGGGACGCTCTGAACCTGAATAACAAACGAACAGCTCCTTACGTGCTCGCGATGTTAGCACGTAGAGCTTCATCTTGGTTGACGGATCTTGAGGATCGAGATTAACCTGCTGAAGTTCTGGAATAAATACAACATCGAACTCCAGTCCCTTGGCGCTTGCAAAGGTCACGAGCCGAACTCCCGGTTTATCAAAGTTCACCTGAGGAGGACTTTGCCCGGCCTCTCTTCGATAATACTGAACGGGATTCTTGGTATCCCCCTCCAGCCTTCGTTGAATTCGGCGCTGGAGATTCCTGGTCTGAGTTAGTATTCCCAGATCCAGATCGGAGTAAATACTCTCGAAGTTAATTACGAAATCGACAAAGTCATCCAGTCCATCTGTTCTCTGAACAACGGGGGGGCGCCCCTCGCGATCGGGCAACTCGGGTAGCTCATCCTCCGGCCCCGTGTAGAATGCGCGGGCCACCTCTGCGATCTCACGGGTATTCCGATAATTTTTCGCAAGTGTCAGTTCATTATCGATCTGGGACTTGGTCCGAATATCATCGAGCGTCGACTGGCGCTCACTGATCCTCTGATTTTCATCTGCGAAAATTGTAACTGCACGCGACAGGTGAGGAATCACCATGTAGAAATCAGCGGGAAGGTCCTGCCCCTCATCAATAATGATATAGGGTTTAGCCTTCACAGGAGGGGGATCTGAAAGCACTCTGGTTACAATCTTCTGCCAGTCGTTGACGTAGTCTTCAATCTGGGGAGGCCTGTGGTGATACTGTGATATGTAGAAGTTCCACGTCCAGCTATGGAAGGTAGTGACCTGACTTTGAAGATCCAGTTCATCTACCGCTGACTCTACATATTGAGAGAGAAACCTCGAGTACATCAGGATACGACAGCGCCGATCTCGGTCGCGGTACATGTGTGCCCTGTACAGCGCCATTACCGTCTTCCCGGTCCCGGGAGGCCCCGAAACCAGATAAGATTTATCCAAGGGCAAGTTATAGACTTTATCCTGCTCTTTGCTGAGCTCCTGATATGCTGGAAGCTTCATGGGATCAGCGATTATGAAGGGCTGAGTCGAGAGCGTGAGTCAGAACCTCTTCGAAGAATCCTCTGATTTGATCTGAACCGGTCAGTAGAACTCGGTCGAGGAGAAGATTCATATGCACGCAACTCGTTTCTGAAAGCAATCCGCAGGCGTGACAGGCACCGAGATTCATTCCATCAATTCCCTGTCCTCTGCTTTCTGCACAGATGGGATCTGTGGAACACCAGCTACCTCGCTGAAGGGCTGAAAGAAATGTGCGCGCCAGACGAGGCGGCTCACCCTGACGGGCAAGCCCACCAAGCGTACCCTCCACATCGCCGGCAGCTGTGTAAATCAACAAACCGGCCATGGTCTCTTCTTCCTCCGCAGAACGACAATAGATTCGTTCACGAAGCGAAGACGAGGCATAGCCACACTCGAAAGAAAGCTGACGAATAAGGAGATGGGCAAGGGTGTGTAACAAAACGAAGCGGGGAGTAGCCTCCGGGAGTATCGCTCCATACACACTGTCCATTCTTCGTCCTTCAAGGCGCTGAATTCGACGCTGAACCTCAGGATTATCCTCCCATACCTGCAGCCTTTCTTCGTCAAGACTGAGAAACACCCCCTCGCCAAATACCTCAATTGCGGGAAGCCAGTTCAGATCATTACCACAGTCCGGCCGCACGAGCTTCGCATCGGACTCCTCTCCTCGCCCTCCGGGCTTGTAACGATAGAACCCTCCGAGGGCCCTTACCTCTCGCAATTTCCTTGCAACGACAACGCGGTCAATCAGCCTGTCCAGAGCAATAAGAGAATCCGCCTCAGCTCCATCGGAAAGAAAATCGACGTGCTCGGTCACAAATCGGTCGCGTTCACTCTGTTCTGCATCAGGTGTAATGAATGCATTCCACTCTCCCACCTCGAGGTCGTCGTCAGCGTTGCCGTGATCTACGGGCCGTCCTTCTCGCTCAGCCATTTCCTGCTCCGCAATCTGAAGCACCTGATCACGGGTACAGCCGACTTCCTCCGCGATCGTGTTCGCTACACTCCGTCTGACCTCTTCGTTATCACCGCTGGTGACAACGTCGAAAAATTTATGACCCGCTACCTGTCGTGACAGATCACTAAAAACGTCATGCCGAGAAAACGGCGGTATGTCAATAGCCGATCGGATGCTCGGATAGTGAACATTAGACGCCCCCCGTTGCACAACCTGTGGGATCTGTTCGCACTCCTCGCTCTTCGTCGTACTCTGCCATGGCTGCTTACCGGAGCATCTTACCCCGGGAACTCCCTTCATCCGGTTGTTTCGCGTGATGCCGCTAAGATTCTCACTGGCTCCACAGTCGAGACACTGCACCTGCAGAGAGCGAAGTCCCCCACCCACATCTGATAGAGCGTTGAATTTCAGGTTTTTTGATCGACACTGCTTCTGATGTGGATTTTTAGCGTCAAGGTGAGCCCATCTGCTCCACGGCACGTCCATCATATGACCGTGCTCGCAGATCATAATGAATCGCACGGGTATAAGCTTCCTACCTCTACAGCGCTCACAGGTGGGAGCCTTTCCTTCTTTCTCCATCTCAGGTCTCCAGAAGTACATGCGACGGCACGAGGAGCAGAAGAGCCAGTTTGGAAAACGGAAGTACGGGAGAGCCCCCTCGGTCTTGTTGCTGAACAGCGAAGCCTTTGTGGGTGCCCTCTTCAGTTCATCCACCTTCAGATAATCAGCGAGACGTTGAGCGTCGAGCTGCTGTCCACGTCCCTTCCAGTACGAGGTATCGCACGCCACCAGCGATTCCCCCAGCACATCATAGATAGCTCCTACTCCAAAGGGAGTAATGGTCTGTGAAAGCCGAACCGTTCGTTCAACCTGATCCATGATTTAGATTATTACTGATTTTCACCGATGACCTGGATTTCACACTGTCTGTCCACATTTCGCATGGAATGGAGAGTCGCCCACCCTTCTTCGGGCTCTCCGAAATTACGGAGGAGTGATTGACGACTGCGAGTGCCGGAGTTGTAGTACAAGCCGTTTCGGGAATCACTGGCTCGTCGATGCCACTCCCGCGCCAGATCTTGAAGTTGCCGGCGGGTACCTTCTCGTTCATCCGGTTCCATTCTGGAAACCGCCTTCCCTAAAAGGTCTATCGCCCTGTGGACTTCCGGATCGTTTCTGTCGAAGCGACCTGCATCGTCATTCTCAGAAAGACCAATGCCATGCCTGACCATAATAACAAAAGCGGCATGAAGAGCCCGCTCACGTGAGGGCAGCGAGAAGGGAGTAACACTTGTCGGCTCCACGTTCCGATACAGCGCGGCATGGTACGGAATGAACGATTCGTAGTGGGAGCGGTCACGCGGCTTGTTGGCGGCATAGTGCATAACAACAAGCCCCGGGATGTCGCCACGCCCTACTCGACTGCTTGCCTGGATATACTGAGATGTCGTCTTCGGCTGACCGTTGACCATCATGAGACCCAGCCTCTGAATATCAACTCCTACGGAGAACATGCTGGTGCACGCAGCAATAGACACGGAGTCTTCTTCGTCGGGACCCAGCTTGAGTCTACTGAAGCTTTCCGGGATTTCTTCATCGGAAAGATTGCTCGTGAGCTCCAGCACTTCATAGTCAGTTAGCTCCCGTGCAGTGGCCTCATCCTCTGCGATAACTCTTATTCGAGCGGGAATGTCATCTCGTGCAAACGTAACCGTCTTTCCGAGTTCTCGAAGACTGTTGTGGTAGATTACGAGCGTCCAGTATGCATCCCTTTCAGCTTCGCTCATGGGACAGTCAATGGGAGCTTGCTGCAACCCGGCGGCCGTTCTGATCAGCGAAGTTGTGGGACGGTGATTTGATGATAGTACTCCGACATACAACCGACCCGGGGCATCATAGTCTGTCTTCGCAAAATACGAGTCATCATCACTCAGCCCCGGCGAGGGAAAAAGACGAACATCATTTCCGAACAGACCTCTCACCTGCTCTTCGGCACTCCGTATCGTTGCCGTAGAGGCAATAACTTTGGGTTGAATCCCCTTCATCTCCATGAGGCCCTCGATAGCACTCTCGTATATTCCGGCCGTCGTCCCGAGAGGCCCAGAAAGCAGATGCAACTCATCCTGTATGATGAGAGAAGGGGGGCGAAATTGCTCAGTGCCAAAGAAAACTCCGGCATCAGCAACCCACGCAAGTCGGGCAAATTTATCTACAGTTGCGATCAAGAATGCAGGCGGATTCCTGTAGAGGTCTGCATCCACAACCGATACCGGAAGTCGATCGTGAAAAACACATTCCTCAGATGGACAGTACATCTCAAAGCTTCGGTTGCCAGCCCGGATGCCATATGCATCTTCGTCATCGACCCGGTACCTCGGGATTAGCTCAGTTCCGCACCATGGGCATTGTTCAAGCTGAAAAGGATTCGATGGCGATGGGTCTTCCAGAATATCTTCGTACAGTTCAGCGGCCCCGGGATGCTGTTTACCACCGGCCGAATATTTATTTGGCGACATGCTCTGACCGGCCCACAGACCAATCGTAACTGGCTCCTCTCCCATCTCCTCCTCGTTCTCCTGCCGGATAAGCTCACACGCACAGATCAATCTGGAAGACCGTTCAAACTGCTGAGACGTTAGAAGACGTAACGTGTATCGGGTAATTACGGCCGTGCCAGCCCCCGCATTGCCGTGACGCAGGCGACGGAGGAAAATCTGAATAGCGGCCACGGCGAGATATGCTTCTGTTTTTCCTCCTCCCGTGGGAAACCATATCAGGTCGACAACATCTCGGTAATCAGAAGAGTCGTCAGCTATTGAGTCCAGCGTAAGTAACTGATAGGCGAGCTGAAACGGATACCATGTCAGATCCGTGATCGAAGAGTAATCCGGCACCTCGATATCAAAGGAGTTTCGCTCTCGCCTCCTGTCATAAACCTTGCCGTGATACATCTGCATGAGCATTGCACGATTTGCAAGGCGAAATGCACGCAGGACAACCGGATCCTCTTCCAGCCTTCCGATGCCCCGGCGCATTCGTCCTGCCGTTTCACTCAGACGGTCCAGAATTCGATCTCTGGCATCGGTCAGATGCCCGGGGATATCGGGATGGGCATCCGGAAGGCCTTCAATCCACTCTTCATACGCGGCCACAAAGCTTCTCAGCTCATCACCGAGTCTATCGATCGACTGATCTGGATCTGCCAGTCGAGAAATCTCGAGGATTTCCGGATCGCCCGCAGATGTATGCGTTACAGGCTTCACCTCGTATTCGGGCATGAGCTTCGTACACACCCGATCTACCACTCCCTCTCCCACCTTCCAGTCTGCCGCGCATCCGTGGCCAATCGCATAGGTCTTCGCATCCCGATATATGATGCGCATCTCTTCCTCCCTCTCCGTGAGGTCAATACTTCGGGCGTCGGGATATTCCCGAATTGTGCCGTCGGGGACGCTACATGTCAACCCCACCTGGTACAGACAGTCTTCCGGATCCGGCCTTGATTCTCCGGCATGTCTGCTGTTGAGCAACGTCACTGTAACGAGATATCCGTCTCCGAATTCCCGCCAGTGTACATTAACCTCGGCGCGTCCATTCAGCGCATCCCTCTTACTCACGGCCCCTTTCCGGTCCGAAGACGAGAACCTGTACTCCTCGGGAGAATCCCCTTCGGCAATCGGAATGCGCTTCCAGGCCCTCGTGTCATTCTCAAGTTTTTCGTAAGCAGCCCCACTGACCTCAACTTCCAGTATCTGACTGTCCGTGAAGAAGAAGGTGACCCCCATTGAGCTTGGCATCCATTGACCTGAGAGGGCAACAGGATCTTCAGATACCTCCTCTCCTATCGACCCTCCTTTTTCGTCTTCTTCTTCCTCTTCCAGCACCTCATCAAGTTCGGCCGCCTGCGGAAAGAGAACCCCCATTGTATATCTCTGGCTGGGAACCGTATCCGAGATGACCTCCTCCGGGCCACGCACCGGGCCAATCAGTTCAGAATCAAGATAGTTGAGAATGCGATCTCGACCTTCGAACTCACTCATAGGATCTGGTAATCGAAAGGAGTAGTAAACTCGTCAAAAATGCAGCTCAGCTGCACTTCTGTAGAAAGTGGTATTGTCGCGGAGGCGTTTCCCGAATGATCGCCTTTCGGGATAAAGCGAACCGATTATCGAGGCCGAAAATCCTCGCTCATTTTCTCCATGTTCGACAACGTTCTGTCCGTAATCTCCTTTTCAAGGTGTGCCGGGACAATCACGGTGAGGGAGATCTGTGCGCGACTCATGGCCACGTAGAGGGGTGCTATTTCATCTGAGGTGTCACCAAGTTCTTTTACGTCCACAAGGATAACGAATTGATTCTCCAGCCCCTTGAAGTTCGTGATCGACGAGAAAGCAATATCCTCGAAGGGAAAGGAGGCTCCTGTTGTGCTATCGACAGCTTTTATTGCCTCCTTAAACTCAGAGGGAAGAGATGAAGCTACTGACCGAGAAAACGAGTACGGAGAAAGGATAGTAATAGAACCGGGATTCACCTCATTGCCAAGCAATTCCCGAATTCGGTCCTCCAAGTAACGGGTATTTTCCGCCTGACTTTCGTAAAATCGATATTTCACCTCGGGGCCATGTCCCGCACTTGGTGAACCGAGGTCTGCAGCGGTAAGAAGTTTGGTCTGCAGAACAATCTCATGAGTGTTCCGGCAGTTTCTGGACAGGTTCAACGTGAAAGCACCGAAGGACTGGAGAAGCGAAAGCGCTTCAGCACTGAAGGTCCGATAAATTCCACTCTGATTATTCTGATCGTAAAAGAAACGCCATGTCCCGGACTGAAGCCCACCGGCCACGAGCTTGTCAAGCTGATCAAGATAATCGAAATCAAGTAGATCCTGGCCCTCATCCACGATCAGTACATCATACTGACCATCAGCCTCCTGCAGATATTCGAACTCAATAACGTCAATTCTCTCACTCGCCAGCCGGGGTCGAAGATACGAGGCCAGTGACCCATTTCTACAGGTAAACAGGACTCGCTCATCAGTATCGGCATGCCGGCGGGCTATTTCTGCTGCAAGAAATGTTTTACCTGTACCTGCCCCTCCACTACAGAGAATACGCGAATTGTCCTCGACCGCGTCGAGAATCCGATACTGCTCTTCTGTCAGATCTTCCATCTGCCGCACGAGCTGATCAGCTCGATGGCTAAGTGTTGGCACCCTGTCAAACCTGGGACGCAGAAATCGACGATACCGATCTAATTGAGAGTTTCCCAGCCTTCGATCCCCGGCTCCAACTTTATCCCTCCAGTAATTGATCAGGGCAGATACAAAGCGATCGAGATCTCTGGCCCCTTGATAATTCCGGGCATCGAGAACGGTCTCGGGATCCCATTCAACGGTCTCAATATCCTGAAAATTACAGTCCGGAAAAATAACCCCGAAGCCATAAACCAGATTTCGGAAATCCTCCTCATCACCGAGTCGACGCAACTCCTCAACCAGGGAATACATTCCGGAGCGAGCCTGCTGGAAAGGTCCTTCCGAACTCCGATAATTCCGATCGTATCTGTCGGTATACGCCCAGATACCCGCTTCATCCCGGGCAACTCCTCCTCCCTTTACTTCGAGGACGATAAGGCCAAACGGCGAAAGAACTACAAAATCGAGTTCCCCCTCTCGCTTGTATTCATGCTTCGACAGACGCAACGAGTGAAAGCAGACCGAGCCCTTTCCAGTGTCTACAGACTGGAAATCTTCAAAAAGCCGCCTCTCAGCATCACTCTTCAACTCTCTCGGAAGTGTAGAAGGAATGACACGCATACAAATGCAGAATCGACTGCACAGGGCAGAAAAATGATTATGTCGGGACTGAACCTTAAATTTTAGCAACTGGTCGCTTAAACTCAACATGTATCGATCAATGATTTGGGCGGTAATTGGTCGAGTCCCTAAATTTGTGTAGAAGCACAGGCTGAGTAGAAAAAGCCATC
>CAYUVF010000087.1:0-9801 GCA_964448045.1 uncultured Rhodothermales bacterium
ACCGCCCCGATGCGCGCGCAGGCCAGCATGGCATAGGCCGCCTCGGGGATCATGGGCAGGTAGATGGTGACGCGGTCGCCCTTCTCCACGCCGTGCTTTTTGAGCACGTTGGCCATCCGCGAGACGCGGCTGTGCAGTTGCCGGTAGGTGATGTGCTGCGCGCCCTCGCTGGGCTCGTCGGGCTCGAAGATGAACGCCGTCTGATCGGCCCGGCTGTCGAGGTGGCGGTCGATGCAGTTGTAGCACGCATTTGTGACGCCGCCCTCGTACCAGCGGATGTGCACATCGCCCAGCGCATACGACACGTCTTTGACCGTATCGTACGGCTCGAACCAGTCGATGCGATCGGCCTGCTCGTCCCAGAAGGCCTCCGGGTTGTTCACCGAGCGCCGGTACAGGGCCTCATACTCCTCCATCGACCCGATGAACGCCTTCTCCTGATACGCATCCGAAGGTTCATACACCTCCGCGACACCCGAATAGGCAGCAGTGACTTGGGCTCCGCTCTTGTCAGCCATGGCAGTTTGCGATTAATGAGTGGATCGAGATTGCGAGTGCGCCGAACCTATTCATTACTATCGAGTAATGTCTTCGTATGAAAGCCCTTCCAGACCGGGCCAAACATCCGATATCCCGCATGCAATCATGAAGGATATACTGAATGGTAATAAAAGTGTAAACAATATTCTTGATGCTTTCAAGTCGGTGTGCTGAGCCGGAGCCGATTTTTTTCGGCGGCCCGATATTTTCGTGCTACTCGACCGTGGGCAGCATCACCCGCACGCCCGACCATTCCTCATCTGTTCGCGCCCAGATTTCGCCGTCGTGGTGCTCGATGATCTCGCGCAAGGTCATCGTGATGATGGTATCGCCCAGCGGCAGCGTCTCGGCCTGCCACTGGCGCAGCCGCTCGGGCGTGACGGTGGGGCCGCGCGCGCCCAGATCGAGTACGGCAAACTGGCGGATGGACCGAAGGCGGAGCGTCAACCGGGCCGACTGAGTTGCGTTGACGATGCGCCTGGCCAAAAATGCAATCGCTTGCCGCAACATGTACGGATCGATGCGGAGGCGGAGCGTCGGCTCGGGCTGGTTCTCCCCCGCGGTCGCTGCGTCTACATCCGCCTCCAGCGTATCGGCCAACTCGCGGCGCATGAGGGCCAGCAGGTCGTGGCTCGTCATCTCGTCGAGCGGCCAGGTCGAGCGGTACAGGCGAGCGTAGGCCTCTAACGTGTCGTCGAGATGCTCGCTCAAGGCGACCGACTGATCGCGGATAATCTTCTTGAACTGCTGCGCAACATCGCCTTCCATCGACGGGTACTGGAGCATCGTTTCGATCGCGGCGCGCACACTGGCCAGTGGGTCGCGCATCCCCTCGGAGAGCGTCTGCAGCACCTGCTGGCGCTTGACCTCGACCTCGTTCCACCGCCGGACGGGACGGCACTGCACGAGATAGCGGTCTCCGGTGCCGTCGGGCACGGGCCGCACCGTGATGCGCATCAGCTGATCGGCGCGGGCGGCCGTGACGAACTCAACCGCGGGCCGATCCGTCCCACTCGCTCGCTGTTCCTCGACCGCTTCGAAGACCTCGGCCAGCAGCTCCTCATCCACTACGTCAAGCACCGAGTCGACCGGTGCGGAGCCATCCGACCGGCCGGTCCCACCGGCGTTTCCGACCGTGCGCCAGATCTGCGCCGCTTTGGCGTCGTGGTGCAGGACCGTGCCCGATGCATCGCAGATGAGCACGCCGCCATCCAGCGCTGCCATCAGGGTTCGTACAATCGCGTCGGAGGAATCGGAGGCCACCGGGACACACGCGCGTCGATGATGAAAAACCAATCGGGAGCCGGCGCCATCACGCCACCGGAAGGTGCTTCTGCACCGTACTGACCACCTCTTCGATGGCAAAGGGTTTCGTGATGTAGTCATCGGCGCCCAGCGCGAGACCTTTCTCCATGTCGACCTCGCGGTTCTTGACGGTCAGCATCACCACTTTGATGGCGTCCCATTCCGTGCGCTGCCGGATGGCCTCACATAGCTCGAAGCCGTTGCGCGAGGGCAACATCACATCAAGCAGCACCACATCCGGCGGACTCATCTCGATGGCCGGGATGACCTCGGCGCCGTCGGTGATGACCTCCACCTCAATGCCCTGCTGCTGCATCAAAAAGGTTAGCGGTGTGACAATGCTCGGCTCGTCTTCGACGATCATTACCGTATGTGTCATGACAGTCCCCGGTCGGTGTTGGAAGGTTCAATGGATTCGGATGGGGTGGCGGATGGGGTGGCGGATGCTTCTGCGGATGGCCGGGGTAGCACGACAGTGAAGGTGGCTCCGGCGCCCGGCTCGCTGTCGATCTCGATGCGCCCGCCGTGCTCACGGGTGATGCGCTGGACGATGTGCAGCCCCAACCCGCTGCCCATGTGCGGGCTCGACTGCTGCCGGATGCGCCGAAATCGCTGGAAGATCACGTCCTGGTCCTCCGGATCGATTCCCGGACCGTTGTCTTGCACCGCGATGCGCACGGCCGTTTCCGTCCGCATCAGGTGGAGGCGGATCTGCCCGTTGCGGTCGTCGCAGAACTTGGCCGCATTCGAGAGCAGATTGAGCACCACCTGCATCAGCCGGTCGCGGTCGCCCCGCACCAGACAATGCTGATCGAGTCCATCCAGCTCGAAGCGGACGTCATCGTTTTCGATCTGCTGGCGCATCGCGGCGGCGGCATCGGCGAGCACATCCTCGATAGCTACGGGCTCGGTCGCCGTGCTGAGGGGCTGCGCCTCTAACCGCTGTAGATCGAGCACCTGCTCGACGAGACGGCTCAGGCGCTCACTCTCGGCAATCACGGTCGTCAAGAACGAATCGCGCCGGTCGGCGTCCAGTCCCGGATTGGCCTGCAGAATCTCGGAGATGGCGCGGATGGAGGTCAGCGGCGTCCGCAGCTCGTGAGTGACGGTGGAGATGAAATCATCCTTCATGCGGTCGAGCTCTTTCAACTGCTTGTTGGTAGCGCGAAGCTCGCGCGTAGCCCGCTGCAACTCGGCCTTTTTGTGCTCCAGCTCGCGGCTGTAGGCCATTACCTGCTGGGCCTCATCGAGGATGCCCATCACCTCCCCGATCTGCAACGGCTTCTCCTGCACCACCGAGCTGATAACCGCCCGCGATGAGGCCGCCCCGATGGCGCCTGCGAGCACGCGCTCCGCATAGCTGACGAGCTGCTCGTCGGCGGTGGCACCCGCGTCGAGCGTGACGTCGTGCTTGCGAGCGTACCCCTCGAAGGCTCGCTCGGTGCGCCGCCAGCCGAGGAAGCGCTGGAGCAGGTGCTTCAACTCGGCCACCGGGGCGGTGCCCTGCCAGAGCGGCCCTCCGGCGCGCTCGGCGTACTGGAAGACATCGACGAAAGCGAGGGCCTGGCTGCGTTCGACGGCGCTCTGCCGCGTGAAGAGCGAGACGCCCACATAGAGCCCTGTGTTGGCCAGCAGGCTCCAAAAGAGCGCATGCGGAATTAACCCGAGCTCGGACACCCCCAGGAGCGATAGGGGTCGTAACCAGCTGATTCCCCACGGCCCCCCTTCCACAATCGATGGGGCGATCCATCCGGCCTCCACGAGGGTCGGCAGCGGTAGTGTGTACATCCAAATGACAAAGCCGGCGAGGAGCCCGCTGAGGGCACCAGCCCAGGTGCCGCGCCGCCAGAACATACCGCCCAGCATCGCCGGCGCAAACTGGGCCACCGCCGCGAACGAAATCAGTCCGATGGAGACGAGCGGATATTGCTCACCGATGAGGTGCAGGTACCCGTAGCCGAGGAGCAGCACCCCCACGATGCTAACCCGGCGGATGCCCAGCAGCAGGCCTGTCACGCGTTTCCGGCGCGCCTGCTGGAACGCCGCGCTGCGCAGCAAGACCGGCATGATGAGATCGTTGCTGATCATGGTGCTTAGCGCTGTCGCCGCGACGATGACCATGCCCGTCGCCGCCGATACGCCCCCGAGGAAGGCGACCCCAGCGAGCGTGGCCTGCCCCTCGCTCAGCGGAAGCGTGAGCACAAACGTATCGGCGTGGGTGGCATTCGGGAAGGCAAGCAGCCCCGCCATCGCAATCGGCAGCACGAACAGGTTGATCAGCAGCAGATACAGCGGGAAGAGCCAGATCGCCTTCTTCAGATGCGCCTCATCGACGTTCTCCACTACCGCCACCTGAAACTGACGTGGCAGAAACAGGATCGCCATCATCGAGAGGCCCGTCAGCCAGGCCCACTCGGTGTAGCTTCCGTCGCCCCCCTCCATCGTAAACAGCGCGCGGATCTGAGCATCAGCCGCGCTCGCGGTGAAGAGATCGCCAAACCCGTCGTAGAGGCCGTACGTCACGAAAAGCCCCACGGCGACAAACGCGGCGAGCTTCACTACCGACTCGAACGCGATGGCGGTGACGATGCCTTCGTGACGCTCTGTCACATCGAGGTGGCGCGTGCCAAAGAGGATCGAGAAGGCGGCCAGCAGCAGCGCCGCGTAGAACGCCGTATCCGCAAAAAAGGGCCGGCGCACCGCCTCCACAGGCATCTCGGGATACTCCAGCAGTACGGTAAAGCTCGTCGAGATGGCTTTGAGCTGAAGCGCGATGTACGGAATGGTGCCCAATACGGCGATCACCGTGACGACGCCCGCCAACCGGGCGCTCTTGCCGTAACGCGACCCGATGAAGTCGGCAATCGAGGTGATGCGATGATGCTTGCTGATACGGATCATCTTGCGCAGCACGAGCCACCCCAGCGGGGCCATGAGCGTCGGTCCCAGGTAGATCGGCAAAAAGCCCACGCCGGTGGTCGCGGCCCGGCCCACACTGCCGTAAAACGTCCACGCCGTGCAGTAGACCGCCAGCGACAGCGCGTAGATGTACGGATTGGCAACTACGCTCTGCCCCCGCTCCGCGCGCTCATCCCCATAGTACGCCACGGCAAACAGCAGCCCGATGTACGCCGCCGACAGTACCAGGATGAGCGTGCCCTGCATGCGGGTCTCCGTCAGCCGTCAGAAAGGTCGGTGGGGTCGGGCATCCGCTCGACGACCGCTGCGCATCCGGCAATGATCAGCGCCCAGACGACGAACAGGTACAGATACAGCGCCGGGATGCCCAACAGCATCTGCTCGGTATCGGCGATGGACAGCAGCGGATAGTTAAGCGCGAGGACACCGACAAAAAAGAGAAAGAGGAGCCGTTGCTTGTTCATCGCGGCTCGGGGCGTGATGACGGAGGCAGCGGAGCAGGGCGACGCGACGAGGCGCTACCCGTCTTCGCTGTCGAGTTGATTGGTGACGAGCACGCAGATGCCCGGAATGCTCGGATCCGCCAGCGAATAGTAGGCATTGACGCCCTCTTTGCGCCGCTCTACGAGCCCTTCGCGCATCATAACCCCGAGGTGCTTGCTCACGTTCGCCTGCCGCTGGCCCGAGGCATCCACCAGCGCCTGCACGCTCATCTCCCCATGCACCCGAAGCAAATTCATCAGTTGCAGCCGCACCGGGTCTCCCATTACCTTGAGGCGCCGTGCCGTCCGCTCGATGAGCGCATCGGGTACGAGCGGCGGATTTTTTGGCTCAGCCATGAACGCACGAGGACTGATGAAGCAGGACTGCGAGACGGGTGACCGGCACGGCCGTCAGTAAAAAATAGCCGATGGGACCGGATCTGTCAACTTGCACGAATCGTCGGGTACGCTATGGATCGGGTGCGCTATGGATCGGAATGCCGGGCAGGGGCCGGCTGCTCGTCCGCCGCGACGCCGTGCCAACAACGCCGTGCCAACAAAAAGGGCCGAGCGGCGTCTGCCCCTCGGCCCTTTGTACTGCACCATGGATGTCGCGGATGTCGCAGGCGGCATGGGCTGCTGCCCAACGTTTAACCGGTCCTTGTCGCGCTCCTCAGTTGAGATACATCGTCCAGTGTCGCTTTTGGATTGCGCCCTGCATCTGCGCGGCGGAAGGCCCGCGTGTGATCCGGGGGCTCCCCCGATCAGCCGAAATGGGCGCCGGCGACATGGCGTTGTGGCGAGCGTGCACCTCAGCCACCACCGGCGACGTGAACGGCCGCTGATGCCGGACCGGCGCAAACACCGGCGCGGGCCGGCGCGGCCCTCCGCTCCTCCCCGATTGCGCCGACGATGCCGAGCACGAACGGGCATCGCGGAGGCGCGTCTGGACGTACAACCCAATCAAAACCAGCGCAGGCAGAAGCCACAAGAAAAACAGGACGGAGAGCACAACGGAGTAAGCCGACATAGCGCCTGAGGCAATTCGTAATAGGCAGCGGGATTACAATATACATCAAACATCACGCCACCAATTACAATCATTCCCAGATGGGAACACGGCCACTTCCCACATCCAACCGATGCCGCACGAAAGCAATTTTTTCCGGCCACGACCGACAATCCTACCGCCGACGTTCCTGCTCACCCAGCCGCCGAATTCGCCTCAGACGCCGTCTCCAATGCCGCCGTTTGAACCAGACGCGCCCGCCGCCAGCCGCGTACGGCATTGCACAGATACACCGCATCCGCCGCCTGCACGTCGGCGGGCCGCAGCACGCGCTCGTCGACGGATCGGGTAGCGAGCACGTGCCGCCGGAATACCCCGTTCAGCACACCGCAGGACAGCGGCGGGGTTAACAGCGCCCCATCTTTTTCGACGAACAGGTTTGTGCGCGATCCTTCGGTAAGCTCGCCCTCCGCATTCGTCAGCAGCGCCTCATCGGCCCCGGCGTCCTGCGCCTGCTGATAGGCCCGTTGGTACACCCCGCGCCGCGTCGTTTTGTGATAGCGGAACGGATCGGCGGCATCGATCGACACGTCCGCGATCACGACGCGCAGCGGATCCGGATCGGGCGGTGCCAGCGAACTCGCCACCACGTCGAATCTGCCCTGCCGATCCAGCGTCAACCGCACTTTGTGTGGCGTCTGCGGATCGAGCGAGGCGGTACACGGCTCGACCGCTCGGCGCATCGCCGCCTCATCGAACGGAAAGCCGAAGTACGCCGCTGAGTCGCGCAGCCGCTCCACGTGATACGGCCACAGCGCGATGCCATCGGCCCAGCGCATCGTCTCGATGAGCTTGAAATCAGCCGAGGCCTCGGAATCCGCCGCCTGCTTCAGGAACTGCGTCTTGAGCGCGCACTCCTCGAACTCGGCCGCAGCGTCCGAGTCCCACACGATGCCGCTGCCGACGCCCATCGATCCGTGCCCGTCGCGCACGACGGCAGTGCGAATGGCGACGTTGAACGCCGCCGTGTCATCCGGGGCGATGTGGCCGATGGCGCCGCAGTACACCCCGCGCGGCCCCTCCTCCAGTTGGCGGATGATCTCCATCGCGCGGATCTTGGGCGCACCCGTCACAGATCCGCACGGAAAGAGCGCCCGGAACAGATCGGCGTACCGTGTGCCGGGCTGAAGCTGGCCTTCGATCGTCGAGGTCATCTGCGTGACGGTGTCGTACGGCTCGGTGGTGAAGAGCGCGGGCACCCGCACCGAGCCCGGCGTGCAGCACACCGAGAGGTCGTTGCGCAGCAGATCGACGATCATCAGATTCTCGGCACGGCTCTTTTCGTCCTCCGTGAGCCACTGCTGCAGCTGCCGATCTTCCTCCCGCGTGCACCCCCGGTGGATGGTGCCCTTCATTGGCCGGGTGATGACGCGCCGCCCCTCGCGCCGGAAAAAAAGCTCGGGCGACAGGCTCAAGACCTGCGTATCACCGAGGTTGAGGAAGGCCCCGTACGGCACGCGCTGTTGCCCACGCAGCACCCGATACACTGCCCACGGCGGCCCATCGAGGCGAAAGGACACGGTCCCGGTGTAGTTGATCTGATAGACGTCTCCCTCCCGGATGTGCGTCTTGATCGTACCGATGGCATCCAGGTAGGAAGCGCGTTCCAGCGAGAATGCGACCTCCGTCAGCGCAATCGGTACGTCGTCAGATTGCTGCCAGAAGGCCTCGACGTCTGGTGGTGAAATGGACTCGGGGGCCTCATACACGCCAAACCATCCCAGCGGTACCGCGCAGCCCGCCGGCGGATCAACATCTTCAAACGCGTATCCGGCCTCGTAACTCAGCACCCCGGCGAGATGATACCCATCGTTCACGGCCGCATCGAGTGCATCGAGCAGCGGCTCGACCTCGTCGAGCGTGTGCGCAGTGAGCACGTCCAGCGGCCCGGTGAAGAGCAAACTGCGGGAATGGGCCGCGCCCGGGCGGGCCGTGTCGAGCAGGACGGTACCTGGAGCGCGAAGGACGTCGAGCGAAAGCGGGGGCATGGCGACGGGAAACGATACCAATGGGAACAGTCTGAAGCCGTATCGCGCCGCTACTGTTCCGGGTGCCGATCGGCGGCCGCCGTGCGCTCCATCGCAGCTCCGGTCCTG
This sequence comes from uncultured Rhodothermales bacterium, assembly GCA_964448045.1. Lineage (GTDB taxonomy): Bacteria > Bacteroidota > Rhodothermia > Rhodothermales > Salinibacteraceae > CAYUVF01. The sequence continues at coordinate 8,412 of CAYUVF010000087.1, forward strand.
CGCCGCGACTGAACTTGATTGACGAAGAGCACGGCACCGAGAGCAATAAACACGTAAAAGCCCAGCAGGCGCCAGGCCAACAGCGTGGGGGCCACCATCGCCTCCGGCATGAGGGGGCCGATGAACAGCGCATAGAGCCCCTCAATCCCTCCCGAGCCGCCTGGCGTGACCATGATTAGGCTCAGGAGCATCATCGCAGCCGACCGCAGAAACAGCAGCAGCGAATCGGCGCTGGCCTGCACGCTGTCGACGATCAGCACGACCAGCGCGTAGCGGGTGAGCCAGATCAGCGCGGTCAGTGCGAAGCCCATGGCGTAGAACGCCATCGGCTGATCCCCGAGGCGCCGGGCCCGCCGAAAGTAGGAGCGCATCTCCCGCATGATGCGCTTTCGAAAGCGCCGCAGGAACGGCCATCGGCACAACCAATCGACCAGATGGACGAGCAGGCGCGGCCGCACGAGCGTGGCGTAGGCGAAAACGAGTGCCCATCCGAATAGCCCGACAAGCCCCAGCACCACGCCCTGGCGCCCCAGCGCGCCTGCCCCCGCCGGCAGCACATCGACCACCGCACTGGCGCCCAGCACCACAGGAATAGCGATCGAGAACCAGAGCTGATTCAGCAGCATGCAGAAAAACATCAGCGCGGCAGCTTCGCCGATCCGGATGTCCTCATCGCGCGCCACATAGAAGGCCGCGACCGGCCCGCCCCCCAGCACCGTTGGCGTAATGCTCGAGAGGAAGTCCCAGGCCAGTTGCCCGCGCACACCGCCGCCCAGCCCAAGCCGCCCCTGCGACACGTAACTCATCCGCCATCCGCCTGCGCCCACGCGCGCAACTGCAACTACGATCGCGCCAATCAGCAGGGCCGGACGCACGTGCCGCAGCAGCTCCTGAAACGCCGCCGCGTCGAACGTCGCGTACCCGATGATACCCAGCATGCCCAGACTGAGCAACAGCGAAACCCCGATCTGAACGACCGTGCCCCGTTCTTCCCGCTGTGCGGATTCGTCGTGCGGGACAGGCTCACGCTCTGGATCGGCCGATTCGGGCACGGGATTCACGGGCGAATTGAAACGCTGCGCTGAAGGCTACGGCGTGGAGACATCGGCGGCGGAGGAGGCGCGGGCCTCGGACGACTGCCAGGCCGAGAGGTCGCGCCCGATCATGGACGCGAGCCGCTGCACATGCGGATCGTACCGCTGGCGCAGCGCACGTTCGACGGCGGGGGCCAGCGCCGGGCGATCCCCTTCCCCGCCAGTGCTCCACCGCCGGATGAACTGCTCGAGGCCGAGGCGAACCGGCTCCGGGATCCACCTCCGCACCCGCTCCAGGAGTCCACCGGGCGCCCATGCCCACATCCGTCCGAGGCGACGGCTCTGCCGCTCGCCCG
>CAYUVF010000088.1:0-8802 GCA_964448045.1 uncultured Rhodothermales bacterium
GATCGGTGACCGTGACGGTGACCGTCACCGACGAACACTCCGGCCAGTCCGCCGAGCGAGCGATTACCTTTGAAATGCCGAGCCCATCCGAGTAGTCCAGAGTCTGGATGGAAACGGCCGAATAGGAAGGAGCGAGGTCAGTTGCTCCGTCGCAGGTAGAGCGCGCCGCGGGAGGAAAGGCATGCTGCTTTGGCGCATCTCTACAACACGAGTGCGTAATTAACCCAAGTTGTGACCTATTATCAAAGCGGTCATCCCGAACCTGATGAGGGATCTCTATGCTCAACATGAAGCCTTTTCGGAGAGATTCCTCGTCGAGCTCGGAATGACACACAACTTGGATTAATTAGTGATGGATGCCGCGAGACGGCATCGGTAGTGGGCGGACGATTGGGGATCGATGTCGCCGTTGGATCTGCATATTGGGCTCCGCCGCGTCGGAGAAAAATTCCGATTGCCGCGTGAATACGCTCATTTGGGCCGCAAGATCGGAAATCTATACCGTATATTCACGCAGGGGGACAATATCCGGTCAGCGCGGAATATGGGTCCAAAATATAACACGAATCGAGGTGGCAAAGCAGGAGGGCCAACGCAAAATGACGTGCAGACTTGCATCGTTGTTACTCATTCGTTAACAATGGACTTGCTTTGTTAACGCAGGTTTAAGATTCTTAGTACGGCTGCCGCACAGCCCATACACTGGTTGCATCCTGTCCGCGCGCTAACCATCGGCGATTGATTTACGCCCGATAACGGATAGGGGCGGCAGGCGTGAATCGAGCAGGAATCCCCACCCATCGCTTTTGCGACGCCGGCGGGTTTCCTTGCGCCACCACTCATCGACTGAGTACCATCGAAGATCAGACACCATGAAAGGATTGATAAAAAAGCTGTTGTTTGGGCTGGTTGTCCTGGCCCTGGCACCCGGCCTTGCACTGGCCCAGGAGGGGACCGTGGAGGGAACGGTGACCGACGCTGAAACGGGAGATCCTCTTCCGGGCGCAACCGTCCAAATTGTGAATACCAATCTGGGCGCTGCTACCAATGCGGAAGGACAATACACCATCTCGTCGGTACCGGCCGGCAACCAACGGATTCAGGTTTCCTTCGTCGGATACGACACGGTCACCCGCCAAATTCAGGTGCAAGCCAATCAGACGGTCACGGCGAATTTCGAAGTTGCGCCGTCCACGGCCGAGCTGGATGAGGTCGTCATCACCGGCTACCGCGCCGAGCGGAAGCGGGTAGAGACGGGCTCTTCGGCGTCTGTTTCGGCTCAGGAGATTGAGAGCGTGACGGTACGTAGTCCGGATGCCGCTCTGCAGGGGCGCGCTGCTGGTGTGCGTGTTACGAGCGCCAGCGGCCAGCCGGGCGCCGCCGTGCAGGTCAACGTGCGCGGTACCGGCTCCATTACCGCCGGCTCCGACCCGCTCTACATCATCGACGGCGTGCAGGTGAGCAATAACAACGAGTTGTCGCTCGCCTCGGGCAACCCGCTTGCGTCCATCAGTCCCAGTGACATCGCCTCCATCGAGGTGCTCAAAGATGCCTCGGCCAAGTCGATCTACGGGGCGCAGGCGGCCAACGGTGTGGTGATCATTACCACCAAAAGCGGCCGGCGCGGTCGCACCGAGGTCTCGTTCAGCACGCAGATCGGGAATGTCGACCGGATTAAGACGTTCGATGTCCTGAACACTGAGCAGTACCTCGATTACCGAGCACGCGCGCTCAACAACACCGCGCCCTCCATCCCGCTGGAGCAGGCTCGCCAATTTGCCAATCAGTTCTGGGGTCCGGATTCCATCAATACCAACTGGCAGGACCAGGTCTTCCGGAATGGACTGACGCAGTCGTACAACATGTCACTCCGTGGCGGCGATGAGAACACGAGCTTCTTCGTGTCGGGGCGCTTTACCCGGGACGAGGGGCAGATCATCGACTCGCAGTTGAAGCAGGGCGGCCTGCGGGCCAACATCGACCACCAGGTCAACGATAAGCTGCGCTTCGAAACGAAGTTCAACGCGAGCACGACGCGGATTAACGGGACGATTTCGGACGGACCGTTTATTAACAGCCCGTTCTGGTCGGCCCAGTTCATTCCGCCGACGTCTGCTGTGTACAACATTCCGGGCGACCCGAGCAGTGGCTTCAACCTGTCGCCGGATGGCACCTTTAGCTTTAACCCGGTTGCGCAGGAGGAATTCAACACCCGCGAGTCGCGCACGAACCAGATCATTGCCAGTGCGGCGATGAACTATTCCATCACGGATAACCTGATTGCGCGCTCGTTCGCTGGCATCAACCACCTCGACTCGCAAGAGGAAGATCTCGATGATCCGCGCCTGCCCGCTAACCAGGGCGTCGGCGGGAGCCTCGGCGTCTTTGCCGACCGGACGACCAACTTCAACATCAGCCAGACTTTCACGTACTCGAACGTCTTTAACGACGTGCACAGCGTGTCCGCCCTGGCCGGGGCCGAGCACAAGCAGGAAGACCAGGATGACTTCAGCACCCGTGGCGAAGGCTTCCCGAACTTCCTCTTCCGCACGCTCGCGAGCGCAGCCAATCCGGTCAACGCGTTCTCGGCCAAGACCGAGTTCCGCCAGTCCAGCTTCTTCGGCGATCTGGAGTACACGTACGACAACACGTACCAGATCAAGGGTACGCTGCGGTACGATGGCTCGTCGCGCTTCGGTGAAGACAACCGCTGGGGCCTCTTCGGCACGGTGGGCGGCTTCTACCGGATCTCGAATGCGCCCTTCCTCGAAGGGGTCGATGCATTGGATAACCTCCTGATTCGCGCCGGTTGGGGACTCACTGGAAACAGCTCGATCGGCAACTTCGCCTCGCGCCGTCTCTTTGGCAGCGGCGGCGAGTACGCCGGCGACGCGGGCATCGGCCCGACGAGCCTGGGCAACAACCTGCTGACGTGGGAGGAGAACCAGGAGATCAACCTCGGTCTCGACTACAGCGTCTTCGGCGGCCGGTTATCCGGCTCGGTTGATGCCTACCGCAGTGACCGGCAGGAGCTGCTCCTAAACCGCGACCTGCCGAACGATAGCGGTTTCGGCGGCATCACCGAGAATATCGGTGAGGTGCGGGCGCAGGGCCTCGAGTTCGCCGTCGAGACGGTCAACATCGATGCCGGCAGCTTTGTCTGGCGCACGAACTTCAACATTGCCTTCCAGAGTACCGAGGTGCGCGAGCTGCTGCCCGATGATGATGAGATCATTGCGGGCGGTGTGTACCGCGTGGGTGAAGAAATCGCCCAGTTCGAGTTCACCCGCTGGGCAGGCGTCAACCCGGCCAACGGGCGGCCCATGTACCTCGACCTCAATGGCAATCTCACGTACGTAGGCGACGATGCCGACGATGAGGTGCTGATGGGGAACACCGAGCCGAGCCACTTCGGTGGGTTGGGCAACACATTCTCCTACAAAGGCCTCACGCTGGATGTCTTCTTCCAGTTCGATTACGGCCGCGAGACGCTCAACAACAACGCGTTCTTCGCCGATGTAGGCTACTTCCCGTGGAACAAAGACGATGATATTCTGGACTTCTGGCGGGAGCCGGGCGACATCACCGAGGTGCCCAAACCCTTCGGTTCGCTGCTGCTCTCGGGGGGTACCGTATTCCCGGATGGCACCACGGAAGGCATCTTCTCCGAGCGCTTCATGGAGGATGCGTCGTATATCCGCCTGAAGCAGGTGAAGCTGAGCTACCAGGTGCCGCAGTCGCTGCTGACCCGCATCGGGCTCCGCCGCGCCTCGCTGTTCGTCCAGGGCGAAAACCTGGCGACATGGACCGAGTTCACCGGCCCCGATCCCGAAATCATTGGGACCGCCCTGGGTGAGTTCCCGCAGTCGCGGCGCATCACCGGTGGGCTGAACCTGACGCTCTAAGGGGACGACAACCGTGGGCGGGGTGGCGTTGACCACCCCGCACCGCGCGTTGCCCTACCGGAGCATCCCAATCGCTACGAGATCCAGATATCTGTACTAATCAGTCTATCATTATGATGAATCGTTTACTCACTATCGCACTGGCTGCCGTGCTCGCGCTCTCGATGGGCGCCTGCGACACCATCGCGCTCGACGAAGTGGAGCCGGCCCAGAGTATTTCTTCCGAGGAAGCGCTCTCCAGCCTGACCGGCATTGAGGCGCTCCTTGTCAACATGTACGACCGCCTGCAAGGCACCGGCCGGTACGCACAGGTCTATATGCTGTACCCGGATGGCCTGGCCGACAACGTGCAGCTCGTTCAGGGGAACTCGTCGAACCGGTATCCCGGTGTAGTCGCGAACGCCCGCAACACGCACATGACCGCGTACGGCGGCCCGTACAGCACCATCAACGAAGCGAACAACATCATCGCGAGCGTGGGAGATGTCGAGATCGACGCACCCGATCCCCAGTCGATCCGCGATCGCATTCGAGGCGAGGCGCTCTTCCTCCGGGCCCTGAGCTACTTCGACCTCGTTCGCACCCACGCGTACGAGCCGGGCCGTGAGGTCAACGGCTTCTCGCAGGGGGTCATCCTGCGCACCGAGCCCACCCGCAGCGTCGAAGATGCCGACTTCCGGGCGCGGGCGCCCAACACCGAGGTATATAACCAGGTGGTGGCCGACCTGAACGAGGCCACGGGACTCTTGGCCGGCAACAGCCGGGACAAGTTCCACGCGAATGAAGCTGCGGCCTGGGGGCTGCTCTCGCGTGTGCACCTGTACCTCGAGAACTGGAGTGAGGCCGAGACGGCTGCAACGAACGCGCTCAACGCAACGAACGCCTCGCTCGTGGTGGATACCGGCAACGGCGAGTTGCTGAGCGCCTGGCTTAGCTCCACGCATCCCGAGTCGGTCATGGAGCTGCAGATGACCTCCGGGCAGGACGGCGCCTCGACGAACTCCAACGGCGCGCTGCAGGCGCTGACGATTGGAGCACCGGAGCGCCGCGTATTCACCTACGAGGTCATCCCGTCCAATGACCTGCTCGCAACACACGAAGAAGGCGATGCCCGCTTCGATCTGTATGCCAATGACACTCCCAGCAATCCTTCGGAGGGGCAGCTCTACATGCAGAAGTACACGGGCACGCTCGGCGAGTTTGCCGATCGCCTCCCGATCATCCGCGTTGCGGAGCTCTACTTGAACCGGGCCGAGGCTCGCGCCGAGCAGGGCAACACCACCGGCGCCCAGGCCGACCTGAACGCCGTGCGCAACGCCCGTACCCTGGACGACGTGACGGCGAGTGGCGATGCCCTCATCGAAGCGATCCTCACCGAGCGCCGGCTGGAGCTGGCCTTTGAGGGGCATCGCTTCTTCGACTTGAAGCGCCGCGCTCGGGACATTCCGAAGCCGCAGACGGCCTTCGGCGTGCTGGACTACGAGGACTTCCGTATCCTGGCTCCGTTCCCGAACGCTGAGGTTCAGAGCAACCCGCAGCTGGACCAAAACCCCGGCTACTAAGCTCTCCCCTATGCGGTCGTGCCGGGGCGGACGTACCGCCCCGGCCTCGGCCGATGAATCCTCGGAATGCGCTCACTCAGTTTGTAACCTGTATCTGACATGAATATTAAGAGCTTCAAATTTCTCATACCCATTGTACTGGTCAGCTTCGTTCTGGCCGGCTGCTTCGATGACATCGCGGGCCCGTATGACGGACCGGATAAAGTCGCCTTTGCTCAGGTGGGCGGGGGCTACTCCGCTTCGGTACCTACAGGCCAGGGCACCGTCTCCTTGCAGACGGAGCTGATTGGCCCGCAGCGCAGCGCCTCCGCGTCGGTTGGCGTGGGCGTGGTGACCGAAGAGGTCTACAACGTCAAAGAGGTGGTGCAGGATGATGGCAGCGTCCAGTTAGACTCGACGCTTCTTGCCCTGCCCACGACCGCGCAGGAAGGCGTCCACTACGAACTGCCGGACTCCTACACCTTCCCGGCCAACGCCAGCCTGGCCCCGCTCGACTTCCAGATCCTCGATGCCGATATCGATGCCCCGGTGCGGCTCACCATCCGTCTGGATGGTGCGTCCGATCTGGAGCCGGCTGAGCTGTGGCGGTACTTCACCATCACGATTCAGCCATCCAACTAAGTGCTTCTCTCGCTAAATACATGAGTCATCCCCGACTCTGATCGGGGATCCAGAGAATAAAGCAACCCCCGCTGGATTCCCGTTTTCACGGGAATGACGGGCCTTTTCGGTGCTAATGAGGTTGGCAATGAGATCATGCGAACTTAGCGAGAAGACCACTAAGTGCTTCTGATAAAACCCAATTTGTCATCCTGCGCTCGACTCCGGATCTCTATGGAAAGAGCGGTGCTTGATCCGGGGAGATCCCGGATCAAGTCCAGGATGACAGGTCGTTAGGGTTTTGTCAGGGGGCCCAAAGCAGGATCGACATCGCTGAAAACATGGCAGAGGCCGTGGTGGGTACGCCCATCCCGGCCTTTTGCTATGGGCCCGGTCCAGCGATTGGGCCCCTGCGGGCTCGTGGGGCGTCTGGAAGGTAGGCCTCCTCATCACGTCGCGTTTGACGACTACCGATCCATAATCCATGAGGTAATACGGCGCCGAAAAGAAAATTGCCGGATCGATTGCTCGGTTACAGGTAGAGATGCGCCGCCGGGGGCCGAAAGGCATGCCCCTGGTGCGCGTCTCTACGGTAGGAATAGGGTTCACTTTTCGTAAGGTATGCCGGCATCACGGGAGGGAATCATACCGATTCGGCGAAATCGTTGTGCGTAGCGACGTCATTTAGCTTCGTTTCGTGAACCTCGCGGTGCTCGATTTCCAGCTTGACTGGGGCGGGCATGACTTCAAGCTAAAGCTCGGCGCCTTTTTCCGATGCACTACTCTTTCAGAGAGCTGGTATCAGGATAACCCGGCACCGCAAGAGGGAGTCGGCATATTGTAAAATATGGCGTTTGTATGAATCAGGCGACCCCTAAATATCGTTAGCATCAGAGCTTGCACGTCGGAATAGGCTCCGCACTCGAGCACCGTGTCCGCACTTTTCCACGATCGACCCTTGCACGATGAGTAGCACGCAACTCCTTTCGGTGCTCCTCCTTTGGGTGCTTCCTCTGGGGGGAAGCGCTCACCCCATCAGCGACACCATAACCGTGGATCGGGCCGATCTGCAGGCCAGGTTGGCCTCGGGTGTGGAGGCATACGAGACCGGGGGGCTGGAGGAGGCCGCGGCCCATCTGCGTACGGTCTTTACCGCCGATCCAGCGTTTCATTCGGCCGAGCACGGCACAGCGGCATACTGGCTCGGCACGGTGTATCGCGATCAGGGGCGCCCGGCCGAGGGGCGGCGCATCTGGAAGCGCGGCCTCAACGCCCTGAACGACTCGGCGACGGTCGATGCGCGCCTCGCCGACGTCTATCTGCAGGAGATCGTCGCGCCCGATTCGGGCGATCAGCCGCCGCAGGCGTCCCACCTCTATCGGCAAATCCTAAGCGAGGCGGGGCCCGGGCTGCCGGAGTGGGAGCAGAGCGTCGTCGTGCGCCACGTCGCCCAGCTGATGCCGCTCTTGCCCGATGCGCTGGCCCAGCGCGTCGCGGAGGGCGAGGCCGATGCGCCGCTGGACGAGTGGACGCTCCGTGAGAGGGCCGGTTCGGAGCTCCTCCGCTGGTGGCGCCGGCAGGACCCGCTGCCCACCACGGCCGAGCGGGAGCGCATGGAGGAGCACCTGGCCCGGGTGGCGCACGCGCGAACGGAGTTTGCACACTCGGAACGAGTCAGCCAACTCGACGACCGCGGCCTCCTGTACGTGCGCCTCGGCGCGCCGGCCGATCGCTACACGATCCAGTTTAACGATGCGCACTTTTACGAGGAGGTCTTCCGCTTCGGCGTTCCCGTTTCGCGGAGCGATTTTCCCGATAACGAGATCTGGAACTACCGCTACATCGACGATGCCGGCCGCTACGTCTTTATCCGGTATCAGGAAGATTTCTACCTCGGCGAGGCCTCGGAACTGCTGCCGCCGCAACTCCGTCGCGGATTCAATCCGTCCGATCGCAGCCAGAACAAGGCCTATTCGACGCTGGCCGCGATGCGATACATCTACGAGCGGCTCGCCATGTACTATCACAACTTTGGCGGCGTCTTCAACAAGGTCGACGAGTACATGACGACGCAGGAGCACCAGCAATCGGTGGCGAGCCTGCGCTCGAAGTACGGACGCCGGACGCCCAGCCGCACTATCGGGGCGGGTGTTGGGGAGCGCCAGATTTTCCCGATGCCGGGCGGCGGGTTCGAGTGGCCCAGCTCCGTCGCCGATGACGCGGTGCGGTCGAGCCGGCGCACAGAGCACGAACTGGCTCGCACCCGCGAGGAGGCGATGCCCCGCCAGTACACCGAGCTGGGGCGCGACCTCCCCCGGGTGCCGGTGACTCTGCGCACCGCGCGCTTCCTGCAGGCCGATGGCGCCACGCGCACCGAGCTCTACTGGTCGTGCAACATTCCTGCACCCTCGGCCGAGTCGTCCTCGTCTGCGCAGACGCTCATCGATATGGCCATCGTGCGGCACGGGGCGGCGTACCAGAAGCGTGGCTTGCAGCATCAGCGCTATCTGCTCGATCCAGCGTCATCGCAGCAGGGCGGATGGCTGGAGACGCGCACCATGAGCATCGATGGCGCTACCGATATGCATCACCTCGCCGTGCGGTGGGCCCAGTACGAGGCAACCCAGACCGATGCGCAGCTCCAGTTGGGCGATCGCATGGCCCGAAGCGTCGTCCGGCTCGACTCGTTGCGCCCGCTGACCGCTTCGGCGGGGCAGTTGGAGATGAGCGACCTC
>CAYUVF010000089.1:0-8668 GCA_964448045.1 uncultured Rhodothermales bacterium
GTGATCTTCATTGTTAAGCTACGGGTAATCGCTTGATTGGGAGAAACTTGATGGGTAGTGTAGCGTGCTGTAAGACTACGAATCGCCAAAATGAAACCTCTCGCGTCGGTATTCAACCCGGCGCCCAAAGCAGAGACCCTTATGTACGCAATAGTCGACATCAAAGACAAACAGTTCAAGGTCCGGGAGAACGACACGATCTACGTCCCGCACCACGACGCCAACGTCGAAGACACACTGACGCTCGACCGAGTGCTGCTGCTCTCGGATGGCGAGGGCGATGTCACGATTGGCACGCCCCATGTGGACGGAGCCTCGGTTACGGCCCGGGTCGTCGACCAGGTGAAGGGCGACAAAGTGATCGTCTTTAAGAAGAAACGCCGCAAGCGCTATCGTGTAAAACGTGGGCACCGCCAGCAGTACACCAAGATCACCATCGAGTCCCTGAACCGGGGCAACGGTGGTACATCCGCCCAACCTGAAGAAGAGGCCGCCGAAACCGAAGACGCGTAAGCGGCGATCTCCTGTCCCTTTCGAGACTTTCTCACCCAATCCTCCTTATTCGCTATGGCTCATAAGAAAGGCATGGGTTCGACCCAGAACGGTCGCGACTCCAACCCCAAGTACCTGGGCGTCAAAGCGTACGGCGGCGAATTTGTAACCGCGGGCAGCATCATCGTGCGCCAGCGCGGCACCAAGTTCCACCCGGGCGCCAACGTCGGCCGGGGCGGTGACGATACGCTCTTTGCCAAAGAGAACGGCACGGTGCACTTCAAGCGCAGCCGCGGCAATCGCAAGTACGTCCACGTCGTCCCCGACGAGGCCTGATTCCCATCCGACGTCCTCCTGGCATGAGCCCCTGTCGCACGGCGATAGGGGCTTTTTGCATTGTCCCTTCTGGCCCACTCCAGCCATGTCACTGCGCGAACGCTACATCCTTCCCGATCCGCCCGAAAGCATTGAACTGCGGGCGTTTACGCACGGGCTTATGCCCAAGTCGGTCCCCGCGATGATGCAACGCTTCACGGAGGATTGGCGGCGTTTCGGCGTGGACGCCTGGAACGAGGTGCCCAACCACTGGCGCCCCGACTCCGACGAATCGGTCGGATGGTGGACGCTGCCCGATTATCTGGGCGACACCTTCATCGCTCCGCTGCTCGGTGCCGAACCGGGCACGTGCATCCTCCAACCTAACGTGCACTGGACAGTCCAGTGCCTGCTCTCTGCACCTGAACTCTGCGCCCGGGGAAGCGAGCTCGTGCTGACCGCACTGGAGTTTCCCTCCGTCCTCCACAGCGTCCAACAGTGGAATGATCTAATCGAACTGACGCCTGCGATCGTCCCGCCCGGCGATGACGGGTTTGTAGATCGCAACGCCGTGTTGGATACCATCGGTCCGAGCACGGCCGCAGTCATGCTTAGCCACGTGGGTTTCACGACAGGCGAGCGGCTCACGGATGCCTTTCTACAGCACGTTGCCGAACGCGCTCATGCCCACGATGCCCTCCTGATCCTCGACGGATACCACAGCGCTGCGACGTTTCCGATTGATGTCGAAGCATTGGGTGCGGATGTGTACCTCGGCGGCCTGCTGAAGGAAGCATCCGGCTCTTCGGGAAACTCGTTTGTGTACGTGCGCCCGGATCTGGACCTGACGCCTCGCCTCACTGGATGGTTTGGCGATGCCAATCCGTTCGGGTTTGCGGAAACGCCCATCCCTCACCCGGACGTTCGCCGGCGCTTCATGGGAGGCACTACGGCGGTCGCCTCGATGTATCATGCCGTCGAGGGCCTGCGCATTCTGCTGGATATAGGCCTCGATGTCGTCCGCGGGCATTCACTCAGGCTCGGCACCCAAGCCATCCAGGGCGCCGATGCCGCAGGGCTCTCCCTTCGCTCGCCGCGACCCTCCGAGCGCCGGAGTGCCATGGTTATCCTCGAAGTTGAAGACGCCCATCAGCTGTGTGCCTTTCTGAAGGACGAACACGCGATCTACACCGACAGCCGCAAAAACCAGTATCTGCGGATGGCGCCCTTTGTCTGGAACACGCAGGATGAGGTACAACGGACTTTTGATACCATCGCACAGGCGCTGCAATCCGGGGCATATCGTGATTACGAGGCCTCTTCCTCGACGGGGCCCGTGACGTAATCCTTACGGGGATTCAGCCGATGCGGCGGTCTCGGCGGAGACTTCGGCGCCGTGGCGGGGGTCGAGGTGGAAAAAGGCCTTGAGTGCCGCGAACAGCTCCGGGTGGCGCGCCTCCATCGTATCGGGCTGCTCGAAGAACACCTCCACGGCTACCGCAAAAAACTCCGAGGGCGCCGTCGCCCCGTACTGCCGGAGCATCGAATCACCTCGGCGGATCCGCTTCATCTCATCCCGAACGAGCGCCTGCCACGACTGCTCGGAGGCCGGGTTGATGAGCGAGGGAATGCCATCGGCGCCGGTGTTCTCGAAATCAAACAGGTGGGCTAATTCGTGGAGAACTACGTTGCTCCCGTCATCGGGCACCGTCCAACTGGCCTGCACCGACTCCGCCGATAGCAGGATGGGCCCCTGCTGATGGGCCATTCCATCGAACTCGGCATAATCGCCGCCGAAATAGTTTTCATCGAAACTCCCTGGATAGAGCAAGACCGATTCGCCGCCGGGCAGCTCCCAGGTGGGACGCCCGTGCAGCAGGAGCGCTGCAGCGGCCGCCACGCTCAGGCGCAACTCATCGGTGACCTCGACGCCCTGGATGCCTTCGAAAGTGTGCTCATCGAGGAAGAACTGAATGTCGCGCTTGAAGCGAGCCCGACCACTCGGGGAGAGCCGATCGTACATCGCGACGTGATCGCGCAGCCACTGGGACCACGCCTCGGGAAACGGCCTACGAGCGGCCCGCCAGCGCCGGAGTGGGCGGCGCACTCCCCAGCCAAGAATCAGTAGCGCCGGGACCCATCCGATCCATGCCCCGTACGGCGTTGCGTGCCACCCGATGACTGCAACGCCCCCGCCAATAATGAGCGCCATCGCTACCGTGTGCAGCAGCGACGACGTGCGAACAATCTGCATGCGAGGCTTCTTGTTGTAGATTTGTTGTAGATGAGCATCTTTACCGATCCAGGCCGCGTCGTGATACCTACAAGCTGCCGGATTGATCAGACCCGACGCGGGGCGTAGAACATTTGAGGAGAGCTTGGGTATGGGCACAGGGTCGTAGCAAACCGAGGTGCGGCCACGCGGTCAATTTTTTGAATTAGCAGTCACGTTTCAAGAATGGGTACTATGAACAAGCTCCGGGAGAACACCGGAGTGGTTCTCTGGATTTTGGTGATCGCATTCGGCATTGTCTGGGTGCTTCAGGATTCCGGAGCGTTTGACAACATCGGGCAACAGCCCCGCGATATCGCAGTCGTAAATGGCCAGTCCATCAGTTATGAGGAGTATCAGAATGCGCTCCAGCAGCAGCAGAATCAGATGCGGGAGCAAACGGGAGGCGAAATTCCCCCACGGATGCTCGATATGCTCCGCGAGCGCACCTACACCTCGCTCGTCAACAACGCCCTGATGGAGCAGGAGATGGATCGCCTCGGCATCACCGTCACCGATGATGAGGTGATGGACATGGTGTACGGCCCCACCCCCGATCCCTTCATCCGCCAGCAGTTCTCCGACTCGACGGGCCAGGTCAACCGCCAGCTGATCAACAACGTAGCCCAGAATCCCGAAACGCGCCAGAGCTGGATTCAGATCGAGCAGTACCTGCGCAACAAGCGCCGCAGCCAGAAGATGAATAATCTGGTCGCGGCCACTGTGCACGTATCCGAACAAGAGGTGCTCGATACGTATCGCCGCCGCAACCGCAGCGCAAGTGTCCGCTACGTTTCCCAGCGTTACACCACCGTGCCGAACGACTCCATCACCGTCACCGAGGACGACCTCCGGGCCTACTACGACGACAACCGCAACGACTTCGAGCGGCCCAAGACCTACAGCCTCGATTACGTGACGCTGTCGCGGCAGCCCTCCTCCGAGGACTCCTCCGCCGTGCTGAATGACCTCAACCAGCTCCGCGATGAGTTCGCCGCGACCGATAACGACTCCCTCTTCCTCGCCGAGAACGCTTCTCAGCGCGACTTCTCCAGCAGCTTTTCCACGGCCGACGAGCTGGAAGGGCCGGTCGCCAGCGCCATCTACCCCGATCCGGAGCCGGGTGCGATCGTCGGGCCCATCGTTGCCGGACAGGCAGCCCACCTGGTAAAGGTGCTTGATACGCGCCCCGCTGAGGAGGTCGCCCTGCACGCCCGGCACATCCTGCTGCAATCTTCGAGCGAGAATGAGCAGTTCGCTCAGCAGGCGCGCGAGATCGTACAGCAGCTCGAAGAGGGCGCCGACTTTGCCGCCCTGGCCCGGCAGTATTCTGATGACCAGGGCAGCACCGCGAACGGAGGCGACCTCGGCTGGTTTGCACGCGGTCGCATGGTCGAAGCCTTCGAAGAGGCCGCCTTCAATGCCGACGTCGGCGAGATCGTGGGACCGGTGAAGTCGCGCTTTGGCTATCACATCATCGAAGTGCTCGACCGTGCGGAGGAAGCGGTGCAGATTGCCGATATGGCGTACACGCTGCGCCCGAGCAACGCTACCCTCAGCGACATTAAGTACACCCTCGAAGACATCGCCTACTTCGCCGAAGAGCAGGGCTCCTTCGCCGAAGAGGCCGAAGCGCAGAACCTGAACCCCCAGCAGGTAGAGGTCGAAGCCGATCAGTCGAGCATTCCCGGCCTGGGCCAGAGCAGTACCATCACGACGTTCCTCGAATCAGCAGAAGAGGGCGCCATCAGTAACGTGATTGAACTCAACGACCAGTTTGCGGTTATCCACGTCCGGGATATTCAGGAGGCGGGCTACCGTCCGTTTGAGGACGTAAAAAACCAGATCCGTCCCCGCGTCGAGCTGCAGAAAAAGAAGGCGATCGTGACCGAGCGGATGCAGCGCGCCTTCCAGAATGGTAATCTCGAACAACTGGCGAATGCCCTCGGCACCTCGATCCGCACGAACTCGGATGTGACGTTTGAAACGAACGTGGTGTCGGGCCTGGGCCGCGAACCGGCCTTTGCCGGAACCGTCTTCGGTTTGGAAGAAGGCGAGACCTCGTCCGTCGTGGAGGGTCAGAACGCGGCGTTTGTCGTGGAGGTAACGTCCTTCACCGAGCCGCCCGCGATCACCGATGCCCAGCGCGAGGAGATCCGCCAGGAGCTGCTCAACCAGCGGCGTCAGCAAGTCTCGAACGAGTGGATCACGTCACTGCGCGACCGCGCCGAGATTCAGGATAACCGCTCGGTCTTCCGGCAGTAATTCAGTTGAATAGGTTTCCGATTCATCAAGCGGACGAGGCCTCCTTCCTCGTCCGCTTTTTTTGTTGGACGCGTTCTTTAAGCTGCACCGGCTGCACCTCGTACGTCCCCCGAAAAACATAGGTCGCCGGTCCCTCCAGATAGAGGCCGGTGACGGCTCCCTCCTCGCGCACCAGTCCGGCGAGCAACCTCCCGCCAGGCATCTGGACAGCGACGCGGTCGGTGGCAACACGGCCTTGGTACCGAGCGACCACAGCCGCTGCGAGGGCCCCGGTGCCGCAGGCCCGCGTCTCGCCCTCGACGCCTTTCTCGTAGGTTCGCACCGCGAGGCGTGCTGGTTCGTCCGTCTGAGCATCACCCGCGTCCAGCACCTGCACGAAGTTGGCGTTGGCCCCCGTCGGCGCAAAAGCGACGTCGTAGCGGATGCGCGGCCCTTGTTCCTCCACCGGCACCTCCGCGAGCCCATCGACGAAGCGGACAGCGTGCTCCGTGCCGGTCCACACATAATCAACGACCACCGGCTGCGGCGCGCTTGCCTCCAGGTGGACCGATGCCGCGTAGTCCTCCGGAGGCGGCACATAGAGCCGAACTTTCGGATGAGCCCCGCCGAGCAGCTCGGCCCGATACACGCCAGCATCCGATTCGAACTGCAGCGGATTCGCCTCAATACCCGCATCGTGCGCAAACCGAGCGAGACAGCGAGCGCCATTGCCGCACATTGTCGCGCGCGACCCATCGGCATTGAAGTAGCGCATCCGGTAGTGATGCGCAGGCACCTCGGCCGGAGCAAGCGCGAGCAGCCCATCTGCCCCGATGCCGGTCCGCCGGGGGCACCACGCCGCCGCCAGTGCCGACAGCTCGGCATCGGAAAACCGGAAGAAGCGGTTATCAACGATGATAAAGTCGTTTTCGGCGCCGTGCATCTTGACGAAATCAACGATCAGCGGACGGCTCATGGCTTCCTCTGAATTGGTTACAAAGATGTAGTGCGGTCTCGGCACTATTGAGTGCAGACTCCGTATGAGCTTCATCACAGCAGAGGCACAGCTCTGGCCGGATCGTGTATCCGGCTCGCATGCGTTGTCTACCCAAGAACCACGTAAAACGTTGCCCGAAAAACGACTGAGTATCGACGCCGTCGATCCGCTCTTGCTCTTCGGCTTCAATGACAATTTTCTACGCAAGGTCGAAGATGCCTTTCCCGAAACCCAGATTGCAGCCCGCGGCAACGAGGTGCTTCTTCGCGGCACGGAAGACAAGATCGAACAGGCCGAGCGGGTCCTTGACGAACTGATCCTGCTCGTCAACCGCAATGGCCATCTCACCGAAGACGACGTGGAGACGGTCCTTGCGCTGTTTAAATCGGGCGATGGCGCATCGAAAACGGCGAGCACAACGGCGCCATCTGAATCGGAGGACGCGGTGCTGTTCACGCCGTCGGGGGACATGATCACCCCGCGCACGGCGAATCAGCAGACGCTCGTTGAAAGTGCGCGGCAGAATGACGTGGTGTTCGCAATTGGGCCGGCTGGAACCGGAAAAACGTACGTTGCGGTGGCTATCGCTGTCGCTGCGCTCAAGTCGAAGCAGATCCGCAAGATTGTGCTCTCGCGCCCGGCCGTTGAGGCAGGCGAACAGCTCGGCTTCCTGCCCGGTGACTTCTACGAGAAGGTAGACCCCTACCTGCGCCCGCTCTACGACGCACTGGAGGATATGCTTCCCCGCGAGAAGTTAGCGGAGTATCTGGAGCAAGACCGCATCGAGGTCGTCCCGCTGGCCTACATGCGCGGCCGCACCCTCAAGTCATCATTCGCTATCCTGGATGAGGCGCAGAATGCCACGACCGGACAGATGAAGATGTTTCTCACGCGCCTCGGCGAGCACAGCCGCGCGATCATCACGGGCGACATCACACAGACCGACCTGCCCAGCCGGGGCCAAAGCGGGCTCGTGCAGGCGCAGCACATCCTCGACGATGTAAACGGGATCAGCTTTGTCTACTTCAACCGGAAGGATGTCGTGCGCCACCGCCTCGTGAAAGACATCATCAAGGCGTACGAGGACCACGACCAGTAAGATATGATGGTAGGAATGAACAAAGGGCCCGACGTACGTTTGCCCACCTCCCTTCCTACTCGCCCTCCCTACTTGTACGAGTAGAATCCCTGCCCCGTCTTGCGGCCGAGCTGCCCGGCGGTGACCTTTTTCTTCAGGAGCGGGCACGGGCGATACTTATCGTCGCCCAGCTCGCGCTGGAGCACCTCCATGATGTTGAGGCACACATCCAACCCGATAAAATCGGCGAGAGTGAGCGGGCCCATCGGATGATTCATGCCGAGCTTCATCACCGTGTCGATGTCTTCGACCGAAGCCACCCCTTCCATCACGCAGAAGATAGCTTCGTTGATCATCGGCATCAGCACGCGGTTCGAGACGAAACCGGGGAAGTCGTTGACCTCGACGGGCGTTTTTTGAAGCTGCTCGGCCAGTTCGTACACCGCGTCGAAGGTTGCGTTACTCGTTTCGAGCCCGCGCACGACCTCCACGAGCTTCATCACCGGCACCGGATTGAAGAAATGCATGCCGATCACCTCTTCCGGCCGCTCCGTTTGCGCTCCGAGCCACGTGATTGAGATGGATGAGGTGTTAGATGCCAGGATGGCGTCCTCCGGCGCGTGCGCATCCATGGTCGCAAAGACCTCTGCTTTGACGGCATTTTTCTCCGTCACGGCTTCGACCGCCAGATCGATTTCTTCAACGCCCGCAGCCAGGTCCGTCATCGGGATGATGCGGTCCAGTGCAGCGGCCCGCTCGGTGTCCGTGATGCGCCCCTTTTTCTGCTGACGGCTCAGGTTCGACTCGATGGTCGCCATCCCCCGTTCGAGTTCTTCCTGATTGAGGTCGATGAGAACGACGTCAAGCCCCTGAAGGGCAAACACGTGCGCGATACCGTTGCCCATGGTGCCGGCGCCGACCACAGCAATGCGTTGAAAAGACATAGCATACGTCTGGTTACAGAAGGGATTCGTCGGATGTGCCGGTGAAGATAGAGGCTGCCCCAACGAAAATGAAGCAGTTCCAGGCCGCGGGCTGTGAAGAGACCACAATAAAAAAGGACGCCGGAACCTCGACGTCCTCTGTGGAAACGCAATGAGCCGGTCCCACTTCAGGCAATCAGCATGTCCTCATCGATGGGCGCGGAACGATCCGGCGCATCGCCGGGAGCCACGTCGAGATCCATCGCCTCCTTCGGATCATTGTTCTCATCGACGAGCACAACGCGAGGCGAATGCATCTGCGCCTCGTCCGGCGTCATCTCGGCATA
>CAYUVF010000090.1:0-8382 GCA_964448045.1 uncultured Rhodothermales bacterium
CTACACTCTTTCCCTACACGACGCTCTTCCGATCTCCGTATAGAGGCGTGCATTCCGTCCTTGGCCGCCGCCCATTGCCCACCCATGCCCGATCTGCCCGACCGCCTTCCGTTTGCTGATGACCCCACCCTCGATGCCGAAGCGCGGCGCCGCCGGTGGCTCGTGGGCGGATTGGCCGCCGGAGCGTATCTGACCGGTGCTGCCCTCCGCTGGTGGAACCGCCGCCAGCTGGTCGTTCCCGCATCGCTCCCCCCAGCCATCGGCGCCCAGGCGCGCACGTTCGAGCTGGCGCGCGGGCGGGCCAACTTCTACGTGCGGCCCGGCACCGGGACGCCCGTGGTCCTCGTGCACAGCTTCAACGCCGCGGCATCGAGCTACGAGATGAAGCCGATCTTCGACCATCTCGCCGCAATCACCGATCGGCCCCTCTACGCGATGGACTGGCTCGGCTTCGGGCGCTCGGCGCGGCCCAACATCGACTACCACCCCGCGCTCTATCTGCGCCAGCTTCGGCGCTTCCTCAGCGAGCAGGTCCAGCAGCCCGCCGACCTCATCGGGCTCTCCCTCGGCGCCGAGTACGCCGCCCGCGTGACGCACACGACGCCCGTGCTCGTCCGCCGCCTCGGCCTCCTCCACCCGACGGGCCTGACAGCCGATCGCGGCCCCTCCGCTCCCGGGCGCTTCTTCGTGCGGATGGCCGGGCGCGTCGGCGCCTTCGAGCTGCTCTACTACAAGCTCACGCGCCGCGCCTCGCTCCGGTCGTTCTACGAGCGGCAGGTCTTCCTCAATCCGGATGCCATCCCGGAAGCCCTGCTCGATTACGCTCACACCACGACGCACGCCCGCGGCGCCCACCACGCCCCGCTCCGCTTCGTCGACGGAACCCTGTTTCCCGATCCACCCGCCGCCGCCATCTACGCGCGGCTCTACCGCTCCACCCTCCTGTTGACGCCCACCGACGCCGCCGATACCATCCAGGGCTTCGAGCAGGTGACCGACCTGCTCGCCCGAAACGCCCGCGACCTGACGCATATCCGCCTCCCCGGCGGGCTGCTCCCCCAGTTTGAAGCGCCCGAGGCCCTGTTCGACGCGCTCGATGACTTCTTTACCCCGCAACCCCCCTCGCATGATTGACGTCGAACTCACCCGCGAAGACACGCCCGGCTGCGCGTCGGTGCTGCACTTCAACAACGCCGGCGCCGCGCTCCCCCCGCGGCCCGTGCTCGAACACCAGATCAACCACCTCCAGCGCGAAGCCCGCATCGGCGGATACGAAGCTGCCGACGACGCCAAGGACGCGCTCGCTCACACGTACGACGCCATCGCCACGATGCTCGGCTGCGCCCCCGAGGAGATCGCCGTCGTCGAAAACGCGACGCGCGCCTGGGACATGGCCTTCTACGGATTGGACCTCGAACCCGGCGACCGCATTCTCACCTCCAGCGCCTCGTACGCCAGCAACTATATCGCCTTCCTCCAGCGCGCCCGGCGCACCGGCGCCACCGTCGACGTCGTCCCCAACGACGCCCACGGGCAGATTGCGACCGACGCGCTCCGCGAGCAGATCGACGACCGCGTCAAGCTGATCGCCCTCACGCACGTGCCCACCAACGGCGGACTCGTCAACCCCGCGGCCGAAGTCGGCGCCCTCGCGGCGGAGGCCGAGGTGCCCTTTCTGCTGGACGCCTGCCAGTCCGCCGGACAGATGCCGCTGCCGGTCGATGAGATCGGATGCACGATGCTCTCCGCCACCGGCCGCAAGTTCCTGCGCGGGCCGCGCGGCACCGGCTTCCTCTACGTCCAGCGCGACTGGATCGACCGACTGGAGCCGCCGATGCTCGACCTCCACGGCGCCACCTGGGTCGAACCCGATCGCTACGCCATCGCGCCCGATGCCGCCCGATTCGAAACGTGGGAAGGCTACGTCGCAGGCAAGATCGGGCTGGGCGTGGCGGTCGACTACGCGATGGAGATCGGCCTCGACGCCATCTTCGAGCGCAACCAGCACCTCGCTGAAACGCTGCGGGACCGGCTTCGCTCTCTGCCTGGCGTCACCGTGCAGGACGTGGGCCGGACGCGCTGCGGCATCGTCACCTTTTCGTCGGAGGATCAGCCGGCCGAGGCCCTCCAGCAGATGCTCCGCGCGCGGCAGATCAACGTCTCCGTCAGCCCTCGCTCCTCAACCCGCCTCGACGCCGAGGCCCGTGCGCTCCCCGACCTCGTCCGCGCCTCCGTCCACTACTACAACACCGAGGCCGAGATCGATCGCTTCACCGACGCCGTTGCCAACCTTCTTCGCGCGGCGTCCTAATGCCCTGCGCTTCCTCATCGGTTGCCCGAGGCCATCTGCGCGGCCGCCGGCAACCGGCGGAGCGCCTGCATGCTCCAGATGCCAGCCACCGGTCCCAGGGCCAGCACGGCGAGTGCCCACGACCACCCGGCCTGCTCAACCAGCAGCGGCACGAGGCGCAACGATCCCAGCGTGAGCAGGAAGCCCAGGCTCGTCTGCACGGTAAGCGCCGTGCCCACGTATTGCGGATCGCTAAGCTCACTCACCGCTGCGCTGAACTGGGCGCTATCCGCCACCACGGCGAACCCCCACACGAGGCACAGCGCCGTCAGGACCAGCGGATGCTGAAACAGGAACCCGGCAATTAGGGCACAGCCGCCGGACACGGCCAGGCTCCAGGTGGTGACGGTGGTCCGCCCGAGTCGGTCCGCTAGCTGACCCGCCAGCACACAACTGATGCCCCCGATGGCGATAACGCTGAACCCCGCGATCCGCGCAGCGACGGGACTCCACCCGGCGTGCTCGTAACTGGCCAGCAGATAGAGCGGCACCCAGGCCCACATGGCATACAGCTCCCACATATGCCCCAGGTACCCGAAGTTGGCCAGGCGCGTTGGCCGGTGGCGCAGGCCGGCTGCGGCCTTGCTCCAATCGAACGGCGCGGCGGCGGCGAGGTACGGACCGCTCTTCACCCCGAATGCTGCGATAGCCGCTCCCACGACGGCCAGCGCGGATGCAGCCAGCAGCACGCTCCGCCATGGCGGCAGCGCCCCAACCGATCCGGCGAAGGGCAACACGCTCAACAGATGCGGCAGCGCAGACCCGACGGTTAACGCCCCCACCAACAGCCCGATGGCCAGTCCTCGATCGGTGCGGCTCCAGCTCGCAACGAGCTTCATCCCCGGCGGGTACACCCCCGCCAGCGTCATCCCTGTCAGAAAGCGCAGGCCAAGAGCCGGGAGGGCGCTCTCCACACCGATGACGATGGCAGCGTTCGCCCCTGCGCCCATCAGCGCGGACACGGCGAATAGTCGCTGTGCCGGCACTACATCCGCCAGGGTAAACCCCGCACTCAACAGCGCCCCAACCACAAAGCCGACCTGTACGCTCATCGTCATCCAGGACTGCTCTGCGCCAGACAGCGACCACTCCACCGTCAACTGCGGCACGACGGCCGACGCCGAAAACCAGAGTCCCATCGACAACAACTCGGCTATTGCGAGCAGAATCAGGTACCGCCACTTGGTTCGTTGGAAATCAGGAGGGTGCGCCGGACTCGAACCGTGGGTGGGGTCTGCGGAGAGATCAGGCGAGCGCGGCGATGACGCGGTCATGCGATCCAAACGATCTGGTCAGGAACAGCGAAGGGGGGAGAACAGATGAGGCACGTTCGTACGTTAATAATAGGCATCCCGCCGTTTCACTGCACCGTGCCCGCCATGCCCGACCGCCTCCTTTTCGACTTCGACGACCCGGCCGCCGCCGATGGCTGGACAAGCGTGGACGATGTGGTGATGGGCGGCGTCTCCGACAGCCACCTCGAAGTTCGCTCCGGCAGCACCGCTGCCTTCACCGGCATCGTATCCCTCGATCGGGGCGGCGGCTTTTGCTCGATCCGCGCGCCCGAAAACGAATACGACCTCAGCGGATACGCTGCCCTCCAGCTCCGCGTGCGCGACGACGGCAACCGCTACAAATTCACGCTGTACACCCGCGCCGCCGGGCAGATCAGCTACCGCTTTCCCTTTCACGCCCCGGATGCATGGTCGACGGTCACTGTGCCGTTTGACGAGCTGATCCCCTTCCGCCGGGGCCGCCGCGTACCGGATGCGCCGCCGTTCGACCCGTCCGATATCCGCACGATGGGCTTCCTGATCGGTGACACGCAGGCCGGGCCGTTCACGCTCGAAATCGACTGGATCAAGGGCGTAGCTGATGCGTGAAGATTCTCCTCTCGTCACCGCTCGATGAACGCACGCTCCCGCTCCTATGCCCGATTCCGAGACGCCATCCATTCGCTCCATCGCCGATGCGCTCGAAGCCTGGGCCCCGCCGGGCTCGGCGCAGTCGTACGACAACGTCGGGCTGCAGGTGGGCGACGCCAGCCGCCCGGTGAGCACCGCGCTGCTTGCGCTCGACATGACGCCGCAGGTGCTGGAGGAAGCCAAGAGCCTCGGCGCAGAGCTAGTCATCACGCATCATCCGCTCCTCTTTCGCCCGCTCGGCAGCGTCACCGCAGGCGGCTTCGTGAGCACGCTGGCGCTGCGCCTCGCGGAAGCCGGCATCGGGCTGTACAGCATCCACACGAACCTCGACGCCGCGCCGGGTGGGGTATCGTTCGCGCTGGCGGAGCACCTTGGGCTCACCGAGGTCGAGTTCCTGGACGGCTTCGAAGATACGCTGTACAAGCTGGCGACGTTCGTGCCAAACGATGACTTCGAGGCGGTCCGCTCCGCGCTGGCCGAGGCCGGGGCCGGGCGCATCGGCGAATACGAGGCCTGCGCGTTTGCCACCGACGGCACCGGCTACTTCAAGCCCGGCGCGCGCACCGATCCGCACATCGGGACGGCGGGCGGCGACCTCGAATCGGCGGCGGAGCGCAAGATCGAGGTCGAGGTGGCGCGCTGGAACCTCGGCGATGTGCTCGGCGCGCTGCAGGCAGCGCATCCGTATGAGGAAGTGGCCTACGACGTGTATCCGATCAAGCAGAAAAACTCGCGCGCCGGGCTGGGCGCCATCGGCCGATTGGCCGAACCGGAGCCGCTGAACGCCTTCCTGCAGCGCGTGGCCGATCGGCTGGACGCCGGCAGCCTGCGCTTCGTGGGCGACCGCACGGCCCCGATCGAGCGCGTGGCCGTGTGCGGCGGCGCCGGGAGCGACTTCATCGGGACCGCCCGCAGCGCCGGCGCCGACGCGTACGTGACCGCAGACGTGACCTATCACGAGTTCTTCAACGCCCTCAACACGGATGGCACGCCGGAGATGGCGCTCATCGACCCCGGTCACTACGAAACCGAGGCCCTCACCGAGGCCCTGCTGCGCAACTGGCTGGCCGAGCGCTTTCCCGCGGTGAGTTGGACCCGCACCGAGCGGCGCACAAGCCCCATGGACACCTTCATCCCCTCCTGATCTCGTTGACCGACCTCCATCTCCCGATCTTCGCACGAAATCGAAACTTGCTCACAGCCATCAACGAACTTTGGGGGCGGCGTTGGGTTATTCTTTAATGGCTTACGTCCGCGGTTCGTTGACTCACATATACCAACCCACATGGCTACCGCCCAAAAGACGAAATCCACGAGCATTGAAGAGCAGTTGCGCGCCTTGACCCGGCTCCAACACATCGACAACCGCATCGATCAGATTGGTGATCTGCGCGGTGATCTCCCGGATGAGATCCGGGACTTGAAGGATGAAAAGGCCGGTCTGGAAACGCGCCTGGAGAACTACGAAGAGGAGATCAAGCAGAGCAAGGTCGACAAGCGCCAGGCCGAGCTCGACATCAAGGAAGCGGAGAACCTCATCAAGAAGTATGAGGAGCAGCAGCTTCAGGTACGCAACAACCGGGAGTACGATGCGCTGACGAAGGAGATCGAAGCCCAGAAGGAGCGCATCGCCAACGCCGAGGAAACCATCGAGGAGGCTGAAGAAACCATCGCCTCGCACGAGGAATCGATCGAGGAAACGCAGGAACGGCTCGATGAGCTGGAATCGGTCCTCAGCCAGAAGCGCGAGAAGCTGGATGAGGTGCTGGAAGATACGCAGGACAAAGAAGACAAGCTGCAGTCCATCCGCGAGGAAGCCAAAGAGCAAGTAAATGATCGCTACCTCCGGGCGTACAAGCGCCTCCGCAAACGCCTCCGCGACGGTCGGGCTGTCGTTCCGCTGGAACGAGGCGCCGCCGCTGGCTTCGCGGTTCCTCCGCAACGCCAGGTGGAGATCCGGCAGCGCAAGCGCATCATCGCCTGCGAGCACACGGGTCGCATCATCGTCGATAGCGACCTCTACGAAGAAACCATCGAAGAGATGGACTTGTAGAACGAGGGTGAAGGAAGGCTTCCGGGCCTTCCTTTTTTAGATGATCCCTGGAGTATAGCACGCGGGCCGGACCATCGCTCCATTCTCGGCGCAGCCGAGGGTGGTGAGGAAAGTCCGAACACGATAGGGTACCGTGCTTCCTAACGGGAAGGCGACCTCGCCTCGCGGCGGGGCCGACGGCACGTGCAACAGAGAGTAGACCCGCCGATGGCTGTGGTACGCCGCAGCACAGGTGAGGGGTGAAAGGGTGGGGTAAGAGCCCACCGGCGCGCCGGGCGACCGGCGCGGCCAGGCAAACCCCACGACGTGCAAGGCCAAACAGCACCGCTTCCCCCGCGCGGGGACTAAGACGACCCGTCGAATTTGCGGTGCGGGTAGGCCGCTTGAGACCGCCGGTGACGGCGGCCCCAGATAGATGATGGTCTCCCCGCCCGGCGTCAGCGGTCGCCTCGCGGGCAGACCAAATTCGGCTTACAGGCGCGCGTGCACCGCTGGTCTAATATGAAAGGCCCTTCCGATACGCTCGGAGGGGCCTTTCGTTTGTTTGCCCCTCAGATAGAGGCTGATCAGGGCTGGTGTGGATCAGCAGAGTCCTACAGAACGCAGAAGAAAATGGATGGGGGTACCTGCTACCGGTAGAGATGCGCACCAGTGCGACTTCAACCGGTCTTCTTGGCGTAGACGCAAAAAGGAACATTCGCTCGCTCCGAACCTCTGGAATGCGAGCGCGGGAGAACGGGAGCACAGGTGAAAAGAGGGGAAGAGTAGAAGAAGGGGAAGGTGACATCCATCTGTTCTTCCTTTCATCGACCCCTTCTCTCATCTACTTCTTATCCTTTCCCACGCGCCCGTGCTCGCCGAGGAACAGCGGAGCGGAATACCCGCTGAGGCGGCGCACCCCAAGCAGATCGTTTGAACAAGCAAGGGACATGACCGGTCCCGGGGGCACGTCTCTACGGACGTACGACAGGTATCCAAACCCTACGATGTATACCGATATCGCGAAATAGAATCGGGATCAGAAGTAGACCGAGAGGCCGAGGCGCACGGGACGCGCGCCCAGATCGAATCGATCGGTCGTTACCTCTTCTTCGGTGCGGCGGCCCATGTCTACCGTCTGGACCTCCCGGCCATACTCCGCGCCGATGCCGTACTCCGCCGTCAGGCTGATCTGCGCGTGCACAAACCACTCGGCGCCGAGGGCCCCCTCGACCCCGATCGAAAATCCCCGTTGTGTTTGCTCGGGCTGATTGGTACCCTCCTGCTGAATGCGGGAGAGCCCCAGGGCCGGGCCGAGCCCCCAGTACATCTTCAGATTTCCCTCTGACGCCGGGTAGCGAAGATACTGCACAGTCGCACGAATCAACTGGGTATTGCGGTCCTGCGTGCGCGGATCGCCCAATCCGGCGTCACGGGTGCGCTCCTCAAAGCCGATCGACACATCGGTCCCGAAACGGATGGCCTCCGTGGCCGAGACTTGCTTCTTGGCCGAGAGGGCAGCTCCCTGCAAATCGTCGAGCAGGACATCATCAGTAATCTGGAATTGGAGCGCCCATCGGTCGATCCAATTGACTTCGGAATTGGAGGGTTGTGCGTAGGTGACTGAACAGGGGGTGCCTAATAGAACACACAGGAGGGCTGCGGCGAGGCGCCGATGCGCCGCCGAAGCAGCGATGAAACGAAGAGACATAGCGGGATTGTAGCGTCGTATCGTCGAAATTGTGAATGATGATCCGCCCCCGCCCGGCCCATCGACGAGCGAGCGTGGGACGCCCCTCGATACGGCCAAAAGTATTCCACCCTGGGGCAGTCCCGGCTGTTGCTACCATAACCCAAGTTGTGCCCTAAGAAAAAGGCTGTCATCCCGGACTCCGATTACCACGGTCAGTCGAGCTGCGCTCTCGAGCCGGGATTTCAACGGAGTTAGCGGCTTATTTCGAGGAGATTATGTCATCAGTCGCGCTGAAGCGCCCGGGTCCGGGTCAAGCCCGAATCGAGCTGGGCGAGATCACGCCAGTACATGACACACAACTTGGGTTACCATAAAATGGGTT
>CAYUVF010000091.1:0-8128 GCA_964448045.1 uncultured Rhodothermales bacterium
CTTCTTCGGCGCCGACCGACCGGCCGCCTCCCCCGCCCTCGGCGCTATGTCGGCCGACGGCGGGACGCCCGACGGCGAGACGCAGCAGACCCTTACGCTGCATCCCGGATGGAATCTCGCGTCGCTGGCCGTCGAGCCAATCAACAATACCTTTGAGTCTCTCCTGTCCGCAATCGTGCAGCATGTGGTCCTGGTCAAGGACGAGGAAGGCAACATTTACAGCCCGAGCGATGACATCAACACCATCGGCTCCTGGGCGGTGGGCGACGCCTACATGATCTATACGGACACCACCACCTCCTGGACCGTAAGCGGATCGGCGGTGGATTCTTCGACCGAACTCGCGCTGGATACTGGGTGGAACCTCGTCGCGTATCTGCCCTCCGCGGCAATGCCCATCGAGGAGGCGCTGACCTCCATCGAAGCAGATCTGGTCATCGTTAAGGACGAAGTCGGAGAGGTCTACGCGCCACTCTACGGGATCAACACCATCGGTGACATGCAGCCGGGAGAAGGCTATAAGATCTACATCACGGCCCCTACGACACTCACCTATCCGTCGGCGCAGACCGCAGCGCCGGGCGCCGGGCCCTCACAGTGAATGGGTGAATGGAATCCGGCGTAGACTTCGCGGGGCCGAGCCGGTGTGACGAGTAGTAGCCAAACGCTACGCTCCACGCGACCCGGCTTTCGCATGTCTAACGCTATCGTATCTACGTCCCCTGAACCGGCATCCGGCTGTGACCATCGCTTTCTGCTCGGCACCCGCGTGGATGGGACGAGCTATCCCCACGCCGTTCAACAGATCCGCACGTGGGCCGCGGCGCGCACCTCCCGTTACGTCTGCGTGGCAAATGTCCACGTCGTCATGGAAGCGCACGACGATGCCGACTTCCGGCGGCTGATCAACGACGCCGACCTGGTGACCCCGGATGGCATGCCGCTCGTCTGGGCGCTCCGGCTCCTGGGCATCGAGCCCGCCCAGCGCGTCTACGGGCCGGATCTAACGCTCCACCTCTGCCGTGAAGCGGCCGCCGCCGGACTGCCGATCGGCCTGTACGGCGGCACCCCGGAGAGCCTCGCTGACTTCACCGCCGCGCTGGAACGGTGGTTTCCGGGGATTCAGGTCGGATGCGCCATCGCGCCGCCCTTCCGCCCGCTTACACCCGACGAAGATGCGGCCTACACCCGGCAGATCATCGACGCCGGGGTGCGCATTCTGTTCGTGGGTATTGGCTGCCCCAAGCAGGAGCGTTGGATGGCCGCACACAAGGACCGGATTCCGGCCGTGATGATTGGCGTCGGTGCCGCATTTGACTTTCACTCGGGACGCGTCCGGCAGGCCCCGGCCTGGATGCAGCGGATCGGTCTCGAATGGGCCTTCCGGCTGGCGACCGAGCCGCGGCGCCTCTGGAAGCGATACGCCAAGCACAACCCGCGCTTCGTCGCGTTCATCGCGGCCCAGTGGATGCGCACCCGGTGGCGATCCGTCCCATCCCGTTGAGGCGGGGCTGCCCGTACGGGCGGACTACGGGCCATTCCGCATCGTACCGCCGGTGGCACGACTACCGAACGATCGTACTGGCCGCCCCGCTCACGCCGACCGTTCTCGTTTCTGTGCCCAACGTTACCGTCATCTCTCCCGTCCATAACGCCGCGTCCTTCCTCGATCGAACCATCGAGAGCGTGCAGCGCCAGACGCTCACGGACTGGGAATACATTCTGGTTGACGACGGCAGCACCGATCGCTCGGCGGCGATTATCGACGCGTATGGGGCCGCAGATTCACGCATCCGGCTACTTCGCCAAGCCCAGCAGGGGGCCTGCCGGGCGCGCAATCGGGGCGCCGAGGCCAGCGATCCCTCGGCCCGCTATCTATTCTTCCTCGACGCCGACGACGCCCTCGAACCCGAGGCCCTGCAGCGGATGAGCGCGTATCTCGATGCGCATCCGGAGGTGGGCCTGCTGGGTTGCCAGTGGACCCTCGTCGACGAAGCCGACCAGCCGCTGCCCCGGCAGCGTCCCCGCACGCGCCGGGCGCCGGGCCGCCTCGTGCCGCGTCGGCTCCGCCCCGACGAGAAAGCCACCCCGTTCGTGACGTTCTACTGCGGATCGGGCCAGGGGCCATGTGCGCTCTACCGGCGCAGCGTCTTCATGGCCACCGAGGGCTGGGACGAGCGCCTGACGGGGCACCAAGACAGCGACATGTTCATCCAGATGAGCCTGCGCGCGCCCGTCCACTACCTCCCGGACCGCCTCTACCGCTACCGGCGCCACGACGGCAACATGACGAACGACCGCCGGCGCATGTACGACGCGCAGGAGGTGCTGCGTGCCAAGTGGGACCACTACGAAGCCCCCACCCCCAAGCAGCAGCAGATGCTTACCGAGGCGCGTCGGTACTACTACTCGATCTATCACCCCACCCGTAGTCTCTTCCGTGCCGCGCGCTGCCTGGTCACCGGGATCCGCCACCGGCGCAGCGATGAATTCCGATGGGCCCGGTACCACCTGCAGGCGTGCCTCACCAGCTGGCGCACGTTCCTGCGCTACGAACGCGACGCGGCCCCCTCGCCGCACGCTCTCCATCCTTCCTCCCCGTAACACGCCTGCGCCATGACCGCTCACTCAACCCCAACCAACGGCCGCCCGCCATCCACCTCAACCGCGGCGTTGACCAACGCCGAGCTCCATCGGCGCCTGCAGGGCATTCCCTTCATGTCGCTGGAGCAGGCCAATCGGATGCGCGACTTCATCGTCCACCACGGAATCCGCGACATTCTGGAGCTGGGCTTCTGGCAGGGCACGTCGACCTGCTACATGGCCCACGCGTTGGAAGAAGTCGGAGGCGATCGCATCGTCACGATCGATCTGGAATCGGCCCGCACGCTGGAGCCCAACATCGAAACGCTCCTGGAACGCGTCGACCAGCGGCATCGCGTCGACATCTACTATGAGCCCACCTCCTATACGTGGCGGCTGATGCGCATGATTGACGCGGATCCGACACCGCGGTTTGATCTCTGCTACATCGACGGGGCCCACAACTGGTTCGTTGACGGCCTCGCCTTCTTCCTCGCCGACCGGCTGCTCCGCCCCGGCGGATGGGTCATCTTCGACGACCTGGATTGGACGTATGCGAGCAGCCCTGCCGCGCACAACCGCGAGAAGATCAAGACCATGCCGCCCGACGAGCGCGATACGCCGCAGGTCCGGAAGGTGTACGAACTCCTCGTGAAGGGCCACCCCGACTACGCCCGGTTCAAAGTCGAGGCCGGATGGGCCTTTGCCCAGAAGCAGGACCGCGCCCGGTCCGCCCCCGCCGTGCGCCAGGAAGTGATTGTCGAGCGCAAGCACGTGGGCGTCGGCGCTGTCCTCCAGAAGACGTGGAAGAAGCTCCGCCGGTAGCATCTCGGGCGCCCCCGCGTCTGCATATCCTTCCCGATCGATCCTCCAATCCAATGGGCCTGTACTACCACACGCTCCCCCTCCGGCAGCGGATCAAGCGGTCCCCGTATCACAAGTATATCCCGTACCTCCATTACTGGCATTACTTCGACCGGCCCAAAGCCATCCGGCTGCAGGATCTGCGCGCGATCTACGTCCCGATTCCCAAGGTTGCCTGCCGGTCGATCAAGTTTACGCTTGCGCAGCACCTCGGCCTCGACGACAACCCGCACGTCGCCAACTGGGACTACATCGGGCGGGCCGCCGTCGGGCGCCATACCGGGTATTTCCGATTTGCGATTGTCCGCAACCCGCTCGACCGGCTCCTCTCCTGCTATGCGCAGAAGATCGTCCAGTTTAGACAGGAGGCCCTTCGCGACCGCCCCCTGGTCTTCTGGAAGTACGGCGACCGGTTTCACCGGGACATGACCTTTGCCGACTTCATCGAAACGGTGGCCCAGATCCCGGACGCGGTGTCCGACCCGCATTTCCGCTCCCAGCACCATTTTGTGTACCATCGCGGCGCGCGCATAGTCGACGTCGTCGGCACGTTCGAGTCGCTGGAGGCCGACTGGGAAGCCATCGCAGCGCACACCCAGCTGCCGCTCCTGCCCCAGCAAAACCGCTCCCGGCACCGTCCCTTCGAAGAGGTCTACACGCCCGGCCTCGCTCGCCTCGCCTATGCTCGCTACGAAGAGGACGTGCAGCGCTTCGGCTACACGGATGCGGTTTTATCTATGCTGTAAGAGAAAAAACCTGACGCACATCCCGGACTCAAGTGCCCCCCATTACCTGATTTATCGCAGCGGAGTCGGTGCATCTGTTCCCTCCGCGACGGCCCCTGCTTGAAACGAGCTATTCGGTGTATTGCATAGGGATTGTTGGCTTCTCCTGCTTGCCCGCGTGGAGGCGCTTCGCTCGCCAGCGGACGATAACGCGGCCGGCGTTGCCCGCTCCCCATTTTACTTCTTGTCAGGTTCACTCCACGAGGTATGGAACAGATTCAGGTCGCGCCCCACGGCATTTCGACCGAGCCTCCGCCCACGCCGGCGACTCGCCCCCAGACGCGGGCGTTTCGGTACGCGCGGCGACGATTTTACAACAGCGTCGTGCTGGCGCTGGGGGATACGCTGGCGCTGAGCCTCAGCATCCTCCTCGCGGATGTGCTGTTTGTCTGGGGACTGGGCATCCCGCTGATTCCCGCGTGGAGCTGGTCGCTGCTCCCGAGCTGGTGGATCGGCGCGGTGGTGGTGGGCCTCTTGCCGAGCTGGGGACTCGGGCCCGTTGAGGAGCTGCGGCGCACGACGGTCCTGCTCATCATCGTGTTCGCGAGCACCATCATCGCGCTGGAGATTGGCCTCGACGCCCCTCACACCAGCCGATGGGTCCTGTTGACCGCCCTCGCCATGAGTTTAGCCGCCGTCCCGCTGGTGCGCCTGCACATGAAGCGTCTCCTGATCCAGCAGGGGTGCTGGGGCGTGCCCGTCGTCATCTATTGCCACGGCCCGATGAGCCGATCCGTCATCGAACTGCTGAATAACGAGCAGGGCCTCGGCTTCAACCCGATCGGCGCCTTTCAGGGTGATGATCCGTTTACCAACGGACACGCGCTCTCCCCGACCAATGGCCACGCCCCCTCGGCCCCGGACACCGTACCCGTCCTCGGCTCCCTCACCGACACCACTCCGATGGCCCCCATCGCCATCCTGGCGCTTTCCGATGGCGAGCGGCAGCGGATGGCCGAATTGCTGGAGGGGCCCCTCTCGTTCTATCACAAAGTGCTGGTCATTCCCGACCTGTTCGAGCTTCCTTCCCTGTGGGTTCGCTCCCGCGACCTGAACGGTATTCTGGGCCTCGAAATCACCCGCAACCTGGCGAGTCCGCTGGCGATGTTCACCAAACGCACCGCCGATCTGACGTTGGTCATCGCGACCTCCTTTCTATGGATTCCGCTGTGCACGCTCATCGCGCTGGGCATCTGGCTGGAGGATCGCACGTTTCCCTTCTTTCTGCAGGAACGCCTCGGCAAAGATGAGCAGCGCTTCTACACGTGGAAGTTCCGCACGATGGTGTGCGACGCCGAGGCCGTGCTGGAGGACCACCTCGCAGTGAATGCCGAACTTCGGCGCGAGTGGGAGACGAACCACAAGCTCAAAAACGATCCGCGCATTACCCGCATCGGTGCGATTCTCCGCCGGTATAGCCTCGATGAGCTGCCACAGCTTATCAACGTGGTGCGCGGCGAGATGGCGCTCGTTGGCCCCCGCCCGCTTCCGGCCTATCACTATTACGAACTCACCCCCCGCGTACGGGATCTCCGCAAACGCGTGCGCCCCGGCCTGACGGGCCTCTGGCAGGTCTCCGGCCGCAGCGACGCCGGCACCGATGGCATGGAGCTGTGGGATCCGTACTACGTCCGCAACTGGTCGCCCTGGCTCGACATCGTCGTACTGGTCCGGACCGTCCGCGCCGTTACCAAGGCCTCCGGAGCTTACTGAACCGTCTGGATCTCAACCCCACCTGCCGATGGCACGCGTTACAATGGGCCTCCCCATCTACAACGGGGCACAGTACCTCACCCAAACCCTCCATGCTCTGCTCGATCAGTCCTTCGAGGATTTTACGCTTTACATCGTGGATAACGCCTCCACGGATGCGACCGCGTCGATCAGCCGGCGTTTCGCCGAGCAGGATCCGCGAGTGCGGTACGTTCGAAACGAGCAGAACATCGGAGCAGCCGCTAACTTCAACCGCGCCGCCGAACTGGCTTCCGGCCCGTACTTCAAATGGGTCGCCCACGACGATCTGTACGCTTCGACTTTTCTGGAGTCCTGCGTCGACGCCCTCGACGCCAATCCGTCTGCCGTACTGGCCTACGCCGAGACGCGATGGATTGACGCCGACGACCGGGTGCTCCCCTTCGATGCGAGCCGGCAGGCGTACGTCGATTCCCACGGCGCGACGTACTTCCACACGCCGGGCGCCGGCGCCGACCTCGAAACAGACGACCCCGGCACGCGCTTCCGATCGGTCCTCTTCCAGCGGCACTCCACCTTCTGCCACGAGGTCTACGGACTGATGCGCACGGCAGCGCTGCGCCGGACGCACCGCATCGACGCGTTTTACGGATCGGACCGCGTCCTGCTCGCCGAGATGGCGCTCCGCGGCCCCTTTCGCCGCGTGTCCGCCCCCCTTTTCTATCGCCGCTGCCATCCCCGCCAGTCCCGTGCCGGATCGACGCAGTCGCAGGCACGCTGGATCACCGGCCGTACGGTGGGCCCGCTCGTCTTTCCGCAGGGGCGCATGTTCGCGGCCTATCTGCGGGCCGTCTACGCCGCGGATCTGAGCGGACTGGACAAGCTTCGCCTGGCGGGCAGCGTCCTCAAGCTGGCCACGCGCCCCGATAAGCTGAAGCGGCTGATCCTCCCCGGCCCCCACAACTACTTCGGACTGGGCGCCCCTGCGCCGTCCGATTCTCCGGCAGCATCGGCGGCGTCTACGCGCCCGCCCTCCGTTTCACCTACGACGAAACCCTCCACCCCCAATCCGCTCTCGGTATCACAATGAACGAACAGACACGCGTATTAGTCACCGGCCACACGGGCTATATCGGCACCAAGCTCGTCCCCATGCTCCTCGACGAGGGGTACGACGTCGTGGGGCTGGATAGCGACCTTTACGAACGATCCACCTTCGGCGACGAGCCGGTGGCGGTGCCGCATCTGCGGAAAGACATCCGCGACATCACCGCGGCGGATCTGGAGGGCGTCGATGCGGTCATCCACCTGGCAGCGCTCTCGAACGATCCGCTCGGCGACATCAATCCCGACCTGACCTACGACATCAACTACCGGGCCTCGGTCCGCCTCGCCGAGCTCGCCAAGCAGAGCGGTGCAACCCGCTTCCTCTTCTCATCGTCCTGCAGCACCTACGGCGTCGCCGGAGATGACTACGTCGATGAGACGGCACCGCTGAACCCCGTGACGCCGTATGGCGAATCGAAGGTGATGGCCGAACGCGACATCAGCCGTCTTGCCGATGCCACCTTCACGCCCGTCTATCTTCGCAATGCGACCGCGTACGGGGTGTCTCCGCGACTGCGCTTCGACATCGTGTTGAATAACCTCACTGCCTGGGCCTTTGCCACCGGCCTCGTATTTTTGAAAAGCGATGGGACCCCGTGGCGTCCGATCGTCCACATCGAAGATATCGCCCGCGCTTTTATCGCACTGCTTCGGGCCCCGCGGGAGCGCATTCACAACGAGGCGTTTAACGTAGGGCACACAGCGGAGAACTATCAGATCCGCGACCTCGCTGAAATCGTCGCCGACGTCGTGCCCGACTGCCGGGTCCAGTTCGCCCCCGGCGCCGCGCCCGACAAACGCAGCTATCGCGTTAGCTTCGATAAGCTCACACAGGCAGTGCCGGACTTTCAACCGACCTGGACCGCCCGGCAAGGCGTGGAGGAGTTGTACGACACGTATCGACAGGCCGAGCTGGCTGTAGAGGACTTTGAGGGGCCGCGTTATAAGCGGGTCGCCCACATCAACTACCTGATTCGTCAGGGCCACCTCGACGATACGCTGCGCCCCATCCGCTCCGAGCCAACCCAAACCGCTTCCATATGAATGCCAATTAAGGGTTGAAAAAACCATGTCGCCGCGGGCGATTTGAAGAAGGT
>CAYUVF010000092.1:0-7980 GCA_964448045.1 uncultured Rhodothermales bacterium
TTTACATCTTGCGTTTTTGGCCGCTGCACCGCTTCACCAAAGTGGGGTTTGCGGCGTTTAGGGGGAAAAGCGCATATCAAAGGGGTCCGTTTACCCTTTTTTCTGCGCACTCCTTTCGTATTTTTAAATTTTACTTGCGTGTGAACCGCTATCCTGTTGCCATTCCGGCCGCCTTCCTACAGGCCGCTCCTCCCATGAACGCCCAACCCAGCCCCTCCCACGTCACCCAGCTTCTGATTGAGTGGAGCGAAGGGAACCGCGCGTTGCTCGATGAACTCATGCCCTACGTCTATGAGGAACTGCGCCGCCTGGCGCGCCGCCACCTCCAGCGCGAGCGGCCTGATCACACACTGCAGACGACGGCGCTGGTGCACGAGGCCTACCTCAACCTGGTCAAACAAGACCGGGCCCGCTGGGAGAACCGCGCCCACTTTTTTGCACTCGCTGCGCGGGCCATGCGTCGCATCCTGTTGATGCACGCGCGCAAGAAGCAATCGCTGAAGCGAGGCGCCGGGCAGCCGCACGTGTCGCTCGACGAAGGCGCCGTGGTCTCGGTCCGCGCCCCTGAGGAGATTATCGCTCTCGACGAAGCCCTGGAGCACCTGGAAGAAATGGATCCGCGCCTGGCCCGCGTGGTCGAGTGCCGCTACTTTGGCGGGCTCACCATTGCCGAGACCGCCGAGGCGCTCGACGTGTCCCCGGCCACGGTGAAGCGCGACTGGCGTACGGCCCGAGCCTGGCTGCACCGTGCTCTTCGTCCCGAACCTTGACCCTCCCTCACCATGACTTCTGCCCAGTGGCACGACGTAAGGGTCCACTTCGAGGCTGCCCTGGCCTTGCCCGAATCCGAACGCGCCGCCTACCTCAACACGGCCTGCGGCGCCGACACGAGCCTGCGCCGTGAGGTGGAAGCCTTGCTTGCCTCCGATGCCGAGGTCGGCCGCTTCTTGGAGGACTCGCCGCTCGTGCTGCCCGAGGCCGACGCGCCTGCCCACTGGGTCGGGCGGCGCATCGGGGCGTACCGGCTGACGGAGGTGCTGGGCCGGGGCGGCATGGGTGCCGTCTACGCCGCCGAGCGGGCCGACGGCCAGTTCGAGCAGCACGTGGCCATCAAGCTCGTCCGCTGGGACGCCGACACGCGCGAGCTGCGCCAGCGCTTCCATACCGAGCGCCAAATCTTGGCCGACCTGCACCATCCCAACATCGCCCGCCTGCTGGATGGCGGCGTCACCGAAGACGGCCTGCCATACCTCGTGATGGAGCACGTGGACGGGCAGCCCATCACCAACTACTGCACAACTCACGCGCTGCCGATCGATGCGCGCCTTGAGCTGTTTCGCATCGTGTGCACGGCGGTTCACCATGCACACCAAAACCTCGTCGTCCACCGCGACTTGAAGCCGAGCAACATCCTCGTCACGGCGGGTGGGACGGTGAAGCTGCTCGACTTTGGCATTGCCAAGTTGCTCGATGCGCGAGCGGCGGCGACGAAGTCGGTCACGCCCGCCACACGCACCGGCATGCAGGTGATGACCCCGGAGTGCGCCGCGCCCGAGCAGGTCCGCGGTGGGCCCATCACGACGGCCACCGATGTGTATCAGCTGGGTGTCTTGCTGTACGAGCTGCTCGCCGGGCGGCGCCCGTATCAGGTGCGGGGGTTGGCGCCCAGCGAGATCGAGCGCATCATCTGCACCGAGCCGCCCACTCGCCCCAGTGTCGCGGTGACGCGCCGCATTCCCCCCGAGGGTTCGTCCCCGATGTCATCGCCTGATACACTGGCGAACTGGCCGCGTCCAGCACGGCTGCGCGGTGATCTCGACACTATCGTGCTTAAAGCGCTGCGCAAAGAGCCCGAGCGCCGGTACAGCTCGGCCGAGCAGCTGGCCGATGACGTGCGGCGCCACCGGAACGGGCTGCCGGTCACCGCCCGGCGGGATACGTTTACCTATCGCGCCGCGAAATTTGTACAGCGTCATCGCGCCGGCGTGCTGGCAGCCCTGATCGTATTCGTCTCGCTCGTGGGCGGTATCGCCGTGGCGCTCTGGCAGGCGCAGGTGGCTCAGCAGCAGCGCCTGCGGGCCGAGCAGCGCCTGGCCGACGTGCGCCAGCTGGCCGGCTCGTTCTTGTTCGAGTTTCACGACGCGATTGCGGATCTCCCCGGCTCTACCGAGGCCCGCGAGCTCGTCATCCAGCGCGCCCTGGAGTACCTGGACCGCCTCTCGCAGCAGGACGGCGCGAGTCCGGCGCTTCAGTTGGAACTGGCCACGGCCTATCGGAAGGTGGGCGATGTGCAGGGCAATCCGACGAACGCCAATCTGGGGCGTACGCAGGACGCGCTCGCCAGCTACCGGAACGGGCTGGCGCTGACCGATGCGGTGCTCCAGCAGGACAGCTCGAATGTCGAGGCGCGCACCACGCGGGCCAACGTCTACGATAAGCTGGGCGACGTGCAGGCCACCACGGGCGCGCTCGGCGCGGCTGAGGCGAGCAAGCGCCGGGCCGTGCAACTCTATCGGGCTCTGGCCGAGGGGCATCCCGACGACCCGGCACGGCAGATCAGCCATGCCGTGGCGCGCATCAAGCTGGGCGATGTGCTGGGCAACGACAACTTCGCTAACCGGGACCAACCGGCTGAGGCGTTGCGCCAGTACCGTGCGGCCGAGGCGCTCTTGGCCCCACTCTACGCTGCCGATTCCTCCGCAGCCCGTCCGATGCGCCTCTTCGGGCTCGTCTACGAGCGGATCGGGACGATTCACGACCAGCAGGGGCGGTTGGAGGCAGCCCTTCGCGCATATCGCCGCTCGGCCGATCTGCGGGAGCAGTACGCCGCGGCGCATCCGGCGAACACGGATGCCATCCGCGACTGGGCCGTCGCCCACGAGAAGATGGGCGATATGGGGGTGCAGATGGGCGATCGGGAGGCGGCCCGCGCCCGCTATCAACAGGCGCGCGATCTATTTGCCGAGCTGGCCGCGGCCGATCCCGAGAACGCGCAGGCGCAGCGGTCGCTGGCCATCAGCCACATCCACCTCGGCGACGTAGCGCATCACCCAGGCCGCCCGAGCTTCGGAGATCCGGCCGCCGCTCGGGTGCACTTCGAGCAGGCGCGCACGCTGCTGGAGCAGGTCTACCGCGTCGACACGACCCGGACGCACATCCGCTCCCTGCTCGATCTCGTCGCGGGACGGATCGCCCGGTTGCCCGACTGAGCCGCCTGCGAATCAGCGCTGGAGCAGCTTGAAGCCGATGTCGCGCCCGAGGCCCTGCACGTGGGCCAGCGTGATGAAGAGCATCGCCAGTGGTTCGAGGTAGCGGGCCTGCTGCAGCGGCCCGGCGTCGATGACCTCGAAACCGAGATCACGCACGAGATCGGCGACGGTCGATTTGGCGTCGGCCTCGTCGCCGCAGATGAACATCGTCAGCGCCTCATCGCCGTACTGCGGGTCGGCCATGTTTTCGGTGCTGGTGGAGTTCAGGGCTTTCACGACGTGCGCCTCGGGAGCGTGCTCGGCGATGGTTTCGGCGCCGGAGGACTCACCGCCCACGGCGAGTCCGCTGAGATCCGGTTTCAGCGGATTGGTGCAGTCGATCACGATTTTGCCGCGGAGGTTGAGGGCGTCGGCCAGCGCCGGCGTGGCCGTCCACGGCGTGGCGAAGGCGACGACGTCGGCGGCCTCCACGGCTTCGTCGTGGCCCGTGGCGCACGCCTGGGTCCCGATGGATTCGACGAGGGCGTGTGTTTCGTCGGCGTTGGCGCGGCGCGATCCGAAGATGATATTGTGCCCGGCTTCGGCCCAGCCGCGTCCCAGCGTTTGACCCACGCTTCCGGTTCCAATGATGGCGATGTTCATGGCGTTCCTCCTGATGTAGGTGAGGGGCAAGGGCGCATACGGCTGTAATTTACATCGGACTGGCGTCTTCGTCGAATACGTGTTCGATGTGACGCTGCTTGAGCCGCTGGTAGGCGGGATCGTCCTTCACGGCCTGCCAGGCGTCGCGGAAGACGATGGCGGCAGCGCGTTTGTCGGGATCGGCCCAGGTTTGCGGCTCGCGCTCGGTGCCGTCGTCGGCGTACTTCTTCCCGCCGGGATACTTCGCGTAGCGCATCGCGCGGGTGAAGCCCATCTGCAGGTACTTGCGCGCCATGTCCATCCCCACAAAATCGCCTGCTGATTTGTAGGCGGCGTACTGGTTGCGGAGGGCGCTGATGGCTTCCTTCGCTGCGGCTTCGTCTTTGTACTGCCAACAGGGAAGCAGCTCGCTCTTGTAGGGCTCGACCTTAAAGACGCCCTGCTCGCCGGACTGGACCCGATACGCCTCGGGGTGCGCGCGGAAGTCGATGTCGTATTCGCTGGCCATCGGGCCTGGAGGGGGCAGGAGCAGATCGGAGGCGCTTCTGCGAGATGTTACACGGCTTAGTCAATATTAATCATTTCGCATGACAAAGGGGAAACGTATGTTTACCAAGCCGATGTCGCGTCCCGATGCATCATCCATAACGACTGCTCTGGATATGACGCTGATACGCCGAGCCTTCGCGGGAATGATCTGTGTACTTGCGATCTGGGGAGGCCGCGTGCACGCGCAGGATACGCCGTCGCCCAACGCCGTGCGCCCGGATACCACGGAGCGGCCCGGCGAGGGCGTGTGGGCCAACTATGACTTCGTGCCGGGCCATCGCGTGCTCTACTTCGAGGACTTCAGCGAGGGCTTCGTGGGCGATGTGCCCCGGAGCATCGGCTTCGAGAACGGCACGATGGAGATCGTCGAGTGGCAGGGCGGCCGTTACCTCCGCACGCAAGGCGACGCCCAGTTTACAATTCCCCTGGGCGAGCCGCTACCGGAGCGCTTCACGCTGGAGACGGCCCTGCATCTTCCCAAGAATGCCACCGTCGTTATCCTGACCGAAGATACCGAGGATGGCTGGTCGCTGGGGCAGTTTAGGGCCTATTACGAAGGGAGCTACGTCCAGGCCGAGCCTGGTACGGGCGAAACCGGCGTGATGGCCAATCAGGTGGAAGCAGGGGAAGCGTATCTCGAATCCACGGGGGAGGCGTTGCGCGAGGGCTTCGTGCCCGTTCGGATCATGGCCGACGGCGCTTATGTGAAGATGTACCTCGGCGCCGAGCGCATTGCCAACGTGCCCAATGCGCAGCTCGAACGGACCGAGCAGTTGGAGGTGCGGGTGTCTGCGGCCTCGGACGAACACGCGTATTTCGACGCACTCCGTGTGGCTGAGGGCGGGCGCGTCCGGATCTATGATGCCTTACAGGCCGACGGGCGCGTTACCACCAAAGGCATTCTGTTCAGTACCGGCAGCGCTGCGATCCGCCCCGAGTCGACGCCCACCCTGCAGGACATCGCCCGAACGCTGAAGCAGCACCCGGACCTGCGGCTGGGCATCGAAGGGCACACCGACGCCGTCGGTGCCGAGTCCGAGAACCAGGCCCTCAGCCAGCGGCGCGCCGAGGCCGTTAAGCAGTACCTCGTGGATGAACACGGCGTCGATCCCGCACGGTTGGAAGCGACGGGGAAGGGGGAGAGCGAACCCGTGGCCTCGAACGACACGCCCGCGGGCCGGCAGAGCAACCGCCGCGTCGAGCTGGTTCGCATGCAGGAGGCCCCAACATCGACGGCGC
Source organism: uncultured Rhodothermales bacterium (assembly GCA_964448045.1). Lineage (GTDB taxonomy): Bacteria > Bacteroidota > Rhodothermia > Rhodothermales > Salinibacteraceae > CAYUVF01. Next base: position 5,640 of record CAYUVF010000092.1, read on the forward strand.
AGGAGGGCAATACGCGATTGACCCGCGCAGCGTCCCCCCAGGAGGCATCGGCGGTATCGCCGGATCAATTGGCGGCCCTTCTTCCGGCGAAGGTGTCGGGAGGCTTCACCCGCACCGATCTTCAAAGCGGCATGCGCAAAGGCCAGCCCGGCGCGCAGGCCACCTACGAGGGCGATGCCGGTGCGCTCGATATCACGATTGGCACGGTGGATGCCCAAACGCGGACGACGCTCGATGAGATGCCGGGGATGCAGGCCAACCGTGAGGAAGCGCTCACGTCAATCCAGCACCGCGGACACGCCGGCTATCGGGGGCCAATGCAGGGGCGACGGCAGATCGTGGTTTTCGTCGGCGAGCAGGGCATGGTGCGCGTCGGCACCGATGATGACCTTCCGATGGATCAACTCCGCGCCGCGCTTGAGGCCGTCGACTTCAATCAGCTGGAGGCAGTGCTCGGTGCATCCGGCGACGGGTGATGAAGCGATGGGAGCCGCTCACGACGGATGGGCCGGGGGCGGGCGATTCCATCGGGCGAGGCGGTCGGCCACGGCGGTGCGCGTGTCGACGTCCACCTTGGCCCGCACGGCGCTCACGTGGCGCCGCACGGTGTACACGCTGATGTTCAGCGCATCCGCAATCTGCGCATCGGTCATTCCACGGGCGACATGCAGCGCCACTTCGGCCTCGCGGGGCGTCAGGTCGTATTCCGTCTGTAAGATCAGCGGCGGCGGATAGGGCGCATGCGGCTCCGCTGTCACCACCACACCGGGCTGATTGTCGAGCAGGTCTCCGGCCCACGTGCCACGGAGCGTGTACCGGCCCGCCGGGGTGGGCACGGTGCGCCGGGCGCGAGGCGCGTCGGTTAACAGCCGATCTTCTGCGATGGAGAGCGCCACTTGGGCCGCCGCGCGAGATAGCGGGGCGGGGTCGCGGAGGCGCTGCAGGAGTCGTCGCAGGGCGCGATTGCGGTAGAGCTCGCGGCCGTCTATGGAGAACACGAAGAGCGCGTCGGTGAGCCGGTCGAGGACGCGGCGCAGGTGGATGCGACGCCGGTGCAGGCACCGCAGGTGGCGCACGCCGGCCTCGAACGCGGGCGTTAGGAGGTCCAGTTGCTCGGAGGTCTCAACGGCAAACCCCGGCGCATCCCGCTTTTCAAACGCCACGCAGAGCACGGTCTCTGCCTCGCCCTGAACGGCGCTCAGGCCGGTGGCATATTGCACGCCGAAGGGGACCGCCACATCCTGAAAAAAGGGCGACTGCTCAACGTCCTCGCGCGTGACCAGATGCTGCTCGTGATAAACGCCGGATCCGCGCTGCATCCGCTGGGCATGCATGCGGAGCGGGAGCGGCGGCGCATCCGTGGGGGAGCGGCTGCCGATCATCTCGTTCAGGTAGCGCTCCGAAGTCGTCTTGAACGCCGGGTCGACGGTGTGGGGGATGAGCTGCATCGCGTCGGGCCCGATGCGAAAGGCGTACGACCGATCGCCCCCGAGGAGGCGCTGCACCGCCTCGGCGGCGGCACGGAGCCAGGCGTCGGCGTCGCCGTAACGCAGCGGGGAGAGGAGCACGCGCTGAGCGTGCTGGATGTGCGCGCGGTCTGTCGACGAGCGGAATGGCATAATACACCCCGTGCTGCGACCCGAATCGTAACACAAAGTAGTCAGAATTAATCATTTCCTCAAAAGAGGCGCCACGGTATCTTTCCATTCAGATCAAGTCGTGCTCGTCTCGCAAGTGTTGCCGTTCGCATGCATACGCTATCCAAGCTTCTTCGCTCCTCCATCTGGGGTCCGGTCGTGTGTCTGATCGCCCTCGGTCTCGTGCTCGGACCCGTTCCGGCCGAGGCACAGTCCACCACGTTCACGTATCAAGGCTACCTCGAAGACGGCGGCAGTCCGGCCGCCGGTCCGGTCGACCTGCGCTTTATTCTTTACGACAGCGGAAGCGGCGGTTCGCAGATCGGCCCCACCATCACGAAAGATGACATGAGCTTGACCGATGGCGTCTTCGCCGTGGACCTCGACTTCGGTGCCGTCTTCGCGGATGGCGCGCGCTACCTGGAGGTCGCCGTGCGCGACGGCGGATCGACCGGCAGCTACACGACGCTCAGCCCGCGCGAGGCGCTGCGCCCGGCGCCGACGGCCGTGACGGCGTTTTCACTCCCGAACGTGACCGTCGACGGCAGCGGCAACGTCGGCATCGGCACGACCAGCCCGTCGAGCCCGCTGACGGTTGCCGGCACGATCGAGTCGACCAGCGGCGGCATTACGTTCCCGGACGGGACGACGCAGACGACGGCGGGTGTCGGATCGGGCTCGGCCTGGCAGCTTGGCGGGAACAG
>CAYUVF010000093.1:0-7875 GCA_964448045.1 uncultured Rhodothermales bacterium
CCGCCCGATGAGGGGCCAGACGACGACGGCTCGTGCATGATCGTGCTGGCCACCGATGCGCCGCTGTCGCCCCGCAACCTGGAGCGCATGGCCAGGCGGGCTATCATGGGGCTTGCGCGTACCGGCAGTTTCATGAGCAACGGATCGGGCGATTTCGTCATCGCATTCAGCACACAGAACCGCACCGACGAGTCCGAGCGGCGCGCGATCGAACAGCTATCCAACCGCCGGATGAGCCCGCTCTTTTTGGCTACCGTCGAAGCGGTCGAAGAAGCGGTTTACAACGCCCTTGCGGCTGCGACGACCGTCCGTGGGCGCGACGGGCGGGTGCGGGAGGCGCTGTCGCTGGATCGGGTGCGCGATCTGCTGCGCGAGGCCGGGCGCATCTCCCCGAGCGAAGACTGATCGGCGGACGGCTCTTCTGCGCCGGTCCGGGGGAGAGTCGCGGTGACGACGGGCCATGGCGATTTACGCGGCGCGGCGAACAAAGGCGCGCGAGGGGACGTTGAGCAGCTATCGGGCGGGGAAGCCAACGCATGGCCGTTCCGCCTGACGCCCTTTTCTGTCGCACCGCGCCTGCGCATCCGTCATGGACGAGCCGAACCGCCCCCCTGCCGGGGACTCTGATCCGCCGCGCGGCTCCCCGTATGGCGAGCCGCCGTGGTTTGCGGCCGAGGCGTACCGGGGCACCAGCTGGACGGATCGGCTGCGCTACCACGCCTTTCCGATTGCTGTGGCGATTGTCGTGATCGGGTTCGGCGCGCTCTTTTACTTCGCCCCGCACCCGGGGGCCGAGGTCCGGAGTCCGATGCCGGCCGAGCCGCCACCGGCCGCCGAGGCGGAGGAGCGGGGAGCGATAGGCACCGGCACGGCCACCCTGACGGTCGTGTCCCAGCCGAGCGCGGCCACGGTGCGCATCGACGGCGACAGCATCGGCACGACGCCGCTGGAAGACTACGCGATGTCGTCGGGCGTCTACATCGTGAACGTGCAGAAGCCGGGCTACTTCGACCGGGACACGATCCTGGTACTGCGGGCCGACCAGTCCCAGCGCTACGCGCCCGAGCTGCGGCCGAGCGGCGCCCCCGAGGCCTCGTCCTCCTCGTCGTCTGATGAAGGACTGCCGGGGCAGGTGCGCGGTCCCGACGTGCCCAATGGGGCTGGACCGGATGCATCCGCATCGGCTGATCCGGCATCGGCTGATCCGGCATCGGCTGATCCGGCATCGGCTGATCCGGCATCGGCCGAGGGGACGGAGGATCGGGCCACGCCGCCTTCGTCCGACGCAGTAAACGCCGAGGCGGCCTCCGCGTCGCCCCCCGATACGCCCTCCGCTCCCCCGTCGACGGGGCGGCTCGTTGTGCAGTCGGAGCCCGCGGGGTCGGGGGTGCAGCTGAACGGCGACTCGGTAGGGACGACGCCGCTCGATCTCGGCGCAGTGGCGGCGGGGTCCTATCAGCTCCGGATCGCGCAGGCCGGCTACGAGCCCGTTACCCGATCCGTGGCCATTCGCCCCGACGCCCCGGCCCGCGTCTCGGCTGCGCTCACGCCGCGACCGGGGCGCCTGCGGGTGCTGGTGCAGCCCTGGGGGTCGATCTACGTGGACAGTGCCCTGCAGGTGCGCGACAGCGACGTGTGGTACGAGGTGGAGTTGGCGCCGGGCCGCTACACCGTCCGCGCCACGCATCCAGCGCTGGGGGAGGAGGCGCGGACCGTCGAACTGGCCCCGGGCGGCACGCAGGAGGTAGTGTTTGACCTGCGCGACGGCTGAGCCGTCCCGGCTGCTGGCAATCGATCCGTCGGCCTTCGTATGTTGCAGGCCGACCGCTCTCCAACGTGAGACTCGGCCGCATGTCCTGGCCCTTCCACATCGACCCGTATCTGCTATGAGCCGGCTTCCCCGCATGACTGGATCGCTCGCTTCTGGATGCCGAGGCCGGGCGATGGCGATAGCGCTTCTTGGCGCGCTGCTTCTTGGCGGATGCCTCGGGGGAGTTCCCGCGGCGGCGCAAGTCCCACCCGATACGACGAACGCCGATACCACCGCGGCCGACCCCACCGCGGCTGATGCAACCGCTCCGGCCTGCGAGGCCACGCTGGCTGCAGCAGAGCAGGCCTATCGAAACCGGGACTACGCGGCCGCGGTCGCCGAGGCGTCGGCATGCGTCGAACAGGAGGGCGTGCCCGATACAGAGCGCGTGGCGGCCTATCGGTTGATGGGGCTGGCATTCCTCCGGCAGAACGCCCTGTTGCAGGCGCGGGCGGCGATCATTAACCTGCTGTCGATCGAGCCGACCTACGCCGCCGATCCGGTTGAGGACCCGCCGAACTACAGCCTGTTCGTGTCGATGGTGCGGCAAGGTGTGCGCCCCATGGCGACGTCCGCGGCCGGGTCCCGGCCGACGAGCGGGGGGAACGGGATCCGCGTGCGCTATCGCGATCGGGGCTTCGAGCGCCTCAACGGCATCAAGGTAACGCTCTGGCGGCCCCGCGCCCCCGAGCGCCAGGCCGGCTGGGTGAATGGGCTGACGGTGGGGCTGCCCTTGAGCGGGGCGAGCCGCGTGCGCGGCATCGGCGTGGGGGTGATCGGGATCGACGGGCGACGCGCGATGCGGGGGGTCGGCGTGGGCGGCGTCGGCCTGGCGGCGGGGCGCTACACGGGGCTGGCGGTATCCGGCCTGGGGCTCCTGGTTCGCGAGCGGTTTACGGGGATCGGCGTGAGCGGGCTCGGCACGGCCGGGCGTGGCGCGCTCCGCGGGATCCTGGTTGGCGGGCTGGGCCACGGCGTCACCGGCTCGATCACGGGCGTGCAGGTGGGCGGCCTGGGCGTAGTGGGCTTTGGCCCGGTGCGCGGCATCAGCGTCGGCGGGCTCGGCGTGGGAAGCTGGGAAGCGGACGTGGCCGGCATTCAGGTGGGCGGGCTCGGTGTCGGCGCGCGGACGACCCTCACCGGGCTTACTGTCGGGCCGGTGGGCGTGCTGAGTGGCGGCGCCCTCACCGGCCTTACGGCGTCGGGGGGAGTCGTGTGGTCGGGCGGGCGAATTCGCGGCATCCAGACGGCGGGCGCTGGCGTCTTCGGCGCCGCCCTGCAGGGCATCACGGCCGCGCCGGTGGTGGCCGGCGGTACCGATATCGGACTGATCGCCGCGCCCGCGTATTACCGCGGCGGGGCTAAGGGCTCGATGACGGGCCTCGCCGTCAGCGCCTTCAACCACGTACGGGGCCGGCAGCGCGGCCTCACGATTGGGCTCATCAACTACGCCGAAACGCTCCGCGGCATTCAGATCGGCGTGCTGAACTACGCAGCCAACAACCCGCGCTTTTTGCGGCTCCTGCCCGGAATCAACCTGAATCTGTGATTTTCCGGATCGCAGACCGGTGCGGGCGTCGCCGGGGATTGGTGCTCCCGCGGCAGACGCGTGCGCTTAAGGAGGGCGCCGGGGGGCCGATAATGAGGGTACGACCCTCCTGCCTGCGTTCATCCTCGCCCATCAGTTGCCGACGTCCCCCCATGAGCGGAGCCGCCACGATTCATCTCACGTCCCCCGTTCGCGCCGAGCCCGATCTGCAGCCCGAGCTCAAACTCGACCTCAAGCTGGATCTGCCCCCGCTTCCGCGCACCGTTTCTGAAGTGTTGCGGCTGCTATCCGAGCCGCGTGAGGAGCTCGACGCCGCCCAGCTCGTGGAGGTCGTCGACAGCGACCCGGTCGTGGCAGCCGCGGTGCTGCGGCGGATCAACTCGGCCTTTTACGGCATGCGCCGGACGATCAGCAGCGTGCGCAAGGCCGTCATGCTGCTCGGCTTTCTGGAGGTGGCTAACCTCGTCCTGACGACGGGGATGAGCCGCTTCCGCGAGGCCTTCAGCACGACCGATCGCGCGGGGCTGTTCGACCGGATCATGGAGGTGAGCATCGGCGCCGGGCAGTTTGCGTGGCTGCTCGCCGAGGAGTACGACCTCGACAGCGAGGGTAAGGCGTACACGAGCGGGCTGCTTCACAGCGTGGGGCGGATGATCCTGCTCTTTAACCGCCCGGAGGAATACGCGTCGCTCTGGGCGTCGGCGGAGGACGTGCTGCCGGCCCCCGAGCGTGAGCGCGCCCAGTTTGGCGCCGACTACTTGACCATCGGCGCTGCGGCCGCCGAGGAGTGGCAGCTGCCGCCCGTACTGGGAGAGGTGATTGCGCATCAGGCCGACCCCGAGGCGCTGACCGGTACGGCCCGCGTCATCGCGGCGCTCGTGGGCACCGCAACCGCGGCGGCGGGGCAGCTCGCGGCAGCCTCTGAGGAGGACGCCGAAATCGTGGAGGCCGACCGTGGCTCGTCGGTCCATCTGCAGATGCTGGCGGAGCTGGTGGGCATCGAGGAGGGCGCCATCCTCCAGTGCATCGCCGCCAACCGAGAGGCGGTGACCAGCTACGTGGCGACGATGATGGTCGTGTGATGGTCGTCCCATCGGGCCCGGCGCAGGAGAGACGCCGCGGCGGACCCGGAGGTCGCATTTAAGTTGCGCGCGACTCGTTCGATAATCGGCACCGAGTCACTATTCACCTGCCAACCCCTGGTCTTATGGAACGCGCCCGTCAACAGATCGCCCAGGAAGCGCTGCTCGAACGCGAGTATCTGCGGATCTGCCAGCTCGAAGAAATCGGGGAGGCCTGCTACCGGCGCGGGGCGTACGGGCGATACATCCAGTACGTCGAACGCGCCGAAGCCGCTTCCCGCCGCTGGATCCGCCGCGTCGAGCGGTGCTGACTGGAGGGCCGCCCGCTCGTGGGCCGGGGGAGCGATTCTGTTTTGACCTGTCATCTGCCGCATGCGCATCTGCGCTGCGGCTTTTTTTGTGCTCGGATCGAGGGGGAGCGCTGATGCCGATCCCTATTGAAAAATGCAATATTTTCGCCTATATTCAAGAAAGGTTCACGGTCGGAGGACCCCGTTCAAATTTTATCATTGGCTAAAAAGGTGGCGCGTCATGAAGCGATATTGGCTTCGATTCGTAGTCCTCACGTTGTTGGTCGTGGGAGGCGTCGCGCCCGCGGCGGCCCAGCTTCCGACGAACGAGCTGGAGGGGACCTGGCGAATGGTTTCGCAGGAGCTCGTCTACCCCGACTCGGTAGTCGATCAGTCCGATCAGTGGGGGCCGGGGTACAAGATTTTGAACTCGACGCATTTCGCGTGGGGCCGGGAGACGGGCAACGGGGAGGAGGTGCTGGCCGGGGGCGGCTGGTACGAGTACGACCCGGAGACCAACACCTATATCGAGCACATCGAATACCACTCGGATACCGATCTGGCCGGGGCGGCGATTGAGTTCACCGCCCGCGTTGAGGGAGATACGTGGTACCACATCGGCGATCTGGGAGCGTACAAGCTCCGCGAGGTCTGGGCGCGCGTTGAGCGCGCCCCCGCGCCGCGTCCGACGGCCTCGGGCGGCGATCCCGAGTGAGCCGCGTCCGACCGACAATGCGATCCGCGTTGAGGGCCCGTCTTTGCGCATCGTGTGGATTCGGAGTCCGGCCCGCGGCCGCGCCGAAACGACGGCTTGCGGCAGGGCGTACAGGCTGATCTCTGGACGCGCGGTCCGGAGCGCAACGGGGTTCTCGCAGACGAGCGGAAATGAGGATGGACGGTGCCCTCGCCGATATCGGTTGGATTGTCATTGCCTTTGGGGCCGGATGGGCCGCCCGGGGGCTGCGGCTCCCGCCCCTGGTCGGGTACCTCGCGGCCGGGATGGGGCTGGCAGCGGCCGGCTTAGAGGGGAGCCCGACGATCGCGCGCGTCGGCGAGCTCGGCGTGGCGCTTCTGCTCTTCATCGTGGGGCTGGACCTGCGCTGGAAAAACCTCACCCGCGCAGAGGTGGTGGGCGCCGGGAGCCTGCATCTGATCGCGTTCGCCGCCGTGGCCAGCCTGGGCGCCTGGGCCATGGGGCTGCCGGCGAGCGGCGCGCTGGCGGTCGGGCTTGCGCTCGGTGTATCGAGCCTCGTGCTGGCGGCTACCGCGCTGGATGCGCAGCACGACCTCCGGGCTTACCACGGCCGCGTGGCGATCGGTATCATCTTGCTGCAGACGATTGTGGCGACGGCCGCGCTCGCGCTTCTGGGGCCCGTGCCGAGCCCGTGGGCGCTGGCGCTCGTGGGCGTGCCGCTGGCCCGTCCGGGGGTGAAGGCGCTCCTGAGCCGCATCGACTCGGATGAGCTCGTCTTGCTCTTCGGGCTGGCCGTCGCGGCGACCGGCTATCTGCTCTTCACGCAGGTCGGCGTAAGCGGGGAACTGGGCGCGCTGGCGGCCGGAGCGCTCCTGGCCGGCCACGCCCGCACCGATGCGGTCGCCGATGCGCTGGAGCCGCTCAAAGACGCCTTCCTCGCGGCCTTCTTCCTCAACGTCGGGCTCGTGGGGCTGCCGTCGTGGGGCGGCCTCGCCCTCGTGGGGGCGCTCCTGCTCGGGCTCACCGTCAAGGCGCTCCTCTTCTTCGGCGTGCTCGTGGGCTTTCGGCTGAAGGCGCGGACCGCCTTCCTGGCTGCGCTGCCCCTGACGACGTACAGCGGCTTTACACTCATCTTGGGCGACGCCGCCGTGCAAGCCGGGTACCTCCCCGCATCGATGCTCACGGTGCTGGCGCTCGCCACGGCGGGTTCGTATCTGCTCAACGCACCTCTGGGCCGCCATCTGTCGGCGCTCTGGCGGCGGGCCGAGCCGCTGCTGACGCGCTGGGAGCGGGCGGGGCCGCACCCCGATGCGCAGCCGCAGATGCTGGGCCACGCGCAGTTTCTTGTCGTGGGCATGGATCGGATCGGGACGGCGGCGTACGACCACCTGACGCGCAACATGCAGTGCGCTGCGGGGCTGGACGACGACCCCGGCCGGATTGCGGCGCACCGGGACGAGGGCCGCCGCATCCTCTACGGCGACGCCCGCGACCGCAACCTGTGGGCCGAGCTCGACTTCGGGCGGCTGGAGGGCATCATCCTGACCCTCTCCGACCAGGCGGCCAAGCTGGAGGCCATTGCGGCGCTCCGAGCAGCCGGGTTCGAGGGAGCCATCAGCGCGCTCACGGCCGATCCGGACAACCGCCAGGCCCTGCTCGACGCCGGCGCCAATGCGGCCTATCTGTCGATCGAACAGGCGGGGCGGGCTCTCGCCGCGTACGGAATGGCGCGGCGGCAGGACCCCGTGCCCGGGTCGGTCACGCTGGACGTGGCCTCCGACTCGGGGCCCGTCCTCTCGCCCTGAGGTAGGGTTCCGAAGGTAGGGTTGAAGAGAGGGGCCCGGAGCCCGCAGGGCCGCCTCCACCGGGAGGTCGCCCGCTTACGCAGCGGTCCGCTGCTGCAGGTCGGCCTGCAGGCGCCGGGCGTCGCGGCGCAGCTTGCTGATCAGCGTGCGGCGCACCTCCTCGGGCAGCGGCGGGCCGGGGGCGGTGGTAAGGGCGCTCAGCGCGCGCCGGTGGTGGCAGAGGGCGTAGCGGAGGCGGGCGATCGCGCGGTCGGTCGGAGCGGCCTCGTCGGAGGGAGATAAGTGAGCGGCGTCGCACCGGGCGCCGCCGGTATCGGTCGGAGCAGCCATGGGCTCAACAGGGGGGATGAGAGACATACTCAGCATGCGGGTTGGAAGCGCTTCTGGGTGTCGGAGTGGCGGCGTCTCGTTACAGGTCGTCGTTACACGTTGTCATTACAGGTCGTTATTACACGTAGCGCGAGCGGGACTCTCCGCGGCAACTGGTCTCTCCGCGTCGGGCCCAGCGGATTTAAGCGGGGGTAGTAAAGGAACTATAACAGAAGGCGACCCAGCTGCGCAGTGGGGGGCTGTGGGCCTCCTGTGCGTCTAAGGGCTACCTCATTTAAAATTTCGCTGGATGGTGTATCTTGCCGGAGTTTCTTC
>CAYUVF010000094.1:0-7763 GCA_964448045.1 uncultured Rhodothermales bacterium
GTACCTCCTTCAAACCGCCTGCGGCGACGTGGTTTTTCAACCCTTAATTGGCATTTCTAATGAAGGACTTATTATTCGGAAGGTCGGTACGAAAGAAATTAGACAGTGGGTTGAGCGTGGGGCTCCTGTTCCGATGCTTAGCTCGACGGCTGAGGCACAGAAATAGAGCAACACATGTCCCATGCATATGATAGGGATCGATCCCGAGTACAGATGGATCTACGTGGCCCGGCCGCAGGACGATCCCGTGACGATGCTGCGCGCCTACCGGGTCGACGATCTGATCGAGTAGCGATTTCGCAGAGGGGGGAGTTCGTGCGCGCGCATGGAGCCTCGTGGCGCTGGCACGAGGTGAGGTCGTCGATCGTCCGTCGTCTATCGTCTGATTCCTTGTGAATCCCATCCGCTGCTATTACCTTGACCGCAGTCACATCTGCGATTCGGGACCTCATTTCGACCGGTCATGCGCTCGTTCATCCGTCTGTGCCTGCGGCGCCCGGTGGCCGTGACGGCCGTGTGCATCTTCGCGGGGGTGCTGGCCACGGCGGCTGGGGTGCGCCTGCCGGTCGCTCTGCTTCCGGATCTCGGCTATCCCGCGCTGACGGTGTGGACGGCCTACCCCGACGTGCCTCCGGCTCGCGTCGAGCGCAGCGTCACCGAGCGCATCGAAGAGGCTGTCGCAGGCACGCAGGGGCTCCAGCGCGTCACCGGACGCAGCCAACTCGGCGGCAGCCTCGTGGAACTGCGCTTCGGATGGAACGCTGACCTCGACCTCGCGCTGCTGGAGGTGCGCGAGCAGATCGACCGCCTCGGCGACGCCCTCCCCGACGCCGCCGAGCGGCCCGTCGTCCTCCGCGTCGATCCGAGCGAGCGGCCCATCATGATGATTGCCCTGCGTGGCGCCTTGGCGGGGCCAGAGGACGCCCCGCCCGCCCGCACCGCCGCCAACGAGCAGGTCGACGAGCGCAGCGGATGGCAGGATCTGGCGCAGCTTCGGCAGGTGGGGCGCGAGGTGGTCGCCCGCCGGCTGGAGCAGCTCTCGGGCGTAGCGCGGGTGCGCGTCACCGGCGGCCACGAGCGCCAGGTCGACGTGCGCCTCGACCCCGACCGGATGGCGCGACACGACCTCGGGGTAGACGACGTGGCCAATGCGCTCCAGCGCGCCAATGCCGCGCTGCCCGGCGGCACAATCCGGCGCGGCCCGTTCCGCTATGCCGTCGAGGTGAGCGGCGAATTCGAATCGCCCGACGACGTGGCCCAAACCATCGTCACCCACGCGGGGGCGACGCCTATTCGGCTGAGCGACGTGGCCACCGTGCGCCCGGCCGTCGAGGAGCGGCGCGGGCTCGTCCGGCTCGACGGGCGTGAGGCGCTTCTCCTGCTCGTCGAACGCACGCCCGACGCCAACACGGTCCGCACCGCCGCCGACGTGCGCGAGGCCCTCGGCCCGCTCGAATCCGAGCTGACGGGCGTCCGGCTCGATGTGGTCGTAGACGAGAGCGTGTTCGTCGAGGCAGCCATCGGAGGCGTCACGCAAGCCGTCCTTCTCGGCGGCGTGCTCGCCATTCTTGTGCTGCTCGCCTTTCTGCGGCGGCGGCGCGTGCTCGTGGCGGTCGCGGTCGCCGTGCCGCTCTCGCTCGGCCTCACGCTCATCGGCTTCGATCTGCTGGGGGTCACGTTCAACCTCATCGCGTTGAGCGGGCTCGCCCTCGGCGTAGGCCTTTTGGTCGACAACGCCATCGTCGTCGTGGAGAACATCACGCGGCTCCGCGAGGAAGGGCTCGGGCCGATGGAGGCGGCCTACGAGGGCACTGCCGAGGTCGCCGGCGCCATTACCGCCAGCACGCTGACGACCATCGCCGTCTTCCTGCCGATCACCTTCGTCGAGGGGTTGGCCGGGCGGCTCTTTCGCGACCAGTCGATTGCTGTCGTCGTGGCGCTGCTGGCCTCGCTGCTCGTGGCACTTACCGTCGTGCCCGTCATCGTAAGCCGCGAACGAGAGGTCCCGGCTGATAAGTTAGGCCTGCGGATGGCCGGATTGCTGGATCGCTACGAGCGGATGCTGCGATGGGCACTCGACCGTCCGGGCGCGGTGCTCCTCGGCTGTGCGGCACTCCTCGTGGGGGCCGGCGCGCTGGCGTGGACGCTGCCGCGCGAGGTCGTCCCCGCCGCCGACCAGGGGCGCGTCGAGGCCCATCTGACGTTAGAGCCGGGGGCCGACCTGCCGCTCGTGAGCGAGCGCGCCCGCCGCGTCGAGACGGTCGCGCGGGAGCGGGGTCTCGCCCGGCACGTCCTATCCGACCTCGGCGAGCGCTCGACGGCTCGCCTGGAGCTCGACCCGCGTCCGCCCTACGAAGGCGACCTCACCGTCATCCTGCCCGACAGCGTCCCCGCGACGCAGGCGACGGCCCGCCTGCAAGCCCTCGACCTGCCGCCAGACATGACGCTGGAGGTGCGCCCGGCGCAAACCCAGCTCGAAGCCCTCCTCGTCGGCGGCGAATCCGATCTGCTGATTGATCTGGTGGCGGATGAGGAGCGGCCTTCGGAGACTACCGTGGAGCGTGCGCTCACGGTGCTCCGCGACCAGGCGGCGCTCACGGGCGTGCAGCGCGCCGAGGCGAGCGAGGTGCCGGCCTACCGGCTGCATTTCCGGCGGACCAATATGGCCCGGTTTGGGGTGGGAGCATCTGAGGTGGGCGCGCGGCTCGAAGCGAGCGCCCGCGGGCGCCGCGCCACGGAGCTCCGGCAGGTCGGCGAAGAGGTGCCCATCATGGTGCGCGCCCGCCCCCCGAGCACGATCGAGGCGCTCTTGGCCCAGCGCATTCCAACGCCCACCGGCCGCAAGCCGCTCCACGTCTTCGTCCGGGCTGAGCGGGTCACGATGCCCGCTGCCCTCCTGCGCACCGGACAGACGCCCGTCGTGCGCTTGACGGCGAGCGTCGCTCCCGAGGCCGACCTCGACGCGGCGCTCGATGCGGTCGACCGGGCACTCCAGCCCGTATTGGCCGAGGCCTCCGGCTTGCGCCACACTGTCGGTGGGGCGAGCACGGCCTTTCGGGAGGGGCTCGTAGCCGTGGGCTGGAGCCTGCTGCTAAGCCTGCTTTTGGTCTATCTGGTTCTCACCGCCCAGTTCGAGCGCCTCCTGCAGCCGTTCGTGATTCTGGCCGCGGTGCCGCTGGCGGCGGCGGGCGTGGCCGTGGTGCTATGGATCACCGGGCAGAGCGTCAACCTTATGAGCCTGACGGGCTGCGTCGTGCTCGTGGGCATCGTCGTCAACGACGCCATCATCAAGGTCGACTTCATCAACCAGCGCCGGGCGCGCGGGATGGACCTGCGCGCGGCCATCGAAGCGGCGGGCCGGGCGCGCATGCGACCCATCCTCATGACGACGGTGACGACGGCGCTGGGCCTGTTGCCGCTGGCCCTGGGACTCGGCGCCGGGGCCGAACTGCGCGCCCCGCTCGCCATCGCTATCGTGGGCGGACTGCTGAGCGCCACCGCGCTGACGCTGTTTGTGGTGCCGGTGCTGGTGCAACTCGTCGCTCGGCTCCGCACGTAGACGGTCGGGACAAGCAGTAAGCGGACGTTATTATTTCGACGTAGATGTGTCTATAGGAGTGAATTGCTTTTCAAGGGGGCAATCATTTCACGAAGGGGGCAAAAACATGTCGAACACTGACGGGCGCCCATCGCCGGATGAGATCATCGAAGCGGAGAAGGCCGCTTATCTAAGTGAACTCCCGCCGCCTGATCCAAACTGGCCGCCCGACGTGCGGGCTATGTATGAGGAGCTTTTCGATCATTTGTTCGACATCGGGCTGAAGATCAGTGACGTCATGGAGCGCTGTGGGCTCGGCAATAACAATATTTCCTGCCGCTTCGGTCACTTCACAGGTCGCACTCCGAAGGAATTCGTATTACATCATCGCATGGTGTTGGCTAAGCGGCTGGTCAAACATGAGACGCTAACGGTAACGCAAGTCGCCTTTGCGGTGGGTTACGCGAGTCCGAATGGATTTTCGATGACGTTCAAGCGGCAGGTGGGGGTGTCGCCGACAGCGTTTAGGCATGATTTGAGGAGAGGAACGAGAAGAGAGTTGTGAAGAGAGATGAGATGTGAGGACGTGCCCTTTCAACTATATTCAACCAGCCCATCGGCGCATCAAATTAACATAAAGGTGATGATTATGCGGACACTCAAAAAGTTGATGACAGGAGTAGCACTATTAGCACGGCTGGTGCTATTGGATTGAACCGTAAACGGAAACAGCAGACGCCCTGGTGACGGATAAGGATACCCGTCAAAGTGTCCCTCCCTCGCCAAGCCGCCTGCTGCTATGAACGAAGCAACCCTTCCGCTCGACGACATGTTTCTGCTTCTGTTTTGCACCGTTGATGATCTTTACCGGGAGGTCGTCCCCGAAGCCATCCGACTTCGGAGTCAGCATCGGCGCATCACGTTTTCCGACGCGGAAGTGCTCACGCTCTCGCTCATGCAAGAGGCGCTCTCCAACGATTCAGAGCGCAGCTTTCACCGGTTTGTGCGCAAGAACTACCTGCATCTGTTTCCCCATCTTTTGAGTCGCGACCGCTACCACCGCCGGCGCAAAGCGCTCTGGGCGGTGCAAGCGCTGCTTCTGCGCCACCTCAGCCAGCGCCTTGCCCAGGAGGTCCGCTGGCTCGTGGTCGACTCGGCCCCGATCGAGACAGTGAAGTTTGCGCGCTCGCAGAGCGGAAGGCGCTCGATTCCGGAGGCCGAGTACGGCTACATCCCTTCGGAGAAGCGCGTCTTCTTCGGGCTGCGCCTACACCTTCTGATCACCGACGAAGGCGCGGTGGTCGGCTTTGCCCTGACGCCGGCCAACGCGCCGGAGCGTGAGGCGGCCGAAGGCCTGCTCGCCGAACACGCCGGCCAGTACGTGTTGGGCGACAATGGCTACAGCGGCGAGCGCTTTCGCGAGGCCGCCTCGGCGAATGAACACCAGGTGTTAGCCAGCCCTCGGCCGAGCCAACGGCCCGCCTCGAAGGCCGAGGCTCGAATGCGGCGTTGGCTGCGGGCCAAACGCGATCTCATTGAGACGGTGATCGGTATGCTAGCCGATCAATTTCGCCTGGAGACGACCCGGGCCCGCTCGCTCTGGGGCGTGATGACCCGCCTCGGCGCGAAGCTTTTGGCCTTCAACCTGAGCATCGAACTCAACCAGCAGCTCGGACGGCCCCCGCTGGCCATCAAAGACCTCTACCTCTAATAGCACCACCCGTATTAGCTATCATTTTAATGGGAGGCTGGTCACTCTCGACGCATTCGAATGTGGCGGTACGAGTAGCTAAGGTCGCTTATGCACAGGACGGAGATCTGGAGGAAGAGGATCCAGAGTGTATATGTGGTGATGAACAGTGCTGTGGATGGTTTACCTGTGACTGCTGCGGAAGTACTACAACGCTGTGCGAAGGAAGTCCTGATTGCGGGGGCGTTTGTTCATAAGGTCGGTGATGCGGTGTTTCTGGAGGTCGGGCTCGGCGTGATGCCGGGAACAACTGGAGGCAAGGAAACCAGATGAGGAACACATTTGATACGACACTTCTCCTTGTATCGTTGATAGTACTATGCAGCGGGTGTGGAAGTAACCAATCACGGAGTTGGGATGTGTTGACAGGGAAGGAAGTGCTCGAACGAGAGGGACGCATGGCTGGGCTTGGCGATCCGGAGCGCTTTATTGTCCGGGGGGACACGGTAATGTATCTGGTTGATCGAGCCCTCAACGGTTTGCACCGGTATGATCTGCGGACCGGCGCGCTATCCGAAGGGACCGGCCTCGGGCGGGGCCCCGGAGAGGTGGCGCAGAGTGGACGTAGTTACCTGGCGCCATATGGCCGAGACAACGATCAAGTCTGGCTTCACGATACAGGATTGCAGCGTATCACGATCTATAGTCTCTCCCTTGAACCGGTTCGGCAGATGACGATTACCGGATCCATGCGAAGCCTGCCGCTTGGCGATTCATTGATGGCAAATGTTCCTTTTGGTAGAGTGGGGATCGTCGACGTGCGCCGGATTTCGAGACGCATCGAGGGAGCTAACTTGACGGATGCTCTATGGACCTACCGCGCGAAGAAGCGCGAGGCATTCGAGGTGGTGCCCAACAACTTTGTGTTGAAGTACGGTCCCATCGCCTCCTGTGGAGAAACCATCGTGTCCGGTTTTGACTTTGCCTCGTACGTGCTTCGCATCCGCGAAAGCGGGGGTGATCTCCTGAAAGGTGCTCCGGAAGAGATTTTCTTTCCGCCCCCCGACCCGGATCTGCCTCCAGAACGGGCCCGGCTACCGACCTGGTTTAACCCGCGTGCAACCCTTGACTTGGCTTGTGACGAGAAGCATATCTATGCCCTTTTTTCGGGTGAGAGCGTGTCGCGGGCAAGGGCGAGAAGCCTGGATCTTGCCGGTCGCTTGACGGAAGCAAAACGAGCCGAGTTAAGTGCCAGCGTAAGACGGTCTGACCGGTTGCACGTTTATGATCGTGCGACCGGGTCTTTCGTTCATGAGGTGCGACTGCCGATCGAAGCCCGTCAGATCACTGCCACGGAAAACAAGCTTTATCTTCTCGTGCATGAAGAAGAAGGTCCAGTTATTCTACAATACGCCTGGACGGAGGATTACCAATGATGAGTAGGTGGATCGAAGTTGATTTTGTGCACAAAGTGTTATGGGGAATCGTTATCCTGCTCGTAGGCGTCGGCTTGGTAGAAAAGCTTTTCGCGCTGTATCGCGAATTCGTGTATGTTCAGCCCGATGTCCTGATCATTAGCATACTTCTCGCAGCGTCGTTGCTACAAGGAATGGGCGGTGCCGGATTGATACAGTCGTCTCAACGATGGCGAAGTCTTGCGTTTGGAGCCCTTTATGTAGTGGGAATCGGGGAGCTCCTTTTGTACATCGGGAATGCCGTTATGCTAAATCAACCGGATATATGCAATACACTTGTAGGTAATGAGCCGGTAGAGCCCCTCGTAGGCCAAACAACGTTTCTCGGGCTCCTTGTGGGGATGCACGTGATAGAAGCGTATCGTTCGGAATGAGGAGTGTGGGCATTGGAGCAGTATCTTGTGATGGTTGGTAACGAAGATAGTATCGACAAGTTAAGGTGATTCCCCAGTGTACCGGACAAAGGTTGTGTCAGGGAAGTTGTGTAAAGAGTTGAGGGTGGCCCGGCTCGAATCGACGAATAGAAAAGGGCCACTGCCGCCTGTTAGGTTGGTTTGACTCACCGAAAGTCGAATCAACCACGCAGACGACAATGACCCAACTTCAGGTAACGTTTGACGAGGAGACCCTCCGCGAAGCTTTGTTTGGCGATAAGGGAGCCGAACTGCTCCTTGAGACGGTCATGAACGAGATTCTACAGGCCGAGATGACCGAACATCTCCGGGCCGGGCCCGGCGAGCAAACCGACGAGCGAAGAGGCTACCGCAACGGAAGCTACCAGCGGCGGCTCGAAGAGGCTACGGAAGAGCTCAAAGACAAGGCACCTGCGGCCCTTGAGACGCTTGATAGGGTGTTGTTGAACGAAGGCTGGGTTAAAGACCGATCGGAGGCCAACCGAACAGGGTTTCAGTCGTGTGGTTTGGCAAGTATGCAAACTTAGTTGAAAAAGCGGGAGAAGGGATTCGTCCCCGGACGGCTCATTCGCGGTCGGGAATGGCTTCTTTTAGGAGAGTGTCCAAGCAACTGTGTAAATGGCCAGTCGTCATCGTAGCGGCATGCG
>CAYUVF010000095.1:0-7561 GCA_964448045.1 uncultured Rhodothermales bacterium
TTTGAATTGATGAGGCTGGATGCATTATGGTGGATCCCAACGAGACCGAATCCATGCAACCTAATAACGCGGAGTCGGCCAACCCCGACGCCGCCCCGGCTTCCCCGCGCCCTGTGCCGGGCGGATCGGCTGCGACCAACGGCCAAGCTTCTACCGCGGATGCCGCCTCGGCGGGGTCCGACGCTGCTAACGAATCATCCGACCGCGCGCCCGTGACGAACGAGACGAAAGTTCGCATCGAAGAGCTCAACTTCTGGTACGGCAGCACGCACGCACTCAAAGACATCAGCCTGTCGATTCCTGCCCACCGGGTGACGGCGTTCATCGGGCCGTCGGGCAGCGGAAAGAGCACGCTGCTGCGGTGCATCAACCGGATCAACGAGTTTATCTCCGATACGCACATGGAGGGGCGCGTGCTGGTCGACGGGCACGACATCTACGCCAACGCCGATCCGGTAATGGTGCGCCGACGCGTCGGGATGGTCTTCCAAAAGCCGAACCCGTTCCCGAAGTCGATCTACCAGAACGTGGCCTGGGGCGCCAAGATTAACGGCTATCAGGGCGACATGGACGAACTCGTGGAGCAGTCGCTGCGCCAGGCCGCGCTGTGGGACGAGGTGAAAGACCGGCTGAACGACAACGCCTACGGCCTCAGCGGCGGACAGCAGCAGCGCTTGTGCGTGGCGCGCGCGCTCGCCGTCACGCCCGACGTGCTGCTGATGGACGAGCCCGCCAGCGCCCTCGACCCGATTGCAACAGCCAAGCTCGAAGAGACCATCGCCACGCTGAAGCAGAAATACACGATCGTCATCGTCACACACAACATGCAGCAGGCCTCGCGCATCAGTGACGTGACGGCCTTCCTCAACCTGGGTCAACTCGTCGAGATGGGCGCCACCGACGAGCTTTTCACCCGTCCCAAAAACCAGCGCACCGAAGATTACATCTCCGGGCGGTTTGGATAAGCGGCGAGGCCCTGGTCATCGGTCATGGGTCATCGGTCATGGGTCATCGGTGATTGCGACGGGCGGCGACCTTCAATCGCCCCGCCGCAGGAACGGTGTGTAGCATAACGGATTTATGGTACTCCTTTTCTTCATATCCCAGCCGATGTGTGAGGTGTGATTATGGCTGTTTATCGTCACCTTGATGACGACCTGGAGCGGCTGCGCTCCCTTCTCGATTCGATCACCCAGCTGGTCGACGAGCAATTCGCCAATGCCGTGCAGGCCCTGCTTGATCACGACGTTGAGCTGGCCCGCAACGTGGTGGCCACCGACGACGACATCGACGCGCTGGAGCTGCAGATCGACGATCTCTGCGAGCGCATCCTCGCCCGGCATCAGCCGGTAGCCGCCGATCTGCGGATGATTATCACGGCGATCAAAATTAACACCGACCTCGAACGCATCGGCGATCACTGCAAAAGCCTGGCACACGGCGTGGAAGAGGTCACCTATCCGCCCGAACTGCTCGCGTGCATGCATCTGAAGGAAATGGTGGACACCTCGCGGAGCATGCTGCGCGACATGCAGGACGCCTTTCAGAACCGGGATCGGCTCTTGGCTCGGAAAGTGATTGCGCGCGATCAGCACGTGAACCGGCTTCACCGGGATAACTTCGAGAGTCTGATCACGTTCTCCCGTGAGAATGATGTGGACCCCGAACCGCTGGCCAATCTGATCGCCGCCAGCAAAGCCCTGGAGCGCATCTCCGACCACACCAAAAACGTGGCCGAGAGCGTCGTCTTCCTCATCGAAGGCAAAGACATCCGCCACCGCGCCGTCCAGCGCGAAAAGGAAGAGAGCGAGGCGTCGGAGTAACCCGCTCCCTCGCCTGAGTCGCCGCTCGATCTCGCCGCTTCATGCCGGATTCGTCTCGCCCCGCTCGCCTCACCCGAGAACTCGGTCTGCTCGGCGCCGTGATGATGGGCCTTGGCTCCATCGTGGGCACCGGCGTGTTCGTCAGCCTGGGCGTAGCGGCAGGAGTCGCCGGTCCCGCCGTGGTAATTGCCGTCGCGATCGGTGCGGGGGTAGCTACGTGCAACGGACTCTCCAGCGCGCAGCTCGCGGCGAACCACGCCGTCTCGGGCGGGACCTACGAGTACGGGTACAAGTACCTGACGCCGCCGCTGGGCTTCACGGCGGGCTGGATGTTTCTGGTGGCGAAGAGCATGTCGGCCGCCACGGCCGCCCTCGGCTTTTCGGGCTACCTGCTCGGCGCGTTCGGCATCGATGCCGAGGGCCTGCTCGTGCCCGTAGCGCTCGGAGCCGTGCTCGTGCTCACGGGCGTCGTCCTCTCGGGCATCCGGCGGTCGAATGTCACGAACATTGCCATCGTGAGCATCACGCTCGGATCGCTTGTCTTCTTCGTGCTGGCCGGATCGCCCACAGCGCTCGCCGACGGAACCGCCAACTTCACCGGCTTCTTCGAGGCGCCCAATGGCGGAGGCGGCCTGCGCGCGCTCCTCTATGCCAGCGCGCTCATGTTCGTCGCCTACACCGGCTATGGCCGGATTGCCACGCTGGGCGAGGAGGTCAAAACGCCGCGGACGACGATTCCGCTGGCCATCATCGTGACGCTCATCGTGACGATGACGCTCTACGTGGCCGTCGCCGTCGTGGGCATCGGAAGCGTGGGCGCCGGGGCGCTCAGTGCGGCAACCGATCAGGATGCGGCCCCGCTGGTGGTGGCCGCTCAGGCCTTCGGCATTCCCGGCGCGTCGCAGATTCTGTCGTTTGGCGCGGTGACGGCCATGCTGGGCGTGCTCCTCAACCTCATTCTCGGCCTCTCGCGCGTGCTGCTGGCGATGGGCCGCCGGGCCGATATGCCCACGCTCTTCAGTCGCCTCAACGCCGAAGGGACGACGCCCGTCCCGGCCACCATCGCCGTCGGTCTCGGCATCGCGGCGCTCACGCTGATCGGCGACGTGAAGACGACCTGGTCGTTTAGCGCGTTCACCGTCCTCGTCTACTACGCGATCACAAACCTCTCGGCGCTCTACCTTCCGAAGAGCGACCAGCTCTACCCCGCCTGGATCGCCATGACGGGCCTGATCGCCTGCGGCGGACTCGCCTTCTTCGTGGCGCCGTGGATCTGGATTACCGGGCTGGGCCTTATCGCCGGGGGACTCGCGTGGCACGGCGTGGCGTGGTGGCAGCGGAACGGCGACGCTTCTTCCTGACTATTTCCCGTACTCTCGGGTGCGCGTCGCAGGCGTGAAGCCTGCGGTTACGTCCTTGGTTTTCCAAAAGGCCTCATCCGCTCGCGTAGTCCTTAACGCCGGCGGATTTGACCATCAGATCGAACAGGTCGGTGTTGCGGGTGAACGCGCCGATGGCCTCGCTGCCGGGCCCGAGGGCCGCCAGCTCCACGTAATCGGCCGTATGATCGGTGCCCACCCATTGGACGGAGGTGTAGTTCGCCTGGATGGAGGCGAGCACCGAATCCGCCCCGCTCTGCTTGCGATAGGGTGCCTCGTAGGTGCCGCGCAGCGCATCCTGCAGCAGCTCGGCCTCGTCGCGCGAGATGGACAGCTGCCACGCCGCCTCGACTCGATCGCGGATCTCCCGGTAGGTGCTGTCTTCATCCAGTCCCGCAAGGATCCAGTTGTTCGTGTGCTTGAACTCGGCGATGCGGTCGAACATCCGGTTGGAATCCTCGTAGCGCTCGCCGGCGGCATTGACGCCGGGATTGGCATTACCGTGATCCGTGGTGATGATGACGAGCGTATCGTCGCGGCCGTCGACGAACTCCAGGACGCGCCCGATGGCATCGTCGAACGCAATCTGATCGAAGACGAGCCCGCCCGAATCGGCGCTGTGCGCGGCGTGGTCGACGCGTCCGCCTTCGATCTGCAGGATGAAGCCGTCGTCGTTCTGGTCGAGGCGTTCGAGCGCTGCGTCGGTCATCGTCGCCAGCGTCGGCACGCGGTCCTGATAGTCGGGGTTGTTTCGGTGGTCGAGCGTGTAGGGCAAGTGCGATCCGTTAAAGAGGCCGAGGGCCGACCCGCTTCGATCCCACTGGCGTAGCTCCTGTTTCGACCGAAGCAGCGCGTAGTCCTTGTCTGCGAAGCCGCCAAGGAGACCCACGTCGTCGTCGCGCCCCTCGGGCGTGAAGTGCCGGCGACCGCCGCCGAAGAGCACGTCGTACTCGCGCTCCAGATACTGCGCGGCGATCTCGTCCTCCATCCACCGCTCGGGCATGTTGATGCCGAAGCCCGCCGGGGTGGCGTGTGTGATACGCGTGGTGGTAACGAGCCCCGTGCTTTTACCCGCGTCGCGGAAGACCTCGAGGATCGTCCGATGCGCCTCGCCCTCCGGACTCATGTTCACGGCGATGTTGTTGACGCGATGGCCACATCCCCAGGACGAGGCGGCTGCCGCCGAGCCCGTGACGATGGAGTTGGCCGCCGCCATGTCCATCAGCCCGCGGCGCACGCGCCCTTCCTCGTAGAGACGGATCCAGTGCGAGCGCCGCTGACGATGTCGGCGGAGCATCAGATCGGCCATGGTGAGCGTGCCAGCGCTCATGCCGTCGCTCACCAGAAAGATGACGTTTTTGGCCTGACCCGGCGCGTCGATGGCTTCGGCATGCGTTCGCGACTGGCCGTTGGCCGTGCCGGCGAGTCCGCCCGCCCCCATGAACAGCGCTGACAGCGCGCCGGTTTTCAGAAACTCCCGGCGCGAGGGGCCGGATGCCGTTTTCATGTCGTCGTGATACGAATCACTCATTCCCTTTCCACATGCTTTGTTACTGGACCGCCGAGACAGGATAAGGAATGGCCACCGGATGTAAAAGTTGTCCGGCGGATGACGACAAGGCTGATCCGTAACGGAAGCTTAACGGGTTACCGAGCCGTGCAGAAATTCGTGACAATGAAGCGCTCGGGTATGGGCGTCTGGGAGTGTGGGTACGGGAGAAAAACACCCATACGCCACTCCGTTGTGCAAGCACCTACTTAATCGGGCTCGGCACCCTCCGTGTACGCATCTCCTCACGCATCGGTAACTCCGCACCCTCCGTTGAGATGTGGAGGGCTGGACGCGCCTCGCAGTCACGCGCCCTCCGCGTGGGCATCGATCATGTCCTCCACCCACGTCAGCGTGGCCATCATGCGGGGGAAGCCAAGCGTGGTCACGGCCAGCACGGCGGCATGCCGCAGCTCGTCCGGCGTGATGCCCGCCGCGAGCGCCTTGCGGGCATGCGCGTGGACGGCGCCTTCTTGCTGCATGCCAGCGGCCAGCCCGAGCTTGATAAGGTGTATGGTGCGATGGTCCAGCGGACCGCCCTCGGTGGCCGCCTTTCCGAGAGCCTCGTAGGTCTCGCCGACCTCGGGATACGCGTCCATGAAGCGCTGATACGGAGTGGGCGGATCGATCATGAGTCGTCGGAGTGGTTATGGGGTTAACAGAGGATCAGTTATAGATGAAATAAAACGTCACGCGGGGTACGACGTCAGGGGGTCGATCTGAAGCGTTCCCGCGGGCGCGGTAGGCATTGATCCAAAGGTTGGGGATCACATGCACCCGCGGATGCGGCGCGACGTCAAGCCCGAGAAGCACCAGATGCTCGGTGTAGAACGGATCGGGGCTTGTGTATCCACGGCCGGTCTCGAATCCCAGGTCAGGGTCGAAGAAGTCGTAACGGGCAAAGGCCTTCACCGCCGGCCCCGTGCGGCGGAGCGCGATCGAGCTAAACGTGGACACAAGCACACGCGTTATCTCGGTGCCGGGGATCGCGCCGCGTTCGGCCGGGGCCTGTTCGTAGATACCGGCCATCTCGACGCCAAACGTCGCCGCGCCGACCTCATAGCCGGCAAAAAGCCGTCCGATGGTGCGCGCACGGTCGCCGCGCTGCGGAAGATGACTGCCCATCACCTCAAGGCTCAATCGATCTCCAAGAACGCGCTGGAAGACCGACCCGTAGACGCCAACGTGCGGGTCGGTGTCGGGCTTGGTGCCGGAGTTGTTGGCCACCATGAGGCGATATCCGCCCTGGCTCCCCGTAGATCCTTCGAGCAGTACACCCTGATCGGCCGAGCTGCCAAAGCCGCGAGCGTCGAGCACCTCTTTTTCGATGGAGCGGTACCCCCACGTTTTTTGCGGAAAGGTGAAGACCGGAGTCGGTACGAGCCCGACGTTCACGGTCACCGGTACGCCGAGGGGCTGAGCCCACGATAGATACCCGAGCTTAACGCGAACGCCGTAGCTGCCGTTGGCAAACGTCGTCCCATCGTTGGCTTCGAGGAGCACGCGTGTGGAGACGTCGGGCGTGATGAAGTAATCGTAGCCGAGGTAGAGACGACGGAGTTCGCCCCCGTGCATCCCCTCTTCGGTGTCGGCATACTGGGAATTCCCCCAGGACGCTGTGTCGCCTGCGGCCTTGTAGAAATAATCGCCGAAGACGTACCCCCGCACCTCACCATGGGGCTCGAAGTCGGTAGTGGATGCGTCCTGTGCACGGCCCTCGCCGGGTACGCCAGCCAGTAGGACGCTCACCAGGAGCACGGACATCCAGACGACAGATCGCAAAGTCATGGGCTTCGAGGGGTTGGTTAACAATTTTGTAACATGGGAGGACAAAAAAAAGCGCATCGGGGAATGCGGTCAGGAGTTTTTTCGCGGCGCTTTTCACCAGCGATCGACTGGCTGCCCATCCCTGTAGTGCAGCATATTGGTGGATCGAATACCTGAGGCATTGGCATGATTACAGAGACGGTGATGAGGGATACTGTGGAGCCTTTACCAGCGGCTAATCGAATAGTATCGATACGCCGGATCTCCAGAAATGGGGCTTATCTGGCCCTCGTTGTGGGGAAAATCTTGATGCACAGTGGGAGATCTCCCACAACGATGCTTGACTGGCGCAGGCCGCTTCACCGGTCCGTTCTCACTGCAGAACGGTCTTCTGAGCGGTGAGGACGACATGTGGGCTGGGTCGGATCAGCGATGCGGCCCCAGACCTATCCCGTTAAGGCCACGGCTCCAGCGGAGCGGGCAATGCACGCGCTCAGTCGCCGATTTGAACAGGGCTCTGCGGGCGGCTCTTGTTTTCGCTGAACTCTTCCATTTGAATACAGGCGCTCACCGTACTGAAGGGCTCCCATTTTCAACCTCCCGATCTTCGATCAACCGGCGGTGGTCTGCCTTCACAAAGCGCCGTGTCTCTTCGCCCAGCTTCGAATAGAATGTGGTCCCAGCATTTGAGATCACGTTTTCGCAGAACTCGCCGATCCAGCGAGATAGGTGATCCTCGAGGAAAGACCGCTGGTTGCCTCGGTAGAAAGAGGCACGCTCGCGATCATCCTCACGCCGCGCGTTCGCCTCTTGTGCCGAGAGGTAGTACATGAACTCGAGCTCGGCGGTAATGTGATCGGGCGGGCCGTCAAACCCGTACTCCAACCCCTCGTTCTCAAAACGCCGGGACACATCGAGCGTCGAGGCGGTCATCAACCGGTCCTCGTCGTCGAGGTAGACCGACCCGTACGGGACGGCGGGGACATCGAACGGCCCCACGAACAGCCGAGCGTGCTCGACGCGAAGCTGCTCCCTGGCGTCTC
>CAYUVF010000096.1:0-7306 GCA_964448045.1 uncultured Rhodothermales bacterium
CCAACTAAAGGGGCTCGACCCTAACAACCCGAATTCAAGTTGCACGGAGTATTGAACGCCATGAGTCGCTACGATTGTCGTCTCACCGTCATCCTTACTGTCCTTATCACGCTATCTACTGTCGCTCCTCTCTACGGGCAAAATCTGAATGTTTACATGGCGGCCTCCAGCGAGGTCGTGGGCCCCAGCGACCGGACGACGTATATGCTGACGGCGACTAACACGGGCCCCACGGATCTCACCGATGTATCGGTGGAAATCCAACTTCCATCCTCTATCAATCGCATCAATTTCCCCCCGCCCGGTTTCTCGTGCTCCATTGGCTGCGATGCTAATGAGATGGCTACATGGACGATAGGGACGTTAGGGCCGGGGGAGAGCAACACCGTATTCTACCGGGCGCAAATCCAGAACGCCGCCTCCGCTGGAACGATCGCCAGCAGCGCGACGGCTTCGGCAACGGGGGCATCCGATGCCGTCGCCAGCCTCGATGTCGTGATCGACGACTCGCCGCTGCTGCGCCTCAGCCTGGCGCCCGAGTCGGGGCCAGCCGTGGCGGGCGAGCCGTTTACCTACACGCTGACGTTCGGCAACACGGGCACGACCAATCCGACTGACGTGGTGCTCACTATGCCGGTCCCGGACGGCACGAGTTTCACCTCGGCCACCGGCGACGGCACCGAAAGTGGCGGGGTGGTGACGTGGGATGTGGGACTGCTCGGCGTAGGGACCAGTCAACAGGTCCAACTCACCGTTACGCCGGACGGCGCGCTCGTTAACGGTGACGTACTGGAAGCGGTGGCAGAAATCGACCCGAACCAAGCCACCGAACCGGTGGCGCGGTCGTCGGTCGCGACGCCCGTGCGCAGTACCGGCCCGCTGCGCCTCGAATATGCCATCAGCCAAACGACTGCCGAGCCCGAAGGACAATTCACGTACACGCTTACGGCTACGAACACCGGCCCGGTGGATCTCACCGATGCCAGCGCTCGAATTCAGCTTCCCGGCTTCATCAGCCGCATCAGCTATCCGCCTGACGCATTCAGCTGCTCTATTGGCTGCGATGCAAACGAGGTGGCGACCTGGACCATCGGTACGCTCGGACCAGGCGAAAGCCAGACGGTATTCTTCCGCGCCTTTGCGCAGGACACCGCACCTCAGGGCGAGATTCTGCGCTCACAGTTGACGGCGACCTCATCCACAACCGGGCAGGTGCTGGCAGCGATCGACGCCCACATCGACCCGACGCCCCTGCTGCGCCTCAACCTCGCGCCGGACCCGGGGCCCGCCGTGGCGGGCAATCCCTTCACCTATACATTGACGATTGGCAACGTAGGCAATAATAATCCGCTGGATGTTGCCCTCAAAATGCCGTTGCCCGAGGGCACGAGCTTTGCCGGGTCGACGGGTGGCGGCACCGAAAATGGCGGCGTGGTGACATGGGACATCGGGCTGGTGGGCGTGGGCAACAGCAAACAGGTTCGCCTCACGGTACTGCCGACTGCTGGCCTGGAAAACGGATCCTTGCTGATGGCCCGCGCCACGCTCGACTCCGGCGATGCAAACGAAATTGTTGTGCGCTCCTCCGCAGTGACGCCGATTCGGGGCAATGTACCGCTCCATATCGCCTACAGCCTGAGCACCACTGCGCCGAGTAACGAAGCCCGCGTGGATGTGACCCTCACGGCCACGAACACCGGCCCGGTCGACCTCACGAATGCCAGCGCGCGCATCCTCTTCCCGGGCTTCATCAGCCGCATCGGCTTTCCACCACCGGCCTTCAACTGCTCTATTGGTTGCGACGCCAACGAGGTCGCCACCTGGAATATCGGTACCCTTGCGCCGGGCGAAAGCCGGACAGCGATCTACCGGATGACCATCGCGAGCGGTGCTCCACAGGGCGAGGTGCTTCGTTCCATACTGACGGCCACCGCCTCAGGTGCCAGCCAAGTGTCTGCGGCCGCCGCGCTCCATGTCGATCCGTCGCCCTTGCTTCGTCTGAGCATGGCGCCTGATCCCGCTCCTGCCGTCGCAGGCGAAGTGTTCACCTATCAATTTTCAGTCGGAAACGTAGGCACGAAAAACCCATCGGGCATCGTGCTCCGCGTGCCGCTTCCGGAGGGCACCAGTTTCGTCTCCGCCACCGACGGCGGTTCGCTCCAAAACGGCACGGTGGTGTGGGAGGTGCCGACCCTCAGCAACGGATCGGGCGGTGATGTCGAACTTACGGTTCAACTCGACGGCAGCCTCGCTGACGGGAGCCTGCTTCACGCCCGCGCCACGCTCGACTCTGGCGATGCGAACGAGGTCGTCGTCCGCACCTCCGCTGCCACGCCGGTGCGCAACACTGTGCCACTCAGCGTGGAATACACGGCCAATGTTCCCGTCGTGGAACCCAACTTCCAATTCGCCTACACCCTTACGGTAACGAACAATGGCCTGGTGGACCTCACCGATGTACAGGCACGAGTGCTGCTACCGAGCTTCATCAATCGCATTCCGACGCCATCGGGCGTCAGCTGCTCCATCGGTTGCGATGCCAACGAAATCGCTACCTGGGATGTCGGGACGCTCACGCCCGGTGAAAGCCAAGAGGTCGTGTTCGAACCTACAGTCAACAGCGGAGCACCGCTCGGGAATGTCCTGCGGAGTCTGGTCTTGGCAACCGCAACCGGAAGCAACGAGGTCGTGGTGCAACGCGACTTGTTTATGGGGACTGGCATACCACTGCCCGTCGAACTCACCACCTTCGACGCCACGCTCGATAACCGCGATGTGCTACTCCGATGGGCCACCGCCAGCGAGACGAACAACGCCGGCTTCGAAGTGCAGATGCGCAACAAGCCAGAGGCTGCGTTCACCCCGCTGGATTTCGTCGACGGCCACGGCACCACTCCCGAGGCGCAGGACTACACCTACCGGGTGCCGAACCTCGCGCCTGACACATACGCCTTCCGCCTGAAGCAAATCGACTTCGACGGAGCTTCTGAGCTGAGCCCCGAGGTCGAGATCACCGTCACGCTGACGGATGCCTACGCCCTCTCCGAAGCCTATCCGAACCCGGTTCGGCACGAGGCCGAGCTGGCCCTCAGCATGCGCGAGGCGCAGCACGTTCGCGCTGACGTATTCGACATGCTCGGACGGCGCGTGGCTACACTGCACGACGGCGTGCTCGACGCCAACCGAGTCCATCCGATTCGCATCGATACGGATCGCCTCAGCAGCGGGCTGTACCTGGTGCGCGTCACGGGCGAGCGCTTCACCGACACCCGGCGCATCGTGGTCGCGCGATAATTCCACGCTGAAATAGCAGATCCCATGCGAATTATTTTCCTTGTGCTGGCTTCGCTCCTTCTACTCGGCTGCGGCGAGTCGGACGCGGAACGACAGCAGCGCGAACTGGAGCACCGGGAGCGCCTCGCTCAAATCGAGATCGAGCAGAAGCGCCGGGAAATGGAGCTCGAACTGGAGCGGAAAAAGAAAGAGCGCGCCCTTCAGGAAGCGTACGAGCGCAAGCAAGCCGAAGCCGAGGCGGCCCGTCGCCGAGCGGCGGCTCGGGCGGAAGCCGAAGCTCAAGCGGCCCAAGCCGCCCGTCAGAACGATCGCATTCGCCAGGGCATCAAAGCGCTCAAGGTGGGCTGGCGCCGCTCGTTGATGGATGAAAACACGTTGGTGCTGCGCCTCACAAACACCAAACCCTACAGCGTCGATCTCGACTTGAAGTGCTACACGCGATCGAATAGCTCAAAAATGCTGTTCGTGTCCGTCCCCGCTCGAGGAACGAAGGAGATCGGCTTTCTGGAAGGATGGACCGGCAATTTCGTCACGGGCGAGCGGTGCGAGGCCTATTACGACGACGAGAAGCTCGGAACGATCGCGGTGCCTTAACTTCTGCTGGATGGATGCGCCAACGCCCCGAGCGCCTCGCCGAGCTGCTCCAGCGCATTCAGGTTGTGGACAGGCAGGAAGTCGTCGATGTGCGGGAGGGCTGCCTGCATCCCCTGCGTCAGCGGCTCATACCCCTCGTAGCGGAGGAGCGGATTCAGCCAGAGGAGCCGGTGGCAATTGCGCCGCAGGCGGGCCATCTCGCGGGCCAGCAGATCGGTGTCGCCGCGGTCACAGCCGTCGCTGATGATAAGCACGATCCCGCCGCTCCGCAGCGTCCGACGCAGCCACTCGTAGTTGAACGTCTTGAGTGCTTCGCCGATGCGCGTGCCGCCGCCCCAGTCGCGTACCTCATCGGATACGGCCGCGAGCGCCTCATCGATGTCGCGCCGCTCCAGCGCCCGCGTGATGCGCGTCAGCCGCGTGCCGAAGACGAAGCTCTCGACGCGATGCATGCCCTCGGTGACGGCGTGCATGAAGTGCAGCAGCATCCGCGCGTACGCCTCCATCGAGCCGCTGATGTCGCACAGCACCACGATGGGCCGCGGAGTGCGCTTCGGGCCTTCGTACTGGAGCCGAAGCAACTCCCCCTGATGGCGCAAGCTCTCCCGCACGGTCCGCCGCACATCCAGCATCCGCCCCTTCGCACGGGCCGAGCGGCGGCGCGTCCGGCGCGGCGTCACGGGCCACATCATCCGCTTGATCAGCTCCTTCGCGGCGGCGACTTCCTCCGCCGTAAAATCTGCGAAGTCCTTCTGCTTGAACGCCTCGTCGCGGCTGTACGTCGCCACCAGTTCGACCGGATCGGTGTCCTCGCCGGACGGGGTCGCCTGCGGCGCGTCGGGCGCATCCGCGGGCTCCTGCAGGGCCTGTTTGATGCGCTGGCGGAAGGCATCATCCGCCGATCCGGGCGTGCTCGGAAGCATCTGCTGCAGCGCCTCAGCCATCTCGGAGGGCGCCCGCCAGAACAGCTGAAACGCCTGATCGAATAGCTCCACTTCGCCAGGGCCGCGCACAAACACGCTGTAGAGCGCCTGATAGACATCCGCGCGCCGCTCGACCCCCACCGCCTCAACTGCGCGCACGGCGTCCATCATCTGCTCGGAGCCGATGGTGAAGCCCGCCCGCCGCAAGACCCGCCCGAAGGCGATGATGTGATCGGTGATGGGCGTGGGCGGACGGCCCGATTCGGACGCGTCGCTGGCTCCGGGGCGGCTGTCAGTCATGTCTCGGCCTGAACGCGCTCCAGCAGATCAGCGCTCGTATCGCCGCGCACCTTGGTGAGGTCGTCGTGGTACTTCAACAGCGTGCCGAGGGTGTGGTCGACGGTCTCGGCGTCGAGTGCGGTCTGCGCCAGCGTCATCAGCGCGCGCGACCAGTCGAGCGTCTCGGCCACGCCGGGCATCTTGTAGAGATCGGCTTCGCGAAGCGCCTGCACGTAGGCCACCACCTGCCGCGTGAGCTGCTCGGAGATATCGGGGACTTTCGTGCGGACGATCTCGAATTCCTTTTCGCGCGACGGATAGTCGATCCAGTAGTAGAGGCAGCGCCGCTTGAGCGCATCGTGGATTTCGCGGGTGCGGTTCGAGGTGATGACGACGACGGGCCGCTGCTGCGCCTCGATAGTGCCGACCTCCGGAATGGTGATCTGAAAGTCGGACAGCAGCTCCAGCAGGAAGGCCTCGAACTCCTCATCGGCGCGGTCGAGCTCGTCGATCAGCAGCACGGGCGCGGTGTCTTGCGCGGCGGTGATGGCCTGCAAGAGCGGCCGCTCGATCAGGTACTCCGGGCTGAAGATTTCGTGCATCAGCGCGTCCTGATCGGGATTTTCGGTCGCCTCGGCGAGGCGGATCTGCAGGATCTGGCGGGCGTGGTTCCACTCGTAGACGGCGGTGTGCACGTCGAGCCCCTCGTAGCACTGCAGGCGGATGAGCGGCACGTCGAGGATGGCGGCGAGCACCTTGGCGATCTCGGTTTTGCCGACGCCGGCCTCGCCCTCCAGAAACATCGGCCGGCCCATCTGGAGGGCGAGGAAAATCGTCGTCGCGAGGCTGCGCTCGGCGATGTAGTCCTGCGCCGCGAGGGCCGCCTGAACGTCGTCGATAGTGTCGAGGGTGGGCACGGGTCGAGGGTGGGAGTGTGAGGGATGGCGTGGGCGGTGGTGGACGGTCGTATTTTCTTCAGACGCCCACTCGCCCCTCCGCCCAAACGCCGTTATCGGGCCTGCTCCATCGCCTGCCGGATCGCTTTCTTGGCCTGCACTTCGCAGAGGTGAGCGCGGTACGCGGCGCTGCCGCTGAGGTCTTCCATCAGCCCGGAGGGATCGACCATGTCGGCGACAGCGGCTTCGATGGTGTTCGCATCGAGCGTCTGACCCGCCAGCGCCTGCTCGACCGAGGTCGCGCGGAAGGCTTTGGGGGCGGCGCCCGTCACCGCCACGCGGGCCGACTGGCACGTGTCGCCCCGCAGCGTCAGCATCGCCGCGACGCCTACGACGGCGTAGCGCGAGGCCGGGTTTGCAAATTTGGCGTACGCCGCGCCCTGCCCGGCGCCCATCACCGGGAACGTGACCACCGTAATCATCTCGTCGTCCTCAACGGCCGTTTCGTACATCTCGACGAAGAAGTCGTCGGCCGCGACGGTGCGCGTGCCGCTGGCGCCCTGAATCTCGATGTCGGCGCCGAGGGCCAGCACGAGCGCGGGATAGTCGGCCGCCGGATCGGCGTGGGCGAGGCTGCCGCCGAGAGTACCGCGGTTGCGCACCTGCGGATCGCCAATCCGGCTGGCCAGCTCCGCCAGCGCCGGGCAGCGCGCCTGCACGAGATCGGACTGCTCGACCATCCGATGCGTCGTCAACGCCCCAACGCGCAGCCGGTCGCCGTCCTCGGTGATGCCGGCCAGTTCGCTGATCTCAGACACGTCGATGAGCGTGCTGGGCGCGCTCAGGCGCAGCTTCATCGCGGGGAGCAGGCTGTGGCCACCCGCGAGCAACTTGGCGTTCGGGCCACCGTCGCGCAGCAGCTGCAGTGCCTCGTCCACGGATGTCGCACGTTCATAATCAAAGTCTACAGGGGTCATAACGAATCAGAGTTTCAGCTGGACAAATCGGTGAGCGGAGCGGATCAGGTGCGCGGGACCTGGCCGTTGGCACCGTCGCCGCTCGTGTGCAGGGCGCGCCAGACGCGCTCGGGCGTCATCGGCATTTGCACATCGCGCACGCCCCGGTCGTAGAGCGCATCGACGACGGCATTGACGACGCACGCGATCGACGCGATCGTGCCGGCCTCGCCGGCCCCTTTCGCGCCGAGTGGATTGTGCGGGCACGGCGTCACCGTCCGATCCACCTCGAACATCGGCAGGTCGTCGGCGCGCGGCATCGTGTAATCCATGTACGTCCCCGCGATGGGCTGGCCCGTACTGT
>CAYUVF010000097.1:0-7291 GCA_964448045.1 uncultured Rhodothermales bacterium
CCCAGTAATCGTTGATTGTAGTGATTACGTCATCGGGGGCCCAAAGCCATATTGCATCATATGCACTGCTCAGCATTTCAATCTTATCTTCCGAACTCGATCGGCCCTGGATAAATACACTGAGACCTTCAGCCATTCGATCGTAGACATCACGCCTCCGCGCGATCGCTTCAGATTCGCGCTCAAGATCAACCCCTAACGCTGCATTTCCTCGGCATATTCTGCCTTAACTCCTTCAATTCTGTCAGTGATGAGCCCCACATCTTGTCTTCTTGCCTGGTTTTGTGCTTTCTGTCGGATATAAGCATATAAGCCAATCAAGCCAAGTAGAAGCGTAAGTTGCACTATGAAATCAAATGTCACGATAGGGGTCGCGATCTAATGACAAAGACTTGAAAGATAGGCACTTATTCGGACCTTTCTCCATCATCCCACCCGCGCAAAGCCCAGCTTCCGCTTGGCGTAATACCGCTCGAAGTGGTCGAGAAGGCGCTGGTGCTCCGGGGCCTGGAGCTCGGGGTCGCGCTCGATCAGAGCGAAGGCGGCCGTGCGGGCTTCTTCGAGGATGGCCTCGTCCTCCGTCACGTCGGCGATCTTGAGGTCGGGCAGGCCGCTTTGGCGCGTGCCGAAGAAGTCGCCCGCCCCGCGGAGCTGGAGGTCCACCTCGCTGATCTCGAAGCCGTCCGTCGTGCGCACCATGGCCTGCAAGCGCTCCTTCGCCTCGGCGGATTGCTTGTAGCTGGCCATCAGGATGCAATAGCTCTGCTGGTCGCTCCGCCCGACGCGCCCGCGGAGCTGGTGGAGCTGGCTCAGCCCGAACCGCTCGGCGTGCTCGATGATCATGACCGTCGCATCCGGCACGTCAACGCCTACCTCGATCACCGTCGTCGACACGAGGATATCGGTTGTGCCCGCCTTGAACCGCGCCATCGCGGCGTCTTTGTCGGCCGACTTCATCTGGCCGTGGACGAGGCCGACCTCGAAATCGGGGAATTGCTTTTGGAGCTTCTCGTAGCCGGAAACCGCGTCTTTCAGGTCGACCTTTTCGCTTTCCTCGACGAGCGGGTAGACGACGTACGCCTGCTGCCCCTGTTCGAGCTTGTCGTGCAGGAAGGCGTACATCTCGCCGCGGCGCTTCTCGGTGCGCAGGCGCGTCTCGACGGGCTTGCGGCCGGGCGGCATCTCGTCGATCACGGACACGTCGAGGTCGCCGTAGAGCGTCATGGCGAGTGAGCGCGGGATGGGCGTGGCCGTCATGAGCAGCATGTGCGGGTTGCGCCCCTTGCTGAAGATCTCGGCGCGCTGGGCGACCCCAAACCGATGCTGCTCGTCGACGATCGCGAGGCCCAGGTTGTTGAAGGCGACGCCTTCCTGGATGAGCGCGTGCGTGCCCACGGCCACGGGCGCCTGGCCCGATCCGATGGCGTCGAGCGCCGCCTCCCGCTCCGTCTTCGTCTGGCTGCCGATGAGGAGCTGCGTCTCGATGCCGAGCGGGTCGAGGTACTTCTGGAGGTTGGCGTAGTGCTGCTCGGCGAGGATCTCGGTGGGGGCCATGAACGCGCTCTGGTAGCCGCTGTCG
Organism: uncultured Rhodothermales bacterium; assembly: GCA_964448045.1. GTDB lineage: Bacteria > Bacteroidota > Rhodothermia > Rhodothermales > Salinibacteraceae > CAYUVF01. Next base: position 1,580 of record CAYUVF010000097.1, read on the forward strand.
AGCGCGTGCATCATGGCGGCCACGGCCACGACGGTCTTGCCACTCCCCACGTCGCCCTGCACGAGGCGGTTCATCTGGACGCCCGTCTGCGTATCCTCGATCACCTCGCGGAGCGCGCGCTTCTGAGCGCCGGTCAGCTCGAAGGGCAGCACCTCGCGGACGAACTGGCGCGTGTAGGTGCCGGGGTCGTCGAATGCGGGACCGGCTACTTCCTGGCGCTCCTCGCGCGTAAGGGCGAGCAGGAGCTGGATGTAGAAGAACTCCTCGAACTTGAGCCGGTGCTTCGCGCGGGACAGCTCCTGCTGATCCTTCGGGAAGTGGATGGCGCGCAGCGCGACGCGGCCCTCCATCAGCCCAAACCGCTCGGTGATCCCGTCGGGGAACGTCTCCTGCAGCTTGAGGCCGTGCTCCTTGAACAGGTCGTACACGATGCGGCGCACTTTGCGGCTCGTGAGGCCCACCTTGTCCATCGCCTGTCCGCCCGGGTAGAGCGCTACGATGCGCCCCGTGTCGAGCGCGGCCGCGTCGTCGTTGAGCTTGTCGAAGTCGGGGTGCGTCATCGAGAACCAGCGGCCGTACTTTTGCACCTTGCCGTGGACGGCCAGGCGGTCGCCGTTCTCGAAGGCCTTGCGGATCCACCACACACCCTGAAACCATACGCACTTCATCTTGTCGCCGCGCGGGTCTTCGAGGATCAGCTCGAACCGCTTCTTGTTGCGGCCCGGCACGATGTCCTTCGCCCGCACGGTGCCCACGACGGTGACGGACTCGGTCGACTCGCGCAGGTCGCGCACGAGCGAGACCGTGGAGCGGTCGAGGTAGCGGCGCGGGTAGAAGTGCAGGAGGTCGCGCACGGTGCGCACGCCATGGGCGTCGGCCCAGACGTCGGCCCGCTTCTCGCCGACGCCTGTCAGGTACCGAACCGGCTCGCGGAGAAAGTCGTCGCTCATTGTTGCGTATGGGCGGGTGGGAGTGTGGGCGTTTGGGAGGGGCAGACAACGCCTGGACACCTAAACGCACATACTCCCACACTCAAACCTGGTCGGTGATCCAGTTCATCAGCGCATGAGCGGCGGAGATGCGCTCGCGGGCGTGCTCTCGATCGAAGGTGCGCTGGCGGTCGAAGGCACGGTCGGGATACAGGTTGAGGATGGACTCGTCGCGGAGCAGGTCGATCGCCTCGCGGAGGTCGGCGGGCACGGTCAGGTCGGTGCGCTCGGCGAGGTACTGGAGGTTGTGCGTCACGGGCGGATGGGCATCGAATCGGGCGCGATACGCCCCTTTCAGCGCCTTCTCGACGGCGAGGTGGGCGAGCATCGTGGCGTGATCGAAAAATCCGCCTTCGAGCAGATGCTCGGCCGCGCGCAGGTCGCGCCCCGCCTGGCGGAGCCATTCGTCGGTCGGCTTGTCGTAGCGGGAGCGGGAGGGCACGGTGGATGGATCGGTATGTGCGTGTGGTTTGTGCGGGAACGTGATTCGGGAACCGTAATGCGTGATCTGCCACTCGCACGCATCACGCAATACGCATTACTGCAGATTCAATCGGTTTCTTTTGCAATACGACGGATTGTCATCCTGAGCGAACGCAGGTGAGACGAGGGATTGCTCCGGAATACGCGTTTGCGCCCGATTCCGAGAGATTCTTCGTCTTCGTTTGCTGCGCGCACTGCGCTCAGGATGACATCATGCCAAAGAGATTCGTTGAAGCAGCATTACGCAATGGTCTTTTCACAGATCGATAACTTTGGCATCACACCTCCGCCCAGGCGCCCCTGCATTTTAAGGGTTGGATGTGCATCTTTCCACCCGACGGACTCTTTCACGAACCGGATGTGCTCATGCCTTCCAGCCGCCGCCAGTTTCTGAAGCAAGCGGCCCTCGCCGGCGCCGCGCTGACGCTCCCGCCCTCCTGGCGCCCCCGCGCCCGCGCCGATACGCCGGTGCGCATCGAAGGGCGCGTCACGGCCGATGGGCAACCGCTCGCTGGCATCCGCGTCACCGATGGGCTGCGCATCGTGCCGACCGACGACGCGGGCCGCTACGCCCTGCCCTCCACCACGCGCCGCCCCTTCGTCTACCTGACACTGCCCGCCGGCTACGCCCTCCCGCAAAACACAACCGGCACCGCGCGCTTCTACCAGCCGATTCCCGCCGCGGCCAGCGGATCGGTGACGGCGGACTTTGAGCTCGCGGCCCGATCCGCTGCCGACGAGCAGCACGCCTTCCTCGTGCTGGCCGATCCGCAGACGGAGAACGCGCGGGAGGTCGAGCGCTTCCATCAGCAGACGGTGCCCGCCGTGCAGCAGACGATTAGCGATCTGGGCGAGAGGCCCGTCTTCGGCGTGGGCTGCGGCGACCTCATGTTCGACAACCTGGAGCTGTTTCCCGAATACGAGCGCGCCGTCCAGCGGATGGGCCTGCCCTTCTTCCAGGTCCTCGGCAACCACGATCTCGACTTCGCAAGCCCCACCGATCCGGGCTCGGCGCAGACGTTTCGCGCCCACTTCGGCCCGACGTATTATTCGTTTGACCGCGGCGCCGTGCACTACGTGGTGCTGGATGATGTTTTCTGGGACGGAGCCGACTACTTCGGCTATCTGGACAAGGTGCAGCTCCGCTGGCTGGAGCGCGATCTGTCGTTCGTCGAGGCGGGGCGGCCCGTCGTCGTCTTCGCGCACATCCCGGCGCACAGCACGCGCAACGAGCGCATGGGCGAGCCCGCCCCGTCGCGGCGCGGCTCCATCAGCAACCGGGCGCGGCTGTACGAGCTGCTGGATCCGTTCGAGGCGCACGTCATTGCCGGGCACGTCCACGAGAACGAGCACCGCTACCGCAACGGCCCGCACGAGCACGTGGTGGGCGCCGTCTGCGGCGCGTGGTGGAGCGGGCCGATTGGCTACGACGGCACGCCCAAAGGCTACGCCGTCTACGAGGTCGATGGCACCGACATCCGCTGGCGCTACCAGCCGACCGGCCACGCCGCCGACCATCAGATGCGCCTCTACCCGCCCGGCAGCGACCCGAGTGCCCCCGATGAGCTGATCGCCAACGTGTGGGATGCCGATGACGGATGGACCGTCGTCTGGTACGAAGACGGCATCCGCAAAGGCCCGATGGCCCGCCGCACCGGCACCGATCCGCACTCTGAAGCGCTCCACCGCGGCGACGACCAGCCCGAGCGCCGCCCGTGGGTCGATCCGGTGCCGACCAATCACCTCTTCTACGCCCCCGTCAGCGACGAGGCACAGCGCATCCGCGGAAGCAACGGATCGGTTCGGACGTACGTATTCCGCCGTGCTTGACGAGGAGCGCGCGAGTGGATAACCAAGGAGCGAGGAATCAGAAAAACGACGAATCGAGGAGACGACGAGCGTTCCTCTTTCCCGGTTCTCCGGCTCTCCAATACCCCGCCTCCTCTCCCAAAATCACTTCAGCGGCTCCAGCGCGTCGGGCGCGAACTCGCGTTCGACGACATCGTCGTGCGGGAGGCTGCCGCGGTGCGAGCGCAGGTAGATAAACGGCGTGTGGTGGAGGAAATTGGAGACGCGCGCGGTGTAAATATCGGCGTAGCGCTCGACCTGCCGGGCGAAGTGGCTCTTGTCCTTGCCGGTGCGCATCAGCGGGCCCCAGTTGGGGTTGAGCAGCGTGCCCGACTCTTTGGCGAGCGGCGCGATCTGCTCATCCAGCGCCACGATGCGCTCACGGATCGACGCCATCTCCTGCTCGATCTCTTCCTCGTCGCAGTCGTCGGCCGGGCCGTAGTCCTTGCGCGCCCGCTGCAGGCGGAGCCGCAGCGTCGAGTACTCGGCTTCGAGCGTCTCTTTCTGCTGCATCATCTCCGACAGCTTATCCTGCTCGCCGGCGAAGCGCTCCAGCGCGGCGACCTCCTCTTCGAGCTCGCGCACCACCAGCGCCGTGCGCCAGCGGAGGACGCTCTTCGAGATGTTGACATCGACGAACAGGTGGTCGCCCACGTACAGGATCTCCTCCCCTTCGAGGCCGAGGCTCCGCTCCACGAGCGCCGCATTGCCGCCCACGTACACCTCGCCCTCCTTGAGCGGCCCGTTGGTGTGCTCGCGCAGTAGCCCGTCGTCGCTCACCACGCGGAAGGCGGGCGACGGGACCGAGAAGAAGTCCGGCTTGCGCGCGCCGACGATGGCGATATCGAACAGGTCACGCCACGTCATTTTGCCCGGCAGATACGGGTCCATCGCGTACTCCAGCATGGGCTTGGCGTAGTCCCACTCCGAGTTCGTGATGAGCAGCATCTTTTTGCCGGCCTCCTTCTGATCGAGCAAGGCCAGCGGCATCTCTTCATCGAGGTCGACGAAGCGTTCGCGGTTGTCGATGATTTCGGCCTTGAGGCGCCCCTCCATGTGGGCCTCATCGAGTGTGCGCCGCACCTCATCGTGCAGGTCGTGGTAGCCCATCGATCCGCCCAGCTCCCCTGCATCGAGCAGGTCCACCAGCTGCATGTACATGCAGGCCTCAGAGATCGAAAAGAGCGTGTTGAGGAAGAGCCAGCGCGGCTCGTTGAGGTCGACGAGCGTACGCTGGTAGACATCGCGCTGCCGATCGTACCCCAGCGGCTCGGTGCCGTGATAGGCGCGCTTTACGTAGCCGAAGCGGTTCGCCTTGACGACGTTGCCCCTCTCCTTATCGATGATGAGCCCGCGGATGACGAGGTCGGGATCGAACGTGAGGTCTTCCACGGGCCACCCCTCGCGGAGCAGCCCCTCGCGGATGTAGCTGTACGCCCGCTGCTCCCACTCGCGCATCTTGTAGTGGATGAGCGTGTAGTCCATGTCGTAGCCAATGGCGCGGATGCCCCGCAGGTTGAGCGTGCGGTTGCAGAAGAGGCCGCGCGCGACGTCGGGCTGGTGATTCATAAAGCAGTAGCGTAGGCGGACGAGAAGGTGTGAATCGGTGCGCTCCCGGAGGGAGACGTAACCCCGAGGGTTCCCTTTACGAACGACGAGGCCGAATGCTTCACTGCGCTCCCCTCTTTGCTCCCCACTTTAATGCTTTACTAAAATGCTTTACTAACGGCCTCCGCACAATCGGTCTGCCGTCCCCCACGTTCCGTCCGACTGCCGTCTACCTAAAGGCTCCGATCACGCACACCGCGCGAGCGTTGGAAATGCAGCCGCGACGCGAATTGAGGCCACCATCGGACCCATAGCTCAGCGCGAGGCGGCTGGCTGCTGTCGCAGTTCCCACAGCACATTGATGATTTTCCACTCGCCCTGCCACTTCGCCACGTGCAGGTAATCGACCCATCGTTGCGCGTCGATGCGCACGCTGGCTGCGTCTTTGTAGATATCGAGGATCGTAACCTCGGCGCGGCGTTGTGGCGCGGGCGTCGGCGTGCGCTGGCGCGTTCCTGCAATGAGCGTCTGCGCGTTTTGGCGATTCAGCGAATCCGCCTCTGTCTTGGGATGGGTGTAGACCATTCGCTTCCGAAGCGCTGGATGCAGGGCCCGTTCCATGTGGTCGCCATCCGCCGTGTAGTAGCCCTCGATGTAGTCGAGCGCGGCCTGCCGGACCGCGGCCGAGTCCGAGGCGGTTTGGGCGCGCACGCCAGTCGCCGTGAGACAGAGTACGAGTGCAGTGAAGAGGAGAGGTCGTTTCATGGCGTAATGCGTCGTTGAGTAATAGGTAGCGGTTCAATAGTAAGTGATGACGTTACTAAACAGTTTGTCATTCTGAACT
>CAYUVF010000098.1:0-7138 GCA_964448045.1 uncultured Rhodothermales bacterium
AAAAGGGCTTGGCCGGTCAGAAAATGGCCTGATGCCCGTGGTCGCTCCACTGAAATTTATCAAACTCGCTCGCGGGACTCGCTCAGACAAGATAAATTTCGGTCGTTTCGCGCCCGTGGGCATCCGGGCGGCCATTTTCTGAAGGGCCACTGGTCGACTGTCGGAGCAATCTGCGATTTCGGAGTGGAGCGTCTCCTTCGAAGCAACAACTTCACACTGTTGGGATCAAGCCAAGGGGACCCCGAGAAGGAATCGCGTGATGGATCGGCAGAGAGATGTTCACCACCTTTTCGGAGAAACGGTATTACGTATTCCCGCATCCGGCCGTCAGCCACTCAATCTGCACGCGATCGCCGGGCTGCGGATCGACGACGTCTTCCGGAAGATGAATGAGGCAGTTCGCGCGGTGAAGGGACGACAAAATGCCTGCGCCCTGCGGGCCGGCGGAGTGCACCTCCAGGCAGCCCTCGTCGTTGGGCTGAGCCCGGCCGCGGGTAAAGTAGTGATAGCCGGCCTTGACGCGCAGCGGTTCGGTAAGGGTAGCCGCGTGTAGCGGTCGTTGCACGACGGAGCGGCCCAGCATCCGGGCGAGGGCCGGGCGCACGTAGGCCTCGAAGCACACGGCGGCCGCGACGGGATTGCCCGGCAGGCCGAAAACGAGTGTGTCGTCCAGCAGCCCAAAGCCAAACGGCTTGCCCGGACGCTGCCGCACCTTCCAGAACAGCCAGCGCGCGCCCATCGTCTCCAGCACGTCGCGCACGAGGTCGTCTTCGCCGACCGACATGCCGCCGGTGAGCAGGAGCGCATCGGCCGATCGGGCCGTTTCGAGCACGTCCTGCAGGGCCGCTTCGTCATCTCCGGCGTGCTCGGTGCGGGCCGTGGCGCCGGCTGTGTGGAGCAGTTGCGCGAGCAGCGGTCCGTTCGAGTTGCGAATCTGGCCCGGTCCGGGCGCGGCGTTCGGGGGCACCAGTTCGTCGCCAGTGGCCAGCACCACAACGCGCGGCTGGCACCGTACGGTAACTTGGGTGTGCCCGAGCGAAGCCATCACTCCCACAGCCGACGGAGTGACGACCGTGCCGGCGTCGATGATCGTCTGACCGGCGGCCATGTCTTCTCCGGCGGGACGGATGTTTTGCCCGGCCGTCGCATCGGTGTCGAACCGAACTGTATCGCCGGTGCGCTCGGTGCGCTCGACCCGGATGACGGCGTCTGCCCCCTCCGGCACGGCGCCGCCCGTCGTGATGGGCGCACACGTCCCCGGCGGAAGCGGTGTCTCCGGCGCCGCACCGGCAGCAACCTCGAACGCAATTGGCAGGCGTGTGGGCGGGGTCTCGACGTCGCGCGCGTGCACGGCGTATCCGTCCATGGCCGAGTTGTCGAACGGCGGCACGGGCTCTTTGCTCACGACCGGCGCGGCCAGCGTGCGGCCTCTGCTTGCTTCGTACGAGATCTGCTCGTCCGGCTGGAGCGACGCGTGATCGAGCACCGTCGAGCGAGCGTCGTCTACCGATACGAAGGTCTTCATTGCTGTCTGGGAGAACGTGCTGTAGAGAGAAGAAACCGATAGCGGGAGCTGCTCCCGGCGAGGGGTCGTTTTGTTTCGCTTCGTTCCCTCGCTCGCAGCCCCGAGGTCCGAAAAACTGTACTTGTACGCCACGCCCCGAGTTCGTGTGGGGAATTCCCCTACTTTGTGCCGATGGATTTCCTTACAGGGGCACTCAAGCCAGCCCCTTTTCTGGGAATCCGTTTTATCGATATTGTTCGATTAGCCTCTAATGAGGGCTCCACGGGATTCTTCATCATCGTCTCTGTTATCATGCCGACGCTTCAGGGAGTCAACCCCTCCGATGGGCTGCACGACCGGCTCGATCTGACGCCGGCCTCATGAACTCTATTGATCGCGTTCTGCCTACTTCTTAATATATAGTTACTATGAAACCCATGAAAGCCACAGGGGGAGAGATGAAAGGAAGAAACTACGGCATCGATCGTCCGGCGTTGATGTGGGCACTCGGTGTTGTGGGGGCCGTGTTGTTATTGATCGGCAGTTACGGCGTCTATTCCGTTCTCGTTCACGGCGACCTGGGGGCCTTGTCAACTCACGTTCCGTGGGGCTTGTGGGTTGGATTGTACGCTTATCTCGTGGTGCTCGACGCCGGAGTGGTCCTTTCATACTACGTACTTCGCTACGGAGTACAAATTGACGGCTTGGATGAACTGGGGCCGCTGGTTCTGCTCACGGCCTTCGTGGCATTATCCGGAGCCCTCACGTCGATTTTCCACGATCTCGGCCAACCGCATCGCATCTGGCGCACACTTCTGACGCCCGATTTCGGGTCGTCCATGGCGTGGATGATCTGGTTGCACAGCCTTTACATGCTCGTATTGATTGGGGCTTTATGGGCTTTCCGTGTTGGGCGGACCTCGATTGCGAACTCGATGGCCTTTGTGATTGTCCCCCTTGCCTTCGCACGCCTTGGGGTGATTGGGACGCTGTTCGGAGGCGCCTCGGCGGGGCAGTTCTGGGGAAACGTGTTGTTGCCGGTGATCTGGCTGATTTCAGCGATCGTGCTCGGGGCGGGGGTCGTTCTGTTGCTGCACCTCCTGTTTTCCCCCCACTCCGGAACCGAAAAGTATATGGACACCGCCGACCGGCTGGGTCGGTGGTTTTTGACCTGCATATTGGTTGGCGTTTTTGTCCCCATATCCGCGTCGGCCATGTTGTTCTACCGAGGAGAGCCCTCCACAGCGTACATCGTAAGTGAGATTTTATTTGGGCAGTATTCGTGGACGATATGGCTCTTTCACGGATTCCTGGGGACGGCCGTCCCCGTCGTGTTGCTGTTCTATCAGCAGCAGGTTGAGGACCCGGTAAAGCGGACCTGGAGCCTGGGAATCGCCGCCGTACTGATGATTCTCAACTTCATCATGATTCCCCTCAATATCGTAATCCCGGGGTTTGTTCTCGACTTTGATCAGTACCTAAACGAAGTCGTTATCACCGAATACTTTCCAGGGATGATCGAGTGGCTCGTAGTGGCATTCGTCGCTGGATTGATGCTGCTGATTTTTGCGATCGGGCATCGATTGGTGTACAGCCCCTTTTTCCGGAAGCAATTGGAGACGTGAGTGAAGCGATAGACAAAGAAAACCAGCGCTTATCCCCATGAGCAATCAATCGCAAAATGCCATGAGTGATCAACCAGAAAACGGCGGACACGCAATCGATGAATCCGGACAGGAAAACGAAGGAGACATCGCCCGTCGGGAGTTCTTCAAGCGATTGGGGATGGGTGGAGCGGCCGTCGGGGCAGGAATGGTGGCGGCCGGGTATGCGGGTACCCCCGAGCGGGACCCCGAGTTGAAGCACCTCGAAGGAAAAAAGATGGCGATGGTGATCGACCTTCAGCGCTGTACGGGCTGTGGAGGCTGCGACCTGGCCTGCAAGACGGAAAATAACCTGGACAAAAACCACTTCTTTTCTCACCACAAGACCCGTACGGTGGGAGAGTTTCCCGATACGCGCTGGGAATACATCCCCATGCTCTGCAACCACTGTGAGAAAGCTCCCTGTGAGAAGGGATGTCCGACTTCGGCGCTGTACCGGGAGTACGGGGATATCGTCGCCCACGACCCCGAGCGGTGCATTGGTTGTAAGGCGTGCATCGCCAATTGCCCGTACGATGAGATTACCGCGCACTTCGACGAGCCTCACAAAGAGTGGTGGGAGAATAACGAACCGATGATTCCCGAGGGCACCAGTTCGGGGAAAGAAGTCGTTGAGGAAGCGAGCGGCAATAAGATTCCCTACTACAACGCCGAGCGAGAGAAATTCGGGTCCGGAAACCGGTACAAGGGCGTCATCGAGAAATGTGACTTTTGCCTGCACCGTCTCAAGGAGAAGAAGCTGCCCGCCTGCGTGGATCAGTGTCCTACGAACGCCCGGATTTTTGGAGACCTGAACGATCCAGACAGCGAAGTCCGTCAATTACTCAGCCAGTACGGGTACGAGCGCCGGCTGGAGCACCGAGGGACCGAACCGAAGGTGTTTTACATCCGAGATTTCAATGGGGGCAGCTACGAGTCAACCAAGGGATCTATCGTCGTTGCGTCGGACGAACTGGAACCCGAACACCTCACCGAGGCCGGGCTCGATGAGACGCCTGTTACCTTGTCCTAAGCGTCCGTGGTTACGATCCCCATACTGTACTTCCTCAGCACCCGAGCAACACGTCAGCTATGATTACGGAAATTGAACGCGAAGAAACGAAGGACGGCCGACGCAGCTTTCTAAAGCGCGCGATGGGCGTGTCCGCCGGCCTCCTCGCCGGGATGGGGCTCCCGATGGGGCTGACCACGCTCCGGGCTCAGGAGGATGTCAGTCCGGGAAGCACGTATAATCCCATCTGGCGTTCGACCACGTGCCAGGGATGCACGTCCTGGTGCCCCAGCCAGATCAAAATCCAGGACGGGCGGGCCGTTCGCTGCCGGGGCAACGAACACTCCATGGTGAACGGGAAAAACAACTGCGTTCGCATGAATATGTCGCTCCAGCAGATGTACGATCCCGATCGTATCAAGCGGCCCATGCGACGGACAAATCCCGAAAAGGGGCGCGGGGTGGACCCGGAGTTCGTGCCGATCTCCTGGGACGAGGCCATCTCGGAGATTGCCGACCGCATCATGGAGCTCCGGGACAATGGGGAGATCCACAAATTCATGTTGACCCGCGGGCGCTATACGTACCTCCGGCACATTCTGTACGGCAGCCTGCCGAAGATTCTGGGATCCCCCAACAACATTTCGCACAGTGCGATCTGCGCGGAAGCCGAAAAGTTCGGTCCGTACTACACGGAGGGGGAATGGTCGTATCGGCAGTACGACGTTTTGAACAGCCGATACGTGTTGATCTGGGGAGCGGACCCGGTGGTTTCCAACCGGCAGGTGTCTCACTACAACAGCGCCTGGGGAGACGTGATGGATCGGGCGGAAGTCGCGGTCGTGGAGCCTCGTTTGAACACGACCGCTTCCAAGGCGGATGAATTTCTACCGGTAAAACCCGGCGAAGACGGGGCCGTTGCCAGCGCCATGGCTCACGTGATCCTGACCGAGGGCCTCTGGTACCGCGATTTCGTGGGGGATTTCTACGATGGAACCAACCGGTTCAAGGCGGGAGAGACCGTGAGTGAAGACGCCTTCCGGGAGTCCGAAAACAGCACCGGGCTCGTGCGGTGGTGGAACCTGGAGCTGAACGACAAAACGCCCGAGTGGGCCGAGGAACGGTCGGGCGTCTCCGCCGACCAAATCCGTCGTGTGGCCCGCCGGTTTGCCGACGCGGCCCCACGGGCCATCTCCTGGGTGGGTGGAGGGCCCGTGATGCAGCCTCGCGGCGCGTACACCAGCATGGCGACGCACGCCCTGAACGGCCTGGTCGGGTCCGTAGGAAACCGCGGAGGCACCCTGTTTTCGCCTCCCATCGGGGTCGCCGATCTGCCGGATCCTTCGCCGTACGTGGACGAGGTCGCCCAGGCCGGGCTCGACTACCCGAAACACCACGGAACCGGCGACAAGATCGACCAGCGAGGGGCGAAGGACCTCCCCTCCCTGAAGGGAGGAAAATCGGGCGGTGGCGTGGTGACGAACCGGGCCGCGGATGGCATCCTGCAGGAAGACCCGATGGAGATCAAGATGCTGATCTCTTACTGGAGCAACTTCCCCTTCTCGTGTCAGGAAACCCGTCGCTGGGAAGAAGCCCTGGCCAAGATTCCGTTTCACGTGACCATCGAAACCCACGCCAGCGAAACCGCCTACTTTGCCGACATCATCCTGCCCGCCACGCATCACATGTACGAGCGCTGGGGGCAGGTCCATACGACGGGGAATCGGCGCCGGACGGTCTCTATCAACAGGCCGGTGTTCGCGGAGAATCCCAGCGACCCCGAGGACGTCCTCGAAAACGGTCGGCTCTGGAACGTGAAGTGCAGTGAGACGGAAGTTCCCTACCTGATTGCCGACGAGCTGGCCGGCCGCGGATTCACGAATATGCTGGACTTCTTCGAAAATGAGTTTCCGGATCCGGAGACCGGGCTGTCACCGGCCGACGAGTACGACGACCGTGAACTACGGGCTCAGGCCTTCTCCCGCAATGCGTTGAAACTGCGTACACAGCCGATGTGGGATCCCGAGGTCGCGTGTCCCCCCGGGGACGACATCGACGGCTGGGAGGAGTTTGTACGTCGGGGCGTCTGGAATTCGGCCGAGTGGGAAGACCGTCACCGCTGGCCGTCGGAAGGGGGCGCGTTCAAGACCAAGACCGGAAAGTTCGAGTTCTACAGCGAGACCCTCAAGGACGCTCTCGAGGGCCACGCCGCTCGCTACGACACCGACGTCGACGACATCCTGGAAACCTGTAATTACCAGGCCCGTGGAGAACGCGCCTTCGTTCCCCACTACGAGGAACCCTTCATTCATGGGGACCCGGAGGAGTATCCCTTCAAGTTCGTCGACCACAAGTCGAAGCTAAACCGGGAGGGACGAAGTGCAAACTGCTCATGGTACTACGAGCTCAATGACGTCAACCCCGGTGCCCTGCTCGGCGGAGCAGACGTTGCCCTGCTTAATCCCCGCGATGCTCGCCGTCTCGGTATCAAAACCGGCGACCGGGTCCGCGTCGAGTCCCCCGTCGGGTCCATCGAGTGCTATGCGGCGGAATGGGAGGGGGTGCAGCCGGGCACGCTGGCGAAAACCTTTGGGAAGGGGCACTGGGCCTACGGAAACGAGGCCTCCGCGGAATTTGGCAAGAAGGCTCACGGAGGAAATAACAATGCGTTGATTCCCGCCGATTATGACCGATTGAGCGGTTCCAGCGCCCGTCATGGAACCACGCGAGTAAGGGTGGTGAACGCATGAGTGATTTCAGCGCTTTGGATACCGGCGATGAGCAAGCGTTTCGGCGGGCCGTGACCTACAAGTTCCTGGCCGAGTGTTTTCGTGATCCCCGGGACGGTCTTTTCGATTTTTTGGATGACGTGGATCCTGAGAGCCTGCTGAATGTGGCCGGAAATGCACTGATCGAATTGGCCCGAGACGCCAGGGAGCAGCTTCGCGTCGAGCACGCTCGGCTGTTCGTGGGGCCGTT
>CAYUVF010000099.1:0-6900 GCA_964448045.1 uncultured Rhodothermales bacterium
AGCCAGTCCTGTTTGCGGGGGGTAGTCACCCGGCCTTTGCCCGGCGCCGGGCGGCTTCGGCTAGGGGGGGGCGCAGGGGTTGGCAAAGGCACGGGACCGCGTAAGCTGTTACTGGGGCGGGGGTTGCGGCGTGGAGGGGGCGTGGCGTGCTCTGTCGGAAATGGCGCAGGAGTGGCGGACAGTGTGCTGGGGGCGCTTCCGCGTGAAACGGCGTCAAACGGCGTGTAACGGGGCATTACGGCGTAATTGCGCGCGTGGGGCAAAACGGGAGTAAAGTGCCAAAATCGGCGGGTAATGCGCCACCACCCCGCGTCCACCAGGTGGTGGCACGCGAGCACGCGTGCAAGGGTACCCCCCTACCACATATAGTAGGGGGGGGCGTCAGAAAATGACGATCCGGCCGTACCGCGCGGTGACGTTGAAATAGGAATTGCTGATGAGATCGGGGCCATACCGCGGACTGCCGGCGGGAACGACCCAGACATGGCAGCCAAAATTGAGCTGCTCATTACCCCGGAGAGCGAGTTCGCGGGCGGTCTCCTCGATGTCACGGTCGCAGTGGGTCACCCCGAGATAGATCGTGTTAGCGTCGATTCGCACCCACTCGATCTCGGGCCGCGACGCGTAACCCTCGATGGTCGCGCGGGCCTCCGCCGTCCACGCGTGACGCAGGGACGATAGACCACCCTCGCCCTCGCCGCAACCTGTCGCAGTTACCAAAACCGCCACTATGCACGCCTCCACAAACAATCGTTTGAGCATCTCGTCCCTCCGCAAAATTCCCTTGACGCCGGGGTCGGAAATCCCTACAATAAGCGTTGACATGACAACTCCCAATATAACCGCAACGAGTGGGGCTGTCAAGGGGGAAATCCCCCGCGCGATCCCCGAGCTCCGCGCGTACCTCGCTCGTCACTGCCTACGTCCCCTTGATGTTGCCCGCCGCCTCGGTGTCAGCCGGCAGTACGTCTCAGCCGTGCTCCGGGAGGCGACACCGGTGAGTCACGAGCAGGTCGACCGCATCCGTGAGGCCATCCAGGAGGTGCAGAGTGATATTGAGGTATGACGAAGTGCGATCGCTCGAACAGATCTCGCAGCGCACGCTGCGGCGCCGACTGGCGTCAGGCCGATACGTGAGCACGCGCCTCGCGGAACGGCACGAAAACGGCCGTCCCGTGCGCGGGATCCCCGCGAGCTGCCTCTCACGAGCTGCGCGCGCCAGGCTGGAGGCGCGGTCCGACGGTCACCGTGACGCTCCTATTAATACGTTAATACACACGCGCACGCGCGAGGGGGCGTCGGCCGACGTGCCGATCACCGCCGACGGCCTCCCTGACGTCGCCGCGCTGCGCGCCCGGGGCCAGGATGGAATCGCCCAGGAGTGGGACCGCCGGATGCGGGCCGTCGCTCGCTCCCGCGTACTGGTCAACCGGGCCGATCACGGCGAGACCTGCGCGGCCTGGCAGCGCGTGGCCGCGGAATATGACATCTCCGAGCGGACACTCCGGCGCTGGGATCGCGCACTGCGCGATTACGGCCCGGTCGGCCTGGTGCCTGCCACCGGCTCACAGCGCGGTGAGTCGCGCGTAATCCCCGACAAGCTCGGACTCCAGATCCGGGAGGCGTGGCTCCAGGAGAACCGGTGGAGCTACCAGCAGGTCTGGCGCGATATTGTCCGGCCGTATTGCCGCGAATACGACCTCGATGTTCCCCACCCCAGCACCGTGCGACGTTACATCCAACGGCACGTACTGCCGATCGAGGAGGCACGCTATCGGGGAGACCTGCGCGCGTGGAAGGCGTACGCCGCGCCGAAGGTCCGGCGCAAGCTGCCTCCGATCAACTCGATCTGGGTCGCAGATCACCGCAAATTTGACGTGTTTGTACTCGACGACGGCCGGCCCATTCGGCCCTGGATCACAGCAATCATCGACGTCGGCTCGGCCGGCTGGGTCGGCTGGCGCATCTGCCGGCGGCCCAACGCCGATGCCGTCTGTCACGCGTTACGCAGCGCGCTGCTGTCCTGCGGGATCCCGGACGCGTTTGTGCGCGACAATGGCCGGGAATTCGCGGCGAACCGCCTGGGCGGGCGTGCCGAGAGGCGGTCCAACCCGGCCCCCGATGACCTCGCCGCCGCGGAACGATGGCCCGCGGAGATCCCCCGCGAGGTCGAGCACTCCGGGATCTGGCAGGCGCTCGGTATCCAGCTGATAACCGCCCTGCCGTATTCGGCGTGGAGCAAGCCGATAGAGCCGATATTCGGGGCCTGGAGCCGCTCATACGAGAATCAGATACCAGGGTGGTGCGGCCGAGACGCGCAGGACAAACCCGACGGTCTCCAAACGGACATTGATCGCGAAAACCTGCTCACCTACGAACAGTTTCTCGCGCTCGCCGGGTACCTGATCGAGGAGGAGTGGAACAACGGCCACGTCTGCGGCGAGCGCGATTGTACGCCGGCGGAGGCGTACGCGGACTATGACGCGCGCATCCCCGATCCGCAAACGGTCGGTTACCTGCTGCGCGACCGACGCGAACGGCGCGTCACCACGAGCGGGATCGAGATCGCCGGGCACCGGTACATGAGCACCGGCCTGGCCCCGTATGTCGGAGCCCGCGTCCGGGTTGCGCACGACCCCGCCGAGCCGAACTGGATCACGGTCTACACACCCGACGATCGGGTGCTGGCCGTGCCGGAGGCACGTTCCGCCCGGTGGCTGGAGTGGGGCGCGGCCAACACGGACGCCAAACGCCAGGAGCGGGCCCAGCGCCAGCACCTGGTGCGCGTGCGTGACGAGATCCGGGGAGCGACGCCGCTGGAGCGGTTGGATCCCACGGGCGGCGCGCATATGGTCGCGGCGCGCAAACGACTCGAGGCCGGCCGCGCCGAACGGGCCAGACTGGAGGCCGACGCCGCCGTACAGCACCAGATTCAGCGTCGGGTGAGTACGCCGGATCGGGCCGCGGAGACGCCAGACGACACATCCGCGGCCTATCGCGCGATAGAGCACCTATTATGAGGAGGGTACGATGGCGGAAAAATGGAACAAGCGGGCGAGCCAGGCGGCAGAGGCGTTTGCCTCATGGCGCGACGAGCACGGCCTGACCGATGAGGATGTTGGCGCGCTGCTCGATTGCAGCACATCGGTCGCGAGCCAGATGCTACGGCAGGTCTATGACGGCAACGTCGCCAAATATGCCGACAGGATGCGTAGCATCCTCCGCGATGAGAGGTTGCGCGCGGAGGGGCCTGCCGAAGCGCGGTACGTGCGTACACAGGTCGCGCGCCAGGTCGAGGCTGCCTGCACAGACGCGCGGCTCGATTCCGACCTGGTCTATGTCGTCGGTGCCACCGGCGTCGGCAAGACCATGGCGGCGCGACACTACGCGGAGGAAATCGAGCCGCAGTCTCTCTACGTGTACACCGGGCCCCAGTGCGGGGCGAGTAGCCTGGTGCGCCTGCTCGCCGACGAACTACACGTGTCGCATGAGCAGCGCGCGGTCTATGACGTGCGACGGGAGGTGGAGGCGCGCCTCGCGCGCGGCGTCCGCGTGCTGATTGTTGACGAGATCGACTATCCGTCGGAATCCCTGCTGCAGTGTGTTCGGGCGATCTACGACCAGGCCGGCATTGGAGTGGTCGCTATCGGCACGTTCGCGTGCCTCAGGAAATTACGCGCCAGCCGGTCGGATACCAAGGCGCAAATCGTCGGACGAATCGGCAGCACGGTCACCATCCCGCGGTGTGGTGAGGCCGACCTGCGGCATATCGCCCTCCAGTGGGGACTTGACAACGAAACACTCGATGCGCTGATCGACGTGGCTGCCGGCCAGGCACGGCATCTGGTTAAGGTATGGCGGCGAGCCGTCAGGCTGGACGGCGGCGACGTGACGCCGTCCGTCGTCGCGCGGGCCGCGGCCCAGCTGCTGGATCCCCGCGAGTACATGTGAGGAGGGCGCCATGGGCCAAATGCACGTATCGCGACCGGCCGGTCGGCGGCTGCTCGCCGCACTGCGGCGGCTGGGCGGCTCGGCCACCTCCTGGCAACTGGCCACGGAGCTGCGCACGCATCACCTGAGCGCCGACGTGGCCAGCGCGCGCTGCGTGCTCGAGGAGGACGGATACGACCGTGAGGATCTGGTCACCGCCGGGCCCGTCGTCGACGACGACGGCCGCCGCGTCTACCGCTACCGGCTCACACGCCGGGCATTTTTCCATTTCGAGCAGGCCTCGCTTTTTGCCGGGGCCGAGGAGGGCAGATGACGAAATATCGTGACATGGATCGAGAGGACCTGCCGCTGATCGGCGCGGGCCAGGGGCATACGGAACAGCAGATGCGCGACTCCGCGCTGATCGGCGGGATCGCCCTGCTCGGGCTGATCCTGGTCGGAATCGTGTTGCTCGTCAAATCCTGTGTGGGGGTGCTCCTGTGAGAGCGATACCGCGTAATCAATCCGACTGCCCCCGCTGCGGGACCCGGCTGGACTCGCACGGGCTGGACCACCGCGACTCGCTGCTCCGGTCGCATTGCCCCCACTGTCTGACCTACTACGTGGAGGCGTCGCCGGCCCTGCGCAGGGAGCCGCGTCGGTCCCGCTGGGAGCCGTTTATCCGCGCGCTCAAGTCCCACGCGCGCGCGGTCTCCGCCGGCGAGGCCGGGCCCGACCGCCTGGTCGCATGGCTCGACCGCGCGACTGATAACTGGGACCTACCACTCACACCGGCCGCCCGCGAGGCGATCCTGGCGGCCGCCACCGCAACGATAACCGAGGAGACGACTGATGGCGAAACATCCGACGGACGAGATTAGTGCGCGCCTGCTGGAGATCGGCCGACTGACGATCGATTGGGAGGCGATCGACGCGGAACGCCAGGGCCAGGTCGATGCCGTCAACGCGCAATACAGCCACCGGCTGCGCGAGCGCCTCGACACAATCCATGCGCGGGAGGCGGAGCTGGAGGCGTTTTGCAACGAGCATCGCGGGGAGATATTGCCGCGGCGGAAAAAGACCCTGAGCACGTTGTTCGGGGAGATCTCGTGGCGGCTCAAGCCGGCCAAAATCGCACGGCTGAAGGGCGTCGGTGCAGGGCAGGCAACCAAAAATCTCCTCGACCGGGGCCACCAATCACTCGTGAGGATCAAGCGGGCGCCCGACAAACCGGCCCTCAAGCAGGCACTCGCGAGCGGCGAGATCGACGACGCCGAACTGAGAGCCTGCGGGTTCCGCGCGAGCCGCGGCGAGGAAAGCTGGGATTACGATCTCGACCGGGACAAAATCGCGGAACATCTCGACGACTGATATCCCGCGGAGACGCGGAGAACAGGGGGGACACATGCCGACAGAGGCCAAATACCGCCGCACCTATTTTGCGCTCGTCCGCGAGCTCGGCGTCGAGCAGGCCGGTGTCGACCGGCACGATCTCAACGCCCGCATGGGTCTGCCCCGCTCCACGCGGCAGTGGCACCGACGCGACTGGCAGCACGCGGTCGCCTGGCTCCAGCGCCAGGCCGGCCAGCACGCCGACGATCAGCCGCACGTCCGCGAGGACCGGCCGGCGGTCGAGCGCGGCGGCTACGCCACCTGGGCGCAGTGCCACGCAATCGAGGATCTCTGCGACCGGGTTGACTGGTGGCTCGGTCGCGACGACGGGGTCAGCCGCATCGCGCGCCGCGAGCAGGGCCCGCTGGCCTACGTCTGTCGGCACCACCTGCGCGGCGAAACGCACGCGCAGACCCGCGAGCTGCTGGTCGCGCGAGCGGCCGAGGATCGGCCCGAGCGCGGTGCTCGATGGCGCGTGTTGCCTCGTGGCGTAGCCAGCGCGCTGATCCAGGCGCTGGCACAAATGGCGCACACCTACCCACAGGAGGAGGATGACACATGAGATTATCGGGTTGTCCGCGCCCGAGGTCGGCTATGGCGCGTCTCGCGCATCACGACTCCGTCCGCGGCCGCGTGCATCTCGGTCGCCCGGATCCCGTGTACGATTACATCCGTATGCGCCGCTGCGGCAAACGCGAGCGGGGGGCTCTCAGCCGGCGGACGCTGGGGCGGATCCGCCGCGACCTGGTGGCCCGGGGGATTGAGAGTGTGCGGCGGGCGGGCGGCCTGACTGAGACGGCGGCTCGGCGCGCAATATGCCGCCGTCTGCAGATTTATGCCCCGACGCTCCGCAACTGGGAGAGGGACGGCCTGCCACCGGACGAGTCCGCGGCCTGGTCGGAGGCCGTCACCGCGCTCGAGTGCGCGTTGCGCAGGAGGCCGGAGTGACCGATACCTGTCCCGTCTGCGGCTGTCCCGACCGCGCACTGCTGCGCACCGCCGAGGTCGCACGCGTGCTCAACGTCCACCAGCGCACCGTCCGGCGCATGTGCCGCGATGGCCGGCTGGACGGCCTGCGCGACCGCCACTGGCGTGTCCGCCACGAGAGCCTCCACGATCACCTGGACCTCGTCACCGAGGAGTCCGTCGCGCCGCCGCCGCCCTCGCCGGCCGCCCTGGAGCCCGAGTGGTGAGCGTACATGGAGAGGGCCGGGAGTCGAGCGGCTCCCGGCCCCGGTGGCGTCAGTCCTGGTCTCAGTCGTTATCTGAGTTCTCCAGCATCTCGTTAGCTCGGCGGCATTGCTCCTCGGTTGCGTTCCTGTGGTAAAACTTGCCGCTGCGCGGGTGGTAGAAGACCCGCTTGAACGCAGCGCACTGGTAGTGGGGATTGTCGTCGGGGATGAGCACGGTGGCCGTACCCTCCCTGACGTGTTGTCGCTCCGTAGACGTGAGGTAGCTGACCCATTTGTAGGGGTCGCTGCCCCTCCCGTGTATCTCACCTGTCTGGCTGATAAGCAAAGCGCCCATCATTCCGCCCTCCAGTAAGAGTAGAAGTCGGGGCCGGTCGCCCGGCCCCGG
>CAYUVF010000100.1:0-6678 GCA_964448045.1 uncultured Rhodothermales bacterium
ACCTTCTTCAAATCGCCCGCGGCGACATGGTTTTTTCAACCCTTAATTGGCATTCTAACCGTATCCTCGCACACCGGGCGAATCGGGCCGGCCTTCCCGGCCTGAGGCCCAACCGTAACCAGCGGCTCCCTTTCCCCTGCGGAGAGGGAGCCGCTTTTGGGTTGATGCGTCTCTGTTGATGGGCCGGATTCCACGGCGGCTTCGCCTTCGCCGAGAACCTGTTCGATGGATCGAAAAGTATAACCGATGGGCGTCCCAGGCGCGAATTGTTTCCGCCCAAGTCGCCTCAGCACAAGCCTCCCGATCGCCCGCCCCACGCGGCTTCTGTCATGGCTCAGCAGCCCTGCACCCTCTGCGACCTCCCCACGCCCGATCCACCCATCACGGAGGACGACGTGGACGGCGTCTTTTGCTGCCCCGGCTGTCTCGAAGTGTACCGGCTTCTCGGCGACCTCGACGAAGAACAGGCCGCGCAGGTCCGCGACCGCATCAGCGGGGACGAAACGCCGCTCGACGCGCTGCCCGACGACGCGGCCGAGGCGTTCCTGAACGTCAGTGGGATGCACTGCTCTACCTGCGAAGCCTTCATCGAAACGATCGCCGAGCAGTCCGACGCCATCTACCACGCCGAGGCGAGCTACGCCTCGGACATGGTCAAGCTCCACTACGATCCGGAGCGCTTCACCGAAGCCGATCTGCCCAATCTCGTCAGCCACGCGGGATACACGGCGGGGCCCATCGGCGAAGGGGCGGACGACGACGAAGGCGAAACCATCGTGCGGCTCCTCTTCGGCGGCTTCTTTGCCATGCTCGCCATGATGGGCTACGTGCTATTCCTCTACCCGCACTACTACGGCGCCGAGGGCCTCATCGACATCACCGATGCGGGCGGCACCTACGCCTTCGGCAACATCTGGGTGTTCACGAGCATCGTCCTCGGCCTCACGGGCTATCCCATCCTGCGCAGCGCGTGGGTGAGCCTGCGCGTGCTCCAGCCCAACATGGATCTGCTCGTGGCCCTCGCCGCGGTGAGCGCGTATCTGTACAGCACTGGCGCCATCCTCGCGGGGCAGACGGACCTGTACTTCGACGTGACGATCGTCATTATCATGGCCGTGTCGATCGGTAACTTTTACGAGCGGCGCATCAAACAACGCGCGACGGGCCTGCTCTCGGAGCTGACGCGCAGCCAGATCGACTCCGCCCGCCGCTGCGTCAACGGCACGACGGAAACCGTGGCGGTGGATGAGCTGCAGCCGGGCGACCACGTCGTTGTGAAAGCGGGTGAGCGGGTGCCCATCGATGGGACCATCGTGGAGGGCGCAGCGGCGATTGACGAGTCGCTGCTCACCGGCGAGTCGCTGCCGGTCGATAAGACACCGGGCGACCCAGTGATCGGCGGCTCGGTGGTGACGGATAACGCGCTGGTGGTCGAGGTGGGCGACGAAGCGCAGAGCACGCTCGACCGCCTCGTGTCGCTGATGTGGGACATCCAGGCCGCCCGCCCCGGCGCCCAGCGCCTGGCCGACCGCATTGCCGCTGTCTTTGTGCCGGGCGTGCTCGTGCTGGCCGCGGGCACTGTCGCCCTCCGCCTGATCCTCGGCGCCCCCTTCACCAGCGCGCTGCTCACCGGCCTGGCCGTGCTCATCGTGTCGTGCCCGTGCGCGCTCGGCCTCGCCACGCCGCTTGCCATCGCCTCGGGCCTCCGCGAGGCGCTGCAGCGTGGCATCGTCATCAAGGACACCTCCGTGTTCGAACACGCGCAGGAGGCCCACACGCTGGCGTTCGACAAAACGGGCACGCTCACCACCGCCACGATGCGCCTGCTCACCCCCGATGCCCCCGCCGAGGTGCTCCAGCGCGCCCGTGCCGTCGAGGCGCTGTCGACCCATCCCGTCGCGCAAGCCATCACCAACGGGGCGCCCGTCGCGGCCACGCCAGCAGCGACGCAGTTCCGGAGCAGCGCCCGCGGCGCCGAGGCGATGATCGACGGATCGCGCGTGCTCGTCGGCCATCCCGACTGGTTCCGCGACGAGGGCTGGGTCGTGCCGGATGACCTCATTGCCGACGCCGACGCCGCCGAGCGCGAAGCCCGCGTGCCGGTGTTCGTCGGATGGGACGGCGCCGCCCGCGGATTGCTGATCGTGGGCGATGAGCTGCGCTCCGACTGGGAGGCGGTGCTCGACCGGCTGCGGGCCCCCGATCGCGAGATCGTCGTCATCACCGGCGACAGCGAAGCCGCCGCGGATCGGCTGCGGGCGTCGTCCGCCATCGATCGAGTCTTCGCCGAGGTACGGCCCGAAGCCAAATCCGAGATCATCCGGCGCCTCCGGTCGCAGGGCCCGGTCGCCATGATCGGCGACGGCAGCAACGACGCGCCCGCGCTGGCCGTGGCCGACCTGGGTATCGCCTTCGGCCCGACGGCGCTCGCCGCTGACTCCGCCGATGTCGTCATCCTGGACGATCGTCTGGAGCACGTGCCCACTGTCTTCCAGTTAGCCCGGCTCACGCGGCGGCGCATCCGGCAGAATCTGGGCTGGGCATTTCTCTACAACGGTATCGCTATTCCACTGGCGCTGGCGGGCGCGCTGAATCCGCTCTTCGCCGCCCTCGCGATGGCCACGAGCAGCGTGCTCGTCGTCAGCAACTCGGCCCGCGCGATGCCGATCGAGGAGTAGCAGGGCGGCGTCAGTTCCGGCGCCACTGCACGGGGATCTTGCCGAACTGAATGGCCTGCGTGACGGTGCGAGCGGAGTCCGTCCCGATGTACCAGCGCGCTTCGGCGGTGAGGCTGCTCGGCACGCTGCCGGCGGGTAAGGCCCACTCAATCTCCATCGCTGCGGAATCGCCCGCTGCCCACTGCTGCGATGCCGTCTTCTCGAAGACCTGCCCGCCCTCCGCCTGCACTTCCCGCAGTTGAAGCTCGTACGGCGCCGCGGTCCGGTTGGCTACGGCCACATCCATACTGAAGACCCACGACTCCGACTCTGGCTCGATGATCAACGCTGTGATGCGCTCGGCGGGCGGCGTTTCAGGCAGCAGCTCATCGCCTTCGACGACGTACGCCTCCGTCGTCTCGGACGCGGATGAAGGCGCCTCGTCCTCGCTCATGTGCCCGCCAATCAGGCGGAACAGCGTCGCCGCCTCAATCAGCACGGGAATCCCGATGCCAATAATCAGCAGGATGCGCACGAGGCGCTTGGACGAAGCAGAGGGAGTAGAGGCCGAGGCGCCTCCGTCGGATGAATCTGGCATAGCGTCAGGTCAGTGGGTCACATAAAAGGCGCCTGAGAAGCGAGCGGTGCGCGCTCCTCCCAGGCGCCTGATTCGTTACTCCGCGGTGGTGAGCCGTCCCATCGGAGCTGCAATCACACGGGCGAGGGCAACGCGCCCGGCCAGATGATGCCGTCCATGATCATGCCCGCCAGCGGCACGGTGTAGGCCAGGATGCAAAGCACGATGGCGATGCCCATCCACAGCTTCATGTTGTCGAGGATAGCGGGCGAGTGCTCGGGGCCCGACAGCGCCGGCGGGATGTAATCGTCGACAGGCTTGTCGACCCGCTCTCCGCCGCGCCATGAGGCAATAATCACCCAGAAGAACATGAGCAGTGAAATGAAGAGGATGACGCCCCCGATGGCAATCTGCATCTTCATCTCGCCGATGCTGCCAAAGACGGCGTCGAACTCGAAGCCGCGGTATTCGGGCTCGGCGGTGCGCCGCGGGATACCCGCGAGGCCGGCGCGGTGCATCGCGTTCGACATGAGCGTCATACCCAGGAACCAGATGTAGGGCTGAGCCAGGGCCGTCTGCTTAAACTTGAGCGTGCGCCCGGTCAGCTGCGGCACGAGCCAGTACGAGATGGCCATGAACGTGAGGGCGACCGCCGTACCCACCGTGAGGTGGAAGTGGCCCGGAATCCAGATGGTGTTGTGCACGAGCATGTCGATATTCATCGACGCGTTGACCATGCCGCTGAATCCGCCGGCGGCGAACATGATGCCCGCCAGCGAGCACCCCACGAACGCGGGCGAGTCCCACGGCAGGGCCTTCAGCCAGCCGAAGTAGCCCGTCCCCCCGCGTTGGCGCCCGCCGTGCTCCATGCTGGCGATCACGGTAAAGGCCGTCAGGAAGCTGGGCAACAAGATCATCAGCGTGCCGCCGAGGGCCCAGAACTTAAAGCTCAGCGAGATGCCCGGATCGGCGTACTGGTGGTGGTAGCCGATGGGCGTCGAGAGCAGGAGGAACATGATGAAGACGATGCGCGCGAGCGAATCGCTGAAGAGGCGCCCGCCCGAGAGCTTCGGCAGGATCGTGTACCAGACGAAGTACGCCGGCAGCAGCCAGAAGTACACGATGGCGTGGCCGGTGTACCAGAACAGCGTCCGCGGCAAGAGCGGATCGATCTTCTGGAAGAGGCCGAGCGACCACGGGATCAACAGCACGACTACTTCCAGCGCAATCCCGATCGAGCAGAGGTACCACATGAGCATCGTGAAGAGCGTCATGTAGGTCTGCAGCGGGATGCGCTCGTCCGGGTTCTCCTTCCGCCAGGCCCAGTACGACTTAAACCAGTCCCACCCGGCCATCCACGAGCCGACGACGAGCAGCGTCGCGCCGATATAAAATAGCGGATGCCCCTGCAACGGCGGATAAAACGTGAATAGGACGGCCGCCTTGATGGAGCTGCCCGGCACAAAGCCGCCTAAGATAGCGACGGTGGCCATCAGCGTCCCAATGAGCATGGTCCAGAACCACGCCCATGAGAACGTGATATTCTCGGGTTCGCGGTCGAGGGTGCGCGTGACGCCCCACACGTAGATGCCCGCAAGGAAGAACGTCGTGAAGACGAGTGCGAGCAGCACGCCGTGCCCCGTCAGGGCCGTGTAGTACTGCACCGAGCTGATGAACCCGCGGAAGACGTTCGTGCGGTGCAGCGCCTGGATGACGCCAAACAGGCCGCCGATCCCCAGCGCAGCGAACGCAACGATTAAGTTGGCCTTGGCGATCTTAGCCGCCTTTGGATACTTGTCAACAAATGTCATTGGACCAGCATGCTTTCATTGAATTCGGATTTCGGCACGACCTCGATCAGCCCCTCCATGGTATGGTGGGCCGGACCGCAGTACTCGTGGCAGATTAGGCCGTAGCTGCCCGTCTCGTCGAAGCGCGTCTTGAACTTCGCCACCTGGCCGGGGATAGCCATCACGTTGAGGTTCGTCCCTGCCACCTGAATGCCGTGGATGACATCGGGACTCGTGATGTGAAACGTGATCTCGCTGTCTTGGGGCAGCGTCAAGGGCTTGCCGGTCCCCGGAAGAAACAGGAACTGCCGTGCCACCATGTAGACTTCGTACTCGTCCTCGCCCACCTGGCGCACGCCGGGCGTTGCGAATTCGGTTTCTTGCAAATTGGTTGGATCGATCGTCCCTCCGCTATCGCCCACAACCTTCAGATCGAGCACCGTAAACCCGAAGACCACGGTGCCGATAAAGCTGACGATGAGGAAGAGGGAGAGATAGATCCAGAAGCGTTCGAATCGATGTATGTGCATGGAATTTCCCTCTTATCCGATAATGGATACGCCGCGACCGGCGAATTCGACGAAGTACATAAACACCCACATTCCCATCAAGATGAGAAAGTAGACGCCCAGCAAGGCGAGCGTACCCGATGGATTGAACTCCTCCAACGAGATCTCGCGCACGCCGCCGTCGGATCCGGTCGTCTCACCCGATGCGGACGCGGGGTCGCGTGACTGCTCTGTAGCCATAGTAGTAGTGTGCGATTAGTCGTAGCGTAGAACCGGGCGAAGTGTGGAGCCGCCCTGCCTTCGTCCCAACACGCCCTCGAACCGGCCAATGCCGGGAGCACGTGGACGCTGCTCAGGCGAAGTCATTCACCAGCAGGTGTGCAGTATAGCGGGGGCTCGATGCCGAGCGCGACGGGGGCACCCTGCACGGCGCTGTGGGCCTTTTCCTCCCTGCCGTGTGGGAGGTTCCCCCACATCGCTCGATCAATCTAACGTCCCCATTACGCCGGCTGATCGGACGTCACAGGAACCCAGTGATGCTCCTGGTCTTGCGAAGCCCGCTCGCCGATACGTTAAGGTAGAAATCAGGCGGCAGGCGCCCACGATGTGCAGTACCCGTTTTCGGTAACGGGACCGGGGAACAGCTGGCAGCCGCCACATCCCTCAGGGGCACTCGTCGCTTGCTCGGGTTGTTGGTAGAGCGCACAGTTGGCGCAATTCTGATCCGGGTTCTCCGTCTCTTCGACGTAGCTTAGGCTCTCAACCATCTGGCTCCGTTGCTGGCGCTGCTGATCCGTCAGGCCGGAGAGGTCCGTGCAATCAGCGGAGGCCGTGGCGGCTCCGCCGTCGCCGGACTGCGTCTGGGCGTCTCCAGCACTCGACTCTTGTCCGCTGCCGTCGCTTCCGCCACCGCATGCGGCGAGCAGGGTGCTTCCGCCGACGCCGGCCAACCCAATCAGGCTGACCCGCTGGAGAAAGTCCCGTCTCGAAACATCATTTTCGTTCTTCATCGCCAGACCTCTGGTCTTAATGAGAAAATACGTGGGTGCAGGGCGCACCCTGTGTTATTGCCACGCTGTAATGTACCGAAACTACAACTCGATCTCTATTCCCGCCAAGTTGAATTTATGCAAAGACACATAAGT
>CAYUVF010000101.1:0-6480 GCA_964448045.1 uncultured Rhodothermales bacterium
GCGACGACGTACGGCGTGCGCGGCAGCATTGCGCGCCAGTACGACCACAGGATTCCGCTCAGCCTCAAAGACAACCACAACGAGCTGCTCTCGTACCCGAACACGTACGACCAGACGATGTGGGCCAGTGTTGAGGACGCCTTCGACATGGGCTGCGCAGGCGTCGGGGCGACGATTTACTTCGGCTCGGAGAATTCGACGCGTCAGCTCGAAGAGGTCTCGCGGGCCTTTTCGCGGGCGCATGAGCTGGGCATGTTCACTATCCTGTGGTGCTACGTCCGCAACGAGTCGTTCCGCAAGAATGGCAAGAACTACGAAGCCGCGGCGGACCTGACGGGCCAGGCCAATCACATGGGCGTGACGATTGAGGCGGACATCATCAAGCAGAAGCAGCCGACGCTCAACGGCGGCTACAAGGTGATGAACATGGGCGACTCGAGCTACGGCAAGCTCGATGAGCGCATCTACACCGACCTCGCGACCGACCACCCGATCGACATGACGCGCTACCAGGTGGCCAACTGTTACATGGGCCGATGCGGGCTGATCAACTCCGGCGGCGCCAGCGGCGACAACGACCTCAAGCAGGTCGTGCGTACCGCGGTCATCAACAAGCGCGCCGGCGGCATGGGCCTCATCACCGGGCGCAAGTCGTTCCAGCGGCCGATGAAGGAAGGCATCAAAATTCTGAATGCGATTCAGGACGTGTACCTCGACGACGCCGTCACCGTCGCCTGATTAGCTGACCTCGCCCCCACCGAACAACCGGGCTCCCGCGCTCGGCTATACCTCCATGTAAATACATGTAAATAAGAAGCTGCGTATGCACGAGCGGGGATATTTTCGTCTCCCCCAGACGCCCATACTCTGCGTTTGCGCCTTCGGGCGCATCGCTGCAGCGCGCATCTCGCCTTTGCTGGCGGGGTGCGCGTTTTTTGTTTGCGATCGCGAATCGTCACTCGGCTGAATCCTCCTTCCCCACTCGCCGTACCATCGACCGAATTCCCGTTTTTAGATTTTACGGCACCGATTATTTACCTCCATGTCCGATTCATCCGCGGCCCCAGAACCATCCGCCCCGTCTACGAACGACGCCTCCTCCGAAAACCCGCCGGAGTCGACCACCGAGCTTTTGAAGCAATACACGGCTCACTACCCCGGCTGGGCGCGCGAGATGGCGCGCAAGTACTTCACCAAAACGCTCGCGCAGTTCATCCTCCACGGCGACGTGCGCGACCTCGTACCGACCGTCACCCCCGAGGGCAATCGCACGTACGTGACCGTGCAGGACTTCCTGACGGACGACCTCTTCTCCGCGCGCGACATCACCGTACTGTACGACCGCTCCTCCGGCATCCACTTCGCCGACGACGCCTCGCAGAGGGACTTCAACCGGGCCATTTCGGGCTACGACTCGATCTTCGGCACCGAGTATGCCCAGAAGATGCCGAAAGATCCCAGCCGCGTCTTCGCCCTGCTGGAAAACTACTTCCGCCTGCGCCTGGCCGACGGCAAGCGCATCGCCTGCATCATCGACTACGCCGAAACGATCGCGCCCATGGCCGAGGCGTCGATGTACTCATCAGAGGACCGGCAGGCGCTCGTCTATCTGCAAAAGTGGTCACGTGATCAGCTCTTGCTCGATAGCGACTTCACGCTGGCGCTCATCACCGAGAACCTGAGCGACCTCAACCAGCAGCTCGTCCAGAGCCCCCACACCGCCGAAATCTACGTCCCAATCCCCGATGAGGCGGCCCGCGATGCCTATATCCAGTGGACGCTTGCGGGACAGGAAGAGGTGTTCGAGCAGCACTCCGCCGTCGCCCCCGATCACCTCGCCGAAAATACCGCGGGCCTCAACCTCACCCAGCTCCGCACGATCCTTGCCGACGTGCTGGAGAACCGCAACACGCTCACCTACGACACCCTCTCCGACCTCAAGAAAGAGTTCATCGAGGCCGAGGCGTACGGACTGCTCGAGTTCATCGAGTCGGACCATTCGCTCGACCTCGTGGCCGGCCATACCGAAGCAAAAGATCACCTGCGCCAGGCTGTGCGCGCGCTGCAAGATGGTCGCCACGACGTCCTCCCGATGGGCTACCTCGTGAGCGGGCCCGTCGGCTGCGGCAAGACGTTTTTGATTACCTGCTTCTCCGGCGAAATCGGCATCCCGATGGTGAAGCTCAAAAACTTCCGCTCGCAGTGGCAGGGCGTGACCGAGGGCAACCTGGAAAAGATCCTGAACCTGCTGGAAGCGATGACGCCCGTCGCTGTGATGATCGACGAGGCCGATGCCGCGCTGGGTGACCGCGACGCGCAGGGCGACTCGGGCGTGAGCCAGCGCGTCTTCGCCCAGATCGCCTCGTTCATGAGCCAGCCCAAGCATCGCGGGCGTGTCATCTTCTTCCTCGTCACCGCCCGGCCCGACCTCATGCCGGTCGACCTCAAGCGCCAGGGCCGCGCCGAGGAGCACCTCTCCCTCTTCTACCCCGCTACCCGCGCCGACCGCGAAGAACTGCTGCAGGTGATGATGGACCGCACCGGCGTCGACCTCGACATGGACGACGTGCCCGAGGTGCTCCTGAACGGCGAACGCACCTTCAGCGGAGCCGACATGGAAGCCATCCTGACCCGCGCCGCCTTTCGCGCGGCCGGACGCGGCGAATCGACCGTCACGCCCGAAATTCTCCACGAGGCCGTCGATGACTTCATCCCGCCCACCTATCCGATGGAGGTGGAGCTGCAAACGCTCGCCTCGGTACTCGAATGCACCAGCCGCGATCTGCTGCCCGAGCCGTACAAATCGATGGATCGTAAAGAGGTCGTGGAGCGCGTCGAAGACCTGAAACGCCGAATATAGTATTGCAAAACCAGTACAAGCTGTCATCCCAAGCTTGACGAGGCGCCCTCAGCAAAGCGAAGAAGTGCGGATCTCTTTGATCGCGTTGCTCCATCCATAGAGATCCTTCACCTTCGTTCAGGATGACAAAGTTGGGTTTTGCAATAGCCTGAAACTTTCACCCATCCGCCTCCGCCGATGGATTACCAATCCGCTCCGCTTCCCATCCAAGCCGAGTTCAACCCGCGGCTAACCACCTATCTGTTCTGGTATGGCGTGATCCTGCTCATCGGGACCATCGTGGGCGTGGTGCTGCTGCCCTTCTGGTTGCTGGGCCTCGGGGCGTGGTACACGCGCCGCTACCTCGACCACGTCGAGTGCGAACTGACCGAGCGCTACCTTCGCTTCAAGAAGGGCATCTTGTATCAGGTAGAAACGACGATCCCGCTGGACAACATCCAGGACCTGACGTTTAAAGAGGGCCCGCTCCTGCGCTACTTCGACCTCAGCGTGCTGCAGATCGAAACCGCCGGCAACAGCGGCCAGGGCGCCAAGGATATGACGCTGATTGGCATCCGTGACGCCGCGACGTTCCGCAACCGCGTGATCGCCCAGCGCGAGCAAATCACGGGGGGTGGCGACGATTCCCCGGCGGCCCGCTCGCCATCGGACGGCCCGCTCCAGAACGAACGCATCGAACAGCTGCTCGTGGAGATCCGCGATGCCCTCCGCGCCCAAAACCGCACGGCCCAGCCCGAGTAGCCGCGCCGAAACACCGTCCCTTCCGCGATGAACTGGACTCTTTCGCAAGCGCTTCCTATGTTCAGCGCGGCCCATAACCGATTCTTGTGAAGCATCCGTCAGCCATGAGAACACCGCTGTTAGCGCGGGCGTACCGCTCGCTTTTTGTCGTGAGTTGTGCCCTTCTTCTCGTCCTCCAAACGCCCGCAGCGGCGCAAGACGAGGTGCCCGATGTAACGCGCACCTTCGCCATCGAAAACGCCCGCGTCGTGCAGGCCCCCGGCCAGGTTATCGAGCGCGCCACCATCATTGTGCGCGATGGGCTGATTGCAGAGATCGGCCCCGACGTCGCGATTCCGTTCGATGCCCGGCGCATCGCCGCCGATTCGCTGACGGTTTACGCCGGCTTCATCGACGGGCTCTCCTACGCCGGCGTCGAAGAACCCAACACCGACGAGAATGGCGACGTCGAGCATCCCGGCAACCCGCCGAACGACCGCGCCGGCATCCAACCGCAGCGCATGGCGCGCGACCACCTCGACCCATCGGACAGCGACATCGAGGCGCTCCGCGAGATCGGCTTCACATCCGCGCATGTGGTGCCCGAGGGCAAGATGCTTCCAGGCGCCGGTGTCATCATTCAACTGGCCGGTGACAACGCCAGCACGATGGTCCTCCGCCCCGATGCCTCGCTCTACACCCAGTTCGAGAGCGCAGGCCGCATGTATCCCGCCACCCCGATGGCCATCATCGCCACGTGGCGCCAGCTCTACCGCGAAGCCGAACGCCGCACAAGGCTGTCCGAGCGCTATGCACAGAACCCGCAGGGCATAGAGCGCCCACCCAGTGATCCGGTCCACAGCGCCTTCTTCCCCGTCATCGACGGCGAGAAACCCGTCTTTTTCTTCGCTGATGGCGTGCTGGAGATGCACCGCGCGCTGGCCCTGAAGAACGAACTCGGCTTCCCGATGGCGCTCGCCGGCCTCACCGAAGGATTTCGTGCCCCGGAGGCCCTCCAGACCGCCGATGGGCCCCTCTTCCTGTCGCTGGACCTCCCCGACGAAGACGACTGGGAACCCGCCGAGCCCGATACGCTGGCCACCGATGCCGCCGCAGCCGATACGCTCACCACGGAAGCGGATACCACCAAAGCCACCACGCCACCCGATCCGTCGAGCTATTTCGTCCGCGACTTCCGCACCCGCTCCTACGAGGACGCCGACGACGAAATCGAGAACCTGAAAGCGCGCAAGGCCATCAGCCAGCGCGACTACTTCGCAAATGCCGCCACGCTTCACGAGGCCGGCGTGCCTTTCAGCTTTGCCTCGCTGGACGTGAGCCCCCGCGACATCCGCGACCACCTGCGCACCATGATCGAACATGGGCTGCCGGAGGACGCCGCGCTTGCGGCCCTCACCACACGCCCCGCCGAGATGCTGGGGCTCGACCGGCAACTGGGCACGGTCGAGGAAGGTAAAATCGCCAACCTGGTCATCACCGACGGGTCGTACTTCGCCGAGAACAGCCCCATCCGCTTTGTCTTTGTCGACGGGCATCGCTTCGACGTTGAAGAAGCCGGCGCCCCACCTTCCTCGAGTGGCGATGCCAACGGCGCAGCGGAGCCGACCGGCGAGTGGGGCTACACCATCACCACGCCGCAGGGCGACTTCAGCGGAACCATCGAAATCGACGGCTCGCCCGGCGACCTCGACGGCACCATCACGACCGACTTCAGCGACGAAGAAACGGAGCTGGAAAACCTCACGCTGGACGGCAATACGCTCACCTTCGAGTTCGACGGCGGCCAGGGTGGCCGTATTTCGGCCACGGTGACGATCACCGGCAACGAGATGGAGGGGGCGCTCAACATTCCCAACTTCGGCAGCGCCCCCATCGAAGGCACCCGCCGCTCCAGCCCGCAACGGTAACGCCCCGCCGCCCCCGACGTTTTTAGGCACTGATTTTCAGCATGACGATGCGACGCTCCTCTTTTTCCTTTTCCGTACTTCTCCTGCTGGTGGCCGGCCTCCTCGGGACAGCGCCCGCCACTGCTCAATCGCCCGCAGCTGGATCGGACGACATTCTGATCCGGAACGGCACCGTGCTCACCATCACCAACGGCGTCAAAGAGAACACGGACGTGCTGGTGCGCGATGGCACAATCGCCGAGATCGGGCAAAACCTCAGCGCGCCGAGCGGGGTGGAGACCTACGACGCCAGCGGCATGTACGTAATGCCCGGCATCATCGACGCGCACTCGCACATCGCCATCAGCAACGTGAACGAGGCGACGAACCCCGTCACCGCCGAGGTGGGCGTGGGCGACGTGCTCGACCCATTCGAAATTGAGATCTACCGTGCGCTCGCCGGCGGCGTGACCGTCTCGCACGTGATGCACGGATCGGCCAACCCGATCGGCGGGCAGAACGAGACGATTAAGCACCGCTACGGCGAGACCGACCCCGACGCGCTGCGGATGGCGGGCGCGCCGCGCACAATCAAGTTTGCCCTCGGCGAAAACCCGACGCGCGTGCACGGCGAGCGGAGCGGCATTCAGCCCGCCACGCGCATGGGCGTCGAGCAGGTAATCCGCAGCGCGCTCGAAGAGGCCCGGCGCTACGCCGAGGCCAAACGCGCCTACGAGCGCGGCGAGCGCGCCGTGCCGCCGCCCCACAGCGAACGGCTCGAAGTGCTTGCCGGCATCTTGAGCGGCGACGTGATCGTGCACTGCCACTCCTACCGCGCCGACGAAATCCTCATGCTCATGGACGTGCTCGAGGACTTCGGCGTCGAAAACGTCGTCTTCCAGCACGTGAACGAAGGCTTCAAGGTCGCCCCCGAGCTCGCCGCCTTCGGCGCGGGCGCCTCCGTCTTCGCCGACTGGTGGGCCTACAAGTTCG
>CAYUVF010000102.1:0-6422 GCA_964448045.1 uncultured Rhodothermales bacterium
CCGACGTCGATGCCCTCGGAACCTTGCGCCTCCTCGAAGCGATCCGCATCCTCGATCTCACCGATAAAACCCGTTTCTACCAGGCCTCGACAAGTGAGCTTTACGGCAAGGTGGCGGAGACGCCCCAGAGCGAGACGACGCCGTTCTACCCGCGAAGCCCCTACGCAGCGGCGAAGCTCTACGCCTACTGGATTACCGTCAACTACCGCGAGGCCTATGGCATTCACGCCTCCAACGGGATCCTGTTCAACCACGAGAGCCCGCGAAGAGGTGAAACCTTTGTCACCCGCAAGATCACCCGCGCCGCCGCGCGCATCCGAGTTGGCCTGCAGGAGAAGACGTACCTGGGCAACTTAGACGCCAAGCGCGACTGGGGCCACGCCCGCGACTACGTCGAAGGGATGTATCGCATGCTTCAGCAAGACGCGCCCGGCGACTACGTCCTGGCGACCGGACGTACGACGACGGTGCGCGAGTTTGCGACGCTGGCGTTTGAGGCGGCCGGCATTACCCTAGCTTGGGAAGGCGAAGATGAAGACGAGAAAGGCTACAACACCGACACCGGCGCCTGCGTCGTGGAGATCGACCCGCGCTACTACCGGCCGACGGAGGTGGACCTGCTGTTGGGCGACGCCGAAAAAGCGCGCGAACAGCTCGGCTGGCAGCCAGCGACCTCGCTGGAAGCGATGACCCGCGAGATGGTCGAGCACGACCTGGAAGAGGCCCAGGAGGAGCTCACCGTCAAAAACCACCACTCTGAATTGCGTTGAACGGGCCGCCTTCTGCGTTTAACGTTCAACGTTTAACGTTCCACGCTCAACCCACCCCAACGTGTCGCAGGCTCCTTCGCTCCTCTTTATCAACCAGCACTACTGGCCCGACCTGGCCGCGACGGCGCAGATGCTGACGGATCTGGCCGAGTACCTGGCTGCCGACGGACTCGACGTTCACGTGCTGTGCAGCCGGGGCCACTACCTGGGCGATGCAATGGACGTGCCCGCCGAGGAGACGCACAAGGGCGTCCACATCCACCGGGTCCGCGCCACCGCCTTCGGGCGCGACGGCACGCTGGGGCGGCTCACGGATTACGCCAGTTTCTACACGAGCGCGCTCGCCCACGTGCTCACCGGCCCCTCGTACGATTACATCGTCACGCTGACCACCCCGCCGCTCCTTCCGCTCGTCGGAACGGTGGCGAAACAACTGCGCGGGCAGAAGTACGGCATCTGGTCGATGGACCTCCATCCCGACGCTGAGGTGGCGTCAGGTATGTTCGATGAGGACGGCATCCTCGCCCGCGGACTCCACGTGGTCAACGATGCCGGATACCGAAATGCGGAGTTTGTAGTGGATCTCGGGCCCTACATGAAAGCGCGGATCACGGATAAGGGCGTGGCCCCAGACAAAACGCACACGATCCCGGTCTGGAGCCGCGGCGATGAGATCGAGCCGGTCCTGCACGCGGACAACCCGCTGCGGAACGAACTGGGCCTTGAAGATAAGTTCGTCGTCATGTACTCCGGCAATGCCGGGATGGCGCATCGGTTCGACGAAGTGCTCCAGGCCATGGATTGCTTCAAGGACCACCCGGACATCGAGTTTGTGTTCGTGGGGGAGGGGCCGCGGAAAGAAGACATCCTACAGTTTGTTAACCGGCGGGGCATCGACAATTTTCGATACCTGCCGTATTTTCCGCAACACCAGCTGCGGTACTCGCTCTCTGTGGCAGATGTGCATTTGTTGACGCTCCAGCCCAACATGGCGGGTATTGCCGTGCCCGGCAAGCTCTATGGCATCATGGCAGCGGGGCGACCGGTGGTGATGGTGGGGCCGGAGGCCAGCGAGCCGGCCGAGACGATTCAACGACACGAGACCGGGTACGTGGTGTATCCTTTACAGGAGGACGACGCCGTACAGTCCCTCTACGACGCTCTGTTGCGCCTGTACAGCGATGATGAAACGCGGGCAGAATTGGGAGAAAACGGACGCACTGCTTTTCTGGAGGCGTTCGAGCGGGACGTCTGCTGTACGCAATGGACCGAGTTGCTGCACGACCGAACGATGGCAGCCGTAGGGGCTTAAATTTCCTCGCCCGTCTAATCGACTACGTTCTGAGTTTAACCTACCCGGTGTCACTATCCGTTCCCATTCGATAATCGCTTTATGAGCACCTTTCGCGATCTTTTTCGGTACTTGCGCATCTACCGCCGGTATCTGGGGCGGCGCATGTACCTCGTCTTTGTGCTGACGGTTGCCAGTGCCCTGGCCTCGGGCTTCGGCATTACGCTCTTGCTGCCCCTTCTGCGTGCGTCGCAGGCCGGGGGAAGCGCAGAAGAGATGGGTGCCGCCGAGCAGCTCTTGTACGACCTGCTGGGTATGCTGGGCATTGCCGACTCAATGATTGGCATACTGGCGTTTATTGCCGTTGTGTTTGTGGGGAAGGGCCTGCTCCAGTTTACCAAAGGCGGTTACCAGGGCTACCTGCAGGCCGAGCTCCTGCGCGAGCTCAAGACGCAACTCTTCGACGCGTACAGCGGGATGGACTACCGCTACTACATCCGGCAGAACGCCGGGCACTTTATAAATGTGATCAATCAGCAGGTCGATCGATTCTTCGGGTCGTTTCGGAGCTTTGTCCAGTTCCTAACCCAGATCGTCACGACGGCCAGCTACTTCGCGTTTGCCTTTGCCATCACGTGGAAATTTGCGAGTATGGCGCTGGCAGTAGGGCTGGGACTGCTCTTTCTCTTTAAGTATCTCAATAACTACGTGCGAGAACTCTCGCGCAAGCAGTCGAATGAGATGAGCGAGCTTAATAAGCTGCTTGTGCAGTCCCTCCAGTCACTCAAGTACATCGTATCGACGAACCAGAGCGCCCATCTACGCTCCGGGGTGGTCGAGAGCGTGAAGCGGCTCACGGGATTCATCTTTCGTCAAAATATAGCCCGGGCTTTTACCAATGCGCTGAAGGAGCCGGTTTCGGTACTGCTTATCGTGGGGCTTATTGCGTTGCAGGTCGCTGTTTATAACGACCCGGTCGCGCCCATCTTCGTGGCCTTGCTTCTCTTTCACCGGGGCATGCAGGCGATGATGGCTGTGCAAGGGCACTGGCAAAACACTATGGACAGAATTGGCTCCGTGGAAATGGTGGACGAGGAGTTCGAGGCGGTTCTCGAAAACCAAGAACGAGAAGGAGCGCGCACGCTCGGCCCGCTTCGCAAGGGCATCGAGTTTCAAAACGTCCATTTTGCCTACAATGAAGACGACGGCGATGTCTTGCACGACGTAAACGTGACGGTGCCAGCCAATACGACCGTCGCCCTCGTGGGCGAGTCCGGTGCGGGGAAGTCGACGCTCGTGGACATGATGACGCTCATGCTGAAGCCCCGGCAGGGTGAGATTCGCGTTGATGACATCCCCCATTATGAGATTGACCTCGCATCGTGGCGCGACCAGATCGGCTACGTGTCGCAGGAAACCGTCGTGTTTGACGACACCGTGGCCAACAACATCAGCCTGTGGCAGGGGGACATCGAGGAGGATCCGGCGCTCCGGGAACGGATCTACGACGCCGCCCGGCGCGCTCACGCCGATCATTTCATTCGCGACCTGCCGAACGGATACCAGACGGTCGTGGGCGATCGCGGCGTGCGCCTCTCGGGGGGGCAGCGCCAGCGGCTCTTCGTCGCGCGCGAACTGTTCAAGCAGCCGAACCTGCTGCTGCTCGACGAGGCGACGAGCGATCTGGACACCGCCTCCGAGCAGCACATTCAGGATAGCATTGACGCCCTCAAAGGAGAGGTGACGGTCGTTATTATCGCGCATCGGCTTTCGACGGTAAAGAACGCAGACCGCGTGTACGTCCTTGAGGAGGGCCGCGTGATCGAGGCGGGCTCGTACGATGAGCTCCGCTACCGGGAGGAGGGGCAGTTCCGGGAGATGGTGGAGATGCAGAGTTTGTGACGCGTCGAACGTTCCGCGTCGACTGTTCCGCGTTAAACGTTGCACGTTCAACGTTCAACGCGTCAAAAGGCACACGGCGCCGTCGTTGACGTACACCGCTGCGTAGAGACAGACAAGCAAACCCGGGAGCGAATCATGGAAGACAAAAAGACCCTACAGCGCGAACTCGACAAGCAGGTCGACCAGCTTCCCGAAGATCAACTGCGTGAAGTGCTGGATTTTGTCGAATCGCTTCGGCGCGAGTCATCCGCGACCGCGTCCATCGATGGATATGGTGCACGGTGAACCATACGGGTCTGATTGTGCAAGAAAATAGGCCCGCGTATGGGCATGAATAGATGGGAAGTTCTCCGGTGGATACGCTACGTGACGGGCGTGTATGGGCGGCCGGATTTTTTTATCATCGGGGCGCAGAAATCGGGCACGACGTCGTTGTGGCAGTGCCTGCTTCAGCATCCCCGCATCATTTTCCGCGTCAAGAAAGAAGTTCATTACTGGGGAGGCAGAAATTTTGAGAACGGACACCGGTGGTACGCGTCTCATTTTCCGTCAACGGTAGAGAAGAAATTGCGGACTGCCGGACGAGCCCAACCGTTGCTTTCTGGCGAAGCGACCCCCGTTATGGGAAAAGCTGGAGTGCCGGGCCAGCTGCGCGCGGCATATTCTGACCTTAAGCTTATCGCCATATTGCGAAACCCGGTTGAGCGGGCCTTTTCCAACGTCAAGCTTTTTCGCTATCATCGACCCGAGAGGACGCCGGATACCTTTGAAGAGGCGCTGTGCGAGATGGAAGGGATTCGTCGACGGGGGCTCTATGCCCGGCACCTGCGCCGATGGTTTGCCCATTTCGGGCGAGAGCAGGTGCTGATTCTCAGCTTCGATCGATTTGTTCGCGACCCGCAAGCGGTGCTGAACGAATGTTTTGCGTTTCTCGGCGTGCCTGCTGTTGACGTTGAACCGCGGCACGCCAACCAGTCAGGGGACGATTCGGAAATACCTGCGGCAATTGAAGAGGAGCTCCGGGAGTTCTACCGCCCGCACAATCGAGATCTATACGAGCTTCTCGGCTGCGATTTTGGGTGGCCTGCATAGAAGTCGGGGTAAGACGAAACGACGGTCGTTATCCTTACACACCGGCTTTCGACGGTAAAGAACGCCGCCCGCGTGTATGTGCTCGAAAGGGACGCGTGATTGAGGCCGGCTCGTACGACGAACTCCGCCCCACAGAACGTCAGAAAAGCATGACATACTGGGCAAAATCGATGAGCAGTACTTGAAAAGAAAGATTTACAAGTACTGCCACGAGATCGCTGACCGACTGCGAAAGGAAACTCAGATTTCACTCTAAAGAATGAATCTTGCACAACTTGATAAGAAAGCATGGCAACAGATCGCGGTTTTATTTGCGATCATTGGAGGCTTCAGTGCCGGATGGGTCTCATGGAGTTTAAGCGGAGGAGGTTGGGGAGAAGTCTTTCCGGCGGGCCTCCTTGGCGTCATAATCGTTGGTGCGTTGATCGTGCTCGTCGGATCAGTCAATCTCAAACTAAATCACCTGAATCAGGAGTTGAACGGCCTCAAGGGAGATATGCAACAAGGGCATCTCTCCCTGCGAGAGATGACAAATATCCGACCTCTATTAGAGGGACCTCCTCTCGATTTTAGTAACTGGGCAGTTGACCCGCACTTCGGGAAGATACTGGCTCAACTCATTAACCGTTATCAGCCTGGTCATATTGTTGAGTGTGGATCGGGAACATCTACGGTCCTTGCAGCCCAACTTCAGCGTCGAGAGACTCCTCGTGGTAAGGTGACGGCTCTCGAACATCTTTCGAAGTATGCCGAAAAGTCAAGGCAGCTTCTTGAAGATCATGGACTCACAGAGCAAGCCGAAGTCGTCCTTGCGCCCCTTAGAGATTGGGATATAGGAGAGCATGAACTGCCGTGGTACGATGTGGATCTCGACCGTTTTTCGGGGGAAACCATCGATATGATGATTGTGGATGGGCCGCCTGGCTCTACCGGTCCCCTGGCTCGATATCCTGCTGTCTTCGTTCTAAAACCATACTTGTCGGAAAATTGCGTGATCGTGATGGATGATGGGAATCGCCCCGACGAAGAACGGGCTGCCCAACGGTGGGCTGAACTGTTGGAGGCTGACTTGGAATATGTTGATGGGCCAAAAGGAACGTTTATTCTTCGTCGCTAAGCAATGTGACGAGAGGTTGTTTCGTCGGTTTAGAGCCTGTATTCAAACAGAACGTGAAGGGCTGCAAACGGCTCCGCCCGCCGCCTCCGGCGTTCCGCTGTATCGCCGATGCGCCGCATCGCCTGCTTCGCGCGCCTTGGAGGCAACGCGCGGTGCTCGTTTTCGCCTGCTTCATTCGATTGAATACAGGCTCTTAGCTCGACTTTAGCGTTATGCAGGGTAGCAAACGGCGTCTATGAGCCGTTCGAAT
>CAYUVF010000103.1:0-6323 GCA_964448045.1 uncultured Rhodothermales bacterium
GGATCCTGATTGCGGGGCGTCAGGCGGCCGTTGGCGAGCGCCTCTTTCACGATGACGCCGCGCCCGTCCTCATGCGCAGCGGCCAGCGCCTCGCCCACCGAGCGCTCGAGCACGTTCCACGTCGCTTGCACGCTGTCGAAAAGCGACTCGCCATCGACCGTCACGCTCAGCGCCTTCTCCAGCGTGTCCGCCTGGCGTGGGCCGCTGAGGCTGAGCCCGACGGCCA
The DNA here is from genome assembly GCA_964448045.1 of uncultured Rhodothermales bacterium. Lineage (GTDB taxonomy): Bacteria > Bacteroidota > Rhodothermia > Rhodothermales > Salinibacteraceae > CAYUVF01. Next base: position 227 of record CAYUVF010000103.1, read on the forward strand.
CCCCGTTGTCCTTGAGGTCGGCCAGCGCCCTCAGCACCTCCGTATCCTCAAGGACGCCCGTTTTCAGCGTGGCCGAGTGGATCTGGTACAGGTCGACCTGATCGCCCAGCGCATCGCGGGTTTCCGCCCACTGCCGCTCGAAGGTGGCTCGCGAATGATCCTTGATCTCGTGCACCTCGGCATCCACCTGCCAGTCGGCCGTGTACGTGTAGCCCCATTTCGAGCCCACCGTCACCTCGTCCGGGGCGATGCCGCGGCGCTGGAGCCAGCGGCTCAGGAAGGCTTCGCCGCGCCCGTACGAGCGGGCCACGTCAACGTAGCGGATCCCGGCTGTCCACGCGGCGTCGAGCATGGCGTGGGCGTGCGCCTCCAACTGCTCGACGGAGCGGCGACCAGCGAGATCGTCACCGTGGCCGAGGTTGATGTAACCGGGGCGTCCGAGGGCGGCCAGCCCCAGTCCCATCGGCGTTACGCGGCGGTCTGTGCGTCCAAGCGAGTGGAGATCCATAGATCGGTGGTGCGGTGAAGAACAATGACGAAGCACGACGGGAAGGCAATCATCGGAGGAATATACCGGCCCGCAGTGCGTCATACAACCCCGGCCCGCGCGGATTGCCCCCGGGAAGTTGCGGTACGAACTATGAACTCCAAACGTCCCTGCCAGCATCCCCAACGGCTATCACATGTCGATTGACGTGGACGCGGTAGGCTGTCGTGATGGCGAATGGTGAGTTGCGAATGGAAAGTTGCGAACCCGCGTTCGTATTTTTACGATACGTGGTGTGCAGTATGCTGAAGCATCACCCTCCTGATCATCGCCCATCTGCCACTGACGCAACTGATCCCCATGAATCGACTTGTCCACTATCTTTTCTTCACCATCGCTCTTCTTGCCCTGGGATTCGGCGGTCCGTCCTCAACTTACGCGCAGGACGCCTTTATCGGATCGTGGGCGGGATCGCTGGAAGCGGGCGGCTCGGAGCTGCGCATTGTCTTCCACATCGAACAGGCCGAGGACGGGTCGCTGACGGCCTCGATGGACAGCCCCGACCAGGGCGTGACGGGGATTCCCGTGTCCAGCGTGTCGGTTGAAGGGGACAGCCTGACGCTGGAGGCCAGCGGAATCAACGGGCAGTACGACGGCGTGCTGACGGCAGACGAATCGGCGATCGAGGGCACGTGGACGCAGGGCGGCCGCTCGTTCCCGCTGACGCTTGCGCCCGCCACCGAGTCGGACACGGCTCCGCCGCCGCGCCCGCAACATCCCGAGCCGCCGTATCCGTACGCCACCGAGGACGTAACCTTCCAGCACAACGACGCCGGCATCACGCTCGCCGGCACGCTGACGCGGCCCGAGGGCGCGGAGCCGCATCCGGCCGTGGTGCTCGTCTCGGGCTCCGGGCCGCAGAATCGGGATTCGGAGGTCTTCAACCACAAGCTGTTCCTCGTGCTGGCCGATCATCTGACGCGCCACGGCATCGCCGTTCTGCGCTATGACGAGCGCGGCGTGGGGGCATCCGGCGGATCGTACGAGGGCGCCACCTCCGAGGATCTCGCTCGCGACGTGGCGGCCGCGCTGCGCTTCATGAAGAGCCGGCCGGGCATCGACGCGAGCGAAGTTGGCCTGCTCGGCATGAGCGAGGGCGGCCTCGTCGCACCGATGGTCCACACCCGGTTTGAAGACGCCGCCTTCCTCGTGCTGATGGCCGGCCCCAGCGTGCCCGGCGCCGACATCCTCGTCGAGCAAAGCGCCCTCATCGCCGCCGCACAGGGCGCGCCAGATGCGGCTGTCGATTCCACCCGCAAGGTGCAGCGCCGCACGCTGAAGGCTATTTCCACCGCGCCCGACTCGGCAACAGCCGCCGAGCGCCTCCGCTCGATCCTCACCGAGCAAGGCGCCACGGACGAGCAGATCCAGTCGCAGATCCAGCAGACGACTGCGCCGTGGTTTGCGTACTTCATCCGCTACGATCCGGCGCCCGCGCTGCGGCAGGTCGACATCCCAACGCTCGCGCTCTACGGCAGCAAGGATCTCCAGGTGCCGCCCGCCCAAAACGCCGAACCCATGCGCACGGCCCTCGCGGACGCGCCGAGCGACGACGCGACCGTCCGCGTGCTCGACGGGCTGAATCACCTCTTCCAGCCAGCTGACACCGGCTCGCCCGCCGAATACGCCCAGATCGAAACCACGATGGCGCCCGAGGCGCTGCAGGCCGTCACCAGCTGGATTCAGGCACGCACCACAGCCGGGGAATAACCCCGGCCGCCTTTCCCCTGCCACGCGCTCATTGTTGAACGCAGACTGCTGGACGCTGCAACGGGGCGCAGCACGCGCTCCTTTCAGCAGGTTTGTATAAAATCGATTGAGAGCCCATCGGGAACGCGACTGGGCGGAACCTGCTGCCATGGGCTTCTTACAATGGGATCCAGAGATTTTGCAGGGCACAGCTCTGCACCGAGTAAGGGCAAGTCCCGCACGGCCAGCTCCCTCTGAACTCCGTCAGGGCCGGAAGGCAGCAGCGGTAGGAGGTCGCAGCGGCGCGATGCGGGTAGCTTGCCCTTTCTTTTTTTGCAAGTCTTCGCGCGTCGGCCGGATCCCTCTCGAACCGCGCCCGTCACCTCGCGTTTATACCGCGCTTAACTGGCGTCCACACCAGCCGTTGCTGCCTTCAAACAACCCATTCTATGTACCCACCCATGGTCATCGATCCCGCACTGGCGGTTCTCCAACCGGTTCTTCTGGCCGGCCAGGCCACCGACGGCGGAAGCGGCCTGCTGGGCCTGCTGCTCCCGCTCGTCCTCTTCATCGCCATCTTCTACTTCTTCCTGATCCGCCCGCAAAACAAGCGCAAGCAGGAGCACGAAGAGATGGTCGATCAGCTCAAAAAGGGCGACCAGATCGTAACCGTGGGTGGCATTCACGGCACCGTCCGCCGCATCGACGAAGACAGCGTACTGGCTCAGGTGGATAGCAACGGCGTTAAGCTGCGCATCGATAAGCAGGCGATTGCCAACGTGGGCCCGGACGACGAGAACTGATCCCCGGCTTCCCCTCTCCCTGCACTTAAGCCCCAGGTTTCATGGAGGACGTGCCCGCCCCCCGGCACGACGGCTTCGACGCCATCGAGGAGGCCATTGCCGAGATCCGGAATGGCAACCTAATCATCGTGGTGGATGATGAGGACCGCGAGAACGAAGGCGACTTCATCGGGGCGGCCGAGGCCATCACGCCCGAACAGGTCAACTTCATGACGAAGCAAGGCCGCGGGCTGATCTGCACGCCGCTCCCGCCCGCCCGCGCCGATGCGCTCGACCTCGATCTGATGGTCGAGTCCAACTCGGCACTGTACAGCACCCCGTTCACCGTTTCGGTCGACCTCAAAGAAGGCACGACCACCGGCATTTCGGCGCCGGATCGCGCGAAGACCATCCGCGCCCTGGCCGACCCCGAGGCCTCGCCATTCGACTTTGCGCGTCCGGGCCACATCTTCCCATTGCGCGCGCGGCCGGGGGGCGTGCTCCGCCGGGCCGGTCACACCGAAGCGGCGGTTGACCTTGCCCGGCTGGCGGGCCGCGAGCCCGTCGGCGTCCTCGTCGAGATTATGAGCGACGACGGCTCGATGGCGCGCGTCCCCGAATTGCAGCGCCTCGCGAAAGAGCTCGACCTGCGCATCATCACGATTCAGGACCTCATTGCCTACCGGATGCGGCATGAGCGCCTCGTCAACCGCGAGGTGGAAGTGGACCTGCCGACGGCCTTCGGCACGTTTCGGCTCATCGCGTATCAGGAGCAGCTCAGCGGCGACGTGCATCTGGCCCTCGTCAAAGGAACGTGGGGCGAGGATGAACCGGTGCTCGTGCGCGTCCACTCGCAGGACGTGACCGGCGACGTGTTCGCCTCGAAACGCGACGACAGCGGCGACCAGCTCGCCAAGGCACTCCTGCAGATCGAAGACGAAGGGCGCGGCGTGCTGCTCTATATGATGCAGGAAGGGCGCGGCATCGGGCTGCTCAACAAGCTCCGCGCCTACAAGCTGCAGGACGAAAAGGGGCTCGATACGGTGGAGGCGAACAAGGCGCTGGGCTTCGACATGGATCCGCGCGACTACGGCATCGGCTGCCAGATCCTGCGCGACCTGGGCGTGCGCAAGCTCCGCCTGATGACCAACAATCCGCAGAAGCGCGTCGGCCTTGCAGGCTATGGGCTCGAAATCACCGAGCGCGTGCCCATCGAGATCCCGCCCAACGAGTACAGCGCCCGCTACCTCAAAACCAAGCGCGACCGGATGGGCCACCTCATCCTGAAAAACCTGGACGCCGGCGACAAGAAAAAACTCCGCGAACTGCTCTGAGCACCGCCATGGACCAAGAAACGATTATTCAGGTCGTGTACGTCGTCATCGGGCTGGTGGCGGCGGTGATCACCGGGATGCGGCTGCTCGCCGGCGCCTGGACGGGCGCGCTGCTCACCGGGGCGATTGCGGCCTTCTGCGCGTATCGGCTGTACACGCTGCAAGAAGAGTAGTCCGATCATTTCTGCGATAGGCCGCCAAGCGATTGGCTGATGTACCGCTCGCCGTCGATAATTTTCTGGATCGCCGATTCCAGCTCGTAGGGATCCCCCTTGAGGATGTAACCGTCGGCGCCGGCGTGAAGCGCACGCTGGACATAAGTCTGCTCGCTGTGCCCGGACAGCATAACACACCGGAGCGCGGGATGCCGGTCGTGCAGCTTGGCGACGAGGTCGATCCCGCTCATTCCCGGCAGCGACGTGTCAATTAACACGAGATCAACCGATTCGGGCAGCTCTTCCAGCGCGGTTTCGGCGGAGTCGGTGCTGCCGCAGATTTCGAGCTCCGGAAAGCGCTTGACGAACTCGATGATCATCTCCCGCATGATTTCGTGGTCTTCCACTACATAAACCTGTGTAGCCATCGTTTCCCCCTTTATCCGAATGAAATCCCGGTGTGGACGGCGCGTGGCGCGTCAGTAACGAAGCGGGACGGTACCGCTCGCCATCCGATTATTCCGCTCGATTATTCCGCGATTCGCAACGTTGCATCCTTTGGAACGCGGATGGTCACGCACGTACCGGCCCCCGGTGCGCTCTCAAGCTCCAACTGCCCGCCAAAGAGCTCAACCCGGTCGCGGATGGCGGGCAGCCCGAATCCGTTCTCCTCGTTTGGATCTCGGCCCGCAGGGTCCGCCACGAAACCGCGCCCCTCGTCGACTACGCGCACCGTCATGCCCTCCTCCGATGCGCTGAGCTCCACGGCAGCGCGGTCGACCTCAGCATGCTTTACCACGTTGAAGAGCAGCTCGCGGACAATCTGGAAGAGCAGTTCCCGGATGGTTTTATTGGGCACGCGGATGGCCTCATCGGCGGTGATGTCGACGGTCAACCCGTACATTTCATCCATCTGAGTTTGCAGCCACCCGAGCGCATCGACCAATCCCTCTTTCTTGAGCACCGGCGGACTGAGGTCGACCGAGAGCTGCCGGGTGGTCTGTATCGCGTCAGCAATCCACGTCTCGACCTTGGAGATTTTGTCGGACAGGGCACCGGCGTCGCCGGCGTCCACTGCACTACGCATCGTTTGTATTTTCATCTGGATCCCGTAGAGGCGCTGCTGCAAGTCGTCGTGCAAGATCTGCGCAACGCGTTTGCGCTCTTTCTGCTCGGCTGCACTCAACCGCGAGGCGAGGGCCTGAATCTGCTCGGTGCGCGCCTCGACGCGTTTTTCCAGCGTTTCGTTGAGCTCGCGCAGCTTGTTCACCGCCCGCCGGCGCTCGGTAATGTCGTCGATGGCCAGCAGGATGCGCTCTTGTCCATCGAGGCGGCGCCCATTCAACAGCAGCGTCCGCTCGCCGATGTCGTCGAAGGTCTGCACCACCTCAAAATCGGTGAAACTATTGTCTTTGGGGAGCAGATCTTCGAGCATCTTACGCAGCTTCGGGATGTCCCACTGTTCCTCCTTCAGCTCGTAGATGAGGCGGCCCTCGGTTTCTTCGGGCGTTATCCCAAAATGAGCGTAGAACGACTGATTGGCCGATTGGACGTGCAGGTCCTCCGTCAACACGAGCAGTCCCTCACTCA
>CAYUVF010000104.1:0-5928 GCA_964448045.1 uncultured Rhodothermales bacterium
GGCGCTCGGCCAGGGCGGTGCGGGCGAAGCCGTCGTAGTCGTGTTCGCAGGCGTACTGGATGGCGGCGTGGTCGGGGTTGCGCGTCTGGAGGATGACAGCGCCGCGGAGGTCGGCGCGGCCCGCGCGGCCGGCCACCTGCGTGAGGAGCTGGAACGTGCGCTCGTCGGCGCGGAAGTCGGGGAGGAGCAGGCCCGTGTCGGCGTTGACGACGCCTACGAGCGTCACGCGGCTGAAGTCGAGCCCCTTCGCCACCATCTGCGTGCCTAGCAGGATATCCGCATGCCCGTTGCCGAAGCGGTGCAGGATCTCGTGATGCGCGTTCTTGCGGCTCGTCGTGTCGCGGTCCATCCGGAGGACGGCGGCCTCGGGGAAGACCTCCGCGAGCTCTTCCTCGACGCGCTGCGTGCCGGTGCCCAGCTGGTTCAGCTCAGCCGATCCGCACTTAGGGCACGTCCGCGGCAGGCGCGCCGTCTTTCCGCAGTAGTGGCAGCGCAGGTGGCGCTTGGATTTGTGGTAGGTGAACGTCACGTCGCAATCGCTGCAGTAGGGCGACCACCCGCAGTCCTCGCACTCGATGACCGGCGCGTAGCCGCGGCGGTTCTGCAGCAGGATCGTCTGCTCGCCCCGATCCAGCCGCTCCCGGATGGCGTCGCGCAGCGGTTTCGACAGTGCGCCCTCCAGCTGATGCTTCTTGCGCTCCAGCGTGAGGTCGACGATCTCCACCTCGGGGAGCTCGGCGGCGGTGCCGGACGAGTCGGGCACGCGCTCGGGCATCTCCAGGAGCGTGTACTTGTCCCACGCGGCGTTCATGTGGCTCTCCAGGCTGGGCGTGGCCGAGCCCAGGACGCAGACGGCGTCGTTCATGTGGGCGCGCATCACCGCCACGTCGCGGGCGTGGTACCGCGGCGCCGGGTCGAACTGCTTGTACGAGTGCTCGTGCTCCTCGTCCACGACGATGAGGCCGAGGTTCTCCAGCGGCGCCAGCACGGCCGAGCGCGGGCCGATGGCAATCGAGTAGCGCCCCTCGCGGAGGGCGCGCCACGCGTCGTAGCGCTCGCCCATGCTCATCTGCGAGTGGAGCACGGCGATTTCGTCGCCGAAGTGGGCGCGGAAGCGCTGGACGGTCTGCGGCGTGAGGGCGATTTCGGGGACGAGAATGATGCCGGTCTTCCCCCGCGCTAACACCCGCTTGAGGGCGGCGATGTACACCTCCGTCTTCCCGCTCCCGGTGATGCCGTGCAGCAGAAACGTCCCGTAGGATTCTTTTTCGACGGAGGTGCTGATCGCGTCGAGGGCGTCCTGCTGCGCCGGATGGAGCGTGTGATCGGGCGGGGCGCCGGGATCGGGCAGGTCGTCCAGCGGCGAGCGGAAGACCGCCTTCTCCACGGCCTCGATCATGCCCTTGTCGACGAGGCTGTTGATCGTAGAATACGGCGCCTCGGACCGGTCCATCACGTCGGCCTGGCGCGGCTCGGAGATGCCCTCGGCGGCGAACCCGGCGAGGGCTTCGATGGCGGCTTTTTGCTTGTCGCCGCGCAGCTGCTGCTTGAGATCCTGCGCGGCGCCCTGGTGCTGAAAGGCCGAGGCGAAGCGGAGGTGTTTCTCCGTCCGCTCGCCGACCTGCGCATCGCTCAGCGTCTCTTCGATTTCGACTAACCCGTCGCGCGCCATCCGGCGCATGAGCGCGAGCGAGACGGTGCCGGCCACGCGCTGGCGGAGGGCTTTCAGCGTCGTTTCCGGATGGTCATCCAGATAATCGAGCACCGGCCCGCCGCCGGCGTGATCGGCCCAGTCGCCGGGCGAGGCGTCGGTGCGGCGGATGCGGCGTTTGGACCGGACGTTGGTGCCGGAGGGGAGCACGGCTTTCACGGCCTCGCCCCAGCCGCAGACGTAATAGTCGGCGATCCAGCGGGTGAGGCGCAGCATCTCATCGGTGAACGCGGGCGTGTCGTCCAGCACGTCGAGGAGGGGCTTCACCTCAAAGTCGAGGTCGCGCTCGTCGGCGGGCGGGCCGGTGTCCACGATGAGTCCCGTCAGTCGGCGCGAGCGAAACGGCACGAGTACGCGGCACCCCATCTGCGCCTCAGCTCGCATCGCTGCCGGCACCGCGTAGGTGTACGTCTGATCGAGCGGCAGCGGGAGGACGACGTCGACGGTCACAGACGAGGGAGCAACAGGTGAAAGAAGTCAGACACGGGAACGCCAACGTAGAGGTTGTACGCCTAAAGGCGCAACCCCGGTCCGGATGAAAAGCAGGACGAATGCAGATCGATGATTGGATCGGGTGATGAAGGCACTTGCGCTACCGATCGGTAGGTTTGGCCCGGAAAAGTGGGCGTATGGGAGCCCGGTCGCAGCGGAGTTCGGCCTTCCGAGGAGGTGAGGATTTTAGTTGGGAGTTGTGTAATGCACAATGGCTTCCACGGATCGCACAGGACGCCTTAAACCCGCAACCACAAACCCGCCAACAAAAAAACTACTTGGGCGATCCGAGGGCGAATTAGATGTTGCATGCCATTTTAAATATAATATGAAGTGCACATCGTCGACACAGTACCGTTTTCATTTCAAGGGGCACGGTCATGTCAACAGACGACGAGGCACATCCGTCGCCGTATCGGATTATCGAAAGAGAAAAAGCGGCCTGTCGCCGAGCGGTCGTGCCGCCGGACCCGGGATGGCCTTCGGAGGTGCGGCTCCTCTACCGAGAAGCCGTAGCGCGGGCGTTCGAGGAGGGCGTGACGGTAGGAGCCATTGTCGAGGCATGCGGGCTCGCAGATAACAACGCCTACAGCCTGTTCAAATATACGGTCGGCAAGGGAGTCAAGGAGCTGATCGTGGTGTGTCGGCTCGCTTGCGCGAAGGCGCTGCTGCGCAAGGGCGAGCAGTTGTTGGTCACGGAGATCGCGTACGCGGTGGGCTACAGCAGTCCCAGCGGATTTTCGTCGACGTTCAAGCGGCACGTGGGCTGTACACCGTCGGAGTACCGGGACGGCGAGAATGAGGAGCGCAACGATGAGAAGAACGCTGAGAAGGAGGATGAGAAGAACGCGCGTAAAGAACGATGAGAAGTTTTTCTGGTGACGGGGCAATATCATGCAGGTAGATCGTACGTGCTCCTCTCACTGGAAACGCCTGCTCGTCATGTTCTCGACTCGGTTTGGACGCCTTGGACTTACTCTCATCGGCTGTGCGTTGATGTTTGTGGCATCAATTGCTTGGAGTCCCCAATCTTCTACACAATGGGTTTGCAATGGAACGTGTTCGGAATGGGGATGTGATGGTGGCCTCGATGACTGCATTGACATCCACTGCTGTACCTCAGATAACTTGCCGTGTGAAGAGGGGGAAACCGAGAAATATTCTTGTAGTGCGGAAATGATTCTTTGAGCTAAATCTGGTCTATTTTTGAATCTACATTCGAGTGAAGCCGGCATGAATCATTTCGGTTGCAGGGCAGTCGCTACTCTGCTAATCGTATTGGTGATGGCCTCGTGTGGAGAGGAAACCACCAATCCGTACTATTTGACGGCTGACGTTCGCGGTGACCAGTCACTTGAGCGGACATGGGTCGAGCCGGACTTCGAAAAGATCGCTACGCTCTCCAAAGGAGATGGGTATACTCTTTTTGATCCGAGGGCCCTGGGTATCGAAGAAGACGGTCACGTGTATGTCTTTGACTTCGGCGACAACACCGTAAAGCGATTTACCCGGCACGGGGTGTACCGAGCAACGTATGGAAACGGCGTCGGGAGGGCACCTGACCAGATGATGGGTATGCGTGATGGGGGGATCTGGCGAGACTCTCTCGTCTACGTGGTCGATGGGCGACAGCGAAAAGTGTTGTTTTTCAACCGGGAGACCGGGGCATTCGTCCGAACCGAAAGTTATGAGGTCCCGATAGCGCGGCTTGCATACGCCGACGACTCGACAAAATACGTGGAGGCAGCCAGCCGGACCAGTGATTTCTTGTTCATGACTACTCCGCGTCGGCAGACCTCCGTATCCCGCATCTTCTCTCGTGACATTCCCTCAATCGCCTTGGATGGGCGTCTTCATTCGAGTCACGGTCGAGCTGTATTCGTGCCCTTTTATTTTCCCGTCATATTGACCTATGCGCCGGGTGACACTACCGGTATTGCGTATCCGACGCCCGACTATGGAGATGCTCCCATTCCTGCCCCTCAAACAGAGAGCCAGGGGCGAACGCGTGTGGTACGTGCGCCCTCCAATCCTATAAATGGAGTCTCCGAAATGCACGGTGGTGTGCTTGCGGTCCAACATCCTAACACGTCAGAGGACAGCACTGCATTTGACCTGTACGACGCAGAAGAGGGGAGCTATCTCCATACGGTCCGATTCCCCATCGATAGAGAGATTGCGAAGTACGGTGCTGGCATTGTCGCGTCGATTCAGGATACAACCGTGAACATCTACCGGGTAGAGGATTCCGTAAAGTAAGTCGCAACATCAATGAGGAAGTTTCTCCCCGACATCAGTATCGAACCAGTGCTCCACATCGTCTTAATCGCTGTAGCTGCAGCGGTGTCGTGGACGTATTGGCACCCCGGAGAGGCCGGCGCCTCGAGAGATCCGCTTACCATTCACACCGACTCCTCCAGGGTGCTCTCGACGTGGCGCCCGGCCGAGTGGCGCGTCGTTTTGTTCGTCTCGCCGACCTGCCCGTACTGCAGGCGCAGCATGGACTTCTACGCCCGCTTGAGCCAGACTGTAGATTCGCTGCAGCAGGCAGGCGCTTCGGTAGCTGTGGCTGCTGTGATCGACGGAACGGACTCGCCTCGGGCCCAGCGCCACATGCTGCGCTCGTCGAAGGTCAACGTCGATACGCTGCTGCAGACTAAAGCCTTAGCGCTTCCCGCAGTCGGGATATCCGGGGTGCCCACGGTGGCAATTTTCGACGCTGCGGGACAGACGCGCTCCGCGTGGAGAGGCCTTCAGAATTCGACCGGCGAGCGCGAGATCCTTGCGGCCGTGCGGGCTACGGCAGTCCCAGCGGGTTTTCGTCGACGTTCAGGCGGCACGTGGGCTGTAGGCCGTCGGAGTTCCGGGGCGGCGAGAATGAGGAGTGAAAGATGAGAAGAACGCTGAGAAGAAGGATGAGAAGAACGTGCGTAAAGAACGATGAGAAGTTTTTCTCCGGTTGACAAGATATGATATAATGAAGGGCGAAAGCAGTTTGCGCTTCTTCCATTGCAACTGACTCAATGTTATGCTTTCAACTCGAATCAAACGCTTGATGGTAAGTCTGACTGTCAGTCTGGCTATGGTTGGCGGATCGGTTTTTCTTAGTAATGGAGGTTACGGTGCTCCCTCGTCTGCTTCGCCATCTTTATTCATTAGATGTGAGGAAGATACGGGAGGAACCTGTGACAGCCAATGTGAAGATGCTCCCAGTGAGATATGTGGGAGTACTATCTGCTGCGCCAGACAGTATTACGAGAACGGGGAATGCGAAGATGAACACGAAGATGAGTTTATTTGCTACGGATATCCCAAAGATACAGTCCACTAGCGATTTGGAGCTTCGGCGGTGTATATTTCTGCTATGCAGGCGGAATAGAATTTATGGGTTTTGGAGGACGGAAAGATCATAGTAAGTATGCAGGTGCCTGTCTAGTCACGGTGGCTAAAGCGTCCGAAGTGGACTATGCCTGGAGGATTAGATACGCGGGGAAGGAAGTATTTGATTAGCACCGCTCATGGCAAAGCAGCAGATAGACCATCTCATTCTTCGGTTGAGATCTGCTCTGCGTAGCCTGATACTACCCTAAGGGCCCAGTCGCGTAGGAGCCAACCTAAAGCTAAAGCTTTATTCTTGATCGAGGCTCGCGCATGACAGAAGTAATACCCACGGGGGTGTAAAATAAAGTGTGTAAGTGGTCATAGTCGAGAAATGTGCTAACTTA
>CAYUVF010000105.1:0-5536 GCA_964448045.1 uncultured Rhodothermales bacterium
AAGACACGGATATCTACTTCGCGCGGCAGCTCGTCTTCGAGCGCCTCAGCCAGGTGCGGGACCAACTGCCCGCCACGGCCGAGCCGGCCATGGCGCCCGTGACAACCGCTCTCGGCGAGATCTACCAGTATGCGCTTCGCGACGTGCCGGACGACGAGCACACGTACTCGGCCCGCGAACTGCGGACGATGCAGGACTGGATCCTGCGGCCCGAGCTGCGCACCGTGCCCGGCGTGGTGGAGGCCAACTCGCTGGGCGGCTTCGTGAAACAGTACCATGTCCTCTTCCGGCCCGAAGCGCTCGTCAACCACGACATCACGCTGGACGAGGCATACGATGCGCTGCGGCAGAGCAACCGCAACGCGGGCGGCCAATACATCGAGCGGCGCGACCAGCAGTTCGTCGTGCGCGGCATCGGGCGGCTCGGTGCGGGCGGCGAAGACATCATGGACGACATCCGCAACACCGTCATCACGAGCCGCGGCGGCACGCCCGTGCTCATCGGCGACGTGGCCGACGTCGAGATCGGCTCGGCGGTGCGGCACGGCGGCGCGACGATGAACGGCGAAGGGGAAACGGTGACCGGCATCGTGCTGATGCAGCGCGGCGCCAATGCGCAAGAGGCCGTCGACAACGTCGAGACGAAGATGGCCGAGCTGAAAGACGCCCTTCCACCCGGCGTGCAGGTCGACGTCTTTTACAACCGCAACACCCTCGTCTTCAAAGCCATCAGCACGGTGACGGGCAGCCTGATGATCGGCGGTCTGCTCGTCATCCTCGTGCTATTGACCTTCCTGGGCGATTGGCGCTCGGCACTCATCGTGAGCCTCGTTCTGCCCCTGACGGCGCTCATCACGTTCATCTTGATGAACTACCTCGGCTTCAAGGCCAATCTGATGAGCCTGGGCGGCCTCGCCATCGGGCTCGGCATGTTCGTGGACGGGGCCATCGTGATGGTGGAGAATATCTACCGGATGCGCGAGGAGAACCCGGACGAATCCATCGGCCTGATCGTGGTGCGCGCCGGGCGCGAGGTGGCACGGCCCATCGCCTTCGCCGTGGGCGTCGTCATCGCCGTCTTCCTGCCCCTCTTCACGCTGGAGCAGATGGAAGGCCGCATGTTTCGGCCTCTGGCCTTCACCGTCTCGTTCGCACTGATGGCGGCCCTCTTCCTCGCCCTGACAATGGCGCCCGCACTCAGCTCGTACTTACTCAAGAACGTGGGACGCAAGAAAACGGGCTTCTTTGGCTCGAACGGCGAGCGCGGCTCCAAGGACGGGAATCCGGTCGTTCGATTCTTCAAAGGCCTGTACCGGCCGCTACTGGAGGGCGCGCTTCGCCGAAAGGGGCTGACCATCGGCGGGGCAGCCGTGACACTGGCAGTGGGCCTCGGCGTGTTCACCCTCACCGGCTCCGAGTTCGCGCCGCAGATGGAAGAAGGCGCCATCGCCATTCAGGCCGCCATGAAGCCCTCCTCCGCTCTCAGCACCACACAGCGCGTGCAGACACAGGTAGAGAACGCCCTGCTGGAATTCCCTGAGGTGAACGACGCCGTCAGCAAGACGGGCCGGCCCGAGGTAGCCACCGACCCGATGGGCCAGGAGCTTTCCGACATGATCGTGAGCCTGACGCCGCGCGACACGTGGCGGTACAACTCGAAGGAAGCCCTCGTGAACGCGCTCCGCGAACGGCTCGACCAGATTCCCGGCGCGCGCTTCTCCTTCACCCAGCCCATCGCGCTGCGCCTCGACGAAATGATCAGTGGCACGAAGAGCCAGGTCGCCGTCAAGATTTACGGCGAGGACCTCGACGAACTCAAACGCCTCGGCGACAACGTGGCCGACGTGCTCCGCTCCGTCCCGGGCCATGCCGACGTGGCGCCCGAGCAGATCGCCGGCTTCGGCTACCTGGAAGTCACCATGCGCCGCGCCGATGCGGCCCGCTACGGGCTCTCCGTCGACGCCGTGCAGCGCGCCATCGACATGGCTGTGGGCGGCGAACGCGTGACCGAGGTGCTGGAGGGCGACCGTCGCTTCGACCTTGTGGGCCGCTTCACAGGCCGCGCGCGGGAGTCCGTAGAGGCCGTACGCAACGTGCCGCTCTTCACACCGACGGGCACGCAGATCCGCCTGGCCGACGTAGCCACCGTCCGCCTCACCCAGGGCCCCGCGCAGGTGAGCCGCGAGCAGGGCAAGCGCAAGCTGACCGTCGAGTCGAACGTGACGGGCCGCGACATCGGCGGCTTCGTTGCGGAGGCGCAGGCCGCCGTACAGGCGCAGGTTGATTTGCCCACGGGCTATCTGATCGACTGGGGCGGGCAGTTCGAGAACCAGGAGCGGGCCAACGACCGCCTCTTGCTGATCTTGCCGATCACGCTGGCGATCGTCTTCGTGCTGCTGTTCATGACGTTCAACTCGGTCAAGCAGGCGCTGCTTATCTTCCTGAACATTCCGGTATCGCTCGTGGGCGGTGCCGTCCTGCTCTGGGCGATGGGCCTCTACATGAGCGTGCCGGCGTCGGTGGGCTTCATCGCGCTGCTGGGCATCGCCGTACAAAACGGCATCGTGATGATCTCGTTCATCGACGAGCTGCGGCTGCAGGGCCACTCATTTTACGACGCGGTGCGCGAGGGGGCGATGCTGCGCCTCCGTCCGATCCTGATGACGGGCATGACGACGCTACTCGGTCTGCTGCCGCTGCTCTTCGCGGCGGGCATCGGGTCGAACGTGCAGCGGCCGCTTGCCGCCGTCGTGGTGGGAGGGCTCTTCACGCTACTGGCCTCTACTTTGCTCTTGCTGCCCACGCTGTACGCCCTGTTCAACCCGACTGCCGATACGATGTCGGACCTGGAGCAAGCGGTAGAATCCGCGTCCGATCAGTCCCGCATTGCTACTACATGACCCTTATCCATTCCGGATAGTCCTATGCAAATGATTATTGCTTACTTCCGGCCCCGTATGCGTGACGCTGTGGTCGATCAGCTTCGTAAGATGAACGTGCCGGGGGCCAGCCTCAGCACGGTCGAAGGCTTCGGCCGCGAAGCTGGCCCCGGCGGCAAGCGCAATTACGACGAGAGCATTTCGCCGTACGTCACCAAACTCAAGCTGGAGATCGTCTGTCACGATGATCGAGTTGATGACATTGCGGAGGCCATCACCGAGCACGCCCAGACGGGCCGGCGGGGTGATGGGAAAGTGTTCATCCTTCCTGTGCATCATGCGATTGACATCCGCACGCACCGTGCCGATCAGGACGCCATCTGATACGACGTCTATCCGATGCCCCGCAACCTTCTTCACTCAATCGCTGACCTGCCATGAGTGCTGCTCACTTTCATCTGGCTCTGAACCATCTGCCCCTCCTCGGCATCCTGATCGGCGCGGTGCTGCTGGCCTATGGCCTCTGGCGCGACCAAGACTCCGTGCAGTACGCAAGCCTCGGGCTGCTCGCCGTCGCTGGCCTGTCGACGATTGCCGTCTACCTCACGGGCGAGCCCGCCGAGGAGATTGTGGAGGGCCTGGCCGGGGTGTCGCATGACGCCATTGAAGCCCACGAAGAGGTCGGCAAGTACGCCCTCGTTGCTGGCATCCTGACCGTCGTTTCGTCGCTCAGCGCACTGATCGTTGCCTACGCGCGGAGGCAACTCGTTCGGTGGACGGTCCTGCTGACCCTCGTACTGGCGCTCCTTACGACGGGCATCATCGGCTACACGGCCAACCTCGGTGGCAAGATCAGCCATCCCGAACTCCGTACCGATTCGTCGGCCGCGCACCCTGTGGAGGTCGAATCCTCCGATCACGAATAATACGCTCGACCACGCAATCCATACTGCCATGAACCGCTTTATTCTCTCCGGCATCAGCGCATTGGCACTGCTCCTCGTACTGACCTCCCCGGCGCTCGCGCAACAACGCGGCCAGGGACGCAATGCGGCCGACCGCATGTTCGACCCCGCCACCGTCGAAACGGTGAGCGGCACCATCGCACGCATCGATACGATGCAGTCGCGCCGCGGCCCATCGCAGGGCATCCACCTGCAGCTGCAAACGGACGACACGACGCTGCCCGTCCACCTGGGTCCGACGTGGTTTTTCGCCGATCAATCGTTTGCGCTCGCGGTAGGCGACTCGCTCACCGTGCGCGGCTCGCGCGTCCCAATGGACGATGCCAATGCGCTGATTGCCGCCGAAATTCACCGAGGCGAACACACGCTTCAACTGCGCGACGATACCGGCCAACCCGTCTGGCGCGGACAGCGCCGCCAAAACCGGTGACGAGCCGCTTCTCGATCACGAGACGTCAGGGGAATCCGCCGGCTCGATCTCCCATCGGGCCGGCGGATCCGCTTTTTTGAAGGATTGCGGAACCTTCTTCACATTACGCTAATTTTACATAGTCAGTTTGGGCGTCTCAAGCCTATCCTGCACATCGTACCTGCTCTCAAACGCCCCGTAGTGCCCCTGTATATTGATACGCCGCCTGTCAGCTCTCACCCAAGCCTGATTGCGACGCGTGACTTCATCTTCCGACTCCGTGGGCCGTCCCGTTTCGAGTAGCTCCTCACCCTGCTCTTCTGCCGATCCGACTGCGCTACCCGATGCCTGTACGGAGGCATGCAGCTGCACGCTCGCCTGCTTGCTGTGCTTCCTCATGCACTTGATGGTCCCGGCAGGAGCCGGTGCGCAATCGACTTCTTCCGGGGAATCCGCGTTCCTGCCCTCTCCCATCGACCTCGGCAGGGACGCCTCGTATGTTCTCCGCACGCCGCTGCGGATGGAACACGGCGACTACCTGACGGCCATCGGCGTCGCGGGCATTACTGTCGGTATCGTTTCAGCGCTCGACCAGCCTACGTACCGCTTCGCCCACGGGCCCAGCGGCTCGCCGCCCACCCTGGTGCCACGCCACCTGGCCGGGCTCGGACGCGCGTACGATCAGGTCGGACCAACGCGGTTTATCCTCGGCGCCGCCGGCACGTTTGCCGCCAGCGGACTCCTGACGGACGACCGCCGCCTCACCCGCACCTCCGTACACATCGTCGAAGCCGCCTTCCTGACCCAGATCCTGACGGGCGTCCTCAAGGAAACCATCGGGCGCTCGCGCCCCTACACCCAGAATGGCCCCTATGAGGCCGATGCGTTCGACTTTCAGGGGGGCCACTCCGCGCGGTCCATGCCCTCCGGACACACCTCGAAAGTCTTTGCCGTCGCCTCCGTGATCGCCCACGAATACGACGCCTGGTGGGTGAAAGCGGCGGCGTACGGCACGGCCACCTCGGCGGGGCTGCAGCGCATCGAGAGTGGCAAGCACTGGCTCTCGGATGTCTTCGTCGGCGCGCTGCTTGGCTACTTCGTGGGGAAGACCGTCGCCGATGCTCCTCCGCGCACCTCACCCGACGGCTCGTCATTCACGTATCGACCGGTCGTCAGCCCCAACCGCGTCGGGCTCTCCATCCACTTCTGAGCCGCGCGGCCGTCCCCAAAGGGCTACCTCATTTAAAATTTCGCTGGATGGTGTATCTTGCCGGAGTTTCTTC
>CAYUVF010000106.1:0-5208 GCA_964448045.1 uncultured Rhodothermales bacterium
ACCACGACCACGAGCACCACGACCACGAGCACCACGACCACGAGCACCACGACCATGACCACGAAGCCACGTTCCGTCGTTGGTCGTACCAGTCCGACGTGCCGTTCACGAATCTTGACGACGTGCGGCGTGCGTTGCGCGAGCTGCCCGACACGATTCTCCGGGTGAAGGGGTTTATCGTCACCGAGGAGACACGCGAACAGCGCGTGCTGCTGCAGATGGCCGGACGCCGCGCAGCCTTTACCTTCAAGGGCGCATGGCCGGACACCCCGCGCACAGCGCTCGCCATTCTCGGGTTGCCGGACGGTCCAAGCGATGCGGACGTGCAGTCCATCTTCAACGCGCGCCTCGCGGGTGCAGCTGCGTTTACAAGATCCTGAACCTGTTGGAGAAGCGCTCTTTTTCTCTACCTATGAACCCAATGAGCATCGCAACAACGCCGCACTTCGTGTGGGACGTCTCGCCGGAGATCTTCCGGTGGGGATGGCTGGCCCCACGCTGGTACGGCCTGCTTTTCGGGCTCGGCTTCTTCGTCGGGTTTATCATTGTAGGGCAAATGTTCCAGCGGGAAGGAAAACCCGAGCGCGATCTGGATGTCCTGCTTATGTATCTGGTAGGCGGCACGATCATCGGCGCGCGGCTGGGCCATGTGCTTTTCTATGATCCGACATATTATCTGCTCCGTCCTATCGAAATCCTGAAAGTCTGGGAGGGCGGCCTGGCGAGTCACGGCGGCGCCCTGGGCGTGTTGGCCGCCCTCGGGCTGTACGCCCGGCGTCGCGACGATCAGCCCTACCTCTGGCTGCTGGACCGCATCGCCGTACCCACGGCGCTAGTCGGCGGTCTGATTCGGCTTGGCAACTTTTTTAACTCTGAGATCCTCGGCCAGCCGGCCGACGTGGCCTGGGCCGTCGTCTTCGCCCGCATCGACGAGGTGCCGCGCCACCCCGTGCAGTTGTACGAGTCGCTGGGGTACGTGCTCATCTTCGCCGGGCTGCTGGCCATCTACCGGCGGCGAGGCCCGGCCCTCCCCCACGGATTGCTTTCGGGGCTGTTTCTGACGAGCGTGTTCTCAGTCCGAATCGCGCTGGAGCCGTTTAAGGTGCCCCAGGCGGCCTTTGCCGACCAGCTCCCACTTTTCAGCATGGGCCAGTGGCTGAGCCTGCCGTTTGTCGCCGTCGGGCTTGCCCTGATCGCACGGGCCCTGCGCGGCACGCTCTACACGCGGGATCGCGCCGCCGACGGATAGTCCGGCCGAGATTTAGAACCTGTTTCAATTCATGCCCCGGGGCTCCGAGCGGCTCCGAGGGGCTGCAAATCGCCCCCGATCTTGGCCCGTAGCTCCACTACGAACCGCGATCGAGGTCCGATTTTCGCCGCCTCGTTGCTCGCTCTCGCCATCCGATCCAAAATCAAAACAGGTTCTTAGCGCTCCTCCTCCGCATATTCGGGCAACCGGGCTGGTTTGACGCCTTTGGCTGGCGTGCGACCGGGCCGCCTGGCCGGACGGCGCCATCGCACCCAGTACGGGAGCGCAAACAGGTAGAGGCCCGTCCCCCACAGGACCAGCACTAGCGCCGCAGACGGCAGAAAGACCCACAGCTTCGCGCGGTCGTGGAACCACGAGCCGTCGTGGATCGCCTCGATGACGTCGGAGCGGCGGGGGGCCACGTGCAGGACCTCGCCCGTGCGGGCATCCACCTGCACCTCCCATCCGTTCGTACCGCGCACCTTCACCACGCCCTTGTCGGGCCGCACGTCCAGCCGGTCGACGTCCGCCCACGTGTCGATCTCAGCATCCGGGACCCCGCGCGCGGCGGTCAGGATGTCTGGGAACGACAGCGCGGTCGCCCCCGACGCGGAACCGACCTGCGTAGGCGGCTGAATCCAATCGAACTCCTTTTTCACCTGCAGCAGCAGACCGCTGACGAGCACGATGAGAAACGGAAGCAGGATGAGCACGGTGGCCCACCGGTGCAGCTTGCGCATGTGGACGGGGCTTTCCAGGGCATGGCTTCAGGTCCGATCTCTGAATAGATGGTTGCGCGGCACGTGGTTGGGCGCGTTTTTCGTTCCTCTGCAGGAACAGTGCAGTGGGCCGGAGCGCATTCTCCTGCGCATTGTGCCGTACGTCACGTAGAAGAACCCATCCAACAAATGCCCCCGACCTGCCCGTCTGAGCACGCCGGGGGCTGTTGGTGCAGGGCTGCTATGTTCCGATGCGATCGTCTAGAACGCGTACTGCACGCGCACAAAGACGCTGCGGCCGGGTTCGGGGATAAAGGCTTGGCCTTCCTCTGCGCTCAGCACGTCGAACCGGACGGCCCGCGCGTTCAGGTGTTCGCGGTAAGTCGCGTCGAACACGTTGGTCACGCCTGCGCGCAGGCTGACGCTGCCCAGCAGCCGCCCGCCCACGGTGAGGTCGACCGTGGTGAAGCCATCGGTCTCGCCCTCGTTACGGATGGATGCCACGCGCGTCTGTTCGGCGACGGCGCGCAGCGTGCCGTCGAGAAAGAAGGTGCCCTCCAGCGGCATCCACCGAGCGCCGACGCGGGCTTGTGCCGGCATAACCCCGTACGCGGGCTCATCGTCGGCAAAAGATTCGTCGCGGCCCCAGAGGTATTCGCCACGGACCCGGATGCGCAGCGTGGGGTGAACCCGCGCCTGCGCGTCGGCCTCCACGCCCCAGAAGGTCGCCTGGCCGTTGGTGTACGTGAACACCAGGTCGGGTGTGAGGGGCAGGGCCGATGCCACAGCCGGCGCCGGCAGGATCGTGATGTAGTCGTCGTGGTAGCGCACGAACCCGTTCACCGACCCGTTAAAGCGCGGCGTGGCGACGTCCAGTCCGAGGTCGGCCTGGTAGGTGCGTTCCGGATCGAGCGTGGGGTTGCCCATAAACTCGTTGCCGCGCTGCGTGCGAGTAGCGCCCATGCGGTCGCCGAACCGCTCCAGCGGCTCGGGGGCCCGCGCCGACGAGCCGAGCCCAGCTGTGAGTGCAAGCGGTTCGGCAAGGGGCACCGTGGCGCTGGCGGCTGCGCTCCAGAGCACATCGGTGGTCGCCAGGTCGCCAGTCAGCGTGAGGTCCCGCGCGGCCTCGGCGCGCTCACGAAACCCTGCGGTGAGGGTCTGCGGATTGGAATGCACCACGTCGAGGCGTCCCGCGGCCGTGACCTCGGCTTGTCCGAACGTACGCTCCAGCTTGGCGAACCCGCCCATTTCGGTGGTTCGCACGTCGGGCCACACGATGTCCGTTGCGGGCAGCACAGGAGGCTTCGGCCCGTCGCCGCGTCGGTCGCGCACGCGGGTCGCCGTGCGGAACGTGCTGTACCCGCTGGCGCCCACATCCAGCGACAGATCGGGAGCCCACTGCAGCGCGGCCGTGACGCGCCCGCCGAACGTGGCGATCTCGGTGTCGTTACTGATGCGCAGCGGAAACGGCGGCATCCGGTTAGGGTCCGGCTGCGCCGTGAGCTTGTCGTCGTTGTTCATGCGATGCAGCGTCTGATAGCCATAGCCCTGCGCCTCGATCCGCTTCAGGCGGCCCGTGCCAGTCCACGCGTAGCTGAGCGCGCCGCGAATCGTCTCGAAGTAGGCGGCATCGAGCGGACGCCCCGGGTACGCGATGTCGCGCTGGTCTTGGTAGCTGACTTGCGCGCTCAGGCGCGAGGCGTCGGTGAGGTTGGCGCCCACCCGGCCGCGCACCTCGGCCGATTCGAACTCGCTGGGTACCGTGGCGTCGTTGCCTGCTTGGTAGTCGTCGCCGGTGCGGTAGGCGCCGTTCACGTCATAGAACACGCGCCCGGACCGGCCCAGCACGCGGCCGCTGGCGTCGACGGCGTCGTGGTTGCTGGCGAAGCCGGTGCGCAGCGTGCCGGTGAGTGGCGCGTTGGGGATGGCGGGCCGCGTGTCGACGCGGATGCTGCTCAGGCTGGGGCCTTGCGCGAGCGCGTACGGGCCGCGCACCACGTCCATGCGCTGCACGCTGGCCGGGTCGGTGTGGCTCAGCGGCGTGTCCATGCGGGCCGGGCCGCCACCGAAGGTGCGCATGCCGTCGACGAAGGTGGCAACCTGCGTGCCGGTGAGGCCGCGCACGTTGGGGTCGAGCGCGAGCGCGCCGCGCCGCTGCAGGTTGATGCCCGGTACGGCCTGGAGCGCGGCGCCCAGGTCCTGGAGCGGCATCGCCTCCAGCTCGGTCGCACTGATGCGCGTGGTGAGGCGGCCTTCGAGCGCGGTCGCGAACACTTCGACTTCGTCGAGCGCAACGCGGTCAGCCTGCAGCGCAAACGAGGCGTCCGTAGTTGCATCGGCTTCGATGACCACCGATTCTGCGATAGCCCGGTAGCCCACCGCACTCGCCCGTACCGTGTAGGTGCCGGGCGCCAGGTTCGTGATCTCGTAGCGGCCGGTGCGGTCGGTGGCAGCGCCGCGGCCGGTGCCATCGACCACGACGTTCACATCAGGGAGCGGCGCGTCCGTTTCAGCGTGGGTGATCACGCCGGTGAGGGTGCCAGTGGCCGGAGCCTGTGCGCCCGCCGCTAGGGGCATCCCGAGCAGGCATCCGATGAGTAGGAAAAACGTAGCGTAGGTGCGCAGATGTGCGCGTATAGATAGCATATCCATAGGTATAGCAGAAAGATACTTCCAGAAGAAAGGGGGTAGCGGAGCGACAGCTCCTGGTGCCGTGACGGGGAGGGCGCCAAGCGCGCAGACGTCCCGACCTGCGTGGATGCAGATCGCGATCGGGGGTTGCACGGTAGATGCGCGCCACAGCTATGTGTCGCGTAGATACAGTGCACCCACGTTCGTGAAGGTGCTCGTCGCGCCGGGTGCCCTCATCAGGCGCGCGGCGGGCGGAAGATATCCTCAGCTCGAGGGGAAGAGGAGAAAGCGGCCTGGACGCGATGCGATTCCCGCACGCGCCACAAGCGATTGGGGTGCTCGATGGCCGTGAGCACGAACTTGTCGAGGATGAGCACGGCATCGTCCGGGCCGTCGGCGTCGTGGTCGCAGCTGCACAGCCCGGGCCGCGGGATGTCGTGTTCGGCGCCTGGTGGCATGGCGTCGTGACGCACGCAGAAGGTGGCGCCGTCCTCCGACCGCGCTGCATCGGTCTTGGCCGCATGAGCCGCTTGCATGGCCGCATGATGCGGGCAGACGTGGGGCCCGCTACCATGGTGTGGGCAAGGGGATGCGACGCCGGTTGCTACA
>CAYUVF010000107.1:0-4594 GCA_964448045.1 uncultured Rhodothermales bacterium
TTGGCATCGCCGAAGGGGCGGCTGATGTCGAGCGTGATGGTTTCGGGGATGGTGATTGTTTCGGGCAGATCACTGGTGCGGAGCGCGGTGAGCTGGTAGCCGTTATCCGGCTCGTCGGCGTCGAAGCCGGCGCCATTGAACTGGCCGAGCACGCCTTCGAACGTGGCCCGCTCGGGAATCGACTCGCCCTCCAACTCCGATCCGCCAGGGATGCGCAGCGTCAACTCGGCGGTGCCGTCGTCGATCGGATAGTTGCCCTGGCTCCCGCCCGCGCGGAAGGTGTCGTTGCCCTTGTCGTCGATCGTGAAGTTCTCGACGCGCACCAACTCGGCCTCGTACTCCTCGCCGTTCGATGCGATCTCGTTGAGCGTCAGCGTCGGCGCCTCCGGGAGCGCGTTGTCCTGCGAGAGCACCTGATAGCGGTCATCGGGTACGTCCGTCAGCTCCAGCAGGCCGTTGTAGAACTCGAGCGAGCCGGTCACCTGCAGGCGCGTTCCGGCACGGATCGACCCGCCGAGGTCGCCATTGAAGGCGCCGTCTTCCTGAAAGATGTACAGCCCGGCCGTGTCGTCCTGAAGGTAGGCGCCCTCGGGCCCGACGCGCGTGACGACGCCCTCGACGGTGACGGTGCTTCCGCCGCCCTGTGCGCGCGCCTCGCTGATGGCGAGCACGTCGCCGCCCGGCGATCCGCCGCCGCTGAAGTACGCCCGGTCGATGAGCGTCGGATCCACGATAAACGGATTCAGCTTGTTGCCCTGATAGCTGGCCTGCAGGATGTTGCGGCGCATCTCGACGGCGTCCACGGGGTCCTGCTGATGCCAGTCGAACAGCGTCTCTTTCTGCGCTTCGTAGAACTGGAGGTTGGCGCGGTTCGGGTAGACCGTCACGAAGTAGAAGGCGGCGCGGGCCACGTCGCCCTTCACGCTGTGACGCGGTTCGAAGCGGCGGTCGTCGCGGTTCGAGGGGCTATCGTCCAGTTCGCTCCACAGCGCGAGGTCGGAGGCCGGCGGCGTGGAGCGCGTCTGGTCCTCGAAGTACCACGCGTCGGCATCGGCATCCGGGATTTCGCCGTAGGCGTAGTTGCTTCGGTCCGAGTTGACCGCGCCGCGCGCCGGGGCGAGGATGTGCATGTTGCTCAGTGCGGGCTCCTCCTCCGAGCCCTGGCTCCGCGGCCAGAGGTGCTCGGTGTTAATACCGCCGTCGCCTGCTTGCTCGCTCGCATCGCCGCCGTCCGGGTCGACCGGAACGCGGAAGCCCGTGTAGATCCCCTCGACCTCTCCGTTTTCGTTGTAGATCGTGGCGTACATCGAGTCGCGTGCGATGTCGTAGCCCAGCGTCGGCGGATCGCCGAAGGTCGTCTGGAGCCGGTCGATCAGATCATCGCCCGACACGCCGCTGGCGATGGTGCCCTGCGCCGTGGCGTCGTCGCGGATCCACAGCGTAAACTGCGACGGCGAGGCGATGGCGCCGTCCGCCGATTCGAGCGTCACTTCGAGCCGCTCGATGCCCTCCGTTTCCGAATCATCCACGATGTCGAAGCTCAGCGTCTGTGGCGCCGGATCGGGGCTGGAGAAGGTGAGCGTCTGCGGACTCGTGAAGCCGGTCACATCCGTGCCGTTCGTGGCCGTACTGGCCTCGCCTACGCGCGCCGTCACGGAGACGTTGTCCTCGGCCTGCAGGTTGAACGCCCGCACCTCGACGGATATCGTGCCGTCGCCCTCCTGCACGTTGCTGAACAGCCGTCCGAAGCTGAACGACCGCGAATCTTGCAGGTCGCTGGGGCGGACGGGGATGAGTTGGTATTCTCCTCCAAATTCACCCGTGACGCCCGTGTACGTGAACGTGCCTTCGGGAATGGGCGTACCGCCCAGCGCCGTTTCGTCGTCGCGCTGCACGCGGAAGGTGAGCGCGTCGCCGGCATTGTCTTCGACGGTGTACGATTCATTGGTTTCAAACGACCCGCTCGCGCTGACGATGGTGAGCCCGGGGACGGTGACAAGCTCGCTCTCGTAGTTTTCGCCGTTTGTGGCAAGCGTGTTCAGCGTGACGGATTGTGGTGCGGGCGGATCGCCCTGCGATTGCACGCTGTAGCTGTCGAGCTCGCCGCCGTTGATCTGAAGGAGCCCGTTGAACTCGGAGAGCGTGCCCGATACGCGGAGCACCGTGCCCGGCTGAATCGTGCCGTCCGAGATGTCACTCTGGAACGCATCGCTGTTCGATCCGCTCGTCTGCCGGATGACGAGGGCGCTCGCCCCCGTTGGTCCCGAGGCGTCCTGAATCCGGGCGTAAGCGCCAAAGGCGCGCGTCACCGTGCCTTCGACGGTGACGCTTGCGCCTACGCCTTGATTCCGCGCCTCGGCGATGGAGATGGTGTTTTGGGCTTGAGTGGTCGTCGTGGGCAGCGCTACCAGCAAACCGAGTAGCAGGAAAAAAGAGAGTTTGCGCATGGAATTGGAACCGTCGAGGCAGAAGGGTGGGGAATCAAGTCGCAAAAATAAAAACGGGAACGAACCGGTTGTTGGTTCGCTCCCGCTTTACTACGTGCACAAAAGACTGTGCAGGTTACTGAACGGTGATGTCGCCATCATTCAGGGCGGTGAGCTGATAGCCCTCATCCGGATCCCGTTCACCGAACCCGGCACCGTTGAACTGGCCGAGGACGCCGGTGAACGTCACGGGATCTTCGGGAATGGGCTCACCCACGTAGAAGGACGAACTCGGAATCCGAAGGATGATGGTATTGTCGTTGGGGTCGGTAACCTGATAGTTGCCGTCGCCCCCGCCACCTTTAAATTCACCGTCCGGGTTGGAGTCATCATCCCCACCGTCCGGATCGATGGTGAGGTCGGTGACTTCGACGAGTTCCGATTCGTAGTCTTCGCCGTTCGCGTTGAGTTCGTCGACGGTAACGGTTTGGAACGCGGGCAGCCCAACATCTTCTGCGACGACGCTGTAGCTCACGTTGCTGCTGATCTGAATCAGCCCGTTGAACGCCCCGAGTTCGCCGGAGGCCTGAATGCGATCCCCGATGGCGACGCTCCCGCCATCAATGGCATCAGCCAGATCGCCGTCGCGGACGACGATACCACTTGCGCCCGTGGGGCCGCTGTCATCCTGGATGTAGGCATTCTGTCCATCTTTACGCGTCAGAATCCCTTCGACCGTTACTGATGTGCCGTTGGACTCTTGACGTGCGGCGTCGATGGTGACGACGTTGGGCTCGCCTCCGCCACCGTCAGTGATGATGTCGCCCTCGTTGATGGGTAGAATCTGGGGACCGTTGAAGGCGCCCGTGATGCCCCGGAAGGTGAAGGTGCCCTCTGGAATCGGCTCGCCTTCGTAAAAGGAGCCCGATTCGACGCGCAGGGTGATGGTCGTCTGGCCATCGGTGACGTCGTAGTTTCCAGCGCTGCCGCCACCCTGGAAGGTGTCGTCGCTGGTACTCGTGATCTCCAGACCGGTGATGCGGACAAGCTCGCTCTGGAAGTCCGCAACTTGGTCGAGGGTAATCTCGACCGGTTCCGGAAGCGCATTACCAGTCGACACAACCTCAAAGTTCTGGACGTTGTCCTGGTCCAACTGAATCAGCCCGCGGAACTCGGTGACGCTTGCCGTCACACGCAGCCGGTCGCCATCATTGACAGCATCCACGATGTCGCTCCGCCGGCTAATGGTGATGCCGGCCGTCTCATCCTGAATCTGCGTGTTGTCGTCCAGGTTGCGGGTGACGATGCCTTCGACGATCACTGTCTGTCCGGAGTCCACTTGAGCACGTGCCTCTTCAATGCTCACCACGCTCGGGCCGCCTCCGCCGGTGTCACCGCCAATGATGTCACCTTCATCAATGGCTTGTAGTTGGATGTCCCCGAAGAACTCACCAAGGACGCCTTCGAAGGTAATGGGATCAGTTGGAATAGAACGGCCTCCATAGTAGGAGTCGCCGGGGATGCGAAGGGTTAAAGTGTTGCCCTCCGAGTCGGTTACAGTGTAATTACCTTCACTGCCACCGGCCTGAAAGACAATGTCCCCATCAGGATCAATAGTGATGTCTTCGACGCGGACAAGTTCACTTTCGTACTCATCTGCATTTTCGACTGCCTCCGCAAGGGTGATAGTCTGCGGAGTGGGTAGATCGTTTCCGCTGGATAGAATTTCATAGCTCGTGAGATCATCGCTGTCGATCTGAAGCTGTCCAGCAAATTCGGAAACGGTACCGGTAATCAGGACTCGGTCCGCACGCGATACATCGCTCGCAAAATCGTCACGGCGTGTGATAACTATTCCTGCCGTTTCATCCTGGACACGAGCCTCGCTACCGACAACTCGTGTAACAATTGCGGAGAAGGTTGTGGCGGTACCGACACCGCTAGCCCGAACGTCTGCGAGGACTGGAAGACCGATAGATAGGTCAAAAGAACTTGGGGAACCGATAGTGGCAGAACCACCCGTTTGGATGTTCTGTAGCGCGAAAATAGCAGATTCGCGCTGTTCGCCAATATCATCGTCGCTCAAGTCCGTGATGGTGAGTGACTGGATGGCGCCGTCCTCGGCGTTGGCCGGGAACGTCACGGTGGCGACAAAGAAGGCGTCGGAG
>CAYUVF010000108.1:0-4530 GCA_964448045.1 uncultured Rhodothermales bacterium
GATCGGTGACCGTGACGGTGACCGTCACCGACGAACACTCCGGCCAGTCCGCCGAACGCACGATCGACTTCCTCGTTGGGCCCGAGTCCGAAGCCGCATCCAGTGAGTAGAAATCCAGTGAGTAGAACAGGCACATCGATTCGGCCGAGCCTCAGGCGAATCCTTCTTTCTCGAAGCGCATCTACCAGTATTCATGAGTGATAAGCGCACCGATTTCTTCGAGCGCGTCTGGGCGGTCGTTGCCCAGATCCCGCCGGGCAAGGTGACGACGTATGGCGCGATCGCCGGGCATCTGGGTCCGCGCAGTGCCGCACGGGCCGTAGGCTGGGCGCTGAACGCCGCCGTGGGATCAGGGCTACCCTGCCATCGGGTCGTCAACCGGTTTGGGGCGCTCACGGGCAAGCGTCACTTCGAAGGGCCGCACGTTATGGAGGAGCGGCTGCGCAGCGAAGGCGTCACCTTCACCGATGAAGGACACGTCGACCTCGACGAGCACCTGTGGAGGCCGGGCGTGGCCGAGGAAGAATCCTGAAGCCACGACCGCTTCCACATTCCAGCAATAAAAAATGCCCCGTCCCGGAAAAGGACGAGGCATTTTTTTGTAGATCCTGCAAGAGATCCGCTGCCTGTGTCGCTTCATCCGGCGCAGGGCCGGGGGAAGCGCAGCGCAGGGCCGCTATTCCTCATCGATGCCGCGGATCGTTAGCGTGAAGGTTTTCAGGTTTTCGGCGGCCTGTACGTTGTCGCTGTCTTGCAGCGTCAGGAACAGCTCGTAGTTTGTGTCGCCGTCATCCTGGTCGTTGTCCAGCACGTCGATGGATACCTCGACGCTGTTGGCGTTCGCAGGGATCGAGGTCGACGTGGAGCCGAGGCTGTAGTGCGTACCCTCGACAGCGGTCGACTGGTCGCCCACGGTGAAGCTAACCGGCAGCGCCGAGTCGCGCTGCTCGCCGATCAGTTGGATCCGCGTGGTGACGGTGCCATTGCCCTCGTCGACGGTTTCAGAGAGCGGGGCGAACTCGATCTGCGGATCGCCCTGGAAGGTGCGATCGCGTTGTTCGAACATGTCGCAGGCGCTCAGGGACAAGCCCAGGACGGCCAGGACAAGCATCAGTTGGAGTGATTTCATGGTCTGCATAATTGATTGCGCTAAGGACGATAATTCCATGGTGTCGGGTCCGTTCGGACGAATTAGTAGCCCGGGTTCTGCTGCAGCTCGGGATTGACGCTGAGCTGGTTGGGCGGGAAGTCGTCTAAGAGACGGAAGTCGCTGAACGGAATATCATCCCGGCCTTGAGTCTTCTCGATGTCGCGACCGAGGCGCTTCAGGTCGAAGAAGCGATGGCCTTCGGCCACGAGCTCCCGGCGGCGCTCCAGCAGGATGGCGTCGTAGACGTCATCGAACGAGGTGGGCCCGTCGTACGCGTCTAAGCCGCGAGCCGTACGCAGGTCGTTGAGGCGGTCGATCGCGGCGCTCGGCCCGCTGGTGTTGAGGCGTGCTTCGGCCTGGATCAGCACCATTTCGGCGATGCGCAGGTGCACGTAATCATCGGCGAAGCGGGAAGCGCCCTGCTCGGCCGCATACTTGCGTAACTCAAAGCCTTGATCGTTGATCAATTCACATCCATTAGGAGCGCTCCCATTGATATCGTCGAAGCAGGGCTGGTACCAGGCATCGATACGGAAATCGCCGTCGTCGTACGTGTCGATCAGATCCTGAGTCGGCAACTGGGCAACCCACTGCATGCTGGTGAAGGCGGCGATCGAGTTGTTGACGCCGGCCGATTCGGTGGCGGGATCGGTGTCGATCGTGAAGATCGCTTCCGGATTGTTGCCCGCCGTCTCGTCGAAGATGGCGTACAGCTCATCGGCGCTCGTCGCCAGGCCCGATCCGAAGGTGGCACCCGCGCGGTCGATGGCGTTCTGGGCGCGCGTATCGGCCTCGGCCCAGTTACGCTGGTAGAGCTGGGCGCGGGCCATCAGCGCCTCGGCGGCCGCCTGCGACGGGTAGAAGGCCGAGCCTTCCTCGTTGCCGGTCGAAAAGATCGAGATTGCCTCGTTCAGGTCCGAGGTAATCTGACTGTAGACCTCGGGCACGGGCGCGCGCGCCTGTGGCGTGGCGTCGGCGACGCTGAGGGTGGGCGTCGTTCGAACCTCGACGCCAAGGTTGAATCCGGAGCCCGGCCCCGAAGCGGGCGTGAGGACGCCGCCATTGCCGTCGGGGTCGTAGCCGAAGATGCGCACGGCGTGGTGCAGGATCAGCGCCCGCATGAAGAGCCCTTCCGCACGCAGTTTCTGGGCTTCGGCCTCGGGCAGGACGCCTTCTTCGATGCCGCTAATCAGAATGTTGGCGTCGTTGAGCAGGTTGTAAATCTCGTCGTAGGCGTTCGTCCCGACGCCGGCACGGAGCAGGTTGCGGTTCAGCTCCTGGTGGCGCTCCTGGTTGCTCCGGAAGAAGGTGTCATCGGCCAGGGCCGAGGGACCCAGGAGCCAGTCGGTACTCAGTTGCTGGTCGTGCATCCAGTCGTACATGCTGGCGCGCACGCCCTGGATGGCATCGGGGTTGGAGAGCGCGACCTCTTGCGAGATGGCCGTGCTCGGCTCCGTGCGCTCGACGATGCTGTCGCATCCCTGAAGGAGCACAAGGAGAGCAAGGGTAAGTGTCGTTGTAACAAAAGTTCTCATAGCTACCATATTGCTCGTTGTAAATCTTTCGTGCGCGGGGCGGAGCCGGGGCCATCTGCGCCCCGGCTCGTGCGTCCCGCGGAAGGGCCTGAAGGGGCGTCGGCAAGCCGGCTGAGAAGCCGGCCGCCGGGCCACCGCGCTTAGAGGTCGACCTCGATGCCGAAGTTGAACTGCTGCTCGGCCGGATACGAGGAACTCTCAAAGGAGCCGCTAATCTCGGGGTCGATGCCGAGGTACGAGGTCCAATGCACCAGGTTGATGCCGCTGGTGTAGAGGCGCGCACCCCGGATCCCAACCACGCTCGTCAGTGAGGACGGCAGGCGGTAGCTGAGGGTGACATTCTTCAGGCGGAGGTAATTAGCCCGGTAGAGCCACAGCGACGTGAGCGCATCGGGGTCGGTCGCGTCGTCGAAGCTCGCGAAGGGCGTGGAGCGGGGCCAGGAGGCAATGTCGCCTTCCTCCCGCCAGCGCCGCTCATCGAGCTCGCCGAGAACGCCTTCGCCGAAGGCGGCCGTCCAGGTGCGCTGCGTGTTCGGCAGCGCCGTGGCGCCGTAACTGTAGTCGAAGAAGACATCCAGCGAGAGGCTCTTGTACGTGATCCGGCTACCAAAGCCGCCCACCACGTCTTCCTCGCCGCCGTCGAAGAACTGATCGTCGGCGTTATCGGGGTTGTACGTGATATTGCCGTCGGCGTCGTACCACATCGGGCGGCCATCGGCGGGGTTCACGCCAGCCCAGATGGGCACGCTCCACGCCTCGATGGAATGGCCCACCGCAACGGGGATTGATCCCCCGGGGCTGAGCTGATCTACGCCTTCACTGAGCTCTTTGACCGTGTTCTTGGTCACGGAGATGTTGAAGCGCGTCGACCAGCGGATGTCCTCCGTCTGCACGTTGATCGTCCGGACCGAGAATTCGAGGCCCTGGTTCTGCACCTGGCCGATGTTCTCGGTGATGGAGCCGTAACCGCTGCTGAGCGGAAGCGGGCGATCGAGCAGCAGTTCGTCGCTGGTGGAGCGGTACGCGTCGATGCTACCGGTCAACCGGCCCTGCCAGAGCGACCAGTCGAGACCCACGTTCACCTCGCGGTTTTCTTCCCACGTAAGCGATCGGTTGGCCAGCTGGCCGGGGCGAATACCGACTTGCTCGCGGTAGGAGCCGCCAATGCCGTAGAGGCCGCGCGAGGCGAAGTTGCCAATCTGCGAGTTTCCGGTGATGCCGACGCTGACGCGCGCCTTCAGGTCATCGACGAAGTCGACGTTGAAGAAGCTCTCTTCCGAGACGCGCCAGGCGAACGAGCCGGAGGGGAAGAAGCCCCAGCGGCGATCCGTACCGAAGCGCGAGGTGCCGTCGTACCGGCCGCTAACCGTAAATAGGTAGCGGTTGTCATAGTTGTAGTTGGCCTGGCCGAAGTAGGACAGAATCCGGTACTCGGTGTTGAAGCCCTGGAAGAAGTCATTAACCGCGGCGCCGGCCGGCACGCGGAGGAAGGGATTGTTGAATCCGCTGAAGCCGTTTTCATCATCTTCCTCGTACTCACGGCGATACTCGGAGCCGACCAGGGCGTTGACGTTGTGCACGTCGGCAAAGGTGCGGTCCGCGTTCAGCGTGATGTTGGTCGTGATGTTAGTCACCGTGCTGAAGCGGCGGCTCAGCTCGCCTCCCGCTGCGGGTGCGGCGGTGGGCGTGCCGTAATCGTTCTCCTTGAGGTACTGCCAGTCAATCCCGAACGAGCCGCGAGCCGTCAGCCATGGGGTGATCGTGTACGTCGGCGCAATGTTACCGATGATCTGCGTGATCGCGACCTCCCGCGTCTCTTCGTTCAGCACGAGCGCCGGGTTGAAA
>CAYUVF010000109.1:0-4242 GCA_964448045.1 uncultured Rhodothermales bacterium
GCAACAGTGTCTAAGCTACGACGACAGTGAGTTTGTTGACAGTGAGTTTGTTACTGTTACTTGCTACGAAGAAGGAGAACCAATAATTGAGTAATATATACGAAAAATTATAATGGAATAAAAATTAATATATTTTATACATAATAAATTCATAAATAAATGAAAATATTATATATAAAATATATGAGACTGGTAATAGCACTTGCAATGTTATTGTCAATGACAATTTTTGCGAGTGGTAAAGGAGCTAAATTGGAAAATAAAAAAGGTAACCCTTGCCTGTACTGTATTGATGTAGGATGCACTGCGATCGGCCAAACTCTATGCGCAACTATAGATTGTGAGGATGGGGAATCATATACATGCTATACAGGTTGGCCGGACTCCATCGAGTAAGGAAAACGATGCGCTGTCCCCGATCTTGGTTAGTTCTCTCACGAAGCCGGTATTGCTCTCATCGTATAACTGCCGAATCATAGCCGGCCGGTGTTCACGCCTACTGCCAAAAGAGCCGCAATCTCGGCTTGCTCGTGGGTAGGTTTCTTCTCCCTGCGGATGGTAGTGACCGTTCCAACAGGTGAGAGTTTCCCATAGGGTGTCCTCCAACCCCTGGGACGGTGGGAGTAAATTTGGGACAAGGCGGCCTTCGTTTCTCTGCTATGATGTGTCGACAGGTTGTCCTTGATCCCCAGCGACCGATCCGACAGCACCGTTTCGAGCATCTACTCCAGAAGTAATATATGTACTCTTACGCCTCTTTCCTGAGAGGACGTATGGATTAACCGGGGCTTATGTCAGTGATGCTTTTAGATGGAAAAACTAATTAGACACAAAATGAAAAACATATATACAGTATTATCAGTAGCTATTATACCCTTTCTTATAAGTATTATAAGTGAAAGCGGTAGCTTCAGTACTCCAACACATTCTGATATTCCTGAACTTGTAGTTGAGCTCAGCGAGCAGCAGGTAAGCAAGAGACGATGGAAGACGATTAAAGTTGATTCTCTAATCAATATAGGAGAGAGCGATGTACAACTGCTCAGGCCGTTGCAGGTCGTTCCGTCTGAACTGGGATTGTTGGTTGTAGATTTCGGTGACCGGAGTGTCAAACTGTTTGATTGGTCTGGCCGACAGATTCGAAAGTATGGGCGTAGGGGGAGAGGCCCTGGTGAGTTTGTCACTCCAACCGACGTAGATGTCGCGGATAGTACGATTTGGGTAGCCGACGGTAGCGCGAGGCGTTTGTCTCGAATCGAGAAGAGCGGAGTAAAAACCACCTCTTTAAAGACTGGTGCCTTGAGAGTTGCCTCAATTGACAGGACTTCCGCTTTTGTGATGACAGGTACGCCTACAGGGGATGGACTCTTCAAGCTTGTGCGGAATGGAGAGGTAGTATCTAGGTTTGGCCAAATAATCAAGAACCAGCCACGGAATGCTATTTCTCTGGATGGAAGAATTAGGTCATATGACGGGAATATGTTTTATTCATCTTTTTATGGTGGATTTATACTTTCATATAATAAAAACGGGGAGTTAAGATTTGGAGTCAAGACGCTGAACAGCAAGAGACTTCCTGAAGTCCATGTAACTGAGAAGCGCGGGTCAAGAGTTAGGAGGATTAAAGACAGAGATTATGTTAATTCAGAGGTATCTGTGGATAGTCATGGAATACACGTATTCTCCATCAAGGGATCATTAGAGAAGTCAGCACTGGTTATAGATACATATAGCTTGAAAGATGGATCCTACAAGTATTCGACTAAAGTAAGGCACGACTTACGAAAAATAAGAGCCTTTGAGAATATGCATGTAGGAGTTAGAGAGGACACGTTAGCAACAGCATATTGGTATAGATTTAGACAGTAGCACGTGAAAGTTTTTCTCCTGATACGGAGCAAACGGAGCGCCAAGCAGCGGATCGGAAGCCGCTACTGGAAGGGCGGTAAAAGCGAATTAAAGTTTCTCACTACCGGACAGTTTGAGAAGGGTCAGGAGGAGGTAAGGAAAAAGCCACGATGAGCGTCCATTCATGATTGAGCATGTATTCGAGTAGGCGGAGCCCGAGTTGAAACAGACTCAGGTCCACTCGCGAGGTGCGGTGAAACTGGCGGTACCAGCCGTGCTGCAGGCTTTGGACTCCGAGATAAATCATCCACAGGTACGCCAGTGAGGCCGCCATCAAGAGCCGAGCCAGGCGCTCAGGAGCCGAGATGTGGCTTTTGTGCACGTGGAAGCCTCGGCTCTTTTGGTCAGAGAAGAGCGTCTCGATCTGAAAGCGCCGCCGGTAGAAGCGGATCGCCTCCTCTGCAAGCTCGAGGTTGGTGACCAGCGGCACGCCGGTTTCATGGCCCTCCTCGTGCCAAAAGACTACTTGCACCGGGCCGTACCCCTGCGCGGTGACGGAGGCCCCTTGCAACACCGCGTAGCGCTCCCCCGGGAAGCAGCGAAGCCGGCCAATCGGGAAAACCTCCCCTCTGCGGTGATCAACCGCTCCGCGTCCCGGCGCTGGCAACGGCAGATGCTTCGCAAGTCGAACGTGCGCGTTGACACGCTTTTGCAGACGTCCACGTCATCGCTCGATAGGGGAGCAGGACATCTTGGCGACCGTGCAGGCAATTGGAGCCTCGCCGTAAACCGCTTGGAATCAGGTGCAGCCAGCGAATAAAGCGGAAGCCGCTCGTCAGCTTCTCCAGAGAGACTTCCACCGGAGAGATGAGCGGTCCGGTGTCGCTTACTACGCGACGCGTCGAGCCCGATAGTCGTTCGGAGGCAGAGGGCGTCACGCGTCCAGTTCGGCGGCAATGCTTTCGTCATCGTCGGCGGACTGCTGAGCGCCACCGCGCTGACGCTGTATGTCGTGCCCGTGCTGGTCCAGCTCGTCGCCCGCCTCCGCGCATAGCCGGTCCGGGCAGGCGGTGAGCGGACGTTATGATTTCGGCGCGGATCCGGTCCTGCATGCGCTCGCGCGCCAGAGCCTGCCGCTCGGCAGGGGTCAGTTCGTTATGGGTCATAGGTCTGTCCTCCATGGTTTGCTGAACCCACAATATACGCTACACTACCAGGAGAGAAGGACGTCCCTGTTGTGCGAGTCGTGTCTCTGAAGATCAGTGGCCCATAGCGAGAGATAACAAGCGATGAGCTCTCTGGAGCCACGAAAGTTTTCATTTTCACCCATGACCGACCAAAGATGTCGGCCAGAGATA
Organism: uncultured Rhodothermales bacterium; assembly: GCA_964448045.1. Classification (GTDB taxonomy): domain Bacteria; phylum Bacteroidota; class Rhodothermia; order Rhodothermales; family Salinibacteraceae; genus CAYUVF01. Next base: position 3,207 of record CAYUVF010000109.1, read on the forward strand.
AAGCGTCGTCCACGGTCTTGCGTCCCATCGGCCCCGCTAACGTGCGCTTACCGGTTGTATTTAGAGTCGTGGCACAGTACGCGACCAGGCGTAGATAACTCTTCATCAGTGCTCTGACTCGCTATTCCGCGGCTCTCCTTGTGGGGCTCCTCGGGGCGAGCGATCTATGACGGCTCGGCAGCAGCAAGGACCCATTAGCCTTTTTCTTATCTTATAAATATACTGTGAAGTGCATATCGTCAGTACTGGGACATTTCTGGCAGTACAATGAAAAAGAGAGTTTGCTACCTGGTCATCGTTGCATTTGGGCTGGCTGCTTCTGTAGCGGCTTGCACAGAAGGAAGCGGGGAAAGCCGGAAGACGGCGGAGGGGCGTATCATTCATCCCATCGACGACAAGCTGCCCCATGGCGAGGTCGAACCCGTCGTGGTGCACAAAAAGAGCGCGTGCGCGGATGCTCGGAAGAGCACGTACGGGGAGCGAATACGACGGTACATCGACGGGGAGAGCGCGACGGAGAAACTAAATATTGACGTATCGGGACACGAGGGTGTAGAAATACGGTCGCTGGATGAGAATACGCTGGCGGTGCTGGACACCCGCGAACAGGGGCTCTGGCAATACGACCTGCAGGAGAATCGGGCCGTCAAGGTCGCCGGTCGGGGCACAGGCCCCGGAGAGTTAAACTTCCCTGCAGACGTTGTGACGCGAGGAGACACGGTATACGTCGCCAATGCCGACATGCGAATATCTCGCGTTTTTTGTGATGGACAAACCCTTTACCACCCAGTCGCATGTGGCACTTGGGCCGGAGGGGCGCCTCTACCATGGGGTTTCGGATAGCCTGGCCATTACCATTTCGACGGTAGAGGGCACGCGGGTGGATCACTGGACGCTTCCCGCTGAGCCGCGCCCCGTGACCGAAGGAAGCGTTCCGAACGGATTAAAGAAGTCGTCTCTGGACGGCAACAGCTCCACCTCAGCACGTTGCGTCGGATGGCAGAAACGAGCCTCCTCCTGACACTATGAGAACAAC
>CAYUVF010000110.1:0-4113 GCA_964448045.1 uncultured Rhodothermales bacterium
GGCGCAACGAGCAGGTGGTCGAGGCGATCCGGCGCCTCCCGTTCCCCGTCGCCTTCGTCGTCGCGACAAAAATCAGCAAAATTCCCTCACCGTTTTTCAGATAAACTCCCTCACTTGGCCCCCTGATGCATACAGCCTGCTTCTGGCGAGCAATTCCAAAGCCCCCATGCATTGAGCACGGGGGCTTTGGATGTCTCCGTTGATAGATTACCGTCGCTTATTCTTCGTCGCTGAGGTTGCCGCGCAGGCTTTTGCAGCCTTTCATATGAAAGACGTGGCTCGTCTCCGTGAGGCGGTCAAGGAGCGCGGCGGTGAGGGATGGATTGCCAAGCATCTTGTGCCACTCGTCGAAGCCGATGTTGGAGGTGATGAGGGTGGGTCGTTTCTTGTGTCGCGCCTGCATCAGGTTAAAGAAGAGGCCGACCTGGACCGGCTCGACCTCGACGTATCCCATCTCGTCGATCAGCAGGCAGTCATAGTTGAAAAACTTGCGCATCACCTTCTTCTGCGTGTGATCGGCGATAGCTGCATATAGCTCTGCCACCAGATCAGGGAAGGTGATGAAGCGACCGGTGTAGCCGCGCTCGATGGCCTGGGTAAGAAATGCTGTGGCCAATCCGGTCTTGCCGCACCCGGTTCGACCGAGCCAGACCACATTTCGCTTCTTCTCCATCGTCTCGAAGGCATCGTAGATTGCCTCGATCTTTTTACGGTTGAGTTTGGCCTGCCTGGCAAAGGGATAGGTGGAGAGGATATAGGGCTCCGGGATCTGGGCCCGCTTCATGCGGAAGGCGGTCGAGCGTATCTGCTTCAGGCGGTACTCATCATCGATCATCTTTTCGAGCCACCGAAGGGGGCTTTGGTTTCGCTTCCCCGCCAGCTTTACATAGGCATCCCAGTTCTCAAGCAGCCCATACAGCCGTAGCTCTTTAAGCTGATGCTGCATCGTCTCGTTCATCTCCTTCCTCCTCATTGTCTGCGTAAATGGAAAGATCCGGGACATCGGTCAAGGCGCCCTCCCGGTAGCTCTCCCGATCCCGGTATCCCTCATCCATATTCATCTCGGCCGTTTCTGTCTCGCTGTCATTCAGATAGATCTGCGCAATACGCGCAATCGACTCGAGATCCTTCACGCCATAGGTGTGGGCCCGGACCAGGCTCTTGACGAAGAGCGTCTCGCTCATCTCTTGACTCAAGCGAAAGAGCTTGCGTATGTAGTTGTGCCGGGCGAGACCCTTTGGCGCGAGGACGGCGTCGATAAACTCGCCCACCACCGGGTCAAGCGCCCGGAGCTTCGCCTCCTCCTGGGCGCTTGGCTTCCTGCGACGGTTCGGCCTTCGCCCCTTCTTGCGGGTACACCCCTCGGGAAAATGCTCTCCCTTGACGCCATCAGGCGGGCGTTTATAGCCGCAGAGGTGTTCCCGTCCGCGATAGATCTCGATACGGTCGGCATAGACGAGTACCTTCACCTCGCCCCGGCCTTCGCCGGGGACCCAGTAAAAGTTCGCATCCACATGGACCTCGCCGTACTGATTGACGATCCGCGTCATCGGAAGGTATGGCGCCGGCAGACCCTTCGGTACCTCCGCCAGCAGCCACTTCTCCTGCTCAAAGTATTCACTCGAAATGATCTTCGCCGCCGTCAGCGGGCGGTGATACATCCGGTCCGTTGCCCAGATGAAGGCCTGCCGGTTTAGATCTTCCAGACTCTCAAATTCTCTACCGGGCAGAAAGTTAGACTCCACCGTATAAAAGCCCCGCTCCTCACCGGCTTTGCGATTGGCATGGCCAATTGCGTGACACCGAAAGACAAAGCCGTACTGCTTCGCAAAGGACTCCATCTCGGGATGAATCCGTGCCGACGCACCGGCGCCGGACAGGCGGGCCAGATTCGTGTTGTCGATGATGCACTCAGGCGCGGCATAGCCCCAGTAGGTGAGGGCCTCATGAAAGAAGCACTTCATGTCAAAGCGGCGGAAGTGACGGTAAAAGCGAAGATACCGGCGCTTGCTGTAACGCAGATAGATCATGCTCGCCACATAGGTGCCGCGCACCCCGCCCACGGTGATGCGAAAGGGCGATGTGTCATGCTGCATCTCGCCGCCCGGCACATCCTCCACCCGCTCACAGCGCCCCTTGACGGGCTTGCTGATCCCCATCTCACGGAGCATCCGCGTCAGCGTTGGATAGCTGATATCGTAGGACCGCTCCTCGGTGAGCCGTTCGTGTACACGCTTGATCCACCCCTCGCACTCGATATAGAGCGCCTGCAGCTCATCCTCAGGAATCTCAATCCGGTCGCTCCGCCGGCACGAGGGCACCTCCCCGCCCGCCCGAATAATCGCACGCACCGTTTTCGGATCGAGTCCGAGTCGCCGCGCAATCTCCCGCTTCCCCATCCCGCTCTGGTGCAGCAGGAGGACACTCCTCCTTCGCTCCGCATCGATCATGAAATCTCCTCATCGCTTCTGTGAATGACCCTGTCCGGGCCAGAATTTTTGTCAGCAGCAGATGGGCCTGCGCACGAAAAGCCGGACCTGTGAGCGACGCCATGTCAGACATCACCTCAAGGCGACCAAAATCACCCAGTAGCCGCTCCATGCTGACGACGCATGCGCGCTCCTGCTCGCTGCATGCATTCACCCGAGATCGCTCCATGCAGCCGAGGACCCAGGATAGATTGCCCGCCTGCAGCTCTTGCCGTATCTGCGCTGATCCCTCAAACCAGGCATGCCCCAATCGCTCGATCTGACGATGCGTCAAATTCCTGCCACTCACCGCCCGCACAAAGACCTCGACATCGTCAGGCTTGATGCCGTTCATGCGTATGAAACGACGGAGCACATAGGTGTAGCTGTAAGCAGGAAAGCGGCCACGATAGATCTCCTTCGCTACCGACTCGGAAATCTCCTCCAGCATCTTTGTGCGCATGCTCACCCAGCCACGACTCCGCCCAAGCGCAGCGGCCACCTCTGCCTCGTTCATCCCAAACTCTTTGATGAGAAGGCGCACAAAGCCCGCCTCCTCCAAAGCGCAACTGCGCCTTTGGGGCCGGCGCTGCAGAAGCTGCAGCAATCCTGTCTGTGCATCTTCCGCGATGACGTCAGAGGGTACCGTTTGGATCTCAAGCTCCCGCGCACAACGGTACCGCTTGAACCCATCGAGAAGAACAGGACTGCCGTCGAGGAGCATCACCGAGAGCGGAATCTCAATGCCCCGCGAACGGATATCTTCAAGCAGTGCCGCCTCACGACACAGATCCCTCACCCGATACGCCTCGTACCGTAAATCAAACGACGATATCTCAATAAATGCTGCCATCTCAGAACCTCGATCACGTATCTGGCGGGGATAATCCCCGTGCAGCGGCACTGTACAGTCCCCAACCACCGGCGTCGAAGCGGTGTTCTCTCCAAATCTGAAGAACCTCCTCAGAGGAGACATAGCGACCCGACAATAAACCCGCTACCGATGCCGCATAAGCCAGGACCTCGTTGGGTGGTCGCTCGATAGGCGCTTCATTCACCACAGACTCCTCTTCCACAAGCGGAGCCGATGGGTTTTGACGATTGCGTGAACGATTGTGCTTGTCGCGCAACTTCTGGCCGGCAGGCGTGGCGTAATAGGCCCGCACCCGCGCATAGGATTGTTTTTGCTTACGCGCCGCGCGACAGCCGAAGGGGCAGCGAATATCCGTCCGACCACGATTTGAGGGATAGGTGAGAAGAAAGATGCCGCAATCGGCGCAGCGAATGCGGCAAGAGCGCAACTCCGGATGGGCGCGAAGCGCCGCCCGAAGGGCAATATAATAGGTGAGGACCGCCGCCCGCGCTGGACCCGCCCCGTACCAGTCAGCACCCGCTCTGTAGTGCTCCGAAATTTCTACTATCGAAAAGCCAGTGTCTGGCTTACGATCTCAAGCGTGTTTAGCATGCCCCCTGTCTTACCCTTTTGACTCGGCGCTGTCGAGGAGGTGTAAGGCAGGAGGGCGGTTTTCTCAGACCTCACTGAGGGAGTTTAGCTGAGCAAGGGAGGATCGTTTCTGGCGAGCGGCATAGCCATTGAATCCCTACGCAATGAGGCACATGCATGGAGCTCCGAACGGAACGCTAT
>CAYUVF010000111.1:0-4018 GCA_964448045.1 uncultured Rhodothermales bacterium
TGCTATTTCCTGCCAGTTCGCTACGGTCAATCTGTAGGAAATATCGAAAGCTACCGCGAGCTATTTCGCGAAGCTGCTGGAATGCCCGTGCGTTTGGAGGCAACGCCTGGATATTTTTATGGGGGAGAGCCTCTGATTCAGGAAATTCGCCGCGTTCTTGGTGGTGCCAGAGTGCGAATCATTATCATACTGCGTGATCCAGTGCAGCGACTGCTATCCTTCTTTAGGGCACAGAAAGCTATTCTTGAGCTTCCTAAAGATCTTTCACTTCGGGAATATGTCGATCGCTGTCTGTCGCTCCCACGAGAAGAGGTGCACAAGAAAGAAAATAATCCGTATTTCGGAGTCGAGGGAGGTAAATACGCGAAATATTTACCACTATGGAAATCTGAATTTGGCGAAAATCTACTTGTTCTATTCACAGAGCAAGTAAAAAGTGATCCGAATACGATTCTCAGGAAGACGCTTCAGTTCCTCGGTGTAAATACTAAAGAGGTCGATACGATAGATATGACGCGGCAAAACAGGAGTGTAAACTTTAAGAGCCGTGTCCTACAGAAGATCGCCATAGAAGTGAATCAATACGGTGAATCGCTTCTACGACGATATCCGTGGGTTAAAAAAGAAGTACGTAAAATATACTATACAATAAATGGAAAATCATTCAATAATTCGTATGATCAATCACAAATTAGAAGATTAGAGAATATTTATAGCCCGTACAATGAAAAGCTACAAGATCAACTAATCAAGATGGGCTACACTGATGTCCCCAGATGGGTATCAGTAGGCAGCAAAAATAAATTAAAATAACAATATCTGTGATCGCAGAGCTCGACGCGCAATTTATTAAAAAACGGCCTGGGCGTGCTGTCTCCCGCGTCGTCAGCCACTTCTTGTTTCAAGGTCGGCCGGCAACGACGAGGGCGCGGTGGTTGAACCCTCTTATTTTCCAGGTGCTACGAACGGGGACTCGAATACCGCAGCTTCAGAGGGTGCGGCGTCCGATTTTTATTGTTGGAACGGGGCGTAGCGGGACCACGGTGCTGGGCACGATCCTGTCGCTCCACCCTCAGGTGGGCTTCTTGAATGAGCCCAAAGCACTCTGGCATGAGATCTATCCATACGAAGACGTAATCGGTAGCTACAGTCGCAGCCGCGCGCATTATCGGCTCGATGCCAGCCAGGTGTCCGACGAGATTATTGAGCGAGCCCATCGCGTCTACGGATTTTATCTCTGGTCAACGCGGTCCGGGCGCGTCGTCGACAAATATCCAGAAATGATATTTCGAATTCCGTTTGTCCGAGCCATTTTCCCCGAGGCGCGATTTGTCTTCATCGTCCGGAATGGGTGGGATACCACTCAGTCCATCGACCGCTGGTCAGACCGCGCTGGAGAAAACATCGGTGATGAGCTGCACGACTGGTGGGGCATAGACAGCCGGAAATGGCATTGCCTCGTCGACGATATTGCTGCCAAGCATCCCACTCTCGCTAACCACGTTGACGATCTACATGCGATTGACCGACACATCGATCGGGCAGCGCTCGAGTGGGCGCTAACGATGGAGGAGGGGCGGGAGTACCTTGATTCCAACGATCCGTCGTTCCACCTCGTTCGATACGAAGAGTTGACAAGGTGTCCGCGAGAGACATTGACGAGGTTGTTAGCGTTCGCTGACCTCAGTCAGGATGAGACCGTTCTTCGATATGGAGAAGAAAAACTCGCCCCGGTTCCTAAAAAAGATACGACTTGTCTCAATTCTCTTGTTGCTCCTCTTTTTGAGAAAATGATGAGAAAATACCAGTACGCATAATAGTCGAAATTATATCTTGTTCGATGTTTTTCCCGAACCCTTAGCTACAGTACACTTTTCGCGCCCCGCCGAGGGTTGAGGTTCGCTTTCACCCCGGCTATGAAATTTCGTCACGCCGTTGGCGTTCAAAAAGCTCCGCAGGAGCGAAGACACGAGGGCGCACGCCCGACTGATGCCAATAAAACAGATAGTCGAGTATGGAGCGTAGCGCAATGCTCAGTGATGGAAGAAATTTTCCAAACTGTACGGTAGCCAATCCGAACCCATAAAAGTACGGGACCTGAATGTACATCTCCATTGACGAGCCCACGCTGTCCACCGGCGAGCTGGTTGCACGTATCTATCAGCTCTTGGACAAAACGCCGCCCTCGTGGCACATCCCCTTGAGCATCGCCACACCCATCGCCAAAGTCTCCGACATCGCGGCAGACATTACGGGCATCGACTTTCCGATCACCGCGGCCCGCATTGAGAAATTCAACCGCTCGACGAACTTCGATGGCTCCAAGATCCACGAAGCCGGGTTCGAGCAGCCGGTCTCCAACGAGGACGCGTTGCGACGGACGGTCGAATGGCATCTGGGGCACGCGTACGGCACCACGCTTCCGGCCCCCGCAGCGGTGTGAGTGGGGAGGGATGAACTGTGCGCATGTGTGTAGGTTCAATCCAACAGGTTGAGCCTCAGATCGTGCGGTGAGGCTACAATTGCAATATGCTACCCTTGGCGAGTGTTATGGAGAAAAAAGATCATCTACAACTCGACGTACCCGCAGGCTTCGAGCGAACCGTACGTCTGACACCCGCAGAGATGGAGCAACACATCCGCTTGATGGCTGCGCTGAAAATGTTTGAGCTGGGCAAGATCTCGTCCGGTACGGCTGCCGAGTTGGCCGGTCTCTCGCGTGTCGAGTTTCTGAAGACGTGCGGGCGCTATCAGATCAGCGTATTTAACGTTCCGTCCGAAAAGCTGGACGAGGAGGTGCGCCAGGATCTGGATACGCTTCGGGGGGCGAGCAGCGAATGATTCTCGTTGCCGATACGGGGCCGCTCGTAGGGCTGGCCAAGATCCGTGTGCTCATGCAGCTCAAGCATCTGACAGATACCGTGCTCATTTCACCCGCCGTTCGTCGAGAGTTGCTCGGAGGCGCTGTAGGGGATGAGGGATCTGTTCTCGAGGAGGCTCTGGGAGACCTACTGCGGGTAGAGAGGCCGGGCACGCCCGCGCCCAACGTCGAGGAGGCCGTGATGGGGCTCGATCCTGGAGAGCGAAGCGTCGTCACGCTGGCGGCCACGAGAAACACGAGCGAGGCGGACGTGGTCGTGTTGATGGATGATCAGGCGGGGCGGCGTGTGGCCCGGGAGGTGGGACTGCCCGTGACGGGATTGATTGGCGTGCTCCTCCGCCTGAAGGAAATCGGCGCCATCGAAGCAGTAACGCCGCATCTCGAAACGGTGCGGGAGCGAGGGTACTGGCTCTCCGACGAGATTATCGCCACGGCGCGGCGGCTGGCCGGTGAGAATTGAGGATGGGTCGGCCTCCAGGGAGGTCCCTACCGAGCACCTGCTGGAGGCAACGTGCTTCCTCAGGGAGCGTGGGGTGCAGCCGCCCATCTACATCGACGAAACAGTGCTGTCCACCGGCGAGCTCATCGAGCGGATCTACCAGCTTCTGGGCCAAACCCCGCCCTCGTGGCACATCCCCTTGAGCATCGCGACGCCCATCGCCAACGTCTCGGATGTGACGGCGGCGATTACCGGGATTGATTTTTCCATCATCGCGGCCCGCATCAGCGACATTCAACCGCTCGAAAGATCCTTCACAAGGCTCAGGACAAGCTTCGACGCGTCCAAGATCCGCGAAGCCGGATTCGAACAGCCGGTCTCCAACGAGGAGGCGTTGCGGCGGACGGTGGCGTGGCACCTGCGGGCGGCGTACGGCGAGGCGCTTCCTGAGGCGGTAGCGTGAGGAGAGGCCGAGGATTGAGGATGGAAGATGGAGGGTCGAGCGCGGTTGGAGGCCTTCGGCCTTGAAGAGGGCGGCGTCTCGGAAGGCAGCGCAGGCGAAATGGTCAAAATTGATCTGTCTGAGCGCCCTGAGCGGAGCGAGCGACCTGAACGAAGTGAAGCGACACGAACGCAGTGAGTTAGTGCCCATGGCGAAGTGCTGCTTGCAGTGGAAGTACTTTTGGGGTGCGACCTCG
>CAYUVF010000112.1:0-4008 GCA_964448045.1 uncultured Rhodothermales bacterium
CAGAGGTTGCTTGGACTGCGGGGCGAAGGTGAGGTACCCAGGAAATGGAACATGTGTGCGCCGATCATCGAAAGGGGGCCATTTTCGATCATTCGAAGGGCGCCAGTTGGTTCACCGCACTTTGTCATCGCATAGTATCCCCCGCCTCATGCCCTCGGTGAGGGTAGAGGTCTCCAGGGCATGTCGCTGAATGTTGGCGTGGACGCATGCGCCGCTCTTCTGCGGTTGTATTCCTGAGTTCCCGCCCTGCACACCGCCATCGCTCGACCTGTCTTCTGCTCCCGGCGGCATGGCGGACGCCTCCCTGCCCGTTTGCATCGCATCTCTGTCTTCATGCGTGCCGGGACGGGTGGAGCACGAAAGCCTTGCGACCAGGTCAAAAGACAGGCCAGCCGCTTCTGGCGAAATCTTCGCCGGAAGGATGGGCTGGCCCGGAGTGCAAGCGGAGCGTCAGGATACCTTCCCGCAGCCGAGTCGGTACCGACGTCCTTGCCGGTCAGGTGATGTCGCGGTCTTTTACACGATAGCTCTTCCCTTCGATGACAATGGCCTCTCCATGATGCATCAGTCGATCGATGATGGCGGAAGCGAGGGTGGTATCGATGTCGAAGATGGTGCCCCAGTCCTTGAAGGATCGATTCGTGGTAAGCACGATCGACCCGGTCTCATAGCGGGCGGCGACCACTTGAAACATCAGATCTGCCCCTCGCTTGTCGATCGGCAGATATCCCAGCTCATCCAGGAGAAGCAGTTGCGGGCGGGTATAGGTCCGGAGGGCCTTGCCGAGCGTCCCTTCCTGCTGCGCGGCGATGAGTTTGTTGATCATGTCGACGGTGCGGGCGAATCGCACCGTGATGCCCAGGCGGCAGGCGGCATACCCCATGGCGGTGAGGATATGGGTCTTGCCGAGTCCCTGATTTCCGATCAGGACAAGGTTTTCCTGTCGTGATACGAAGTCGAGATCAAAGTACCGCAGGAGCTTCTGCCGCGCGATCCGTTTGGGGAAGTCGAAGTCGTAGTCTTCGATTCGCTTCTCCCGTGGGAGTCGCGCGGATCGGATGCGGCGCAGCAGCGCCCGCTCCTCATGGTGTGCCGCTTCCTCGGCAATCACGTTGGCGAAAGCCTCCAGCAGCGACAAACGCCCTGCGATCTGCGCATCGATCACCTCCTGAAAATGCTCCGCAAGATAACACAGACGAAGCTTCTTCAGGTTGGAGGCGAGTTGTTCATGAATCGGGGTCTTCTTCGGTTTGCTCATGGGAATCCTTTTCGATCAGGGTTTCGTAGTCCAAAAGATCACTCGGCGGGAGGATCGTCTCTTCCAGCAGTCCGGCCTTCTGGATCTGCAGCGGGGTGGGAGACGGCAGATGCCGACGTCGCCGCTCCTGCAGGATGAGATTCTCCACGGAAGACGCATCGTACGCCCCGAGGCCGCAGCACATCTCGATGGCCCGGTGGAAGTCGGCGTGCCCGTAAAGGCGCAGGAGTTCGAAGAGGCGACGCAGATGACGCAGCGGTTGCGCCTGCTCACGGATCAGTCCACCCAGAAATGTCTCTGCCGATAGACCGAGTTCGGCGAAGCGCATCTCAAGCGCCTGCCGGCAATCACGCCGCTTCTTCGCACGGATACGGGTGAGATGATCCCTGTGTATGACCTTCTTCCCCCGTTCGTAGCATCGGGGGTGAGAGGCGATGGTCTCACCCTGGGAGACGACCTGCACGGTATCCCCGCTCACGCGCAGCACCACGGGACGCCGCACGTACTCCGGCGGCACCGAATACTGGTTCGAGTCGAATCGCACACGCGCCTGTGAGGTGACCGTCGTCTCCACGACCTTGTCGCAGTCGAATCGCATTGGGGGAAGCGCCTGCAGGTGCTCCTCCGGCAGCATGTCGATGGGGCGACGCCCCGTCGTCCGGTGCTGGCGGACATTGGCGATCTCCTCGAGCCACGACTCGGCGAGCCCCGCGTAGTCCGACCATGTTTCAAGCGCTCTTCCCGCGAGGCAGTTCTCCTTCACATAGCGCACGCCCGCCTCGACCATGCCCTTCGACTCGGGGTCTCTGCGGTGGCAGGCCGTCGGGTGCATGTGATAGCTCGCGCAGAGCTGGAGGAAGTCGGGGTGAAACTGCGCCGTCGCCCCATGCCCCGACATGACGGCGGCCTTCAAATTGTCGACGATGATCCGCTTCGGACTTCCGCCCCAGAACTCGAGTGCATGTACGATGCACCGGTAGAAGGCCTCCTTCTTCATATTGAGCGTAAACTCGACGTACAGCATGCGGCTGTAACAGAGGACCGCCACAAAGACATACACGCGACGGCGCGTCTCGCCGATCCGGATCGCCTTGCATTCCCCCCAGTCCACCTGCATCGCATCTCCCGCCCGCCACTCCACGTCCTGGTACACCCTTGATGCCCGGGGACGCACCTTCACAAGATACCGACGAAGGGTGATGACGCTTCCGGTGTACCCTCTCCGGGAGAGGAGCGTGTGGATCCGCGTGCCCGAAAGAGTCGGGTGCTCCTCGAGGATTTGCCGGATCTCGTCATGGAAGGGTTCGAGGATGCTCTGGTGCTCCGGCGTACTCATCGGCGGAGGCGCTTCGTTTGCAGCGAGGGCCTTCTTCACAGTCTTGCGGCTGCACCCAAGACGCGCAGCAATCTCACGCCCCGAAAGACCCTCCGAGTGATGGAGGCGGTGAATCTCGATCCACAGCTCAATCCGCATCCGACACCCCCTTCCCGGAGGCACGCGAAAGCTGCACCATCAGATCCCCAAATCGCTGCGGTTCGCGGCGGGAGACTCCCGGCTCCGGAAGCGAGAGCACCTGAATGAGCGGTGACTCCCATGCAATCAGATCCCGGTGCAGCAGAAGCCCCCGGGAGCGGTGGATCTCCGGGACCGTCAGTCCGGTGCGCGAGGCAATCGTGTCGTCCTTGAAGTAGGAGAGTCCGTGCTTGTCGCTCACCGAGACGAGGAAGAAGTACAGGAAGACCGCGTTGCGGCTGAGTCCAGGCGCGAAATCATGCACGAACCGGCGATCAATCCACGAAAACCCCCGCTTCGGCGGGGTCCGGACACGGTCCTTCTTGAGTATTCGTTTGGAAATGGCCATTTCGATCCTTCCTGTGAGCGAGTGAGACGCGCCGACCGCACCAGAAACACCTCGGTTCTGAAGAACGGCGCAGGAAATCCACGGAAGTGCGCTTCATGCGCACCGCAACTCCCATGGATTTCTCTTCTCGCACATCGGAAGGAGAATCTGAACCCTCATCCGTTACTATATCTTCATCTTTCTCGTTTCGTTCCCGCTGACGGTCCCTGTAATCGGATTGACGACGCGCATTTCCCCATCGTCCATGCGGGGTCTGGGAATGTCGCCGGTTCGCCTCTCGGTGAAGGCGCCGATACCCCGATTCCCTGCATTCCTCACAACAATAGGCATGTCCGTGGTCACAAGAGCGACAGATCACGCACACACGCTCGCATTCGTTACAGCGGAACTCTCGCCCTGGAATCACAGTATCGCACATGGAAATCGTCCAAAAGCCTGAACAATCGCCTTGTGCTGGTCGATATCTATCTCATCGATATCGCACATGTCGAAGCAAGGCGAAGCCTGGGATGGGCGTCCCGGGCTTCATTCTTTGTCGGCCATCGAACGGACGAACTACAGCATTGATGGAAGTAGACGGGAGGAAGGAAACCCGCCTGAAGTAGATGCCCGAAGTAGACGGTGATTTCTGGAGGTCTTCAAAGTAGACTAGATCACCCGCTACTGGCCCCCTCCCAATGATCGGTTTTGGCGCCCTTCAAATGATCGGCGCGCAGTCGGTTTCCAAAGATCAGGCGCATCTACATCGATTCTGTGAGATCAGAAACCGAGGAAGGGTAGACAACTATGAAATCAACAGCGCGTAGTCTCAATCTGGTAATCGCAACCATTCTTTCAGGAATGCTGGCCTGCAGTGCGGCTGACCTCAAGCTCAATGCCGTCTTTTCG
>CAYUVF010000113.1:0-4000 GCA_964448045.1 uncultured Rhodothermales bacterium
TTCAAATATTAACGTAATGATAAAATAGCCTGATTGGCAAGCGACTTATCCCAATTTAGGCGCGGCGTAGCGCCTTCAGGGAGAGGAGCGGAGCAGCAAATCAGCGCGGACGGCAGGTTATTCACGGGTGGCCATTGCCCAGTGGTGAAACGCGACGGGCATGGTGCACGACAAATAACAATATGAATATTTGCAAAGGGCATCCGTACGGGAGCATCGCACGGGTGAAGAGGCCGCCGGGCGAACCGATCGGTCCGATGCGGGGCGCTTGCCATGCGGGGGGATGAGGATGGGAATACAGCTGCGGCGCTCGGGGCGGCCGGGGGCTGGGTGGCACTGGAGGCGACTGCTTTGTATTCTGCGTGTGCCCCCGCCCGGCATGGCGGCGGCTTCGTACGTTGCTCTCTTTCGCTGACGCCTCTGCTTCATCATGCGCATGCTTCGTTGGTGGATCGCTCTTCTTCTCTGTGCTGGACTTGTTGCGCCGGACCTCGTTGCCCAGGACGGGGTCCCGCCTGCTCCGGATCGCATCCGCGGCGAGGGGCCGTACGATCGGCTCATCCTCCGCGGCGCCACCATGATCGATGGTACGGGGGCACCGCCCGTGGGGCCGGTCGATATCGTGGTGGAGGGTGACCGCATCGTGCAGGTCCAGAGCGTCGGCGCGCCCGGTGTGCCCATCGACCCGGACAATCGTCCGCCCACCGACGGCGGCACCGAGCTCGATCTGCGCGGGATGTACGTTCTGCCGGGCTTCGTCGACATGCACGCGCACACCGGCGGCGAAGCGCAGGGCACGCCCGCCGAGTACGTCTACAAGCTGTGGATGGGCCACGGCATCACGACGATCCGCGAGCCGGGCAGTTTCAACGGGATGGACTGGACGTTCCGCCACCGCGCCCGCAGCACCGCCAACGAAATCACCGCCCCGCGCGTGGTGGCCTACGTGGGGTTCGGGATGGGTCGCGATGCACCGATCGCCACGCCCGAGGAGGCCCGCGAGTGGGTCCGCGGGGTCGCCGATCAGGGCGCGCAGGGCATCAAGTTCTTCGGCGCCCCGCCCGAGATCATGGAGGTCGCGCTGGATGAGGCCGAGAAGCAGGGCCTGGGCACGGCCATGCATCACGCGCAGCTCAACGTCACCCGCGTCGATGCGCTCACCTCGGCCAGCTGGGGCCTTACCACGATGGAGCACTGGTATGGCCTTCCCGAAGCCCTCTTCGACGATCGTACGGTGCAGGACTACCCGCTCGACTACAACTATAACAACGAGCAGGACCGCTTCGGGCAGGCGGGGCGCCTCTGGCAGCAGGCCGCCGCGCCGGGCAGCGACCACTGGAACGCCGTGATGGATTCGCTCATTGAGCTGGATTTCACGATCAACCCCACGCTCACCATCTACGAGGCCAGCCGCGACCTGATGCGCGCCCGCACCGCCGAGTGGCACGACACGTACACGCTGCCCTCCCTGATGGATTTCTTCGAGCCCAGCCGCACCGCGCACGGCTCGTTCTGGTACCATTGGACGACGGCGGACGAAATCGCATGGAAGCGCAACTACGACCGCTGGATGACCTTCCTCAACGAGTACAAAAACCGCGGCGGCCGCGTCACTACCGGCAGCGACAGCGGCTACATCTACAAGATCTATGGATTCGGATTCGTCCGCGAGCTGGAGCTGCTCCAAGAGGCGGGCTTTCATCCACTGGAGGTGGTGCGCTCGGCCACGCTCAACGGCGCCGAAGCCCTCGGCATGGCCGATGAGATCGGCAGCATCCAGGTGGGAAAGAAAGCGGATTTCGTCGTCGTGGAGGAGAACCCCATCCAGAACTTCAAGGTGCTCTACGGCACCGGCGCCATCCGGCTGAACGATGATACAGGCCAGATGGAGCGCGTCGGCGGGGTCAAGTACACGATTAAAGACGGCATCGTCTTCGATGCGGAGCAACTCCGCGAGGACGTACGGCAGATCGTGCGTGAGGCGAAAGGCGGGGAGTAGGGAGTGGCGAATTGCGAGTGGGGAGCGGAGAATGAAGGCATCCATGCCCAACGGTGCCTACGCCCAAAAAGACTTGTCATCCTGAGCCCTGTCCCCAACTTGGTTACTCCGTCAGCACCACGGGCATGACCTTCGGCCCTCGCTTCGCTCGTGTGAGGATCTACTTAGGGGCCCGGAGGGTCATCCCTTGTGGGGATCTCCTTTCGGATGGTGACCTGTTCGGTGAGATCCCGGATCAAGTCCGGGATGACAAGTGGGGAGTAGTGCTCACGCGTCCAACCGCCCAGCCGCTCAATCCGCCACGCGGTGCAGCTCATCCCAGAAGCCGGGGAACGAGACGCGAGCGCAGGCGGCGTTGCGGATGGTCGTTTTGCCGTCGGCGAGGAGGCCGGCGACGCCCATCGCCATGGCGATGCGATGATCACCGAAGCTGTCGACGGAGGTGCCGCGAAGCGCGACGGGTCCTTCAATGGCAAGGCCGTCCTTAAACTCGTCGACTTCGGCGCCGAGCCGCCGCAGGTTGCGGGCCATCGCGTCGAGCCGGTCCGTCTCTTTGACGCGCAGTTCCGCCGCGTCGCGGATGGTGGTGCGCCCGGCAGCCTGTGTGGCGGCGACGGCAAGAATCGGCACCTCGTCGATGAGGTTGGGGATCAGGCTGCCGCCCACGGTGAGGCCGTCCAGCTCGGCGGAGCGCACGACGAGATCGGCGATGGGCTCGCCGGCGCGCATCTGCTCGTTTTCCACGTCGATGTCGGCGCCCATGGCGTTGAGCACGTCGATCAGCGCGCTGCGCGTGGGGTTGAGGCCAACGCCCTCGAAGCGCAGGGTGCTGCCGGGTACGAGCGTCGCGGCGACGATGAAGAACGCCGCCCCGGAGAAGTCGCCCGGCACGTGCCAGGTGCGCGCCGGGACGCGCCGCCCGCCTTCGACGGTGAGATGGCGCACGCCGCCGATCTCCATCACGTCGAGGTCGAGCATGCGCTCGGTGTGGTCGCGCGAGGGCGTCGGCTCGATGACCGTCGTGGTGCCCTCGGCGAACAGCCCGGCGAGCAGCACACACGATTTAACCTGTGCCGATGCCACCGGCAGGCGATATTTGATGCCGTTCAGCGACTGCCCGCCGCGGATCCGAATGGGGGCGTGGTCGTCGGTGAGCTCGATCTGGGCGTCCATCGCGTTGAGCGGGTCGGCGATGCGCTGCATCGGACGCTGGCGTAGCGACTCGTCCCCGGAGAGTACACTCCCGAAGCGCTGCCCGGCCAGCAGTCCGGCGAGCAGGCGCATCGTGGTGCCGGAGTTGCCGCAGTCGAGCGGCTCCTCGGGCGGGCGCAGGCCTTCCAGTCCGTTCCCCTCAACGAACAGCAGTCCATCGTCTTCGTCCCGCTCGATCGTCACCCCCAGCTGACGCAGGCAGCCGAGCGTCGACTGCGGATCGGCCGAGTCCGGATAGTTGTGGATGGTGGAGGTGCCGTCGGCGATGGCGGAGAGCAGCGCCGTGCGGTGGGAGAGCGACTTATCGGCAGGCAGCGAAACCGTGCCACTGAGCGCGCGCGGGGGCGAGACGGTCTGGGGCATGAGAGCGGGGAATGAAGTGAGGGCTGCGGCAGGGAATCGAGCCGGATCCGTTACCACCGTGGCGTTTGCGGCGACGACTTCATCGGCATCTGGTCGATCATCGCGTCCAGCAGGTCCTCTTTTTCGTCGTGATGCAGGAAGGCGTAGCGGAAGCCGTTCAGCACGATTTCGCGCATCTGTTGGGCATTGATGCTGGAGTGCTGGTAGACGCGCCAGAGCTCCTCGGTAACGGAGGTACGGCTGAAGAGGCGGTTGTCGGTGTTGATAGTGACGGGCACGCCCGCGTGGACGTACTCGTCGACGGGATGGGCTTCGTAGCTGGGGACGGCGCGCGTCTGCACGTTGCTCGTCGGGCAGATCTCCAGCGGGATGCGGTGGTCGGCGAAGTATTGCATCAGCTCGGGATCTTGCCGCAGGGTGATGCCA
>CAYUVF010000114.1:0-3467 GCA_964448045.1 uncultured Rhodothermales bacterium
CATTATTGCGCCTGCCGGGCTTGTGGGAAGATGGGTTGGCCGGACGCTTACGTTGGAGCGAGTAGCCCAGCAGCGAGTGTTGGACAACGTTCGGGAATCGATCCGTCTGCTTCGACCTCGCATGGTTGATAATCTCAGGGAACTTGGGAGGTATCTGGGTCGTGCCCCGACGATTGAAGAAGCACTCGATTACTTCGACACATCCCTCGACCAGTTGCTGAAGCGTGGTCTGTGGACCCGGTTATTGGCTGATGCAGGGTTGGTCGAAGTTCCCCGTGATCCTGATGAAAATCGCCTTGCGAGAGGGCTGCGTCGCATTGCTCATGTGAAGTGTGCCGAACAGATTCAGCAGTGGCTGAGACTGCTGGATGGTACAACAGAAGACCTGAGGCTTGCGGAAATGCTACATGTCAGTCTATGGGGTGATGTCAGCAAGAAATGGACGCTGGAGAATGCGACTGAAAAACTGAAGGAAAACCCGGCTTCGATTAACGACCTGCGATCAATTCTACAATACCGTCTTTACTATGCCCACACTCATCATGCTGGTCGAGTCCCGCAATTGTCCGGACCGCTGACGATCCACGCCGCCTATACACGGGATGAGATCTTAGTGGGACTCGGGCATTGGTCACTGCGGCATCGCCCTGATCAGCGTGAGGGCTTGCTCCACATGCCGGAAGCAAAAATCGACGCTTTTTTCGTCACACTGCAGAAAACTGAAAAGGAATACTCACCGACGACAATGTATGAGGATTACCTGATCTCACACGATCGCATACACTGGCAATCGCAGAGTAACACCACCGTTGATTCCCCGACAGGGCAACGATATATCAATCACCAAAAGATGGGTTACACACCGTTACTCTTCGTCCGTGAGACCAAGTCTATGCCATCAGGACTCTCTTCGCCTTATTATTATCTTGGTCCGTGTGAATATGTCTCTCACGAAGGGAGCCGTCCCATCAGTATCGTCTGGCGACTGCTTCATGCCGTTCCAGCACGCCTGTTCAGAGTGATGGCGAGGCAAAATGTAGGATAACTCGCCTGTGGAATGCGGTTTTTTGATCTTGGTTTCATACAGGCAGGATTCATGAGATTCAGTATCCGCTAAAATTTTGTTTTGTGGCTGTCGTAGTTGGGGCCTAATGTAGCAACGAGTCGCTGAGGTCGGACCGCAAATTGCATATACAACCTGATGCAAGCCGCCTTTCGGCAAGAGCCCGTAAGCCGTCAGAGCCGGATCAGGAGATTTCGGATTGCCGGAAATCTTGAGTCAGTCCATCGTCCTCAGCCCTTTCCGCGCCATGGCTTTCCTGGCAGCCGACAGATGAGCGAGTCCTGTATTAGACTGAACGCTTCGATCGGGTCATACACAATTCCAGCAGCCAACAGGGATTTGATATCCCCGAGAAACGCCGGGTCGTTGCGTTTGTCGGCCATATTCTGCTCGAACCGGGCACGTGTCGCGGGGTGTCCCTCGCGTGCCATATACTCAACACAGCAACTGGCGACGCGCTCGGGATCAATCAGCGACTCATGCAGGCAGAGCCAGAGATCGAAGAGATCCCGTCCCTTTCGCCGCTGGTACATCGCCCGGAGCTTGGTTCCCATCAACTCGTCCAGCTCATACGTCACCACTTCTGCTTCGCCTGTAAACCATGGATTGTCCACAACCAGCTGGCGGGTGTGACGGCCGAGAATCGTGAAGTGCTCCTGGGTATTGATCTCGATTTTCAATCGGAGCGACCGAATGGGCGGAATCTCCGACTCGAATTGGTAGAGTAGCCGCGTACTCTTTTGCGTCTGCGACCGTTTTGGATTTCCCAGCCATTCTGCGAGCCTTCCGCGAATCGCATCGATAGCAGGTCCAATCGGCCCCGGCTTTATCTGGACGAGATCAATATCCTCGGAATAGCGGCGCGGCGTGGTAATGAACAGTTTATTCAGAGAAGTGCCGCCGCGGAGTGCGATGTTATCAGCCAGATGATAATCGTTGAACAACTCGACCACCACGCGTGACAGGACGAGATCGTGTTCGACCTGGTAGTCTTCCGGCCAGGGAGCCTTGGCCCGCCATGCAGTAATGTGTGCTTGTGGGATCATTCGTCTATCTCGATGCTTCCATTCAACAGCAGACGCCACCGCCTGCTGGTACGTACATCTTCAGCAGGTCGGCCTGACCATAGCGGGATCATGCCGGGGTTCTGTCGGGCGAGCCAGAGCTGAAGCGGATCCGTGATGCGTTTTCGCTGAACATGATCGAGTATGTACCCCAATCGCTGTGCGTTCGGTAAATCCTCGACCTGTTTCGCTGCAGTCAGGAGCTTTTTCGGATCGCAACGGGGCGCAAGTTCGCCAAGTACCGTGGCTACGTGATGGAGGTAACCCACCGATCTGGCAAAGCGAACCAGATCGACCGCAGTCGTCTCAGGCGTGGAGATGCGCATAGACCCCGTTGCCGTTTTGACGCTGTCGCATGCTGCGTCCGGCATGAATTTACTAACGAAGAAGCTAATCTGAAGTCGGCCGGCGCTTACGGGCCGGACAGGTCGATCGGTGATGATCTGAAACTGCTGCGGTTGCTGGTGTGAGGCGCCGTGCTGGCTGGCCGCACTCAGGAGTCCGACGTAATAAGGGCGGTCCATTGTCTTCATGAGTTCGTCGATGAACCAGGAAGCGGGTGGCGCCCCCGAGATCTTGTATTCCAGTGGGACGATGACATAGAAGTAGTGTTTGACTTTGGCAATGCGTCCCCGCCTGGCCATACGCTGAAGGGCCTTTTTGACCGCATCGCCAGACAGGCCGCTCTGCTCAATCGCCTCTTCCCGCTGAAACGTGTAACGGCCTGCGGCCTGCAAGCTGTCGATCCAGTCTTCCAGCGTTCGGGCAGCCATGTGTCGTCTCCAGTACGGTTTGCACAGGGGGGTAGTAAATGTCCCTTTATGCAAATCGTTATATCGGCACACCGCTGCCGGATCAACACATAATAATGGAGAAACAGTAGTCCACAACAGGCTCGGGTTGTGGGGGCCGGGCAGCTTCGCCGGGTTCGGGTCGCAAATTACATATACAACCTGATGCAGGGCGTCTTCGGCGGGAGTCCGTCAGAGCCGGATCGTTGATTCGTCAGTATGCCGGACAGGCAATCCACAATCTGGTGGTGCAGCGGGTGTCCGGCGGCGGAGCTGTGTGGACCTGCGTGTTGCCCGCTTTGCGTTACGCATTACCTGTGGCGGGTGGCGAATGCCGGGGGGTGATTGGTATGTAGAAAGGTCGAAAGATTTTTCGGGGTCGAAAGATTTTTCGCCCCTACGTTTTGGTGGGTGTTCGCGTGGGTTGCGCCTTGATATCCAGGGAATCATAGAGAAACGGTTTGTTCCATTTTGTTTATGTATGGGATGAACGATTTAACACTACAGCGCTATCAAGGTCCCCTGGTGCGCTTCAGTCGTGACCTGATC
>CAYUVF010000115.1:0-3225 GCA_964448045.1 uncultured Rhodothermales bacterium
CAGCGCGCAATCAGGCTGCGGATGAGCAGGAACGGAACCGCCACGGAAAGACCTTGATTGTCGGGGGCTTGTTCTGCCGGCGTGAGCGCGCACCACAGCCATCCTTGACGGGCGGGGTAGATTGGGGGGGATTGTGTTTTCCCGATCCCTTTCAACCGGAGGTGGTATGGCTCGTTCCTCAGATTCTCGCAAGGTCCGCCTGTGGCGGCGCAGGATGACGCGGTTCGCCAAGGCGGGGGTGCCCGTCACGCGGTTCTGCCGCGACGAAGGCGTTTCGACGGCTGGGTTCTACTACTGGCGAAGGAAGCTCGCCCAGGCCGAAGCCCAGGTGAGCGAGGTCGCCACCGAGGCGGCCTCGTCGTTCGCCCCCGTGCGGCTCGTCGCCGCCGGCGGCGTCGCTGTGCAGTTGCCCGGCGGCACCCAATTGCAGGTGCCGGTTTCCGAGCTCCACGCGCTGCGGACGGTGGTCGAGACGCTCGCGCGCGTCGACGCCGAGCACGCCGGAGGCCGCCCATGCTGACGCTCCCCAGCAACTCGCGGATCTATCTGCACACGAAGCCGACCGACATGCGAAAGAGCTTCGACGGCCTGTGTGCCTTGGTGCGCTCGGTCTTCCAGGTCGATCCGCTTGATGGCAGTCTCTTCCTGTTCGTCAACCGCCGCCGCGACCGCATCAAGATCCTGTGGTGGGACCGCGACGGCCTGGCGTTGTTCTACAAGCGACTGGAGGCCGGCACCTTCGAAGCGATGCGTGCCGACGACGACACGGCCACCCTGGAGATCGATACCACGCAGTTGGCGATGCTGCTGAGCGGCGTCACGGTCGAAGGAGCCAAACGCCGAAAGCGATACACGCTGACCGGCTGATCGCCGCCGCCTCACGACTTGCCTCCAATCAAGGGCCTTCCCGCCGAGCGGCGCGAAGGCCCTTTTCTTATGTCCGGCTCGCTCACCTGGATTCGTCGACGGATTCAGTTGAAGCAGTCGCGCCTGCCTGGGGACCCAGCAACCAAAGAGACACGGCCCTCTCGCGACTGCGTCGTCTTTGCACTGCAAAGCGGTGAAGCCAAGTACGGGTTCCTCTTCTCTGCTCGCGTCCTCTCCTTGTTTGTGCTACTGTCGGAAGCCGCGATCGCCCTTTGTGCGGCAGGTAGGTTGGCACCAGCGCGGCCAGAGAAGAGGAACCCGTACTTCGCTCGCGAGGAGCAAGCGTTTGATCTGTGTGTGAATTCTTCCAACACGCCAAGTTTTTTTCAGAATCTTGCCGGATGGGTCTTGCGCCATTGGCAGAATCGTGTATCTTAGGGTCATGAGCGAAACGCACCACATCCCCGATGACCTCGCCGCCTGCCAGGCGCTCCTCGTCGAGATGGCGAAGACCGTTACCCAGCAGAAGGAAAAGATCGACGAGCAGGCGAGGGCGATCACCGAGCAGAAGCTCACCATCGCCGAGTTGATGCGTCAGGCGTTTCGCCATCGCAGCGAGCGATACCTCGAGGACCCCGGTCAACGGAAGCTCGATTTCGGGGATTCCGACGAGGCGGCCGATGCGGCCGACGGCCTGGGCGACGCCGTGGCGGAAGCAGAATCAATCGTCGGCGAGCATCGCCGGCGGCGGCGGAAGCCACGCGAGCCGCGGAATGAACAGTTGCCGGATTGGCTGGAGCGTCGCGAGGTTGAGGTCCCGGTGCCCGACGACGTGAAGGACTGCCCGACGCACGGCCCTCGGAAGCTGATCGGCTACGACGTGGTGGAAACGCTGATGTTCGATCCGCCCAAGCTGTGGGTGAAAGCCACGAAGATCCCGAAGTTCATCTGCGTTGACGAGCCGGAGTGCGGCGTGGCCCAGCCGCCCCGCGAGCCCGGGCTGGTCGAGGGAAATCGGTACGATACCAGCGTGGCGGCCGAGATCATCACCGGCAAGACCGGCTATCATCTGCCGATCTATCGGCAGCAGGACTACTTCGCCGGCAGCGGCTGGACGCCCTCGCGGAGCACGCTGTTGAATATCCAGAAGGCCGCCGCGGCGGTGCTTCACCCGTTCGCGTTGTGGCTTCGCGAGCAAGTGATCGCCAGCGGCCTGCTCGGCACCGACGACACGCGTGTCACGCTGCTGCTGCCGAGCGACATTCCTGAAGCGCGTGCAGACGATCCGAAGTCGCAACGGATTCATGAGGTGTTCACGGCCGCCCGGGCGGAAGGCCGGTCGAGCATATCGGGGCGGATGTGGGCGTACCGCAGCCTGACGATCCCTGTCAACGTGTTCGACTTCACGGTGGGCCGGCATCGGGACGGCCCCGACGAGGTGCTGATCGGGGGCAACTTCGTCGGCACGATCCTCGCGGATTGTTACTCGGGATATCAGGGGATCACGCTGCGCAGTGACGAACGGATCCTGCGTGCGGCGTGCAACGCCCACGCGCGGCGAAAGATCTTCGAAGCCAAGGACAACTATCCGATGGAGTCGTCTCAACTGCTGGCGATCTACCAGCAACTGTACGACGTCAATGATCGAGGGGCCCTGATGACGGTCGAGGAGCGTGCGCAGCTTCACGATTCGGAGTCTCGTCCTTTGTGGGAACGGATGCGTGAGGCGCTCGACAGCGAGGCGGCGTCGCGAGTGTTGCCCAAGGACAAGTTCGCGGACGCATTGGGATATCTCCGGAGGAACTGGGACGAGTTGACGGTCTACCTGAGCGACGGTCGACTGCCGATCGACAACAACGAGACCGAGCAGTTGATGAAGCAGGTCGCGACGGGACGTAAGAATTGGATGTTCACCGGCAGTGTTGCGGCCGGCGAGCGGATGGCCGACCAGTTGACGGTGGTCAGCAGTGCGTTGCGGAACCACCTGGACGTTCGCGTGTACGTCAAAGAGGTTCTCGATCGGCTCCTTGCGGGGACGACGGACTACGCCCCGCTCCGGCCGGACCATTGGGCGGCGGAGCATCCGGAGCACATTCGGAAGTATCGCGTGGAGGAGCGTCGCGACCGTGCCGACGCCAAGCGCTTCCGCCGTGCCGCCCGCCGCGCCCGCCAAGCCTCCGGCCAGTAGCCCCCGCCCGTCCGCCGGGCGGGGGATGGCCGTGGTGCGCGCTCACGAACATGGTTGCTGTGGAATCTGACGGACAACGCGGCTTTCAGCGACGAAGGAGAGCTCGCCGGTATGTTGGGTCACACCGTTTATCAATGCATTGCCGGCTGTTGGCAGCCTGTTGTCTAACC
>CAYUVF010000116.1:0-3212 GCA_964448045.1 uncultured Rhodothermales bacterium
CCAGGAGGGCCGCGACCCCGGACCGGCTTACACGCTGGGCGACATCGTGATGGTGCCGCCGGTGCAGGCCGCGCGCGATCGCGGGGACCTCACCGCGGTGCGACCTTTCGAGCGGTTCACGCGCACCGGTGTCATCTGGCCGGCGGGGCAGCGCGAGCCCATCGATGCCGTGATCTGGGCCACCGGCTTCGATCCCGTGCTCGATCATCTGCGCCCGCTTGGCGTCGTGGATGCCGACGGCCACGTGCGCACCGACGGCACCCATGCTGTCGAGGAGCCGCGCCTCTGGCTCGTCGGCTACGGGAACTGGACCGGTTTCGCCTCCGCCACGTTAGTCGGAGTAGGACGCACAGCCAAAGCCACGGCCGGGGAGATCGACGCGGCGCTTGCTCCCGCCCCGGCTTCTGTTTCTTCATAACCCTCGCATCCTCGCAGCTCATCCCCCGCCCCGCCATGGAACCATCCTCCGTTTTGTTCATCTGCACGCACAACTCGGCCCGCTCCCAGATGGCCGAGGGGCTGCTCCGTGCGAAATACGGCGACCGCTACGAGGTGGCGAGCGCGGGCACAGAGCAGACGCATGTGCGCCCGCTGGCTATCGAGGCGATGCGCGACCTCGGCATCGACATCAGCAATCACACGTCCCAAACCATCGATACGGTGACGGCGGATCGGACCTTCGACGTGGTCGTGACGGTGTGCGACGACGCGCGCGAAGCGTGCCCGTACGTCCCGGCGCGGGAGCGCAACCTGCATCAGTCGTTTGATGATCCGTCGGCTGCCACGGGCTCGGAGGAGGAGCAGTTCGCCGTCTTCCGGCGCGTCCGCGATGAGATTGCAGAGTGGATCGACCAGACATTCGCGCCGTCGACGGATGCATAAGCGCATCGGGCCACTTGCGCTTGAGCATGTTTCGGGAGGAATAGGAGGCCGGCGTGGATAGTCTGTTTATCGTGCAGGCCGCGGCTCGGTAGGCTCCATCCTTTGCCTTCTGATCATCGTTTCGCCGATTCATCATTTCGCCGATTGCTATGCCGACCTACGAATATCGCTGCACCGACTGCGACCACGATTTCGCGCTCGATGCCACCGTCGCCGAATACGAGAATGGACTCGATGTCCGCTGTCCAGCATGTGACTCCGAGCAGGTGGAACGCCGCCTGGGCGCCGTCATGATTGCCAGTGGTCCCGCCACATCGGATGGCGCTGCGGGCGGATGCTGCACGCCGGGTGGCGGGTGCTGCTAACAAAAAAACTGATCGCTCATGCCTCAACCCCTTACCGACCGCTACGTCGTCCTCTACACCCAGGGCCGCATGCGCCTCATCGGATGGCTCGACGAAGTCGCCGACGAGGACCTGTCGCGCCGGTTGCACCCGGAGTCAAACACCCTCGGGTGGATGCTTCGCCACATCGGCGAGGTGGAGCTGCTCTTCGCCAAGAACATCTTCGGGCGCGACCTCGACGTAAAAGCCACCACGATCGGCCCGAATGCCGGGCGGCGGCAGGAGTTCGGCCCGGCCGCGGAACTTCGCGCCCTGCTCGACCGGAGCGGCCGCGAGCTGCAGGAGGCCATCGCCGCGCAGGACGAGAACGACTGGACCCGTGAGGTGACGGCCGACTTCGGCACGCTGCCGCTGCAAGAAGCGCTCGCCCGCATCATCACACACACGGCCTACCATGCCGGGCAGGCCCATCTGACGCTGAAATATGGCACGGCCTGATCGGACGCGCGTGACACGCGCCATCTTTTGCGGGCGCACGTCGTTGTAGCACGTGCACGCGTGTTTTGTCACTGTTAGCTGCCGCCATGAAGCTCCGCCTGAATCACAACAGCATACGCCTTCGCGTCTTTCAGGATGATCTGGACACGTTCCGGACGCAGGGCCGCGTAACGGCTGCCACGCACATCGGGCCGTCGGCAGCCGTTACGTACGGCCTTGAGGTCGACTCGAAGGCCGAGCAGCCTCACGCCTCGCTGGAGGGCACAACCCTCATGATCCGGGTGCCGCGCGCGCTGGCGGAGGACTGGGTTACCACGGATCGGGTCGGCTTCGAGGCCGAGCAGGACGCCGGGGACGGCCGCACGGTGCATCTGCTCGTGGAGAAGGACATCGGGTGCCAGCATAAAGAGGGGACGAGCGAAAAGGCGTTCCCGCATCTCGCCGACCGCACCTGACACGCCATGCCGGTACACGACGACGTAACAGGGCTGGTGCTGGCGGGCGGGCAGAGCCGGCGCTTCGGCACCGACAAGGCGCGCCATCCCATCGACGGCCGCCCGATGATTGCCCGCGTCTACGCGACGGTGCAGGCCGTCGCGCACCCGGTCTGGGTGAGCGTGCAACGAGCGGACGAGCGCTACGACGATGTGCTGCCGGAGGGCGCCCGGTACGTGACGGATCCGCAGCCGGATACCGGGCCCCTCGCGGGGCTGCTTGCCGGATCCCAGGCGGCTGAGGCGACGTGGCTCCTCGCCGTATCCTGCGACGTTCCATATCTCACGCCCGGCGTGCTGGTGGAGCTGCTGGCGGCTCGTGCGGCGCCGGTAGAAGCCATCGTGCCCGAAACGCCCGACGGCCGGAGCCATCCGCTCTGTGCACTGTACCGGCGGGCGGCCCTGCAGTCTGCCGCCGAGGCACAGCTGGCCGACGAGCGCTATGCCGTACGGGCGCTGCTTCACACCCTGACCACCGTCCGGATCCCCGTACCGTCCGAGCCGCTGCGCAACGTGAACCGGAAGGAAGATCTTTGAGGGGTGTCAGTCGTCTTCAAGGCCGGGCATGTCTCCGGGGCCCAGCTCAAGAAGTTCGGAGGCCTTTATATTCAGG
This sequence comes from uncultured Rhodothermales bacterium, assembly GCA_964448045.1. Taxonomy (GTDB): domain Bacteria; phylum Bacteroidota; class Rhodothermia; order Rhodothermales; family Salinibacteraceae; genus CAYUVF01. Next base: position 2,832 of record CAYUVF010000116.1, read on the forward strand.
TACACTGCGGAGCTTCCGGGCTCGTGGTGCAGCGGGCAGATCCAATGCTGCGAGTCGCCTTCGGTGAGGCGCGTCGTTTTCTTCCACCCGAGCTCTCGGAGATTGGGTTCGGCGTCGTGGGTTTTGTCGTAGCCGTCCACGATTTCTATCTGGCGACAGACGGCGCACATGGCTTTGTAGCACCGCATCAAGGCTCCAGGACTCGGTTTTGGATCCGTTTTGGACATGGGCAATAGTGTGAAGTTATTTTCCGAATCGATTAGCGCATCTCACTCCTCCCGAGGAGCGACTTCTGGTTTGTTGATCGGTCGAGTCATTCGACGTGCATTCCAGGCTGTGCTCTCTGGTAGGTGTCCATTTTGATGGCCCCAAAATGGACGA
>CAYUVF010000117.1:0-2972 GCA_964448045.1 uncultured Rhodothermales bacterium
TTTCGATATCCAGCAGGGCGTTTGCATTGGCGTTTTCATCAAACAGCCCGGTTCCAAGCGCAAGTGCCAAATTCACTATGCGGAAATGGTAGGCCTTCGGCAGGATAAGTACGATCAGTTGGAAAAGTTGGATATCTCCAACACAATGTGGAAGAAGATCAAAGCTGACGAACCCAACTATCTGTTTCTTCCGTTCGATGGTGACATTGGTACTGAATATCAAACGGGATTTTCCCTGAATGAAATCTTTCCCAAGAACTCAATGGGCGTTGCCACAGCCAGGGATTCGCTTGTGGTTGGATTTTCCGGTGAAGAAGTGATGGAGCGCATGAAACGTAAACGTCTCTTCGTTTACCCCATTGACAAGGGCAAGGCCGTCTGTTCGCGGGATGATTTCCAGCGGGCAGGCGTCCAGCCGGCGGCTTCATGCTGATTCATGCCTGGCAGGGCCTCGAGGACTTCGCGCAGGTAGTCGGAAGGATTGATGCCGAGTTTGCGGCAGGTCTCGATCAGGCTGTAGATGACGGCGCTGGTCTGACCGGCGGCGGGACTGCCGAAGAAGAGGAAGTTCTTCTTTCCAATGGCGGTGGGCCGAATGGCGTTCTCTACGAGGTTGTTGTCGATTTCGAGCGTGCCGTGTTCGAGGTAGAGGTTGAGTGCACCCCAGCGTTCGAGGGTGTAGTTGATCGCCTGTCCGAAGGCGCTTTGCGGCAACTGGCGCGGTTTTTCGACTTCCAGGATGGCTTTGATCTTTTCAAGGTGCACGGCGGCATGTTCCTGCCGGTAGGCGGCGCGCTCGAGTTGCGGGCTCTCGCGCAGCCTGCCTTCAACCCGGTAGAGCCGGGCAATGAGCTTGACGATGTCCTCGGCGACGGGGTGGCCGGGGACTTCCGCGAACTTCCGGCGGGCATGCGCCCAGCAGGCGGCGTGGACGATTTGCGCCTTTTCCTTCGCATGCCCCTTGTCATTGAGCCAGGACGGGTAGGCGCCGTAGCCGTCGGTCTGCAGCAGTCCGGCATAGCCTTCGAGCATGCTGTCGAGGCATTCGGCGGCCCGGCTCGGGAACCACTCGAAGAGCACGCCGGCCCCGGGCGAATGGTACGCCCACAGGTAGCCGTTCGGGCAATGATCCTTGCCCGGGTCCTGGTATCGGATGTGGGTCTCGTCGGCCTGGATGTATCCGCTCGCGCGGATTTCATCCCGGAGCGCCTCGTAGATGAGCGCGAGCCACTGGGCGATCAGATACATCCATCCGCCCATGGTCTTGCGGCTGATTTCCACGCCGAAGCGCTGCCTGAAGATCTGCTCCTGGCGGTAGAGCGGAAGGTGGTCGCAGTACTTGTTGAGAATGATGTGAACGAGCAGGCCGACGGAGGCGTAGGAGTTCTCGATGAGCTTTTTCGGCGCCGGTGCGACAACGGGCGCGAGGGTGCGGTCGTTGCGCTTCTTGTATTTCGGCCGGATGACGACCCGGCGAAAGAAGCGCGCGGGCGTGACGTCGAGCTCTTCGGTGCGCTCCTCGCCGATCTTTTTCCAGGCGGTCGGATCGGCTTTCACCTCTTCGGGCTCGATCACGACGGTCTCGGTCGGCAGGTCCCCGGGGATGCGCGCGTCAAGCGCTCTGCGTTTCCCGCGCCGCGAGGGGATCGGTTCTTCTTCGGCTTCGACCCCGGCCCCGGCCTCATCAAGGGCTTCCTGCAGTTCGCGAAGTTCCTCGAACCCGAGTTCGAGCTGGTCGGGACTGAGCTTTTCCGAACTGCGCCCGAAGAGCTTCTTCATCAGGAACCGCACCTTCTCCTGGAGCAGCCTGACCTCGGTCTTCAGGCTTTCGTTTTCCGCAAGCAGCCGGTCGAGGTTTTCCGCAGTGGCGTCCATTTGCGCAAACCTTCTCGTATAAGACGGGGCAAGTCAAGCCAAGTCTGGACATATCTGCACATTTCTTTCCGCTATTCGCGCTGGTACCACGGACGCAGGCGCGCCCCACGCAGATCCACGCCGTCGAGCAGCAGGCAGAGCGCCTCCGGGGCGAGCCTGAGCTTCGAACTCCCGTCCACCCCCTTCGGCCAGCTGAACCGTCCCTCTTCGAGCCGCTTGATCGCCACCCACATGCCCGTGCCGTCGAAGTAGAGCGTCTTGATCCGGTTCCGCCGCCGGTTCGTGAACACGAACAAAGCCCCGGAGCACGGATCTTCCCTCAACCGCTCGAGCACCACGCCGTGCAGCCCGTTGAAGCTCTTGCGCAGGTCCACCGGCTCCACCGCCAGAAACACCCGGACCGAATGGTTTAATCCAAACATCCGGCCGCCTCCCGCAGAACCTTTCCAAGCTGCTCGTGCGAAGCAACCGCAACCGCCACTTCGACACGGTTGGGAAGCAATAGCCGCACTTCGCCTTTCCACGCCGCGGTGTCGCCCAGCTCCACTTCGCAAAACGCAACCTTGCCTGCAGACCCGTTCGCGTCGTTGCGCAACCACTGTGCGAAGGTCGCCGGGTTGATGCCCCATTCCCGGCAGAACGCCGCCTTGGTCAATCCGGATGACTGGAACTCCGCGACCAGTTCGCGGCGCTCCTCCCCGCTGTACGAAGCCCGCCCCTTTGTGTTTTCATTCGTATCCATGCCCGGTACATTATCAGTCCGTGCCGGGTCCGCCTAGGGGGTGGAGGAAAAGACGCATACATATTTCTGGGATGTAGGATTGGCGGTTCGGCTGCTGGGGATCGAAATCAAATCCGGCGCTACGCTGACTTCGGACTGGGTGGATGGAACTCAAAAGTGGCTTGCGTTGGCGGGCGACGATGCCATCAATCCGACCCTTGTCTACGGGGGAGAAACGGCCTGGGCCGAGGGCCCGACAAAAGTGATACCCTGGCCTATGATCACCGAACTCGCGGACAGCATCTGACCGGGGCAGATCGAATGGAGTCGAGACCAAGGATGGATGCCAATCGACGCGAATGGTCCGCCCTGATTG
>CAYUVF010000118.1:0-2963 GCA_964448045.1 uncultured Rhodothermales bacterium
CCCGTACGGGACATTACCACCGTCAAAGACGGTGGTTTGCTACGCTGAAATCAAGCGTGCCGCTTTCCTCGAACTCAATGATCCGAACGTTGTTTATCCCGTTACCGAGAGCAATTCGCTCTACCAACCTCTGCGAAAACGTGACGATATTACAATGTACCCCGCGCAACTCGGACATTCCGCGCGAATTCTGTATCCAATCCTAACGAACGCTTCTTGATCGGTCCGGCAGGTCGGGACCAGACTGGGCGGTCATTACCAGCCATCAAGAGAGTTCCTTAACGATCCTTCGTGCGCGCGCCTCCCATGTATGCGACTTGACGACTTGATCCCGGGCACGACCTCCCATCCTCTTTCGTTCTTGATGCGACAGGGCAGCCACTTGTGTGATACCTGCCGCGAAAGCGGCTACGGTATTTACCGAAACCGTTACGCCCAACTCTTCCCGGGCCACGAATTCGAACTCCTGCTTTTCGCTAATCACCACTGGACGGCCGCAGGCGAGGTATTCATAGCACTTGATGGGGTTGGATAGATCCTCGGGGTCCACCACAGCGGCCAAAACATCAGCGGCCGCCATATATGTATTGACGGCGCCATGGTCAACGTGTCCTGCGAAACGTATTCGATCTGCCACGCCCAACTTTTGGGCCTGCTCCTCTAAACCAGCCCGTTCCGGTCCATCGCCGACAACGAGCAGAATACTCTCGCCGCGTAATTGGGCATTTTGACTGCGCACGTGTGATGCGAACGCCCCGATCAACAGATCTACTCGATGACGCGGCTTCAGACTGCCGACAAACCCCACGACAAATGCTCCTGGCGGCAACCGGAGAGCCGCCAACGAACTGCGTGCAGATTCGATGGGTAGCGGTCGGAACAGACTTGGATCCACACCGTTCGGTACAATCACGGCCTGCCGCCGACCTGGGCCCCTCACGGCGTCGGCCTTTCCCTTAATCTCAGAAAACGCCACGAAAACCCGGTCGGCTGCTCTCACATTGATGGCCCATGCCAACGACGCGATGGGGCGGCCCAACCGGTAGACCAACGGTTGATTCTCCCAACCACCCATTCCACGGATGAGAAGAGCGTAGGGCACGCGTCGAATCGAAGCAACAATAGGTGGAACGAAAAGCGAAGGACCGAGACGGGCAACGACCACATCAGGGTCGAACTCCTTGATGCCGCGGAGCACACTCGTAACCAAGGCCCCCTGGAGTCGGACGTGCCACGCGACCGATCCGGGCCCCGGTTCGGGCAACTTGGCCGACCAAGAAGTGTGACCAGCCACGGACTTCGGAAGGGCACCCCCGCTGCTCGCGTAGACTACCCCCAACTTCACGTGATCCAAGCCCCCAAGGGCCCGCAGCAACTCCCTGGTCGCGATGTTTTGACCCGAGGATCCTGCGAGGTCCACGACCGAAACGAAGAGTACCCGGTGCCGTTCAAACATATCGCGTACCGAAATAATTAAGCATATTTGCTACGTTCGCCAAACCGCCAATCGGCGCCGCAGAACTCGCTCCGTCTCCCGAATATCCCTATCATAGTACGAGTACAAGCGGTCCTTCAAGTCGGGATCCCTCGCAATCCGGAAAACCGGCCCGGGGTCAATCCAGCGCAGCACGGGTCTTAGAATCGGGACATGGTACCCCGCCCAAACCCGAAAGTACGACGGCTTATTGTTCGCTTTCTTGTTATGGCGGTGACGGAATACCGAATCGCGGTACTCCACGCCGATATGGTGGCAGATCGTTCGGAGGCCGTGCTCCGGGGCGTGCACAATGTCTTCTTCGAATACGAGCACCACGAGGTCGTCGCCGAACAGATCCTGGATTCGCGCGACCCTCTCGGCATACAGGCCCCGTTCCAGTACCCCGAATCGCCGAACCTCTTCTGCGAACTCGCCGAATAGGAAGTCGCCGATCGTGTGCCTTCTGGCCTCGCGCGGGTTGATGCGGCGGCCACGGTGATAGAGGTGGTGGTGAAGAGCTGAAACGGCTCGGTCCGCTGGGTTCCTTAGGGTCAGGATCACACGTGCCTTCGGGAGATGACGGCGTATCAGATCCGGGATGTGATCGTTATAGTGTGCTGGGGAATTGACAAACCAGAAATATTCGGGGCTTTTTTCGCCTCGGACCAACCCTGATTTGTTCGGCGGAAACAGCTTACGATACCAGTCGATGCCCCTTGCATAAATAGTGCTGTGAGAAAAGAAATTCACCTCGCGCGGCTGCATGTATACTTCCGGGTGCTCAATCAGCCGGTCCCTGATCCACCCGGTCCCGCATTTCTGTTCACCAATGACAACGAATTCCGGGCCGTCGTACTTGGTCACCGTTTCTGCCCTTTCTCACGTATCCGACTGCTGACTGCCTCTGTCGTTTCCACACAATGCACGAAGGCGATTCTTCCCGACGCGCAACAATGCCGCTAGTGCTCGGAAAAACGGCGCCAACCCAGTATCTCCGCCATACGGTGTGCCCTGGGGAATGTCTTGAGCAAACGTCCAACACCCGTTCCAATGGTGAGGGGCGGCGCCATCACCAGCAACCCGAACGACAACATGACCGTCATTGCCGCGACAGTCCCTAGCACCAGAACCGCGGCCGCTCCCGTCGCTCTCAGATGGGACGCAACGAATAATCCGGGAATGGACGCTAGTGCCAGGGCGGCCGGGGCTGCGTGGGCACGCAACAAGACAGGCCATTCGATTTCGGTCAATTGCACGGCCAGAGACGTCATGAGAACGTAGTTGAGGGTGATCGCTGCAAGCGCGCCACCGGCGACGCCAGGCACCCCGAATGTCATCGCTCCGAACAGCGTTCCCCCGAACACGGCCGCCGCATAGACCGCTTGGCGAAGCGCTCGGTTGTAGACCGCACCGATCGCGCGCGTGAAGGAGTCGCTCACCTTGTACCCGGCACGAAAAACAAGCCCGCACGCCAACAGTTGAAGCG
>CAYUVF010000119.1:0-2859 GCA_964448045.1 uncultured Rhodothermales bacterium
CCTCACTCCGGTAGACGATGTAGCCGGCGAGGTCGGTCTCGGTATTCGCGGTCCAGGTCAGGGCGACTTCCGTGTCGCCGGATGCTGCGACAAGGTCAGCGGGAGCGGACGGCGGCGTCGTGTCGGCGGGCGCCTCCGGGGTGGCGCTGGCCTCAGTCGAGAAGGCGGATTCGTTCCCGGCCGTATCGGTGGCCGTCAGCACGTAGTAGTACGGCGTGCCGTTGGTCAGGCCGGTATCGGTATAGGTGGTCGCGGCAGGATCGAGGACCGTCGCGATCTCCGCGTAGGGGCCGCCCGCGGTTGCGCTGCGATAGACGGTGTATCCGGCCAGATCGGTCTCAATGTTGGCCGTCCAGGTCAGGGTCACCGCTGTGTCGCCGGGTGTCGCTTGGAAATCAGCCGGAGGACTGGGTGGAGTGTCGGACGGAGTCGCGTTGACTTCGGTGGAGCGGCCGCCCTCGCTGTCTCCGGTGTCGTACGCCGTCACGACATAGTAATACGTGGCGCCATCGGTCAAACCGGTATCCGTGTAGCCGGTCGCCCCGGGATCGGCTACGTCGGCGATCAACTGGTACGTATCGCCGCTCGTCGTGGCTGATCGGTACACGCGGTAGCCGGCCAGGTCCGGTTCGGGGTTGGCCGTCCACGAGAGGGTCGCCGATCCGGCGTCGACGGTCGTAGCGAGCCCCGTCGGAATGGCGGGCGCGTCCGTGTTGGTAACGGGCGTGATGGTCACATCGCCGAAGGCGGCGTCGACGTGATGGGCCAGCAGCACCGGACCGCCCTGCCGCAGGGCGTGCTGGCTCGTCTGGATGACCTCCCACGTCCAATCGGTTGGCTCGGGCTCGCTCGCCGCCCAGATTTTCCAGCTGTATTTCGTGTTGCCGTTCCCGTTGGCCTGATCGGGCAGGGTCGTGGCGCGCATCTTCATCCAGTAGGCGCTGCCCTGCGTAAGAGGTATCGTGCCGAAGTCGGTCGTTTTGTCGTTGTCGCCACGGTAGAATTCGGTCGACGGGTTGGCCTCGGTATCCCAGACGAGCCATCCGATCGCGCCGAGCGGCGAGTAGCCCCACTTGGGCTGAGCTGCGGGCCAGTTACGGTGGCCGCCAACGATGTGGCCCGTGAAGCGCATAAGCAGGCCGACGCCGCGGCGGCCGTTACACTGCGGGCAGGCTTTGTCGTCGACGCCGAGCACGGTAATCGGGACGGCGATCTCGTAGTCCTGCCAGCTCCGCTCCCCGATTAGGAAAATGCGGTCGTAGCCGGTGCGGAGCGTGCGGAGACCCTCCGGGGTCAGGTCCCACTGGCCATCAACATATTGGCCCACGTCCTGCGGATCGGTCACGCTGCTCCAGTCGATGGACACGGGCAGGGGGGACGATCCGGTCTGCAGATCGACGGTGACTGTTACGGTGGTAGTGGATCCGAGGGCATCGGTGGCGACCAGTTCGACAGAGTTCGTTCCCGGATTGAGCGTGCTGATGGGGATATCGGCGTTGAAGTCCCCCTCGGCCCAGAGGCGGCGTCCGTCGCTGCCGAGGTTCATATCGACCGGTGTACCCCCATTAACCTGATACGTCAGCGTTGCCACGCCATCCGGGTCGGAAACGGTGCCGAGCACGTTGAAATCGTTCTGCGCATCGCCGAGGTGCCCCACCCGCTGATCGAGCCCGTGCCACACGTCCACGACCGGCCCAGCGTTGCCCTCGGTCGCAAAGGTGTCATCGGGACGCGTGGTCGTGTTGGCCGAGAGATCGGTTGCAGCAAGTTGAAAGTGGTACGTGGTGGACGGGGTGAGCCCCGTCAACTCGAAACTGTGGCTGGTCGAGGCGCTGGCGGATTCGACGAACGATCCGTACGCCGTCGTTTCTCCGTAATCGATGCGCGTCGAGGCCGGCTCGCTGGTGTCAAAGGTGATCGCCGCGGTCGATGTCTGGGGCGTGACCGTCACGTTGCTGATGACTGGAGGGGTCGTATCGCTTTCGTCCTCGGGCGAGATGGGCGCGGCGGTGTTGAAGAAGTAATCGACGAGGGCCGTGTGGGCCGGGGCGTCCGTGCCTGATGGGCTCCAATTGCTGGCGAAGACGCCCACCTGCGTGACCGCCAGCGCCTCCGTATAGCGGACGCGCTCGGTCCAACTCTGTCCGTCGAGTGAGGTCCAGTACGTCCATTCGTCGCCCGTTCGCTGCACGCGGATCCACATGGTCGCGGCGCCGGTGATGACGGTGTTGAGTTTGATATCGGCCGCGCTGTCGGTGATCAGGGCCGAGTAGGCGCGCACCTTGCCGTTAGCGTATAAGAGGTCGAATCGCAGAAAGCGATCGGCGGCTTCCTCGACGATTACGCCGTGGCCCTCGACGTGCTGACTGAGGCCGGATTCGAACTTCACCGCGATCTCGAAATCGGTGTCGTTGGCGGGCTGGAGGATGCGCGGCGCAGTATTCGTCGGGTACCAGGGGTCATGACTGGGCCCGGCAGCGGCAAAGAGGGCCAGTTGGGTACCCGTCATCGTGAACGAGGCGTCGCCGAGCGGGTCGACAGTCGTCCAGAGCGCCGTGTTCAGGCTGGCAGTGGAGAAATCATCCGAGACGATGCCCGACGCGTCGGAACTGGCCTCAGGCGTGGCACTGGCCTCGGTCGATAGATCGGATTCGTTGCCTGTGACGTCATACGCCGCGAGGACGTAGAAGTACGCGGTGCCGTTGGTCAGGCCGGAGTCGATATATCCGATTGCCGCCGGGTCGGTCAGATTCGCGATCTCCGCATACGGCCCGCCGGATGTTTCGCTGCGATACACTTTGTACCCGGCCAGATCGGTCTCGGTATTGGCCGTCCAGCTTAACGCAATCTGGGTATCGC
>CAYUVF010000120.1:0-2802 GCA_964448045.1 uncultured Rhodothermales bacterium
TTCGACGGCGTGCCGAATCCGTTCACCGTCTTCGCCACCCATGCCGATGAGGTGATGGCCGTGCCCGACGACGTGACCGTCATCGCCCGCAACGCCGAGGGGATCCAGGCCTTTCGCAAAGACCGCATCTACGGGGTTCAATTCCACCCGGAGTACGACATGCGCACCGCCGAGGATATGATCCAGCGGAAGGATATCTCGATGCGCGCCATCCACGACGCACTCGACAGCGTCACGCCACCCAACGTCGAGGCCGCTCAGGAGGCTAAAATCATCTTTGACAACTTCCTGCAGTTCGTCGTCGACGTGACCGAGGAGCGCGGAGAAGCAGAAAAGGACTCAGGCTGACACGTCCCCCGCTACTCCGGCCGTTGCCTTTGCGGACTCGTCCATCGCGGCAGTGGGAAGTCGAACGGTAACCCTCGTGCCCTCGTCCGGTGCCGCGTCGATATCGAGCATGCCGCCGTGCCAGTGCACGATCTGCTGCACCAGCGCAAGGCCGAGGCCGCTTCCCGGCACCTTCGCCGTTTCGCGGGTCGAGGCGCGGTAAAACCGATCGGTGACGTGCGGGAGCACCTCCGGATCGATGCCGACGCCCGTGTCGCGCACCTGGAGCACGCCCGCAGTCCCGTCGGCCGTCACCGTCACCGCAACTCGCCCCTGCGGCGTGTACTTGATGGCGTTGTCGATCAGATTGGCGACCAGCTCGCGCAGCATCCCCTCCTGCCCCGCGACGTGCACCGCCTCCGATGCCGACACATCGAATGCCAACTCCTTTTCCTCGGCTTGCGAACGGTGCGCACGGGCGACCTGCCGCGCGACGGCGGCGAGGTCGACCGGCTCGGTCGGGGCCGTTTGCCCGCTCTGATCGAGCCGTGCCAGCGTCAGCAATCCCTGGACGGTCGCAATGAGATGGTCGATCTTCGTGCGAACGAGGCCCAGGGTATCGCGATACGACGCGGCATCGCGTGAGCGCCGGAGCGACACGTCCACGTGCCCCTGCAGCGCCGTAAGCGGCGTCTTGAGCTCGTGCGCCGCACTGGCGGTGAAGCGCCGCATCTCATCGAAGGCCGTCTCCAACCGGTCCAGCAGCGTATTCAGCGTCCGGGCGAGTTGCGCCGTTTCGCGATCGGCCTCCTCCGGCACGGGGATGCGATGGTTCAGCTGATCGGGGGCGAGGTTGCGGGTCGAGGTCGTGATCGTTTCCAGCGGCCGGAGCACGCGCCCGGCGATCCACCAGACGAGTCCGCCGAGGGCGAGCAGTGTCAGGAGTACGCCACCGCCGAGGAAGAGGGCCATCCGCCGCTGGAAAGCGCCCACCTGCGGCTCCTCGCGCGCCAGCTGGATCGTGCCGACCTGCTCGCCGGACGCGTTGAGGATCGGGCGCGTCGAGTAGTACAGCAGCGCCTCCTCCACCCGAAACGTGCGCAGCGGATCGTAGAGCTCGTCATGCCACGTTGTCGCCACCAGCGGCCGCTCTGGATACGCCTCGGCGGGAAACTTGTCGATGTTGTCCGACTGGCGCACGAGCTGCCCGCGCGCATCAAAAATCTGCAGGTAAAACGGATCGACGTGGCGGCCTTTGAACAGGTGATGAGGCTCGTTCCACGCGTATTGGCTCGCATCCAGCGTTCCGGTCTCCGACACCACATCGGCCATGACGCCCTCCATCTCGCCTCGAATCACGTGCCGGGCCGTGTGATTGGACCACGCGAAGGCGGTAAACCAGATGAGCAGCGCGAGCCCCCCGAGCGCCACGGCCAGCCCCACCGTGGTCATGCCAACGAGGCGGCGCCGAAATGTGGGCCGCTTGTCTGTGCTGAGGGATCCGTTCTGCGAAGTCGGGGACGACGACATAACTGATGATCGCTTAGCGGGGCGAATCGTTCGAGGGGGCCGCTGGGGTCTCCGGCGGGTGATAGCGATACCCGACGCCGCGCACCGTTTCGATGCGGTGGTCGCAATCGGCGTCGTCGAGCTTGTTGCGCACGTAGGCGACGTACACATCGATGAGGTTGGTGCCCCGGTCGAAGTCGTGCCCCCATACGTCGCGGTGGATGGCCTTGCGTGAGAGCGCCTCGTTAGGGTGCACCATAAAATAGGCCAGCAGATCGAACTCTTTGGGCGTCAGATCCATCGGGGCGCCGTCGCAGGTGCAGGTGTGAGCGACCGGATCGAGCCGGAGCGACCCATCGTGTAGCACGTCCTCCTGCGGCTCGGCCGAGCGGCTCGACCGGCGGAGCAGCGCTTCGATGCGAGCCAGCAGCTCCTCGAAATCGAACGGCTTCGGCAGGTAATCATCGGCGCCGGAGCGCAAACCTTTCACGCGGTCCTCGACGGCATCGAGCGCTGTCAGCATCATCACGGGCAGCGCCGGCCAGCGGTCACGGATCGCCTCCAGCACGTCGATGCCGGAGATGCCCGGCAATCGGATATCGAGCAGGACGAGATCCGGCTGCTCGGCGTCGAGCCATTCCAGCGCTTTCTCGCCCTCGATCGCCCAGTCGACAGCGTAGCCCTCTTCGGAAAGACCCTGCTGGATGAACGAGGCGATATCGGTGTCGTCTTCGACGAGGAGAATATGCGGGGGCATGAGCGGGAGCGTCTGTGCACTTGGGCCATCACGACATACGCATTCGGGGCGCGATAGACGCGCGATCCGCGCTGTTCTAATCGTTTGCTAATGGCATTCTAACCGCCTCCTAATGATCCCGAGGGGCAGCCTGCGGTATCGTTATAGCGGATGCACATTCGCCGGTTGCCCTCATTCGATCTGCCCCGCATGCCGCTCATGACCCGCTT
>CAYUVF010000121.1:0-2733 GCA_964448045.1 uncultured Rhodothermales bacterium
CGTAAAAAGAGGGACGCACACGTATTTTCCTATTTAAAAAGAGGGACGTAAAAAGAGGGACGCACACGTATTTTCCTATTGGACTAAGCGGCTGCGCCGCCAGTACATAGTACCGCTCGTCGCGTGAATCTTTCCTGATACGCAAAAAGCGGATGGTATGTTATCCTTACACCATCCCGGCTAATGGTGGCCTGGATTTGTTCTGTAAGGAGGATTAGCATGGTATCACGTAGTCATCGCGGTCACGACGGAAATGGTCAGCGAAAGCCTGTCTCGCCTCTGCGCCAGCAGATGATCGACGACATGAATCTGGCCGGTCTTTCCCAGGGCACGCAGGATCTCTACATTGGCGCGGTCGTCCAGCTTCAGAGTGCGTATGGTACTCGGCCTGATCTTTTGACAGAGGCTGAAGTGCGTCGATACCTGGTCGATCTGCGTACTCGGGCGGCGAAGGGCACGTTTCAGGCCAAGTTCTTTGGCATCAAGTTCTTCTTCTACCGGGTGCTCAATCTCGACTGGAGCCTCTTCTCGAAAAAAAGGTGGCACTGCCCCGGCAGAAGCGTCTTCCTGCTGTGCTATCCTTCGAGGATTGCTGCCGCCTGATCGGTGCCATCCGCAGTCCGGGCTACCGGCTTGCCTGCACGATAATGTGCATGCTGGGATTGCGGATCAGATATGTCTTGTCTCTGAAGCCGGAGTCGATCGATCGTTCGCAGATGATCATCCGGGTCATTGCGAAGGGCAACAAGGAACGAATCCTTCCTCTACCAGAATCCCTGTACCAAGAGCTTCGAGATTTCTGGCCTACCCACCGAAGCCATGAGTGGCTTTTTCCGGGCGAATCAAAGACCGGCCAAATTTCCGAAAAGACCATCCGGCGAGCCTTGAGGAGGGCGGCCGTAGAGCTTGGTTGCAAAGTACATGTTACACCACACACGTTGCGCCACAGTTTCGCCACGCATCTACTGCAGGATGGTTTTGATCTGCGCATTGTCCAATACCTTCTCGGGCATGCCAGTATCAAATCTACGCAGCGATACACACACATTACCGTCCCGATGCAGGACGAGCTTCGTGAGAATCTCAATACCAAGTTCCGCGTCCTGTTCGCCGGAGGGCGGGCCGATGCATAAGCCAAAATTCGAGATCGCGGATGTATTTCGTAAGTTCTGGCCAGCGTACGAAGCGGCATACGGCGACAAGTTGCTCCCGTCTCACCGCAAGGCCGCCGGGGACATCATGGATTGCATGACCGATCGGATGGGCGGTAATCGCCACCTGTGCAATGACTGTGGTGAAAGCTTCTGGGCTTACCATGGTTGCCGGAACAGGTCCTGCCCGAAGTGCCATGGCCGGCAGATGGCTGAGTGGCTCCAGAAACGATCCGTAGAGATTCTCCCGGGGTCGTATTTCCACGTTGTGATGACGGTCCCGTCTGAGCTACGCACTCTCTTTCTGGCAAACCAGAAGGATCTCTATGACATCCTGATGAAAACAGCGGCTCATTCGCTCATCAGCATCGCCAAGGAGCATCGGTACATCGGAGGTGAGCCCGCTGTGCTCTGTCTTCTGCACACATGGACCGCCCGACTCCACCACCACCCCCACGTACACATGCTCGTCAGTGGTGGTGGTCTGGACGAAGACGGAGAGACATGGCGTGAGGCCTCCCCGTCCTTCCTCGTCCCACGAAAGAAGCTGTCTCTCCTCTTCCGCAAGCGGTTTCGGGAGGAAGTCGAAAAGAAGCGCCCTGACCTTCTCGCTCAGATCCCTCACCGGATCTGGAAGAAGGAGTGGGGCTCATTCATTGACTGCAAAAGCAGTAGCGAAGGCCAGGACGCTGTCCTGAACTACCTCACGCGCTACGCGTACCGTATCGCCATCAACAGCAATCGAATTGTGCACGTCGATGACACGAGTGTGGCGTTCAGGTACAAAGAGAATAGCACAGGCCAATGGAAAACGGAATCGGTAACTGGAATCGAATTCATCCGCCGATTCCTCTTCCATGTCTTGCCCAAGGGATTTCACAAGGTCCGCTACTTCGGCCTGTGGAGTGCGCCAAAACGCAAACGCCTGCGCAATTTGACGCTTGCGCTACAGCTACTGCACAACATGCAACCGGATACCATGGGCGATTTGGCCGAAAAGGCCCTTGAGGAGAGCGAACTCGAAGATCACGGTTACGTCCCGACCTGCCCCCGTTGTGGCTCAACGAATACATGCCATCTGGAGAAGCGTCGAAGGCGATGGAGAACATATGTGACGTAGGTGTTCCTGCAGGCCCTCACGCATATTCATCATCTTCAGCCTCTTTCTGCCAAACCTGGAAAGGAGGCTGATGATGTATTGCCTATGTCACCCAGTCGCAGGTTGAATTGCGGCATGAAGTCGGTCTCTACAGATAGATTTCGTAAGGAATCCCTCCCTCAGTGCCCTCTGGAACTGACTGCTTGCCCTAGCGCTCAGTCCAATTCGATTTTTCACGCCGGCTTCGCGGCGATAAAAATCCTATCGATTTGCGGAACTTGAGAGCATGGAATTGGAGACCAGACTGAAAAATGCTGGCGCCAAAATTGAATGGGAAGTATAGTTGGAATTATGATGAAACTTGAAAATGGATCCCGGATCGAAGTCCGGGATGACCTGAAGGTCAGTTATGAATTACGGATTTACTGAATGATAGATGTAGGGAAGGCCGAGTATTTTCCTAAACTCACAAAAGATGCCACT
>CAYUVF010000122.1:0-2634 GCA_964448045.1 uncultured Rhodothermales bacterium
TGGGCCCGCACTTCCCCTCCTCCACGGGGTTACGGTGTTCTTGTCTGCCTGAGGAGAGCAGCGATCAACCCCAGAATGCATCAGGAAAAGACCCATCGTGCAGCGCCCCGCAGTTGCAAGCGCAGGAAATGAGTCTCCTGGCAAAGCGCAGAATCGCTTCCAGCACCCACAGAAACACAGAAGCAGGTTCACATGCCTTCGGAATGCCTAGCGCGGCCTCGGCCGCAGCCAAAACAGGGAACCGCAGAGGACGCAGAGACAACAAATATGGATAGACTCGACGCGTAGCGTCGATTTCTATCCATGGTTCAAGAAGCCCGCCGATTGAACGAGTCCCTTTGGGCAACGCTTTTTGCTTTTGCTGGTGTCAGTGTCAGTGCCGGGCGGAGCGTGGGTGTTTTTGGCTCGGCTTGGGTGCGAAGGGGGGTCCCGGAAGCCGATTGTCATCGATTCCTGCTGGCGGCGTTCCCCTCATTTCTACGCGTTTCGTGATCTGCGGCAATAGGATCCCTCCGTTCACGCTGATGTGCGTGAAATCGAATGTGCTGATTGGTGTGGACAGGTATTTCAGCGGCTATCCTCCTGGCGGTTTCTGTGGGTCATTGGTTTCCGGCCGCATTTGTTTTGGAGAAGGTGGCATTATCTTGCAGGGTGTCATGGTTCCTCCGCAAAGGGGGCAGATGGGTTTGGGGCACTGGAATTTGTCTGGCGTACTGTTCGTCTCGTGCAGATTGAAGGCGTAGGCCAGTTGAACGAGTATACAGAGCGTCTCGTGGTCCATGTTGCTTGCCGAGGAGCAGAATCCGTAGTGCCGGAGTCGCTGGAAGCCTTTCGGGAGGACATGCTGCAGGAATCGGCGGATGAACTCGAAGGGTTCCAGGCGCATGATGCGCTTTCGATCGCTGCGAGGTCTTTTGTACCAGAAGACGACATGGTCATTTTCGATGCCAAGGAATCGTCGGTTGCTGATGGCGGTTTTGAAGACATATCCGGCGAGGTAGCGAATGGTGTTTTCGGACTCTCCCACGGCCTGGCAGTTGACGTTCCAGTCTGTGGTCCAGACCGAATCGGGGATGGCATCGAGCATCTTGTCCTTGGCCATCTTTTCACGGAAATGGCCGCGAAAGACCCGGCTCATGGCTTTGACCGGAGCGAAAAACATGGGCCGCGCGCGGATCCAGCGCGTGCCGTCTTGTGAAAGGGCGCCCCCCGGCACGACATAGTGGATGTGGGGATGATAATGAAGCTGCCGCCCCCAGGTGTGCAGGATTCCCCAGAAGCCGGCTTCTCCCCCGACATGCCTCGGGTCTTTGGCAAAGACTTTGATGGTATGCGCCGAAGCGGCGAAGAGCGCGTTGTAAGCGAGTCGCTGATGACTACGCACAAAACGGCGCAGGGCTTCGGGGACGGTGAAGGTGATCATGAAGTGGGGCCCCGGCAACCGTTTCTGCAGCTGTTTGTCCAGCCACTCTTGGGTTTTCTGGTGCTGGCAGGTGGGGCAATGTCGATTGCCGCAGGAGCGGCCGAGGCGGTGATGTTCTCCACAGGCTTGGCAGCGGTACAGGACCGCTCCATAGTGTCCAGTGCGGCAGGCCATGATGGCTCTGAGGGCGTGTCTATGTATATCCGGCATCGTGTTGCCATAGCGCTCGAGATATGCCGGTCCGTAGCGCTGAAATACCGTCTGCAAGGTGGCTTTCATTCTACTCTCCTCCCATCAGGAGGTTGATGCGTTCGACCGCGTCAGCCTGGCCGGTGCTGGTGAGATGGAGATAGATCATGGTGGTGTCGATATTGCTGTGGCCAAGGTACTGCTGCACCGCACGGATATGCACCCCCGCCTCCAGAAGATGAGTGGCATAGCTGTGCCGGAAGGTGTGGGGACGGACATGCTTCTTGATACCAAGATCGCGCAGCGCATACCGCAGCGCCCCCTGGACACTCGAGTAATGCATGGGGCTTTGGGTGGTGGGGGCCTTGTCCCCACCACGCCCTCGGGCGGGAAACAAAAGAAGCGGATTCCTGTGCGTTCTCCAATATCGCCGTAATCGTTTCAATGTGGCCACAGGGATCGGTACATAGCGCTCCTTGGCCCCCTTACCCCGATGCACATGAAGCATCATCCGCTTGCTGTCGATGTCACGAACCTGCAGATGAAGCCCTTCCTGCAGACGCAATCCGCACGAGTAAAGGGTCCAGAGAAAGGTGTGATTGTGCAGCGTCGATACCGCGTTGATGATCCGGGTGACCTCGTCCTGGGTCAGCACCACGGGAAGCTTCTTCTCTCGCTTGGCCCGCACCATTTCCAGAAGCTTCCACGTCTGCCCCTGAATGTCCAGGTAGTAATGCTTGAATGCGCTGTACAGGATTCGCAGCGACGCGGCCGACAGCTTGTCCACATTGCGCCGATGCAGAATATACTCCCGCACCTGCGACTCCGTCAGCGTCCGCGGATCACACTCTTGATAATGATCGCTGACCTTGCGAATCTCACGCAGATACGCCTGCACCGTACGATCCGCCAAGCCTCTCAACTGAAGGTCTTCCCGCGCCTGCTCGTACCAGTTCAACATCGCCATCTCCTTTCAAAAATGAGAACCATGGCCTTGCCTCAAGGCCAGAAAGGAGATATTC
>CAYUVF010000123.1:0-2593 GCA_964448045.1 uncultured Rhodothermales bacterium
CCTGCAGCTCCGGAAGCACGGTCTGCAGCAGCGGCGTCACGAAGGTCAGCGCAAAGTAGCCGTAGACCACGGTGGGGACGCCGGCCAGCAGTTCAAGGCCGGGTTTGATCCATTTGCGCACCTCGGCGGGCGCGTACTCGGCAATATAAATAGCACTTGCCAGGCCTACCGGTAATGCCACGAGCGCCGAGATTGCCGTGACGAGGAGCGTGCCCGCCAGCAGGGGCCAGATGCCGAAGTGTTTGTCAACAAACTGTGGCGTCCACTGCGTATCGGTGAAGAAATCGATTACCGACACGGCCTGGAAGAATCCGAAGGATTCGTAAACCAGCACCGCCGCGATGGCCAGCGTGGTAACAATCGTAAACAGCGCACATGCCGCCAGCAAGTAGCGGATGATCTGCTCCTTGAGGTTTTGCGAGACCGGCTCCGTCAGGTCGGTGTTCTGACCGCTATAGGAGGGCGTCGAAGGCATGAGTCACAGTCGGTCAGGTGCGTCCGGGCGGAAGGAGGAGGCAGCGGCCGATCAGCTTTCAGCGGCAGTCGTGTCGGACGCCGCCTGCTGATGTTTGCGGAGAAGCGCCTCCATCTGCACGCCGACGGTCGATCCTTCGGCGTCGAACATGCTGCCCGTTAAGCGCTGGTCAAAGCGCTCTCGCGTCAGCTGATACGCTGTGTCGGAAAGCGGCACGTAGCCCACCTCCTGCGCCAGGGTGCCCGCGTTGTTCAGGTAGAACTCGACAAACGTGCTGACAGCGGGCTCGTCGGCCGAGGTAGCGTTCACATAAATAAACTCGGGCCGAGCTAGCGGCTGATACGTGCCGTTGTTCACCGTCTCGGCCGATGGCTCGATGCAGCCTTCGCCGTTGTCCGGGTTTTCGTCGTCGACGGCAATCAGCTTCAGCTTGTCTTGATTGTTTTCGAAGTAGGCGAGCCCGAAGAATCCAAGGGAGTTGCGGTCGCCGCCTACGCCCTGTACGAGCACGTTGTCGTCCTCGCTGGCGGTAAAGTCGGAACGGCTGGCCCCTTCTTCGCCCCCGATTGCTGTGGTGAAGTAGTCGTACGTGCCACTGTCGGTACCCGCGCCGTAGAGGCTGAGGGGCCGGTCGGGGAATTCGGAGCGGATGTCGCTCCAGTTGTCAATGTCGCTTCCCGGTTCCCAGATGGCGCGGAGCTCCTCGACCGTCAGGCAATCGACCCAGTCATTCTCCGGATGGGCGATCACGGCAAGTCCGTCGTACGAGACCGGCAGTTCGATGTACTCGACGCCGTTTTGCTCGGCCAGCTCGGCCTCGGAGGCGGTGATGGGCCGCGAGGCGTTGTTGATGTCGGTCTCCTGGCGGACGAACTTGGAGAAGCCCCCGCCCGTGCCGCTCACGCCCACGGTTACGCGAACGCGCGGCGCTTCAGTCATGAACTCCTCGGCGACCGCTTCTGTCAGCGGGAAAACCGTGCTGGAGCCGTCCACCTGCACGCGGCCCGACAGCTGATCGCCGTCGCCCTGCCCGCCGCAGCCGGCAAGGATGAGGCCCAGAAGAAGAAGTCCAACAGGAATCCAGCCGGTGTTGACGCGCGGACACACTTGGGTACACGAGTTCATCGTTGATCTCCGGGAGTCGATGGAAGAAGACGGTCGTATACGATACGCATCTAATATAAGCGGTGTGCAAAGCCGAAATAAAGAATCGCAGCAGGCATATTATCAAATCATAAACACTGGGCCGTGAGGCGGGGAAATGGGGAGTTGGGGCGGTCGGACGGATGGTTCAGGTGCGGTGCGTCCGCGTTTCATTTGCATGCCTTTCTTTCGTCGCCGTGCTCCTGCGTTCCGGCCCGCGGCGATGCATCGGCGTCGACGGAGCTGCCATCGGACGATGGAGAGCGCCCTGTAATTGCTCCGAGGGAACTCGGAAACCTCAGCTGTATTTCTCTAACCCAAGTTGTGCCTTGCGGAAAAAGCTTGTCATTACGAGGAGTATGGCGACGAAGTAATCTCCCCAAACCAGCCTCAGCGCCTAAAATAGGAGATTGCCACGCTCACTACGTTCGCTCGCAATGACAACTTGGGGCGACACACAACTTGGGTTTCTCTAATCGTATACCGGCGATAGTCGATAATCAATCAGTCCCATGCAGACCAAAGCCGATCAGTTCGCGGCCGATCTCGGGTAGCTCGCCACGCAGGCCAAGGCGCTGAGTCATCCGGCCCGGCCTTCCGTCTTCCGCCGCGTGCCTGATGAAATCGCCGACTGGATCGACGAGACCTTTGCGCCGGAAGCCCACCAAGCCAGCAAGTAACCGCCGCGGCCGTTTGTATCGTGCAGGCTATGTCGCTTTATCGTATAATTACGATGAATTGATGAAGGCTTGTCGTTCCGGTCCAAACTTAGTTTGTATTTCGTTATATCGTATATCAACGATAATCAATCGTTGATGGTAGCTATGGATTCTTCCTCCGAGTCTCTACGTGATGCTGTACGTGCCAAGTACGCTGCCCTGGCTCGCGGCGATGCCGACGACTGCGGCTGTTCCTCCTGCTGCGACAGCGATGACGACGGTGAGGTGACCAACATGATTGGCGACGCCTAAGATC
>CAYUVF010000124.1:0-2513 GCA_964448045.1 uncultured Rhodothermales bacterium
GTTGCGACAATTTCCTAAGCGTATAGCTCTGCATCATTCCGCCCTCCAGTAAGAGTAGAAGTCGGGGCCGGTCGCCCGGCCCCGGGTGGTGTCAGTCCTCGCTCAGGTACGTGGCTCCGCAGGTGTTACAATAGGCGGAGGCGCCGGGATACCGTGTGGTCTCCGCCGGGCAGTCCACAGCGAGGATCGTCCCCTGACCGCATATCGGGCAGGAGTCGCCGTCATCAAGCCACTGGCTGACGCGATTCAGCGCACCCGCCTGTTCCTGCTCGCGCTCCTGTTCCGCGTCGCCAGGCGCCTGCTGGTCAAGCGCAATAACGCAGCGCACACCGTACGGTTGCTCCGTCTGGGCTCGGAGGTATGTTCCCCTCCGGCCATCCGGCCGCCCCGCCTCGTCGAGGATCTCAACACGCTCGCCCCGATGCCACCGATCCGAGTCCGTGTAATCGGGATCTATGCTCCGTACCTCCTCCGGCCACAATGTGACTACTACCATCGCTCTGCCCTCCTGTCCAGAGTCCACGATGTCCTGCTGGACGCGCCGGATCGCCAGCGCGGCCTCCCGCGTCACCGGCCGCAGCCCCCGCTCGCGGTAGGCTACGGCGGTCCGGGTGACGCCCAATCGCTCTGCGAGCTGAGCTTGTGTCAGCCCTAGCCGCTTGCGGATCGATCTGTAGGTTTTGCCGGTCATTGGCGCCTCCTCGCCCGCTGCTCGGCGAAATCAACGGCGCTCTGCACCGACGAAAACCGCCTGTGACGGCGCACGGTATGGGGTCCGTCCTCCACCCACCAGATTACGACAACGTCGCGCAGTGCCTGTGGCGTCCAGGCGCCGCTGGCGTCGAAATCGCGAGGATCGTGTAGCCGCGGGGGAGCGGATATCCAGGCGGCAATCTCTGTGCAGTAGGCGCGCGTCCCGACCGCGTGAGCTGCGAGCCGGATCTCGGCGTGCCCGGTTTTTTTTGCGTAGCACGCCTCACTCCGACCGCTCAACTCCATCCTCCAGCCCCGATGTTTCAGTGCGCGCTTCAGCCTGTGCGATGGTCGCGCCGCGACGTTCATCATCCCGCCCTCCTGGGTTTGGGCCTCTCTGTCTCTCCCTCTCTCCATGATTATATTGTAACACAGTTACAGCGCCGCTGTCAACGCTTTTTTTGGTTTTTTTTGTTTTTGGGCCGTGGCGGGGGGCCGCTGTTGCCGTATATCGGCGCGAGAGGCGCTCTCGCGGCCAGGAGCGATTAAAATAAAAAATGCCGAAAAACGGACAAAACGGACACCATTAGGCCCCGAAATCGTGTATAATGTGCGTAGTCCCGCGACACCGTACCGGGAGATACGTGATGCCGGCGACCGACCAACTCCGTAACGACGCGCGCGCGCTCTACTTGCGCGGGGCGAGCGTGGCCGAGATCGCCGACGCCCTCGACCGCAGCGAGCGCACCGTCGTGCGCTGGCGCCGTGAGGACCGAGACGCCGGCGTCGACTGGGACCGCCAGCGCGACGAGCGCCGGCGGAAGGACCCGTACGCGCTGCTCGGCAAGCTGGAGGCCCGCCGCCAGAGCCTGGTCGACGCGGAAATGGAACCCGGCCACTGGGCCGACGCACTGCACAAGCTGCAGCGGGTCATCGATTCGATCCGCGCCGAGGTCGGTGACGTCTCCACGATCCTCGGCGTCCTGGCGGGATACGCCGAGCACGTCCGCGACCACGCCGAGCCTGAGGATTTGGCCGCGGTGCGACGCACCATAGACGCGTACATGCTCCATCTCAGACGGGAGAGATCATGATGGACTGGGCCATACTCGTCGCGAGCGCACTGAGCGGGCTCGCGGGCGGATTTGTCGGCGGCTGGACCGTGGCGTTCCGGCTGGGCGCGTGGCGGCAGAGCGTCGAGAGCCGGCTGGAGGAGCACGAGCGCAGCCTGGAAAACGGCAAGCCACGCGTCCGCCATGTCCCGATCCTTGATACGAAATTAGAGGCGGTGCTCGGCGAAATCCGGAACGTCCGCGCGCAACTCCGCGAGGACCGAGATAGATTTGTCACCCGGGACGTCTGCGAGGAGAAACACCGTGAGTAACGACGCACTCAGGCTGTTGACACAACTCCGCGCAGAGGCGGAGGATGCGGAGGCCCGCGCTACCAGCGCCGCCGAGACCCTCGGCCGGCTGGCCAGCGGCCTCACGCCCCTGGCCGAGGTCGATCCCGACCAGGTCCAGGCGGCCGCCGACGACTACGCCGCCGCCATCCGTGAGCTGCGGTTGGTCAACCGATACCGCGAGAGGATCAGGGAGCTGACGACGTGAAATGGTCCCGGAAACACGACGTCTCGCGTCAGGCGATCATGGCGGCCCTCGCCGAGCAGGCGCGGCCGTTCGATGACGTTTCGGACGCCGCCGCCGCGCGCCGGCGCGGCCAGCGGTTCCCCGCCTGGTGCCGTACGTACCTGCCGCACTACTTTTCCGCCCCCTTCGCGCCGTTCCACAGGGAGATGTTGGCGAGCGTCGGCAGATCGG